>JANNWY010000097.1:0-21589 GCA_031409335.1 Chthoniobacteraceae bacterium | reverse complement strand
CGATTTTTTGCGGTCTGTGAATAGGGTAGGTCTGCACTACAGCCACTTTTGGCTGTTTTCCGAGGATGCCTGTGCTGAAAATCAACGACTTGCGCCGCAAAATATTTTCAACTGCCCGCGAATCCGCCAAGTCGGGCTAGCGTTTTCTCAGCGCGCGGCGTCCGGCTCCGCGGGCGGGTGTGCGCACGAAGACGTTGAGGAAAAGTTCGAAGCGGGAAACGTCGAGGTTGCTGTTGGAGGAGGTGGAAGCGTTGCGGGATTTCATAATGGGAACCTCCATAAGCACCATCAGTGCCAGCGTTTCGCCACCGCGATTATCTTTCGCAAACACTCTCCAGCCAGAGGAAGTGGTGGACCGTGATGGAATCGAACCATCAACCTAGTGATTAAGAGTCACTTGCTCTGCCAATTGAGCTAACGGTCCTCAGGAACAGTCCGGCAAAATAGCTGCACGGGTCGCATGCTCAAGAAAATTCTTCCCCGAATCGCAGCGCGATGCGGCTACTGCGCGGCGCGGGTGGATTCGCCGTTGACGATGCGGAGGATGCCGCGCGGGTTTTCGTCGCGGAGTTCGGGCGCGAGGGCGTCGGCGGGGAAATTTTGGTAACAAACTGGCCGGGCGAATCGCGCGATCGCGGCGGTGCCGACGCTGGTGAAGCGCGAGTCGGTGGTGGCTGGGAATGGGCCTCCGTGCTGCATTGCGGGGCAGACTTCGACGCCGGTGGGGAATTGATTCAGGAGCAAGCGACCGGCTTTTTTTTCCAGAATGGCGAGGAGATCGGACGCGGCGGCGAGATCTTCCGGGGTCGCGAAAAGTGTGGCGGTGAGCTGGCCTTCGAGGCTGCGCGCGGCGGCTTCGAGTTCCGTCCACGTGCCCGCGGTGACGAGCAGCGTGTATGGGCCGAAGACTTCGTGGTGCAGCTCGTGGTGCTGGAGAAAATCGTGCGCGTCGGTGGCGAAGACGACGGGCTCGCCGTGTGTTTTCGTCGCGACGGGTTCGGTGTCGGACATCGCGAGAGCAACGACGCCGGGGACTTTTTCCATGCGATCCAGCCCGTGATGATACGCGCTGGCGATGCCCGCGTGCAGCATCGTGCCGGGCGCGGCGCTCGCGATGGCCTGGCCAAATTGCTCCGCGAAATTTTCAAACTCCCCGCCGCCGACTCCGAAGACGAGCCCTGGCTTTGTGCAGAACTGGCCGACGCCCATCGTGACCGAAGTTTTCAATCCCTCGACGATTTGCGCGCGGCGTTCGCGCAGCGCGCCGGGGAGGATGAAGATGGGATTGAGGCTGCTCATTTCCGCAAAAACCGGGATCGGTTCAGGCCGGTCGTTGGCAGCTTTCCAAAGCGCCACGCCGCCCGCACGCGAGCCGGTGAAACCAACCGCGCGGGTGAGCGGATGCCGGACGAGCGTGAGCCCGATGGCGGTGCCGCCGTGGAGCATGGAGAAAATGCCGGCGGGCAGGCCGCATTTTTCGATCGCGCGCTGGATGGCGAGGCCCACGAATTCGGAAGTGCCGGGATGGGCCGGATGCGCTTTCACGATGACGGGGCAGCCCGCGGCGAGGGCGCTCGCGGTGTCGCCACCGGCGACGGAGAAGGCGAGGGGAAAATTGCTCGCGCCGAAGACGACGACGGGGCCGAGCGGGATGAGCATCCGGCGCAGATCGGGCTTCGGCACTGGCTTGCGATCGGGCAGCGCAGTGTCGATGCGCGCGTCGCACCACGAGCCTTCGCGGACGAGTCCGGCGAAAAGGCGGAGCTGGCCGACGGTGCGCCCGCGTTCGCCGGTGAGGCGATCGAGCGGCAGGCCGGTTTCGACGTGCGCGCGGTTCAGCAGTTCGTCGCCGATGGCGAGGATTTCCTCGGCGATGGCTTCGAGCAGCGCGGCGCGGGATTCGGCGCTGGCTTTGCGGAAAAGCGTGAACGCTTCATTCGCGTGATGCAGCGCCCGATCGGCTTCGGCGTCGGAGGCTTCGTGAAAAGTGGGATCGAGAAGCTGTGAGTCGAGCGGACTGGCGGCGCGAAAGGTGGTGGCGGTTGGCTGCGCGAGCGCGCCGGCGATGAGGCTGAATCCGTGGAGTGGCATGGGGTGGAAATGATTAAGGAGTAATGCGTGAATGAGTAAGATAAAACTGCCGTGGCTAAAGATTAGTCTTTCGCCACGTATTCGATCAGCGCCTCCGCCAGTGCCGTGGCGATCTCCGCGCGAATCGCCTTTCCCTTTTCGCCACGAATCAGCCACGCCTCGACTTCCGGATTGTCGATGAATTCGATCTCCAAAAAACATGCGGGAATTCCCTGGCCGCGCGGATCGGCGCGCAAATGCCGGAACAGAAACGAGCCGCGGCCCTGCTTCAATTCACGATCGGTGATAAAATCGCGCCGCATACTTTTCGAATCGTAACGCCGCGTCACGCTGCTGACGGCATCTGCGAGCCGGTTCGCGTAAGCGCCATCCCGCGCGACTTGCTGATTTCCATGATTCGCATCCTGCACCATGCCGAGGGGCCCGCGCGAAGCGTGGTTCGTGCTCGCGTTAAAATGAATGCTCACAAGCGCCCGCGCCGACCGCGAAAGCGCGACCCGCGCCCGATCCGCCATGCCGACATTCACATCCGCCGTGCGCGTGAGCACTGGCACGATGCGCGCCTTTTTCGCCGCGGGTGAATCGCGGATGACCGTGAAAACGGCGAGCGCCAATTCGAGCGTGAGATCCTTCTCCTTTGTGCCAGACGCGCTGGTGGCGTTGTTCGGGCTGCTTTCATCGAGCACGCTCGTCCCGCCATGCCCGGCGTCGATGACGATGCAGCGTTCCTCAGCCGCAGCGGCGCACGAGGCAGACAGCGACAACATTCCTGCGACGATGAACGCGGGGCAAAGCGGCATGTCCGGTGAGGTAAACGCCAGCGCGATGCCGTGGCAAGCTGCCTGCGCAGAACGATCCGGGTTGACCAAACGTGCCTAGCCTCTAATTTCCCGCGCTCTATTGGCGTCTGATGCGAGCGCAAGTGCGTTACTGCATTGGAGGCCGCTCTGCTTCCGGCAAAACTATCCTTATGGCTCAATCCGAAAATCGTCCGCCCCGTGGCAATCGTCCGCCGCCTGCGCAGGACCCAAATTTCAACTGGCGCGGCGTGGTCCTGTTCGCGGTGGCGATCGCGCTCATTGGCGGCGCGATTTTGTTTAAGAGCGACATGGCCCGCGCCAAGGAAGTGCCATTCCCCGAATTCAAACGGATGCTCGAAGAGGACAAGATCGTGCGCGACCGCGCGGACCGGCCGATCGAATTGATTTCCGAGCCGAACAGCGCCACCGACTCGATCCGCGGCTGGCTGCGCACGGACAAGGCGCCGCCGAACGACCTGATTCCATTTCGCACGCAGGTGAATCTGAAGTTCAACCAGACACTCCAGGCAACGCTCGCCGATGCGAAGATCGTTCCGGAGGAGCGCGCGGACAATAATCTCGTGGCCTCGATGATCGTCGGCTTTCTGCCGATCGCGCTCTTCTTGCTGGTGCTCTATTTCTTCTTCCGGCAGCAGATCCGCATGGCTGGAAAAGGCGCGCTGAATTTCGGCAAGTCGAAGGCGCGGATGCTGGCGCGGGACAAGAACAAGATCACCTTCAAGGACGTGGCCGGGGTCGAGGAGGCAAAGGAGGAAGTGAGCGAGATCGTCGAATTCCTGAAAGACCCGAAGAAATTTCAGAAGCTCGGCGGACACATCCCGAAAGGCGTGCTGATGATCGGCTCGCCGGGCACCGGCAAGACTTTGCTGGCGCGCGCCATCGCGGGTGAGGCCGATGTGCCGTTCTTCTCGATCAGCGGTTCGGACTTTGTGGAAATGTTCGTGGGCGTCGGCGCGAGCCGCGTGCGCGATATGTTCGAACAGGGGAAAAAGTCCGCGCCTTGTTTGATTTTCATCGACGAAATCGACGCGGTCGGCCGGCATCGCGGCCACGGTCTCGGTGGCGGACACGACGAGCGCGAACAGACGCTGAATGCCTTGCTCGTGGAAATGGATGGCTTCGATACGCAGGAGGGCGTCATCATCATCGCCGCGACGAATCGTCCCGATGTGCTCGATCCCGCGCTGCTGCGCCCAGGTCGTTTCGATCGTCAGGTAACGGTCGCGCTTCCCGATGTGCGCGGACGCGAGGAAATCCTGCGCGTTCACTCCAAGAAGGTAAAGATCGCCGAGGACGTGGACCTTTCCATCATCGCCCGCGGCACGCCGGGCTACAGCGGTGCGGAACTGGCCAACGTGATCAATGAGGCCGCGCTGATCGCTGCCCGCAAAGACCTCAAAGCGATCACCCGCGCCGAGCTCGAGGAAGCGCGCGACAAAGTGCGCTGGGGCAAGGAGCGCCGCAGTCTGGCGATGAGCGACAAGGAGAAGGAGAATACCGCTTACCATGAAGCCGGCCACGCGCTGCTGTGCATCCTGATGCCGGAAATGGACCCGCTACACAAGGTGACAATCATCCCGCGCGGCCCGGCGCTCGGTCTGACGATGTATCTGCCGGAAGGCGACAAATACACCAACCGCCGCAAGGAATTGCTCGACCACCTCGTCGTCATCATGGGCGGGCGCGTGGCGGAGGAGCTGATCTTTGGCGACGTGACGACTGGCGCTGGCGGCGACATCCAGCAGGCCACGAATATCGCGCGGAAAATGGTGTGCGAATGGGGCATGAGTGAGCGCATGGGCATGGTCGAGTACGGCGAACATCAGGAGCACGTCTTCCTCGGTCGCGACATCAATCGCTCGCGCGCCTACAGCGAGGCGACTGCGCAGGAGATCGACCGCGAAGTGCGGAAGCTGTGTGATGACGCGTATTCGCGGGCGAAGGAACTCATCACGAAAAACCGCGACAAACTCGAAATGATCGCGAAGGGGCTGCTCGAATTTGAAACGCTCGAGGGCTCGCAGATTCGCGACATCATCGAGCACGGCGGGATGAGGAATCCGCCCGCTCCGCCGACGAAAACAAATCGCTCCGAACCGCCGCCGCTTCTTCCGCAGGAAGATCGGCCACGCGGCTCGATGGACTTCCCGCCTGGCCTCAGCGAGCAGCCGGCGTAAGGCGCGCGGTGCCTGGCGCCGGATAAAGAAGTCCGGCAACGATGTCGCACCGGCATTTTCTCCGGATCCTCCGCTAAAAATCCGCGCGGGCGTCGTCGAAGTAACTGGCCACCGCCCAGCCCGAAATATCCCCGCTGCGGCCGAGTGCCTCATCGTAATGAAAGCCTCCGTTTCCGCCGCCATTGATCCTGAATGATTTTGAGACGATCGAACCAACGGTCGTCACCGTGCCGCTGAGGGTCACATCGTAGTTCGGGCCGTAAAAGCTGATGATTTGCTCTGCATTGCCGGAGGCGGAGTAGGTGCCTGTGGCGTGGACGCCATAGACCGTCAGATGCGAGGCGACCTTGCTACTGGCGGCGTTCGCGTTGACCGTCCCATTGCCGAAGTCGATGTTCCCGTTCACGTAGAGCGTGGCATAGACGTTCGGAGGAATGACGATATTCGCGCCGCCACCATTGCCGATGTCGAGGTTGCCGTTGATGAGGATTTCAACGTATCCCGTGTTCCCGGCGGCGGGGGCCGTCACGGCGAATTCCCCGAGATTCCCACTAATGATATAGCGGGTGCGCGTCGTGGGGCTGGCACCCGTGACGAAGTTCGTATTCCCAGCCGGATTGGCTGAGACAAAGCTCCAACTCGGCACGGGGACGGGCGGAATCTCGTCATCGAAATCGTCGCGAATGCGCGTCTGATCCATGCCGCCGCTCCCGGAAACGTTCTCGTGCGCGGCAGTGGCGGGGTCATCGCCGCCGACGGTCAGGACATCGCCGGCGACATTCGCCCCGTTGCCATCGATGAGCGCGCCATAGGGCACGCCCGTCGGCAGCGGCATGAGAGAGGCGATGGTGCCATTGGCCAGCCGATCGCCGGCACTGTTTGGGTAAACGCCGCCCGCAATCGTGCCGGGATCGGAATGCGCAGTATCGGTCGAGTCAAAGCTATCGACGCCCCAGTTGGCGCTGTTGCCCAGGCTCATGTCGAGAGCGGTGGTGATGGCGCGGGAAAAGCGAAACTTCGGGCGGGCGAGGAGTTCCACCGTGCGGGTCACATAGGGCGTGCTGACCCCGCCGGTCGTCGCGCCGAGCTTCATGCGCCGCAGGGCGGCATCCCGCTTGTCCGCACTGACATATCTGCCCGGCAGATCGGCGCGGGCAGTGCTCCGAATTCGGAACCACGGCGAATATGGCGCCGCACTACCGCGAGTATAGACATCCACCGCAAGGCGGGTGACACCAACATTGCTGGGACCACCGAGTGCCGGAAGAGAACCGGAAGCCAGGACGCGCTCACCATTGGTAGTATAGGAGGCATTGCTGTACGACCATTGATTGCCCGTCCAATCATAGGTATCGGGATCCTTGGTCGTTGCCGCGAATTGATTGAGCAATCGCAACCCATAATCCGCGCCGGATTCCGCGCCGTGCAATGCTTCCTGCCAGCTTACGCCCTGATGGATCGAGCGGTATTTCGGAGTCAGCGAGCTGTAAAGGGCGGCGATGACAAGTGAGAAGATGGCGATGGTCATCAGTGCCACAACCAGGATGCCGCCACGGTCGGATTGATGATTAGGTTGCATGGAGTCTTAATCGCGCCGGGGATTGCGCAGGGTGACTTCGACATATTGCTCGGTGCCGGCCGTCGAAGTGTTTTGCGAGCGATACTTGGGAGTGAAACTGGATTGCACGCGATAACGCATCCCCTGCGTAGTGCCGACGCTGGACCCGCTGACGAGCAGAGCTGTGGTGGAAGTAGCATCGACAATCTTCTCGGCGATTTCCCGCGGCCACGAGTTGGCGAAGTTGGAGTTGGACGGATACTCGCCGCGGAAATAACAGACGGTAGTATCCGACGCCGAACGCGGGCCGCGAAAGTATCGCACCTGGATTTCACCCGTGCCTACTGCGGCCGGCACGAATCTTGGCACCGGTTTCGAGTTGATGACCGTGACGGCTTCGCTGTAAGGGATGGAACCGTTGAGTAAGCCGACACCACTCGAATTGTAGGCCGCGAGTGTATTGAGACTGCTCCGGTCGTATCTCGTCTTTTTGAAGGTGGAGCCGTCAGCATTGTTCGGCGTATTCGACCCATAGTAGTCGGGAATATTGATCGCCAGGATGGCGCTCTGCGTGATGGAAAAGGTGGAGATGTTCCGCGCCGTCGTATAAGTCCCGGACGAAATCGTGCCGACACGCACCGCCCGTCGCAAATCTTGGGCGACATAATCGAGCAGGCGATTTTCGTTATTCATGCCCGTGGCGCACTGGCTGGTCGCCAGGATGCTGCGCTGCACGCTGATCAAGGCCGAGGCCACGACGGCGATGAGCAGCAGACCCGCGCCCGCCGCCACCATCATTTCGACGAGCGTGAAAGCCGCGTGCGCGGGGTTTGCAGTCAGTGTCCTTTTCATCGCAGGCTAAAGTCCTCCCTTCGTGACAATGGTGCTCATCTGGCGGCTGCGCGCGACGTTGCCGATGCCCGTCCAGTTCACGCGCACCGTCAGCTTTACGCAGTACTGAGCCGACAGGGACGAACCACTGCTCGTCACCGTGCCCGTAGGGGAGCGCGTGACCACGATCGCCGTGCCTCGCGAGGGATAGCTCGTGACGGTGAAAGTTTCTGTCGCCCCAGGGAGATTCGGACCGGAGAGCGTGGCACCCGCCACTTCGCTCCTGAGTCCGTCTGGCGTTGTCACAGAGGTCCACAAGGGGGCTGCGCGAAGCGCCTCCATACGCTGCTGGACGAGCTGGCTGCCCAGGACGGTTTCCTTTCCGGCTTTCATAATGCGGACAGCCTGTCCCGCCGACGCATAAAATGTAGTGATGGCGATCACGGTAACCATCATCGCAACCACGACTTCCACGAGGCTGAATGCGGTGCAGCGGCGCATTCGCGAGCCCAAGACGGGTGCATCACGGCATTTAGGCGATCGAAGAATCATCACATCGAAGAGAGCATGATCCGTACTTTCCATAATTTAAGCTTCCAAAAAGAAGGCCGCAAGCTCCATGAAACCGAAGCGGTCAGATCGAGCGTAGGTGAAAGCCTACCCTTCCTCGCCGACCCGCAGCCTACAGGATTATCAGCGTCATAAACCGCGGCAGCAGATGAAACCCCGCGATTGTGCCCGCATGAGAATTCTCGCACAGACCATCGCCTGGACACTTGGAACCATCGGAATCGTCGCCCTGCCCACTGAAGCGCGCGCGGTGTTTTCTCAATTTTCAGCAGTGGGAAACTCCGCGGGAACGCCGATCACTTCGACTGCCAGTTTCACAACAAGCGCCGGGCAGGTGCAACTGACGCTCCAAAACACCACGGTTCACACTGATAACGCAGCGCAGCTATTGACCGGCATCCGGTTCACGCTGTCGCCGACCCCGATCACGACGGCGACGCTGACGTCCGCCACCGCGATTCCGCGGGTCATCGCATCGAATGGCACTTACGTGGACGGCCTTTCCCAGAGCATCCTGGGAACGTGGCAAAGCGGCATCAGCGGCGGCGTGTATCAACTGGATTTTAATCCCAATGCCGAGTTTGGAATCGTAGGGCCTGCAGATGGCGAGACTGCCTCAACCGCCGGCCTGTATGACGCGAATGGCTCGATTCTGGGCAATCCGGGGCACAATCCGTTCACGGCAAAGTCAGCAACCTTCACCTTGTCGAGCCCGGAGATCACCGCTGGCACGACGATTGCCAGCGTTTCATTCATCTACAATACGGGCCTTTCCTATATCGTCCCCGGGACACCGACCACAGTGCCATCGCCCGCGGTGCCGGAGCCCTCGACTGTCGGATTCGGCCTTGCGATCCTTGGCGCGTGCATCGCTCGTCGCCGTCGGAAGGAATACGCTCCGGTCGTTTGATCGGGCTGCAGCCTCACGGATCGGATTCTCCGTTCTGTTTTGAGCTTTCCCTCCGGCCGTGGTGCCGTGACTACGCCTCCACAAGCCGCGCGGATTTCACCGCGAAGCGCGCGAACAGCGACAGGCCCACGATGCCGAGCGCGGCGGCCAGTCCCCACCATATTCCCGCCGCGCCAAATCCGAATCGGAACGCCGCGAAGTATGCGAACGGGATGAAGACGATCCAGTAGCCAACCAGGCACGCGACCATCGGGACGGTCGCATCGTTGAGCCCGCGCAGCGCGCCTGCGCCAACGACTTGCAGGCCATCGAAGAGCTGGAAGAACGCCGCGATCACGAGCAGCCGCGCGGCAAGAGTGGCGACGCTGGGATCGTCCACGAAAGCACGGGCGAGCCACTCATTGCCAAATGCGAAGACGAGTCCCGTCGCGCCCATGATGAGCAGGCCGAGCGCGAATGAAGTGAAGCCGATCGCGCGGACGCGCGCGGGTTCGTTCGCGCCGAGCGCCTGGCCGATTCGGATGCTCGTCGCCATCGCGATCCCGAGTGGAAACATGAACGACGTCGCCGCGCAGGTGAGGGCGATTTGATGTGCCGCGAGCGGCTGCGCGCCGAGCCACCCGATCATGATCGTGGCCACGGTGAATGCCGTCACTTCCAGCAACAACTGCGCGGAAGCCGGCAGCCCGATGCGCAGCAGTGAACGCACGCGCGCCCACTCCAGCGACCGCCGCCATGCGACCGGCAGCGCATCCGAAAATCGGCGCGCGCGGAAGACGTAGGCAATCATGGCAAACAGTGCCGCGATGCGCGCAAGCAGCGTGGCGATTCCCGCGCCGGTCAGCCCCAGCGCGGGTGCGCCGAGGTTTCCGTAAATGAGCACCCAGTTGAGAAACACATTCAGCACCACGCTTCCAAACAGGATGACCATCGGTGGCCACGGATGGTCGAGCGCCTCGGAGAATTGCCTGAAACTCATCGCCAGCAGCATCGGCAGCATCGACCAGCCGCAGAGCAGAAAAAACATGCGCGCTTCCGCGGCGACTTCCGGCGGTTGGCCGAAGTGGCCGAGCATCGACGCGACGATGAGCACCAGCGCGACCAGCGCGATTCCCGCCCCGCCCGTGATCACGAGTCCGTGCCGCAAGACCTCGCCAGTTTCCCGCCGGTTGCCCGCGCCGTGCGCCTGCGACGCTCGCACCGAAATCGCCTGGAGCAGCCCGATTCCAAAAAGAAACGGGACGCTGAGAAGCCCGTTTGCAAACGAGGACGCGGCTAGTGGCACGACGCCGACGCGCCCGACCATCGCGCTGTCCGCCACGCCCATCAGCATCTGGCTCAACTGCCCCGCCATCATCGGCACCGCGAGGAAAAGCGTGCCGCGCGATTCCTCGCGGAATGTGCGAATGGCGGACATCAATTGGCCACGAACTGCATGATGCGCGCAGCGTGTCCGGCGCTTTTCGTCTCGCTGGAAACGCGGATCGTCAGCGTGTGTTTTCCGGGCGCGAGATCGGTCGCGAACATCACCGTGCGCGGGTAGTGCAGCCCGCGGCTGTAGTTGTGGAAAAGATTCACCGCACGCATCGCCGCGCCATCGACGCTCGCCTCCAAAATGCCGGCGTCCGGGCCGGCGACGACATACGCGCCGACCGCGGTGCCATCAAATTCCAGCGTCGCCTCCGCGCCCGGCTCCGTGGCGCTGAAGATCGGGATGGAGGTGAAGCGATCGCGTTTGCTGCCGGGCAGATCTTTCCAGTCAGGAATCGCGAGCGTCCAGCCACGCTTCGCTTGCGCCAGCTTTGGGTCGATGAAGCGCCCCGCCTCGTAGTTCAGGGAATCGAGCGGCGTCGGCAGCGCGTGGTCGGCAAGCGCCGCGAGCGGGCCGGCCCACACGCGGATGAGCAGTTCGTCGATCATGCGCGCGCAGATCGCGTTGCCAAATGGCGCGGGATGCACGCCGCCGTATTGCTGCCACGTCAGGCTCCCGGCGGTGATTTCGGCGGCCACTTCCGCGGCGAGGTGAATCGTCGAAACGTCGTAGTGTTTTGCCACCGCTTCGTGCGCCTCGACGGTCAGCGGCGTGCCGCCGGACTGAAGCGTTTTCAGCATTTGCTCGTTCACAAAATACGTCACGACGATGTCCATCTTCGGATTCGCGCGGCGGGCATGGCGGATGATTCCCTCCAGCCCGCGAATGCACGCGGTCCGCGGATGCGCGGCGTCCTGATCGTCGTTCACCGCAAACTCGACGAACAACAAATCCGGCGCGCCGCCCGCGAGCACATCGGTGGCGAGACGGAATGCGCCGGTCGTCGAGCAGGTGGAAGCGATGCCGGTGTTCACGAAGTCGAAAACCGTTTCCGGGAAACGCTTTTTCAAAAGGTCCGCAACCATCGGGCGATAGCCATCCATCTCGGTGATCGATCCGCCGATGAACGCGACGCGTCCATTCTTCTTCTGCTGAAATTGAGCGCGGGAATTCATCAGGTTCCCGCGCCACTGCACCCGCTCGCCGAATGTCTGAAGCGCGTCCGCGGCAGATGCGGTGGGCAGCGTTGCCAAAGTCAGGAGCAGGGCGAAGGCGAAGTGACGGATTTGCATTCCTTCATCTGCACTGGCAGCGGTCGCGGAGGCAAGCTGGACGCAGCGAATGGCCTTTACCGCGAAACGGCTTCCACGCTTCATCGGCGAATGCTCCCCGTCGTTTTCCATCTGCGCAAACATGTCCGCGTCGGCATCGCGTTCATCGTCGCGTGCTGCGCGCCATCCATTCACGCCGCGCAATCTCGCCCGAATGTCGTCATCATTTTCACCGACGATCAGGGATACGCCGACGTTGGTGCTTTCGGCGCGAAGGGTTTTCGCACGCCCAATCTCGATCGCATGGCGTCGGAAGGTCGGAAGTTCACCAATTTTCATGTGAGCCAGCCGGTCTGCTCCGCGTCGCGCGCGGCACTGCTGACGGGTTGTTATTCCAATCGCATCGGCATCCACGGCGCACTCGGTCCAGCCGATCCGCGTGGTCTTTCGGACCGCGAGGTGACGCTCGCGCAGCTTTTCAAATCGAAAGGTTACGCGACCGGCATGGCTGGAAAATGGCACGTCGGCCGCCCATCACGATTTCTCCCGACGCACCGCGGTTTCGACGAATATCTCGGCCTGCCCTACTCGAACGACATGTGGCCGCGCCATCCCGAGGCGAAGCCCGGCGCGTATCCGCCGCTGCCATTGATCGAGGGCGACAAAGTCGTGAAGCCGGAAATGACGCCGGAAGATCAGGCGCAGCTCACGACTTGGTACACCGAGCGCGCGGTGAAATTCATCGACGCAAACAAGGATCGCCCGTTCTTCTTTTACCTCGCGCACAACATGCCGCACGTGCCGTTGTTCGTGAGCGACAAGTTCAAGGGAAAATCCGAGCGCGGACTTTACGGCGACGTGATCGAGGAGATCGACTGGTCCGTCGGCGAAGTGCTGGCGGCTTTGAAGCGCAACGGGATCGAGGAAAATACGTGGGTGATCTTCACGACAGACAATGGGCCGTGGCTCAGCTACGGCGAGCACGCGGGCTCGGCAGCTCCGCTGCGCGAGGGAAAGGGGACGAATTGGGAAGGCGGCACGCGCGTGCCGTGCATCATGCGCTGGCTGGGAAAAATTCCCGCGGGTTCGGTTTCGCGCGACATGCTGATGACGATCGATCTTTTTCCCACGATGGCGAAGCAGATCAACGCGGAACCGCCCGCACACAAGATCGACGGGCTGGACGTGTGGCCGCTCATCGCCGGAGAACCCGGCGCGAAGAACCCGCACGACGCGTATTTTTTCTACTACGAAATGAATCAACTCCAGGCCGTCACGAGCGGCGACGGGCGCTGGAAGCTGCAACTTCCGCACACGTATCGCACGCTCGAAGGACAGCCGATTGCCAATGGTGGGACGCCCGCAAAATACCAGGAGCGCAAGCTGGAGCAGACCGAACTTTACGATTTGGAAAATGACGTGGGCGAATCGACGAACGTCGCGGACAAGAATCCCGAAATCGTGAAGCAGCTCGAAGCGTTCGCGGAATCCGCGCGCGAAGATTTGGGCGACGCGCTGATGAAGCGCAAGGGCAGCGGCGCGCGCGAACCGGGCCGCGTTGCCGCGGAACCCGGCGCGTAAATTTACGTGAAGAAAAACCGGCACATCGTGATCGAAGCGATCACCGCGACGGTGTCCGCGGTGAGGCCGGCGATGATCGCGTGGCGGGTCTGCCGCACGGCGACGCTGCCGAAATAAACCGCGATCACGTAGAACGTCGTCTCGGTGCTACCGTAGATCGTCGCGGCCATGCGGCTGATGAGTTCGTCCGGGCCGAAGGTCTTCACGATGTCCACGAAGATGCCCTGCGTCGCGCTGCCGCTCAGGGGTCGCAGGAGCACGAGCGGCAGCAGGTCCGCGGGGAAGCCGATCGCGGCGAGCTTTGGCCCGATCGCGTCCGTCACCGCCTTGATCACGCCCGCTTCGCGCAGCATCCGGATCGAGACGAGCATCGCCACCAGGAACGGAATGATGCGCTGCGCCACGCCAAATGCCTCCTTCGCACCGTCGGTGAATTGCTCGTAAACCTTCACGCCGCGCAGCGCCGCGTAGAGCGGGAAAAACGTGAGCAGGAAAGGAACCGCGAGGATCGAGAGTGTCTTCACCACGCGCATCACGGGCTTGGCCGCGAGGTCGGGAAATTGATCGCCAAAGCGCCATTGCGCGCCGATGAACCGCGGCCACGCATCCGCCGCCGCCGGATACGCGAGCACGAAAAACATTCCCGCGAATGCGGCGAGGAACAGCGCGAGGATGCACTTGCCGCCCTTGGTGAGCGGCGGAGCCTGCACTTGTTCGAGCGTGGTCGTTTCGACCGCCGCGATTTCGGCGGGCGTGGTGTTTGCGCTGGACGTTGGGTCAAGCGGCGGCAGCGCAAACATCGGCAGCTTTTCCAGCAGTTTGGCCATCGTGATGCCGCACGTCAGCGCGATCACCGTCGCGAGCACCGCCGCAGGCACGAACGCAGTCGCGTCCTTCGCGCCCGAGATCGCGAGGATGCCGATCGCGGTGGTCGGGATGAGCTGGATCGACGCGGTGTTGATCGTGAGGAAAGTACACATCGCATTCGAGGCGACGCCGGGGCGCGGGTTGAGCTGATTCAGCAGCGCCATCGCGCGGAGACCGAGCGGCGTCGCCGCATTTCCGAGGCCGAGCATGTTCGCCGCCATGTTCATCACCATCGCGCCCATCGCGGGATGCTCGGGCGGCACATCGGGAAAGAGCCGGCGAAGCAACGGCTGGAGCACGCGGGCGATGATTTGGACGAGGCCGGATTTTTCCGCGAGCCGCATGATTCCCAGCCAGATCACCATGATGCCGACGAGCGGCAGCGCGATTTCCATCACCGCGGATTCGGCGGTCTTGAACGCACCCGTCGTCATCTGCGGCAGCTTTCCCGTGAAGCCGCCGACGAGCACGGCGATGAGCAGGAAGGAGAGCCAGATGTAGTTCAGCATGGGATTCGATTAGTGGCCTCCGACGGCGAGCACGGAATCGCGGAGTCGCTTCAAGCCTTCGGCGAAAAACCGTTCGCGTGATGCGCCGGAATAGTGGCGCGCCACGACATCGTTCGCAGCGTTCCGCTCGGCGGAGACTTCATACGTTTTTGGCAGGAGCCCGCCGACGTTGTGCTGCGATGCGCAGAGCGCGAGGAGGGTGCTCGCGATGCGGTCCGGCTGGCCTTTCAGGATGGAGGTTTGCGCGAGCGTGCGGTCCACGAAATCGAGGTCGATGGCGGCGGTCCACAACAGGCAGATGCCGGTGTCCACGCGGCGCCACAGTTTCACGCCGAGTTCATCGCGCGCTTCCGCGACAGTGATGATCGAGTTTTCCACCGCACCCTCGCAGAACCAGCACGCTTCATTTTCCGAGTCGGCCCAGGCACGGATCTCGATGGGTTTTTGAAAAAAAAGCACCTCGGGCTCGAAGACGATGCAGCGGGCTCCGCCGGTAAATTCGGCGATGTCGAAAACCTTCAACGCCTGCCGGTGCGTCCGGCGGAATTCCTCGCAAAACGGAAAGGCTCGCAACTGCAAGTCCATCGCCGGATCGGCCTCGGCGCGGGTGATGATGATGAGATGGACGCCGAAAAGATTTCGCAGCTTTTCGGTCGCGCCAGCGGTCAGCGTCCCATCATCGTGAATGACGATCGGCCAGCCGAGATCGGTGGCGCAAAACCAACTCGCGAGCATCCACGCCGCTATTTGCCAGTTTGCCTCGCCGACGATGACATGGACCGGGATGGCGTGTGAATTTTCACCCCAATACGGCCACTGCCAGTCCTCGATGCAGGGCAGGGTTTTGTGCGCGTGGTACGTCGCGGACCACCCGCGTTTGATGTCGCGGCGGAGGTTTTGCCAGATGCTGCCGGGTCGGTCTTGGGGCACAGTTCGCGAGAGTTCATACAGAAGCGCCGCCGCGCGCAAGAAGGCGTGATGGAAAGTGGAATGCGACCGTCCGCGTCATGCGAAATTTCCCGGACCTGAAATGTGGCAGTGGGTGTTGAGAGAGTCCCCCGGTCCCGCCGTCTGTCCACCTTCATTCCCGTTTCCCACCGCCGCCGCCGATCCACCCCGTCCTGCACTCCATTTTCTCTCAACACCCGACTGCATCTGCTTGCTTGCTTCCCTGATAGTTGAATGACGCTGCGAGCAGGCGTTTCAAAAAATTTGTGTGTGACCGAAAAAAGTGGCCGTGAAGATTTTTGCTGAAAGTTTGAAAGAATCCGAACTGGCGGCGTTTAACGGATAGAGTGAATCCTGATTTCAAAATCCTGATCGACTTTCTCGATCGCTTTGGGCCGCAGGTCGCGGCGCGCCAATTGCCCGACCCGCACACGGAGGCTGCGGTCAAACTCGAGCGCTTTGCCCGCGGCGAATGCAGCGACGCGGAGCGCGCGCAAGTTTGCAACATGCTGCGCCTCCATCCCGCATGGCTGCGGTGGCTCGCCGATCGGGTGAAATTCGCGCGGGACGGCGAGGCATCGACCTTCGCGGAGTAACGGGCCGCGGTTTCGTCACACGAATTCCGGCCCCTTTGCGATCCGCGCGACGACTTCGCCCGCGGCAGCGAAACCGAACGTGCCGGTGACAAATGTCGCCGCGCCGAAACCGCTGGCGCAGTCGAGCGCGAGGCTGCTCCCAGGCTCAGGCTTGGCGGAGCAGGTGCCGTCTTGCCACGGGTAGGTCGGCGTTTCGGGGGAATAGACGCATGGGATTCCGAAGCGCTCGCCGTGACCGCGCGGAAAGGCCATGTCGCGGCGGAGTTTCCGGCGGACCTGGCGGAGCAGCTCATCGCGCTCGGTGTGCGCGAGGTCGGCGACGCGCACGCGCGTGCAATCGCGCTTGCCACCCGCGCCGCCCATCGTCAGGACGGGCAGGCCGCGCTCGCGGCAGCCAACGATGATGAGGCACTTGTTCGTAAGGCGGTCGGTGGCGTCGATGACGAAATCGAACCGCGGTTCGAGCAGTTGCGCGGCGCTGGATTCGGTGAAGAATTCGTGGACGCGCGCGACCCGGCACGCCGGGTTAATGCGCTGCACGCGCTCCGCGAGCACGTCGATCTTTGGTTTCCCGATCTCGCCGTCGAGCGCGGGGAGCTGGCGGTTAACGTTGGTGATGCACACGTCGTCGAGGTCGATCAAAGTGAGCGCGCCGATGCCGCTGCGCGCGAGCGCCTCGACCGTCCATGACCCTACGCCGCCGACGCCGATGACGCAGACGTGCGCGGCGCGCAGGCGGGCGAGTTCCCGCGCTCCGAAGAGCCGCGCGATGCCACCGAAACGCTGCGCGAAATCGTCCACCAATTATCGCTCCAGGTATGCCTCCACCGCCTCGCGCGTGATCGTGTGCCGCGCGCCGCAGCGCGGGCAGCTCATGCGCAGGAGCGCCTCCGGCCCGAAGAGTTCATCCGGGCCGCTGCGCATCATCGGCGCGAGCACCGCGACCATCCGTTCCTGCGTGCAGCCACATTCCCAGCGATACAGCCGGGTTTCGAGAAGGCTCAGCGTCTCCGTTTCACCGAGCGCGCGCACCGCGTCGTCGTCGAGCGCGCCGAGCCACGCGAGGTCGCACTGCGGCTGCGCCGAAATCATCACGATGTCTTCCAAACCGTGACGGAAAAACCGGGCGGGCCGCTGCTCGCTGCGCGCATAAAATTGCTCGACCGCGCCCATCGGATCAGTGCCGTCGATTTCAATGTAACTCCGCCGCGGCTCACCGCGATCCCGCACGCAATCCGCGAAGAACATGCTGCCGCCATCGTCCCGCACGTCCTCGGTGAAAATCTGTCCGACCACCGTCCCGCGCCGGTTGTCGCCCGCGACGAAAAGATTCAGCAGCGGCTCGTGAAAATGCAGCGTCCACGCCCACGACTCATTCCACGGACGCGACGCGCAGTGCAGCGTGAGCGCGGCAAGCGCCTCCTTCAGCATGCCATCGTGCGCGGGCGCGTGCTGGTAGCCGTGCTGGCCCTGGTGCAGATAGTAGTCCACGTACATCTCGCCGAAGTCCGCGCGCGCCACGAGCGCATTGCGACCCCGCACAAAATACGATCGCACCTCCAGTCCCTGCGCCGTCTCCCCGCTCATTTCAGTTTTTCCCGACCGAGCGCATTCACGATCGCACGCTTGAGTTCGAGGGCGTCGATCGCGCCGTCTTTCTGAAAGAGCACCTCGCCCTTCGCGCCGAGCAGCATCGTGAAGGGAAGCTGCCCCTGCCACTTCGGCTCGAACGCTTCCACCAGCGCGTTTTTGTCGTTGGAATTCCACAACAAATTCTTCATCGACGCATGTTGTTTCGTCAGAAATTTCAGCACCTCCGCTTTCTCATCGGGATAGTTTGCCGCCACCGTCACGAACTCAAACTCGCGCCCGCGATACATGCGGAAAATCTCCACAAGATCGGGAAACTCGGCGACGCACGGCCCGCACCACGTCGCCCAAAAATTCACGAGCCGCACTTTCCCGCCGCCCACGCGCAACGCCTGGATCGCGGCGGCGTCCGCGAGTTCCACGGCCACGGGTTCCGCGTCCGCCTTTTCCATCCAGGCCTTCACCAGGTCTTGTTTCCCGGCCCATTTGATCGAGCAGCCGAAGGCGCGGGTCTGCGCGACCTCGGGCTGTTTTCCGGCGAGCAGCGCGTCGAGTGCGTTGCGCAGATCCGGCACTTTCAAAAGCGACTCGCGCTCGGCGTCGTCGATGCGGCCCGCGTAGCGCAGCTTGCGTTCGGCATCGAAGACGAAGACATGCGGCGTGGCGACGGGGCCGTAGGCGCGGGAGACAGTTTCGGTGTCGCCGTCGTAGAGAAAGGGAAAGTTAAACGCCTGATGCTTCGCCCGGATTTTCATGTCGTCAAACGAGTCGCCGACATCGCTGTAACCGAGTTCGTCGAGCCGCACGGATTTCGGGTCGTTGGGCGAGATGGCGACGACACTGACACCCTTCGCTTTGTAATCCTCGACGATCTTTTTCAACCGCTGCTCGTAAGACTGCGCGGTGGGGCAGTGCGCGCAGGTGAAGACCACGACGAGCGCCTTCGCATCCTTGAAATCCGCGAGCGACCAATCGCGGCCGTCCACGCCGGGCAGTGTAAAATCCGGCGCAGCCGCCCCGATGGCGAGCGGCTCGATTTTCGTTTCCGCGGAAAAGCCGGCTAGGGAAAACGCCGCAAGCGCGAGGAAAAAAGTGGGATGTTTCATGGTCCCGACAAGGCAATGGCAACCGGTTGGGTTGTCAATGCGCGAGCGGCCCGAACGGAGTCGCCGCAAATGATGAACGCGAATGCCCCGAATTGACTCTTCCACTTGCCGCCACTCGGAATACCAATCCTCGCAAACATGGCCACCGACCCGAACCAAACCGACCCTGCCCGCGACGAACCGGACGAAGAACTCGTCAGAACCGACGACGCCGTCATTGGCCGGGCAATGCGCTGGTCCGCGGTGGTTTTCCTGCTCATCGCCGCCGGAGTCGGCGTCGCGATTTTTGTGCTGCGCCGCCCGCCGCCACCGGCTCCGGTCAAAACAACCGCCATCGCGACGCCGGTGACGCGCGAGCGTGAGCCGTTGGTTTTGCCTGCGGTGAAATTCAGGGACATCACCGAGTCGGCGGGCATCGCGTTTGCGCACTTCAATGGCGCGACCGGCGACAAGCTGCTGCCCGAGACGATGGGCGCGGGTTGCGCGATTTTCGATGCGGATGGCGATGGTGCGCAGGATGTTCTTTTCATCAATGGCACCGACTGGCCGTGGACGGAAAAGAAGTCCGAAACTCCGCGCACGATGACGCTCTTCCGCAACGACGGCGCGGGACACTTTTCGAATATCACCGCGGGCTCCGGACTCGATGTGGCGATGTTCGGCGCGGGTGTCGCGCCGGGCGATTACGACAACGACGGGCGCACGGATTTGTTCGTGAGCGGGGTGGGCAGCTCGCGGCTTTTCCATAATGAAGGCGGCGGCAAATTTCGCGATGTAACGGCGGAAGCGGGCGTCGGCGGTGCGCCGGAAGATTGGGGATCGTCGAGCGTGTTTTTCGACTACGACAACGACGGACAGCTCGATCTTTTTGTCTGCCAGTATGTGAAGTGGTCGCGCGAAATCGACTTCGAGATTGGCTTCAAACTCACCGGCGTTGGACGCGCGTATGGGCCGCCGATGAATTTCGAGGGAACTTTCTCACGGCTTTACCACAACGAGGGCGGCGGAAAATTTCGCGATGTTTCCGCGACCGCGGGCGTGCAGGTGAAAAATAGCGCGACCGGAAAACCGGCGGGCAAGGCGCTCGGCGTCGCGCCGGTCGATCTCGATGGCGACGGCTGGCTCGATCTCGTGATCGCGAATGACACGGTGCAGAATTTCGTCTTTCACAATCAGCGCGACGGCTCGTTCAAGGAGATCGGCGCGGCGGCGGGCATTGCCTTTGACAGCTACGGCAACACGCGCGGCGCGATGGGCATCGACGCGGCGTATCATCGCAACGACGGCGTGCTCGGCATCGCGATCGGAAACTTCGCGAACGAGATGATCGCGCTGTACGTCGCGCAACGCGCGCCGCTCACTTTCGCCGATGAAGCCATCCCGGAAAACGTCGGCCCCGCGAGCCGGTTGCTGTTGAAATTCGGCGTCCTCTTTTTCGACTACGACCTCGACGGCTGGCCCGATCTGCTCAGCGCAAACGGGCATCTCGAAGAGGAAATCAACAAGGTGCAGCAGAGCCAGACTTACGCGCAGCCCGCGCAGCTTTTCTGGAATCGCGGCGCGAAAAAACGCGCGGGGTTCGAGCCTGTGACCGCCGAGCAATCGGGCGCGGACCTGTTCCGTCCGATCGTCGGACGCGGCGCCGCGTTTGGCGATCTCGATCGCGACGGGGATCTGGATGTCGTGCTGACGCAGACTGGCGGCAAGCCGCTCGTGCTGCGCAACGAGCAGAAGCTCGGGCATCAATTTGTCCGGCTGAAACTCACGGGCACGAAATCCAATCGCGACGCGATCGGCGCGCTCGTGCGTGCGCACATTGGCAAAGAGGTTCGCACCCAGCGTGTGCTCGCCTCGCGTGGCTACATGTCCGCCTCGGAACTGCCCGTCACGATCGGCCTCGGTGCGGGCGAAAAGATCGAATCGCTCGAAATCATCTGGCCGGGAGGCGCGGTGCAGCCGGTCACGGATTTCAAAGTGGATGGTGTGACTGCCGTCGAGCAGGCGTGGTGAGATGACGTGGCTTGCCGCTCCAGCGGCGAGCGGGACAGGCGGAGGCTCCGCGCCACTTGGACCCGCTCGCCGCTGGAGCGGCAAGCCACGGCGCGCTCTGACGCCGCGAATTTCCTTTCGAGCCGAAGGCCTTCGCTTGAAACTCCGCTTTCATGCCTCCGCCACCGACCGGGACAATCACTTTCGTCTTCACCGACATCGAAGGCAGCTCGCAACGCTGGGAACGCTTTCCCGATGCGATGGCGCTCGCGCTGGCGAAGCACGATACGATCTTGCGTGAGGCGTTCGATTCGCGCGGCGGATTGGTTTTCAAAACGATCGGTGACGCGTTTTGCGTGGCCTTTGACACGGCGCAAAGCGCGGTGAATGCGGTGCTGGAGGCGCAGCGGCTTTTGCGGATGGAAACGTGGGACGACGTTGACGGTATGCGCGTGCGGATGGCGGTGCATACCGGCGCGGCGGAATACCGCGACAACGACTATTTCGGGCAGGCGTTGAATCGCGTGAGCCGCATCCTTTCCGCCGGGCACGGCGGGCAGTCGCTCCTCTCGCTCGCGGCGGAGGCGCTCGTGCGCGACAACCTGCCCGAGGGCGTGCGGCTGCGGCATCTCGGCGAACACCGGCTGCGCGATCTGGCGCGGCCCGAGCACATTTACCAACTCCTCGCCAACGACCTGCCGTCGGACTTTCCGCCGCTGCGTTCGCTGGAAAATGTCCCGAACAATCTGCCGGTGCAGCTCACCAATTTCATCGGACGAGAGCGCGAGATGGAGGAAGCGAAGCGGCTGCTGGAAGGCACGCATTTGCTCACGCTGACCGGCACCGGCGGCACGGGAAAAAC
>JANNWY010000096.1:0-46196 GCA_031409335.1 Chthoniobacteraceae bacterium | reverse complement strand
CGGCAAAGTCACGGACCGCGATCAAGGACGCCTTGCGCCATTTTCATCGCGAGCGATACGAACTTTTTGCCGCGTGTGTCATGCCCGATCACGTCCATTTTATGTTCCAGCCGTGGGTGAAGGAGTCCGGCGACAACGGCGAGTCAATCTTCTGGCCGCTGTCCGAGTTGTTCCATTCGTTGAAATCGTTCACCGCTCACGAAATCAACCGCATTTAAAAGACGACGGTGCCGTTCTGGGAGGAGGAATCGTTTGATCGTTACGTGCGCTCGGATCGTGATCTTGCGGAGAAGTTTCATTACATCTGTCGGAATCCGTGGGATGCCGGGATCGTGAATTCGGCCGAGGATTATCCTTGGGTTTGGACGTTGGACGACGAGGCGATGCCGCAGGGAAGTCCGTCGAGGCGGGACGCCGCGACCAACGCTCGGGACGAGCGTGTTCCCCAGAATGCCGGACGCGCGTTTCACCACGTCCGCGTATTCCGCATCCGCGCGAGCCGCGCCGAATGCGGCCCAGCACAGCGCGGTCGTGCTGATGTTGCTTTTGCTCTTCACCGTGTCGCCCCAACCGCCGTCCGCGTTCTGATGCTCCGCGAGCCAGCGCAACCCGCCGCGAATCAAGTCCCCATGCCGATCGCGATCCATCGTCGCCAGCGCCACCACCGCCGTCGCCGTCGAAAGCGCACTGCTGGAAAGTTCACCTTCCCAATGCCCATGCGCGCCCATTTCCGCCAGCAGAGTCGTCGTCGCTTTCGCCAAAGCCGCGCGCAACGACTCCGTTCGATGTTCGAGGTTCGAGGTTCGAGGTTCGATGTTCTCCGCCATCCTCACGCCAGCTTGTCCTGCTCGCGCTTCCGCGCCGGCATCACCGCGCACGCGCCCTTGCAGCCGAAGACCCGGCTCAGCAGCAGGCGATTCCGACTCACCCAGGCGTAGATGATTTCGGCGAAGAAGATGATGCCGGGAATCCACAGAAAAAGCGCCACTGGCACGAGCAGCGGCAGCCGCATTCCCATGAAACGAATCGCCCGCGCGCCCCGGTAGGCGCGGCCTTCCGGGGTGATGCAATGAATCGCCTCGAGCAAATCCTCGCGCGTCAGCGAAGGTGCCGCCGCCTTGGCCCGCGGATCGGAAAGCGGCACGATCGCGAGCGCATCGCGCCAGTCGAGCCAGCTCAGCACTTTCATCTGAAACTGACACAGCGGGCATTCGTCGTCGTAGAGAACGATGTGCTTGTTCATGGGGCCAAGCTAGCGACACAACGCGCTGGTTCACCCGTAAATTTTTTTTCCCGCCGGGAAACGAATCTGCGATGCGGAAACGCGCCGGCATCCGCGAAATCCGGGCGCGGAGCTTGCGGCAACGGCGTGCTTCGCCTAATGTCGCGGCTTCCAAAAAAAGAGGAGGGGTGGCAGAGTGGTCGATCGCGCCGGTCTTGAAAACCGGAGAGCCGCAAGGTTCCGTGGGTTCGAATCCCACCCCCTCCGCCAGCACCGTTTCCCGGATGTCACTCCCCAATCCTCTCATGCCGAATCGACCGTCCATCCGGCGGCGATTCTTTGCGGCATTCGTCTTCGGGTTGGTGATGCTGGCCGTGATCTTGTTTGCCTCGTGGAAGAGCACGAAGGAATTCATGGCGGCTGCGAATCTCGTGGCGGAGAGCCGGGAAACGCTCGAATTGACGGAAAAGGCGATGCGCCACATCACGGAGATGGAGAGCGTGCGGCGGGCGTTCCTGATGAGCGGCAGTGAAAACTGGATGCTCGAATATGAGCGGGCGCGCACCGACATGAACGACGCGTTCCGCTCGCTGCGCACCCGCCTTTCCAGCCAGCCCGATCAGATCGTAAAGATCGAGCGAATGGGATCGCTGCTGCGCCGGATCACGGACGCCGACAAACAAGCGATGGAGGCGCGGCGGAAAAGCGTCGGCCCGCCACCGGCGTCGTCTCCGAAAACCGACGCTGCGATGACGGAACTGCGCCAGGTCCACTTCGATCTGCAGCTCACTGAACGGCTGCTGCTCGCCGAGCGGATCGAATCCTCGGATCGGTACGGATCGTTCGCGAGCGCGGTGATGGTCGCCGGGCCGGTCGTCACTTTCCTCGCGCTCGGTGGCGCCGCGCTGCAGCTCCTGCGCGATGTCTCGCGGCGGCAGCGCGCCGAAGACTCCCTCGCGCAGCAGGCGAATCTGCTCGCAAACATCATGGACGCGATGGCGGACCACGTTTTCGTGAAGGACATCGAGGGTCACTACATCATGCAAAACCGCGCGCATCGGCTGTATCTGGGATTGCGCGCGACGGAATCGGTCGAGGGCCGGACGGTGTTCGATTTTTTCCCGAAATCGCTCGCCGAACTCTACCACGCGGACGACCGCTACGTCGTCGAAACTGGCGCGCCGATTCGCAATCGCGAGGAGCCCGCGCGGCCCACATCGCCAAATGTCGTGTGGCTTTCCACGACGAAAATGCCGCTGCGCGATCCCGCGGGGCGCGTCATCGGCGTGGTGTGCGTGAGCAGCGATATCACGGCGCGGAAAGCGGCCGATGAAAAGTTGCAGCGCTTTGCCGAAAAGCTCAAACGCAGCAACGCCGAGCTGGACAGCTTCGCTTCGGTCGCGTCGCACGACTTGCAGGAGCCGCTGCGAAAAATCCAGGCATTCGGCGACCGGCTGCGGGCGAAGTGTTCCGAAGGGCTCGGCGAGCAGGGGCGCGACTATCTCGCGCGAATGCAGAACGCCTCGGAACGAATGCAGGTGCTGATCCAGGACTTGCTGAAGCTCTCGCGGATTGCCAGCCGCGCCCAACCTTTCGCGCCCTGCAAACTCGGAAAAATCGTCGCGGATGTGCTCAACGATCTCGAGGTTTCGGTCGAGGAAAAGGGAGCCCGCGTGGAAGTCGGCGAGTTGCCGTTGATCGACGCCGATCCACTGCAGATGCGGCAGCTTTTCCAAAATCTGCTCGTCAACGCCCTCAAATTCCAAAAGCCCGGCGTCTCGCCAGTCGTCACGATTTCGTGCGAGATCGAGAAAGCCACTGGCAGTGAAATCTCCGGCGCGCCGCGCGGCAGCGAGCTGTGCCGCATCGCGGTTTCCGACAATGGCATCGGCTTCGAGCAAAAATTCGCGGACCAGATTTTCGTCGTGTTTCAACGCCTCCACACCCGGCAGGAATACGAGGGAACCGGGATCGGCCTCGCGGTTTGCCGGAAAATTACCGATAGGCACGGCGGCGCGATTGTGGCAAAAAGCGCGGTAGGAGAAGGTGCGACTTTTATCGTGACGCTTCCGACGAAACAAACCGCCACAACCGCCCCATGAGAAAAGACGCCATGCCGATCACCATCCTGATGGCCGACGACGATTCGGACGATCGCATCCTGACAAAGGAAGCGCTCGAAGAAGGCCGCTTGATCAACGAAATCCGCTTTGTCGAGAACGGCGAGGAACTGCTCGAATATCTCCGTAAGGAGGGAAAATATTCGCCGCCTGCCGAGGCACCGCGACCGGGCCTCATCCTGCTCGATTTGAACATGCCGCGAAAAGACGGCCGCACGGTGCTTCAGGAAATCAAAACCGATCCCGCGCTGCGCACCATTCCCGTCGTGGTGCTCACGACTTCAAAAGCCGACGAGGATATTTACAAAAGCTACGATCTCGGGGTGAACAGCTACATCGTGAAGCCGGTCACGTTTGAAGCGCTGGTGGACATCTTGCAGACGCTCGAAAAGTACTGGTTCGAGATCGTCGAGCTGCCGCCGAATCAAGGGTGATGGGAATTTAGGAAATAGGAGTTAGGAAGTCAGAAATCCTGGAATGCTTACTCCTTCACAACTCGCGGCGCTGCGCCAGGATTACAGTCTGCGCGGGCTCCGCCGCGGCGAGCTCGATGCCGATCCGATCGTGCAATTCAATCGCTGGCTCGCGGAAGCGCTCGACCAGCAGATTCCCGAGCCAAATGCGATGGTGCTCTCCACCGTCGATCCCACTGGCCAGCCGTGGTCGCGCACGGTTTTGCTGAAGGTTTGCGATGCGCGTGGTCTCTCGTTTTTTACAAACTACGAGAGCATCAAAGGCGGCCAGCTCGCGACCAATCCGCGCGCGGCGCTCACGTTTTTGTGGGTCGCGCTTGAGCGGCAGGTGAACATTGCCGGGACGGTCGGAAAAATTTCGCGCGAGGAAAGTGAGCGGTACTTTCACACGCGCCCCGCCACCAGCCAGCTCGGTGCGTGGGCCTCGTCGCAGAGCAGCGTCCTCGCCGACCGCGCGCAATTGGAGCGGCAGTTTGACGAGGCGCGCACAAAATTCTGCGAGGCTGAAATCCCGCTTCCTCCGAATTGGGGCGGCTACACGCTGTCGCCGCACACGATCGAGTTCTGGCAGGGACGGCGGAGTCGGCTGCACGATCGACTCCGCTATTCGAAACAGCCCGACGGGATTTGGAAAATCGAGCGCCTCGCGCCATAGGCAGCACATGCAAATAGCTTGCGAGTAGAAGGTGCGCCGCTATCGTCGCTGGCGCGCATGAAAACCGTTTTCGTTCACCTCGCCGCTCTGCTCTTCATCCCGGCACTCAACGCCGCGGACCGCATTCGCGTCTCGAGTTTTTCCACCATCCTCACCGAAGTCGCACAGCAAGTCGGCGGTGATCGCGTGGACGTAACGGGGCACGTAAAACCCGGTCTGGACCCGCATGAATTCGAGCCGAAGCCGGCGGATTTGAAGATCGTGGGCGATTCGCAACTCGTCCTGCTTTCTGCCAAACACATGGAGGGATACGTCGGCAAACTGCGCGAAGCGACGGGCGGGACGGGCAACTTTCTCGAAGTCGGCGCGGGCTTTGCGTCGCTGAAAATCGCGGACGATCACGGTCATGCGCACCCTGGCCACACCCACTCGGAGGAAGACCCGCACTGGTGGCACAGCGTGGGGAATGTGCAGAAGGCGACGAAGATCGTGCGGGATGCGCTGAAGAAGATTTCGCCGGCGGACACGGTCACATTTTCGGCGAATGCCGACCAGTATCTCGCGCAACTCGATGCCCTGCAAAAGTGGACGAAAGCGAAGCTGGCCGAGCTGCCGCGTAACAAGCGCAAGCTGGTGACTTCGCACGATGCGTTTCAGTATTTTGCGAAGGAAAACGGGTTCACCGTTTATGCCATCGAAGGGGTCTCGTCGTCCGATCAACCGTCGTCGAAACGGGTCGCGGATTTGATCCGGGAAGTGCGGGAGCAGGGGGTGAAGGCGGTGTTCTCCGAGAGCATCGAGAATCCGAAAGTGCTGAAGGAAATCACCCGCGAGACGGGCGCGGTGATCGGCGGCGAGCTGTATGCGGACGGGCTCGGCGAGGGCAAGGCCGCGACTTTCGAGGGGATGTACAAGCACAATGTTTCCACAATCGTGGATGCGCTGAAATAGATGAGAGGCTCGCCGCTGCTGCGCGCGTTGATCGCGTTTGCATTCATCGCGCTGGCGGGAGTGCCGCTGTGGAAATTGACGACGGTGGATGGCGCGGTCGCGGCTCCCGCGCAGGCGGAGGCGGGCGCAGTGCCGATCGGATTGCGGCTCACGTTTTCGGTTGCGCCGGAAAGTTTCGCGATCTCGCATCTCGGGAAAGTGGTGTGGGCAGACCAGTCGCATGAGTCCCATAAGACCGATGAGTCCCATGACCTGGCGCTCCCATTTCCGGAAGAGGGCGTGGATCTCGTGGTGAAAGTCGCGTGGCCGCGAGATGCCGAGGGCGCGCTGCGCCTCCGCCTGACGGACCCGAACGGAAACGAACACGACAAAACCGTATGGGGCCGCGGCGAGATGGAGGAGGTCATCGCCTTTCCATGAACCTCGGCGCGCGCACCTCCTCGCACGAACTCCGCGTGCGTGATCTCACCGTGAGCTACAACCGCATCCCGGCCCTGCATCACATCGCTTTCGATGTGCCGTGCGGCCAGCGCGTCGCGCTGCTCGGGCCGAATGGCGCCGGGAAATCCACGCTGCTGACAGCGCGCGCGGGTTGGCTGCCGATCGAGACCGGGATGATCGCGTTTCACGGAAACCCGGTGCGCGGCGCGACGCGTGAATTCGCATATCTGCCGCAGCGCGAGGCGATCGACTGGGACTTCCCGACCGATGTGCGCGGGCTGGTGGAAATGGGGCGCTATGCGCGCACGGGCTGGTGGCGCGGGTATTCGCGCGAGGATGAAAAGGCAGTGGATGCGGCGGTGAAAGCGATGCGTCTCGGCGAGCTGGAGCACCGGCAGGTGAGCGCGCTTTCGGGCGGGCAGCAGCAGCGCAGTTTTCTCGCGCGGGCGCTCGCTCAGGAGGCGCACGTCTTTCTGCTCGATGAACCTTTCACCGGCCTCGACAAACCGACGCAGGACGATCTGAAAACGCTGCTCCGCGAGCTGCGCGACGCGGGGAAACTCGTCATCGCGTCGCACCACGATCTCTCGAATGTGCGCGAGCTTTTCGACCAGGTGCTCTTTCTCAATGGCGAACTGCTCGCCGCCGGCCCGGTCGCCGATGTCTTCACGGAAGAGCACATCGCGCGCACCTACAACACGCCGATTTTCACCGGCCCGACGCACGATCACGCGCACCACGATCACGACCACGCATGAACTGGCTGCTCGAACCGTTTCACCAGGAATTCATGCAACGCGCGCTCGTCGGCGGCGCCCTCATCGGTTTCACGAATGGCTTCATCGGCGCGTTCGTCGTGCTGCGGCGACTCGCGCTCATGGCGGATTCGCTGTCGCATTCACTGCTGCCGGGGCTGGTCGTCGGCGTCATGGTTTTCGGCCTCGCGCCTCAGGGCCTTTTCCTCGGCGCACTCGTCGCCGCGCTCTTTGTGGCACTGGGCGCGCAGCTCATCGCGCGCAGTTCGCGGCTGAAGGAAGACACCGCGCTCGGCATCCTTTACACCGTCACCTTTTCCATCGGCCTCGTGCTGCTCAGCTTCGTAAAAGTGCGCGTCTCGCTGATGCACTATCTCTTCGGAAACATCCTCGGCCTCGCGGACAGCGACCTGTGGATTTGCTACGCCATCGCGCTCATCACCGTGCCGCTGCTCGCCGCGTTGCAGCGCCCGTTTCTCCTCACGCTTTTCGAGCCAAACGTCGCGCGCAGCCAGGGCGTCGGCGTCGGCGCGCTGAATCTCCTGCTCATCATCCTGCTCGTGCTCACGATGATCTCCTCGCTGCAAGCCGTCGGCGTCATCCTGCTACTCGGCCTGCTCCTCGCCCCCGCGGCGACCGTGTATGTCCTGTGCGACAGTTTTCCCGCGATGCTCTGGGGCGGCGGATTCATCGGCATGTTCGGCTCGGTCGCGGGCCTGCTGCTTTCCTACTGGCTGAAAAATCTGCCGAGCGGCGCGGCCATCGTGCTCGTGCTCGGCGTCATCTTCTTCATCGCGTACCTCTTCAGCCCGCGCTACGGCGTCATCACCCGCGCCCTGAAAAAACGCCGCCATTTTCACGAGGAAAGCCTTGCGCGCTGGCCGGGCAAATGAGCTGCGCAAAGCGTCGGGATGAAATTGCGCGATGTGCTTTGACATCGCGGAGCGGCGTCCGTTACTTACTCCCCGAAGGCTCAGCCGGGCTCGCGCGAATGCGGGTTTGGGGCCGTTGAATCACCGAATTTCATCTCCTCCCTCGTGGCACAGAACGAAGACTACATTTACGAAATCCTGCTCGAATCGAGCCTGATCACCGAATCCCAACTCGAACGCGCAAAGGCCGAAAGAAGCGGCTCGGACACCGTGGTCGATACGCTGATCAGCCATGGCATCCTCACCCAGGAAGACGTGACGCGCGCGCTTGCGGCGCATTCGGCGATGGACTTCGTCGATATCTCCCAGATGGCCCTCTCGGACGAAGTCGTCGCGCTGGTGCCGATGGAAGTCGCAAAGCGCTTTAAGGTCGTGCCGGTCGCGATGTCCGAGGCGGGGCTGATGATCGCCGTCAGCGATCCGCTGAATTTCGATGTCTTCGACAGCCTCCAGCACGTGCTGCCGCACCAGCTCGAATTCGTCTGTGCCACGCCCGAATCCATCACCACGGCGCTGCGCAAATACTACGGCACCGCGGACGAGGCGGCGGATGAACTCGCGGGCCGGCTCGGCGGCGACATCTCGTTTGGCGGTGAAGGATCGGGCACCGCGGAGGGCGACACCATTGATGCGCCAATCATCAAGATGGTGACGATGATGCTGCTCGAAGCCTACAATCTGCGGGCGAGCGATATTCATCTGGAGCCCTTGGAAAAGCGTTTCCGCGTCCGCTTCCGCATCGACGGCGTGCTCGTCGAAATGCAGAACCCGCCGAAGAAATTGCAGTCCGCGATCATCTCGCGGCTCAAGATCATGACGGGCTCCATGTCGATCGCCGAAAAGCGCCTGCCGCAGGACGGGCGCATCCAGGTGAAGATGGGCAAAAAGTCGATCGACCTGCGCGTCTCGACCGTGCCGACGAGCCACGGCGAATCCATCGTCATGCGTATTCTCGACAAGACCGCGCTCCAGCTCGGTCTGCCGCAGCTCGGCTTCCTCTCGGACGACCAGGAAGTCATCGAAAAACTCATTACGCTGCCCGACGGCATCCTGCTCGTGACGGGCCCGACTGGCTCGGGAAAAACGACGACGCTTTACGGCTGCCTGCATTACATCAACAAGCCGGACAAAAAACTGATCACCGTGGAAGATCCGGTGGAATATCAGATGGGCGGCATCAATCAGGTGCAGGTGAATACGGAAATCGGCATGACGTTTCCCGCCGCGCTCCGTTCGATTTTGCGGCAGGCGCCGAACATCATCATGATCGGTGAGATTCGCGACGCCGACACCGCGAACATCGCGATCAACGCCTCGCTCACCGGCCATCTCGTTTTCTCCACGCTCCACACGAACGACGCCCCCGGTGCCGTCGCCCGTCTCGTCGATATCGGCGTGCAGCCGTTCCTCGTTTCCTCCGCCGTCCGCGCGATCATTGCCCAGCGGCTGGTGCGAAAAATTTGCCCGAACTGCAAGCAGCCCGTCGAAATGACCGAAGGCGAAATGAGCGCGCTCGGCATCGACGCCTCGCAGCTCGAGGAAGCGCACATCATGAAAGGTGCCGGCTGCGACAACTGCAAACATCGCGGCTACAAAGGCCGGATGGGAATTTTCGAAATCTTCATCATCGACGATGAAGTGCGGCACATGGTCAACAACAAGGCCTCCACCGTGGAACTCCGCAAACGCGCCCGCGAAATGGGCATGCGCACCCTGCGCGAAGATGGCATCCGCAAAGTGCTGGCCGGCCTCACCAGTCCCGAGGAAGTGATTTCGGTGACGATGTCGGACGCGGATTAGGAGCGCGAAAAAATCGTGTTCACGACTGCGAAAGGTGGGCGGCGTGGGTCGTTTCGGCGATGAGTGGGCGGTAGCGGGAGTGGTCCGGCATTTCGAGCTTCGGGTCGCGGTCGAAGATGAGGAAGGCAGCGTTGCGGGCGAGCGTCATCAGTTCCTGGTCGGTGAGGAGATTGCCGATTTTGAGCGGCGCCAATCCGCTCTGCGCCGTGCCGAGCATGTCGCCGGGGCCGCGCAAGCGCAGATCGGCTTCGGCGATCTCGAAGCCGTCCGACGTTTTCTCTAAAATGCGCAGCTTTTCCAAAGCATCGGGATCGTCCGCGGAACTGAGCAGCACGCAGTAACTCTTGTGCTCGCCGCGCCCGATGCGCCCGCGCAATTGATGCAACTGCGCGAGCCCGAATCGCTCGGCATTTTCGATGAGCATGATGTTCGCGTTCGGCACGTCGATGCCGACTTCGATCACTGTCGTGGCGATGAGCGCCTTCGTTTCGCCGCGCCGGAAGCGCTCCATGATCGCCTCCTTTTCATCCGCTGCAATGCGCCCGTGCAGCAGCTCGCATTTCAGCGGCGCGAGCAGCTCCGTCCATTTCGCAAACTCGGTCGCCGCCGCCTTTGCCTCCAGTTTCAACGACTCGTCGATGAGCGGATAAACGATATATCCCTGCCGCCCGGCGTCGAGCTGCTCGCGGAGAAATTTCACCGCGTCTGGCAGCTTCGCCGGGTCCCGCGCGGCGGTGATGATTTTGCCACGATTGCGCGGCATTTCATCCAGCGTGGAGACATCGAGATCGCCGTAGAGCGTCATCGTCAAAGTGCGCGGGATCGGCGTGGCGGTCATCACGAGGACATCGGGCGCAGCCCCTTTTTCGCGCAGCCGCGCACGCTGCATGACGCCGAATTTGTGCTGCTCATCGATGATGGCGAGGCCGAGATTTTCGACGCCCGCGCCGTCGTAGAGGAGGGCGTGGGTGCCGATGAAGATTTGCGGCGAATCCGGTGAAAATGTGGACGGGGAACTCCGGGGAGCGCGCGCGTCCCGCGCGTTGGTCTTCGCGTCCCGCGGAGACGAACTTCCCGCACCGATCGCCTCGTCACCCGGCGTCCAAACCCACGGATAGTCCTCCGTCGCGGAAACGATCCCCGCGTCCCAAGGGTTGCGGCAGATGTAGTGAAATTTCTCCGCGAGATCCGTGTCCGAACGCACATAACGGTTAAACGATTCATTCTCCCAAACCGACCCCGACGTTTTTTCGAGACGGTTGATTTCGTGCGCGGTGAACGACTTCAGCGAATGGAAAATTTCCACGAGCGGCCAGAAGACCGATTCGCCATTTTCGCCAGCTTCTTTGACCCACGGCTGGAAAAGGAAATGGACGTGATCCGGCATCACGCACGCGACGAAAAGTTCGTATCGTTCGCGGTGGAAATGACGGAGTGCATCGAGGATCGCGGTGCGCGATTTGGCGGCGAGGGTGCGGCGATTTTTGGTGGAAAGGGTGACGGCGTAGATCGCCCAAGGTTTCTCGAAAATGGGGAGGAGGCGTTTCGAGTAACGGGAAACGTCCTGAGATTCTGTGGTTTCCAAAGTTCGCGAAGGCGGGACGCCTTCGCCAACGCTCGGGACGAGCGTGCTACCCGGATCGCCGGTCGCGCCGGCAAATAGCGGCAGCGTCCCGCTTTCCTCCCGCCGCGCCGCAGTGCGTAGGGCAACGCGCACGCCGAGCGGCTCCAGCAGCCGCCGGAAATTCAGATAGTGCTGCTCGGCGAGAATCTGCGTCGGGGCCATCAGCGCGGCGGGGTGGCCGGACTCGATGCAAAGCAGCATCGCACTCAGCGCAACCAGCGTTTTGCCGGAGCCGACGTCGCCGTGCAGCAGGCGGTTCATCGCGCGCGGGGATGCGAGGTCGGCAGCGATCTCACCGATCACGCGCTGTTGCGCACCGGTGAGCGGGAAGGGCAGCGCTTCGTGCAAGCGTCGCATCAGCTCGCCGCTGCCGGAATGCACTTCGCCGGGCTGCGCCGCCTGCTCGGCGCGCTTCGCCGAGATGCACATCTGCATCGTGAAAAACTCCGTGAGCACCAGATGCCGTCGCGCTTTCGCCAGCGATTCGGCATTCGCGGGAAAATGAATCTGCCGCAGCGCCCAGACGCGCGGCTTCGGGTCGAGCGACACGGGCAGAAGATCGGCAACGTCATCGTCGAGCACCCGCTCCAGCACATCCCAGACGATCTGCCGCAACACGCGCGTCGAGAGCCCCTCGGTCGCGCGGTGGATCGGCGCGAGTCGGTTCAGATGCACGCTTTCCTCCGCGCCTTCCTCGACCACCTCGAACTCCGGATGCGCGATCACCACGTTCGACCCGGTGCGCTTTGGCTTGCCATAAACGACCACGCGCTGGCCGTTCACGATCGCCTTCTCGACCCAGTGCGCGTTGAACCACCGGCACACCAGCGGCGCGCTGAGCGCGTGCGCATTTTCATCCTCCAGCAGCACATCGAACATCTTTTGGGAGCCGCGGATTCGCTTCACCGTCGTCTTCTTCACCAGCCCGCAAATGCAAACCGGATCAGGCGTTTCACCGTCCGGGAAGCGATCGAACCGCGTGCGATCCTCGTGCCTTTTCGGAAAATGCGTGAGCAAATCGCCGACGGTCCGCAGCCCAAATCGGTCGAGCTGGCGCACGCGCTGGGGCGGCAGCCAGTCGATTTCGGAAAGGGCGGTTTCGAGCGTCACGCGCGGCATCATAGCCGGGGAATCAAGCACGGGAATGGGTTTCCGTCCGACAGTGGCGTGGTTTCTGCACCTACGAGCGATGCCCACGAAAGATTTCCGTTTGACCATCCCGGTGCGTCCGCTACCGTCCGCGCCCTTACGTCTCAATCATGCCTTCGAAATCCTTTCGCATCCTGTTCATTTTCAGCCTCCTGTGCCTGTTCCTGCCGTCCGTCTCGCCCGCCCGCGATTCGCTTTTCAATAGCGAAGACGCCCGCGAACTCGACTCGACAGAAGTGCGCGCATTCGGTCCAAAAGCGGGAAAATTTCGCTACGACAAGACGATGCTCAACGCCGCGCGCATCGCCGCGGATCGCGCCCACGCGCATTCCCAAAGCTCCTGCTGGCGATACGTGAAGAAAGCGCTGCTGGCCGCCAAGACGATCGATTCCTACCCGAAAACCGCCTACGCAAAGCAAGCCGCCGCAGAACTCACCAATAGCTACGGTTTTAAGAAACTCGCCGTGTCCGACCCCTTCAAAGCGCCGCTCGGCTCCGTCCTCGTTTACGGCGGACGCGGCGCGGGTCATGTCGAAATCCGCACGGCCACCGGTTTCGTCAGCGATTTTGCGACGCCGCGTCCCTCGAAACGGCCGTTGATCGGAGTTTACGTAAAGCCGCGGGTGTGAGCGCCGCGCCGCGCCTCCGCGGCCAGCCTCACGCCAGGATTTCTTTCACCACATTTCCCGCCACATCCGTGAGCCGGAAATCGCGGCCTGCGTAGCGGAACGTCAGCTTCTCGTGATCGAGGCCGAGCATGGCGAGGATCGTCGCGTGCAGATCGTGAATCTGCACTTTGTTCTCCACCGCCTCGTAGCCGTATTCGTCCGTCTGGCCGTAAGACAGTCCGCCTTTTGCGCCGCCGCCCGCCATCCAGATCGTGAATGCTTTGTTATTGTGATCGCGCCCGTCGCCGCCCTGCGCGTGCGGCGTCCGGCCAAATTCGCCCGCCCACACGACGAGCGTGTCTTTCAGCATTCCGCGCGAACGCAGATCGGTGAGCAGGCCCGCGATCGGGAGATCGACCGAGCGCGCGTTGTTTCCGAGCGCGGTCGCGAGGTTGAAATGCTGATCCCAGTTGCCATGCGAAATCTCCACGAAACGCACGCCGGATTCCACGAAGCGCCGCGCGAGCAAACACTTCCGCCCGAAGTCATCCGTCGCCGTATCGCCGATGCCGTAGAGCTTTTTCGTGGCGGCCGATTCCTTGGAAAAATCCATCACGTTCGGCACCTGGCTCTGCATTTTGAAAGCCAGCTCGTAGCTCTCGATCACGCCTTCGACCTCCGGATTCACGCGATCCCGCGCGAGCTTTTGGCGGTTCAGCGCCTGGATGAGTTCGAGTTCGTTCCGCTGCGCGTTCGGCGCGAGTTTCGATTCGAGATTGCGCACCTCCGCATTCGCGATCGGGCGATTGTCGGAGCCGATTTTCGTCGCCTGATAGATCGCCGGCAAAAACGCGCTCCCATAGTTTTGCGCCCCGCCAAATCCGCCCGGCGGCGTGAGCGTGATGAAGCCCGGCAGGTTTTCGTTTGAAGTGCCGAGCCCGTAAAGCGCCCACGCGCCGAGCGAGGGGCGGACGAATTGGGAGTTGCCCGTGTGCAGTTTCAAAAATGCCTGCGGATGGCTCGGCAAATCCGTCTGCATCGAGCGCACCAGACACATCTCGTCCGCGTGTTTCGCGACATTCGGAAACAGCTCCGAAATATAGAGGCCGCTTTTCCCGCTCTGCGTGAATTTCCACTTCGATCCGAGCAGCTTCGTGCCGGGCCGCTTACCCGGTTTTCCATCGTCCGCGTTGAGCTGCGGCTTGTAGTCGAACGTGTCCACATGCGACGGCGCGCCACGCATCGTCAGGAAAATCACACGCTTCGCCCGTGGCGCGAAATGGGTGATCTTCGGCGCGAGCGGATGCTCCAGCGCGCCGAATGCGGGCCGCTGCGCCAGCCCCGCGAACGCGAGCCAGCCGAAGCCGCACGAAAACGTTTTCAGAATATCGCGCCGCGTGAACAGCGGCGTGATGTCACCGCAGGAATTGTCAGTGTTCATAAAGTCAGATCAGTTCAGGTAACGAAACTCCGCGCTGGCAAAAAGCGCGCGGCAAAAGCTGGTCCACGCGGCCTTCACATCGTCCGCGTCGCGGAGCCCCGGCGCGCTCGTGTCGCCCTTGCTCCAGTTCGACGGGAATTTGCTGAAAAACACTGCTGCCGCCTGCCGCTCCGCCGCATCCGGCGCGCGAGAAAGCGTCAGCCAGTACGCTTGCGCGACGCGCTGATCGAGGTTCGCGGCGACGCCGCCATTCGGTCCGGCCGGATACGCCGCGAGCACGCGCTCCGCGAGCTTTTGCGCCTGCGCGGTCACGGTCGGGCTGTTGAGAAGATAGAGCGCCTGCGACGGCACATTCGTCGTCTCGCGCTTGCCCGCGACGAGCGAGTTCTCGGCGAAATCGAACGCATCCAGCGCATCGGGCAGCACATTGCGCGGCACCGGCAGGTAGACGCTGCGGAAGTTTCCGCCCGCATTCACGATCGACTCCTCGCTCATCCCGCGCAGGCGCGCTCCGCCGATCGGCCCATCGCCGGAGCGCGCGATGAGCGAGGCCACGGGCGCGTAAAGATCGAGCGTGCCCGCGGCGGACAACATCGCGTCGCGGATGCACTCCGCGTCGAGCCGGCGTTTGCTCATCCGCCAGTTCAGCGCGTTCTCGGGATCGGCGGCGAAATTCTTTTCATCGAAAGTGGACGCGAGCTGATACGTGCGGCTGAGCACGATTTCGCGGATCGTTTTTTTCAAAGACCACCCGTTTTCCACGAGCCGCGTCGCGAGAAAATCGAGCAGTTCCGGGTTCGTCGGTTTCGCGCCGGTCGTCCCAAAATTATCCACGCTCTCGACGATCCCCTGCCCGAAAAGCCAGTGCCAGACACGATTCGCCATCACCCGCGCGGTCATTGGATTTTCCGGCGACGTGAGCCATTCCGCGAGTTCCTTGCGCCCGCTGCTCTTTGACGGGATCGCCGGCGCTTCGCCAAAATTCAACAACGCCGGAACGCCGCGCGGAACTTTTTCGCCCGGCTTGTCCACGTCGCCGCGCGCCAGCAGCGGGCTGTCCGTGATCGAAGAAAACCCCGTCCGCATCGCAAACGGCCCCTGGCGCATCCGGTCGCGAGACCTCCCGCCAAATCCCCGCGCCTCACTCGCCCGATCCTGCACGCCCATCGCGAGCGCCTTCGATTCACCGCGCGAATCAAAGGAATTCAGCTCTGCCTCCAGCGCGCCGATTTGCGTCAGCACCACCAGCATCCGCTGCTGCGGCGGCGCGGGTGCGGCCGGTTTTCCATCCCGCGCACCGAAACGCTCCGCCACGCGCCCGGCGCGAAATTCCTCCTGCTCCTTTTTCAAATCCGCGAGCTGCTTTTCCTTCCGTGCGCGTTCGTCGCCCGACAGCTTCTTGCTCAAAGTCTGCACGCCTGCGCTTGTCGGCAGTTCGATCAATTCCGCGCCGTGCCGGTTTTGGATTCCCTGCGCGGTCCCGTATCGCGTCTCGGTGCTGAGGAAAATCCCCGCCAGCGCATAATAATCGCGCTGCGGAATCGGGTCGAATTTGTGATCGTGACACCGCGCGCACGACACCGTGAGCCCCATCACCGCTTGCGACACCGTGTCGATCTGCTCATCCGCCACATCCATCGCAAACTGCCGCGGATTCCGCTCGTTAAGCCCCTTCGTCCCGATCGCGAGAAAACCCGTCGCCACCAGATGCTCCGCCTGCTCCATCTGATCCTTGGAAGGCAGCAAATCGCCCGCGATTTGTTCGCGCAAAAACTCGTCGTACGGCTTGTCGGAATTGAACGCCGAGATCACGTAATCGCGATACCGCCACGCGTGCGGAAACGCGATGTTCACATCCTTCCCGCTCGATTCCGCAAACCGCGCCACGTCCAGCCAGTGCCGGCCCCAGCGTTCGCCAAATTGCGGCGAAGCCAGCAGCCGATCGACCACTTTCGCGAACGCATCCGGCAACGTATCCTTCACAAAAGCGTTGATCTCCTCCGGCGTCGGCGGCAGCCCGACGAGGTCGAAATGCACACGCCGCAGCAGCGTCAGCTTGTCCGCATCCGCGACGGGCGTCAGCGCTTTCGCTTCCAGCCCCGCGCGCACAAACTTGTCCAGATCACCGCGCGCCCAGCCCTCATCCTTGATCGCCGGGGCGGTCGGTTTCTTCACTGGCTGAAACGACCACCACTTCCGCGCTTCCTCGCCATCGTATTTCTTCACCACTTTCGCCACGCCATCGCGCGGATCGGGCGCGCCCATTTGCACCCACTTTTCAAAATCCGCGATCACCGCATCCGGCAGTTTGCCGCCCTCTTTTTTCGGCGGCATCGCGAAATCCTTGTTCTCGTACCGCAGCGCCTCGATCAGCAGACTCTCCTTCAAATTCCCCGGCTCCACCGCAGGCCCATTGTCCCCGCCGCGCCGGATGCCCTCGCGCGTATCCAGCGTCAGCCCGCCCTTGATCTTTTCCGAATCCGCCGCGTGGCACTTGTAACAGTTGTCCGCCAGCACAGGCCGGATTTTCTTTTCAAAAAAATCGCGCTGCTCCGCCGAGATGCTGTCAGGAACAGGTTTCGTGGCCTCGTCGATCGCGGAGACTGAGGCGGTGCTGGCGAGCATGACAGCGATGCAGAGCGTTTTCATTTCGCTTTCTCGAACCCTGCCGGTCGGGAAAGGTTGCGCGACCTTCCGCGCTACGCGCTTGCCGATGGCAGCGGCAGATTCGGATCGGTCTCGGCGGCGTAATCGACGCCGGGCAGACCGAAGCCGAAGAGCTTTAGAAACTCGGCGCGGTAGCCCGCGATGTCGGAAAGTTCGGCGAGATTTTCGGTGCTTACCTTTGGCCAAAGCTCCGCCACGGCGGCTTGCACGTCGGGCTGCATTTCCCAGTCATCGACGCGAATGCGCCCCACTCCGTCGAGCTGCGGATCTTTACCGGGCGCGAGGCGGTCGGCGAAGAGGCGCTGGATTTGCTCGATGCAGCCTTCGTGCGTGCCTTTCGCCTTCATCACTTTGTAGAGCAGCGAAATGTAGAGCGGCACGACGGGGATCGCGGAGCTGGCCTGCGTGACGAGCGCCTTGTTGATCGAGACGTAGGCGCGCCCGACCTTGCTCGCGAGCCGTTTTGCCGTCGCTTCGAGGTGTTCCTTCGCGTGGCCGATCGTGCCATTGCGATAAACCGCCCACGTCAAATCCGGCCCGATGTAGCTGTAGGCGACGGTGAGCGCGCCGGGAGCGAGCACCCCGGCGGCGGCGAGCGCGTCGATCCACATTTCCCAATCCTCGCCGCCCATCACCGCGAGCGTGTCGGCGATTTCCTGCTCGTTCGCGGGCTCGATCGTGATGGCCGAAATCGTGCCCTTGTCCGTATCGAGGGTGCTCGCAGTGAACGGCTCGCCGACGGGTTTGAGCACGGACTTGTGGACCACCCCAGTCTTCGGATGCGTGCGGCGAGGTGAAGCGAGGCTGTAAATCACGGCGTCCACGGTGCCGAGATCGGCTTTGATGATGTCGATGACCTGCTGCTTGATTGCGTCGGAAAACGCGTCGCCGTTCACACTCTTCGCGTAGAGCCCGGCGGCGTGCGCGGCTTTTTCAACAGCGACGGAGTTATACCAACCCGCGCTTGCGCTCCGCTGCGGCTCCGGCGGCTTTTCAAAAAACACGCCGACCGTCGCCGCGCCGCCCGCAAACGCAGGCACGATGCGGGACGCGAGGCCGTAGCCAGTCGATGCGCCGATCACGAGCACGCGCTTCGGCAGGCCAGCGATCGGACCGCGACCGCGGACGAATTCGACCTGCTCCTGCACGTGCGCCGCGCAGCCTTCGGGGTGCGCGGTGGTGCAGATGAAGCCGCGGATTTTTGGGGCAATAATCATGCGGCGAAACGTGGGTCGCGTGCTCTGGTGAGTCGAGCGTTTTTCCGGTGGCGAGAGTTGCGGTGGAAAAAACCGTGGCGCACCGATATGATGACCGCTCGTTGCCGGAACTTCGTATGCGCCTTTTTCTAATCATCAGTGGATGTCTGATCGTGAGCGGATTTGCTGCCGGGGTCACCGCGCTCGATGCCGTGAAGCTGCTGCCGCGGGAGCAGCGCGCGAATGTGGCCCTGATCGAGGCGCGCGATGGTTCGCCGGAACCGCAGCGGTGGCACATTTTGGTGAACGATCGCGCGGCGGAAAATGGGTTGAAAGAATTCGTCGTCGCGAATGGGGCGATCGTGGCGGAGCGCGGGGTTTCGCAGTTTGCCGAAAATCTCGTGGCGGACCAAATCCTCGGCGATGGCGTGCGTTTCGATTCCGACAGCGCGCTGAAAATCGTGCAGCGATACGCGCAGGTGAACGATGTCAGCGTCGCGAACGTCGGCTACCAACTGCGTAAGGACGGCGCGAAATCCGTGCCGCTGTGGAGGCTGACTTGTTACGATCCGCGCGGACGCGAGATCGGCTCGCTCACGATCGCCGCGACAAAGGGCGCGGTCATTTCGCACCAGGGATTTTCCGTAGAGCCCGCGTCCGCAGTGGCGGAAAAGCCGCGCGAAAAACTGCGCACTGCCGCCGCCACGCAAGTCGTGCGGGATGCCACCGTCCAGCCAGTGCGCGAGGCCGAGCCTGTGCCGCCGCCGAAAAAACCGAACGTCCTCCGGCGGTTGTTCGGAATCGGAAAACCGGCGCAGCAACCGTGAAGGCCGGGCCTTCGCTCGCGACTCAACTCCGGCGCATCCTCGGCTCAGACACGGTCGGCTCGTCGCCGGAAATCCTCGCGCAACACGCCGCGGACAAATGGTTCGCCAGTCGCGAGCCCGAAGCCGTGGTTTTTGCGCGGACGACCGGCGACGTGAGCAAAACGCTGCGTTTCGCGAACGCGCGCGGCATCCCCGTCACGCCGCGTGGCGCGGGCTTTGGATACGTCGGCGGCTGCGTGCCGGTGCGCGGCGGCATCGCGCTCTCGCTGGCGCGGATGACCCGGATTCGGGAGATCCATTTTGAAGACGGCGTCGCGGTCGTCGAGCCGGGCGTCATCACTGGGGACTTGCAAGCGGCGGCCCGCGCCCGCGGCCTGTTTTACCCGCCCGATCCGGCGTCGCTGAAGGACTGCTCGATCGGCGGAAACATCGCCACGAACGCGGGCGGCCCGCGCTGCCTGAAGTACGGCGTGACGCGCAACTACGTGCTCGGCCTCGAAGTCGTCCTCGCCGACGGACGCGTGCTGCGCACCGGCGGACGCACGCACAAAAACAAAACCGGCTTCGACCTCATTGGCTCATTTGTCGGCAGCGAGGGAATGCTCGGCATCGTCACCGAAGCCACGCTGCGCCTGCTCCCGCTACCGCCCGCGCGCGCGTCGCTCAGCGCGAGCTTTCGCACTTTCCGACAGGCTGCGAATGCGGTGCAGGAAATTTTCCGTGCCGGATTTTTGCCCGCCGCTTTGGAAATCGCGGACGCCTTTACGCTCCGCTCCGCGCGCGAGCATCTCGGCAAGGCGATCGTCCCCGCGGGCGCAGGCCACGTGCTCATCGAGCTCGACGGTCAGGCCGCTTCGGTGAAAAGCGAGGCGCGTTCACTCGCCGCGCTGCTCACGAAAATCGGCGCGCAGCATTTGCAAACTGCGACCGGTGAAACGCGCTGCGAAGAGCTGTGGGGATTGCGCCGGAAATTCTCCGAATCGCTGAAAGCCACCGGCCTCACCAAGCTCAACGAAGACATCGTCGTCCCCCGCAGCCGCCTCGTCGATCTCGCGGAGTTCGCGGCAGGGTTGCGAAAAAAATACGGCTATCCCGTCGCGTGTTTCGGCCACGCCGGAGACGGGAATATTCACGTCAACATCATGGCCGCGAACTACCACAGCGACGCGCGCGTTCACGCGAAAGTCGGTCAGGCGCTCGACGAACTTTTCGCGCAAGTCCTCGCGTGGGGCGGCGTCATCACTGGCGAACACGGCATCGGCCTCGCCAAAGCGCGCTGGTGGCCGGATGCGACTTCGCCCGTCTCACGCGCGGTCCATTCTGCACTGAAGACCGCGCTCGATCCGAAGGGGATTTTGAATCCGGGGAAGTTTGTAAAAAGCGGGCGCTGACCGGGAGCCATTGCACCATTCGATCACAAGCGTTTTGTGGAAGCTGACTCGCGTTCAATTCGCCAGCAGCTTCACCAGCCGCTCGTTCACAAACAGGATTTCCTTCCCCGATTTCACCTTCGCCACGAGCCCCGCTTCGGCGAGGTCGTGCAGGTAGCGCGAGCAGGAGACGCGGTTGCCGAGCCCGGCTTCTTCGAGGTGGCGGATTTTGCAATACGGGCGCACGAAAAGTTGCTCGATCAGCTCTTTGGAAAAAGTGCGGCGCGGCAGTTTCAGGCGGCCCTCTTCGACCATGCGCACGAGCAGATCGCCGATGGCTTCGATTTTCAAAACCGTCGTCTCCGCCGTACTCTCGACCGCGCGCAGCACGTAGAGAATCCACGGCTCCCACGCGCCGTCTTCGGTCACTTCGCGCAGGTGGCGGTAGTAGTGGCTCTTGTGCTCGATGATGTAGCGGCTTAGGAAAAGGATCGGCTGCTCCAGCAGGCGCTGCTGGAGCAGGAAAAGGATGAGCAGGATGCGCCCGGTGCGTCCGTTCCCATCGCGAAAAGGGTGGATCGCCTCGAATTGATAATGCAGCACGGCCAGCTTCACGAGCGGATCGAGCCCGTCCTCGGTGCCGTTCACAAATTTCTCCAGATTCGCCAGCAGTCCGCGCAGGCGCCGCTCGCCATCGGGCGGCGTGTACACGATTTCGCCGGTCGCGCGATTGCTCAGATTCGCGCCGGGCCGATTCCGAATGCCCGCATCCTCGGGCTTAATCATCCCCACGATCTCGATCGCCAGATCGGCGGTCAGCACGCGCTTTTCCCGCAGCCGCTCCGCCCCGTGCCACAGCGCCGCGTTGTAATGCAACACCTCCTTCGCGTGCGGGCTCACCTCCGCCGACTCTGCGCTCATCCCGCGATACAGTTCATCGCTCGTGGTGAAAATCGCCTCGATCTCCGAACTCGCCCGCGCCTCCTGCAGCGCGATCGTATTCAGCAAAATCGCCGCGTTCGGCACCGTCCGCGTCCGCCCCTTCAACTCCGCCAGACTCCGCGCCGCCCGCGCCACCGCCTTCAAGACAGGCACCGTTTCGAGGTCCACTTTCGGCGGCAGCAGCGGCAGAGCATTGTAAGGTTTTGTGCGGTCGAACGTGTTCACGTGCTGCACCTATATCGGACGACGTGTTCAAAAAACATCCCATTTTGCACATGAGCCGCGCGACGTGTCCAAATCGTGGACAGATGCGCGTCCGGCACCCAGCTCGGCGAAAAAACGAAAGTTGCCAATCCCGCGACGGCACGAGATATGCACCTCCTGCGTTGTCTGGCTGGTGAAAATAACTGTCTCCCCAATTCGACCCAATCCCGGCGTTTCCTCTATGACCGATCGCATTCTCGCTTCATTCCGGTGGCTGTTTCCCGGCCTGTGCGGGTGGCTGGTTTTTTCGGGACAGGCCGCGGAACCCAAGCCCGCACCGCCCTCCTTCGCCGTCGCGGCTCCCGCCAGTTGGGTGTGGCCGGTGGCCTTGGCTGCGGAGGCGCCGTTGCCGAAAGACCCCGACAGCGGCGGCATTTCCTACCTCCTGATCGATCAGCAGCAGAGTGTCGCTCCGCGGGCGTCGTTCTATCACGAAGGTCGCCTGATCACCTCGGAGACTGGCGTCCAAAACGGGGCCGCGCTCACGGTGATCTTCGATCCTTCCTACCAAAAGCTGGTCTTCCATTTCATCCGGCTCATTCGCGATGGCACCGCCGCCGATCGCCTGGATCGCTCGCAGATCGAGGTCTTGCAGCGCGAGCGCGACTTGGAATCCTTTCTCTACGACGGCACTTTTTCCGCGCACTGCCGGATCGAGGATGTGCGCGTGGGCGATGTCATCGAGTATGCCTACACCATCGAGGGCGCGAACCCGATCCTGAAGGACCGATACTTCGGCGGCTTCCTGACCGAGTGGAGCGTGCCGGTGCGGCGCGCCATCACGCGGATCGTTCGCCCCGCCGGGCGGACGCTGCATTTTCTGATCAAAAACCGCGCGATCCGGCCCGCCATTTCGACCCGGAATGACGTGACGGAATGGCTGTCGGACGAGGCGGACATCGCGGGCCGGCCGATGGATCCGAACACGCCCGCAGGTTACAACCCATACGGCCAGGTGCAGGTCAGCGAGTTTGCCGAGTGGGGCAAGGTGGTGGACTGGGCCATCCCGCTCTACGCGGTGGGCGGGAAACTTTCGCCCGAACTCGAGGCGGAGATCGCGCGGGTGCGCGCGCTGCCCGGGGCCGATGCGCGCATCCTCGCGGCGCTGCGTTTTGTGCAAAAGGAAGTCCGCTACCTCGGCCTCGAATCGGGCGTGGGCTCGCACCAGCCGACGCCGCCGGGCGAGGTGTTGCGCCGTCGTTTTGGCGATTGCAAAGACAAGACGCTCCTGCTCGCGACGATGCTGCGCGAGTGCGAGCTCACGGCCACGCCCGCGCTGGTGAGCAGCCTGCACCGCCAGCAGGTGGCCGAGCGCCTGCCTTCGCCGTGGGCTTTCAATCACGTCATCCTGCGAGTCGAGGCGGGCAAAGACATCTGGTGGCTGGATGCCACGCGCTCGTTTCAAAGCGGTCCGCTTTCCCAAATCTACAGCGGCAATTTCGGCTACGCGCTGGTGCTGCGTCCGGGCGAGCGCGAGTTGACCGCCTTTGCACCGTCGCCCGACGCGATGCCGAAAAAGAAAATCGTCGAGAAGTATAGCGTGCCTCCACCCGGCGGCGACGGGTGGCTGGAGGTGACTTCCGAGTTTCGCGGCCTCGCCGCCGATCTCACGCGCGCCTATTTTCAGTCCACCAGCCGGGACGATATCCAAAAGGCGTATTTGCAGTATTACGCGCGCCGTTTCCCGCGCATCCGCTCCGCCGGTCGGTTCGATTTCCGGGAACTGCCGGGCGAAACTGGCTGTGAAGTCCGCGAAAGCTACATCATCCCGGGCCTCTGGCAGCTCGACGAGGAAAAGGCGCAGCACACGCTCACCCTTTTTCCCAGCGACGTGGATAACGAGTCCGGCACGCCCGGCGCCGCGCAGCGCAACGATCCGCTGGCCCTCGCCCACCCGGTCCACATCACCCAGGAGATGCACGCGGAGATGTTCGAGAACTGGACGATCACGCCTTCGCAAAAGGAGATCACGAACGCCTTCTTTCATTTTCAGCACGATTCCAAAATTTCCGGGCGTCACATTCAGGTGAGCTACTCGTATCGAAGTCTGCTCGATCGGATTCCCGTTGCGGAACTCGCGGACTACGACGCAGCCCAGCGCAAGCTGAAAGCCACGCTCGGATACAGTTTCACCTACAGCACCCCGGAGCAGTTGACCGCGCTGCGGCAAAAGGATCCGCACTCCGGCCACGGCCAGTTCAACTGGCCCATCGCCCTGATGCTCGCCGTCATCGTCCTCGCGGCCATCGCTGGCTGCGTCTTCTACCATCGCGCCACCCGGCGCGCCTCGCCGCTGCCACCCTCGCTGACCCACCCTTCGCTGGAAGGCCTCGGAGGATGGCTCATTCTCGTGGGCTTCGGCATCGTGGTCCGTCCGCTCACCCTGCTTTTCGGAATCATGAAAATCTTCCCGTCCGTCTTCCAGATGGAGACCTGGCGCGCGCTGACCGTCTCCGGCCAGCCCGCGTATCATCCATTCTGGCTGCCCACCCTGCTCTTCGAGTTGATCTATAACGCGCTAGCCATCGTACTCTGCTTCCTCGTAGCGGTGCTATTTTTCCAAAAACGCGCCGTCTGGCCGCGCTGCTTTGCATGGATGTTCATCTTCTTCCTGCTCGGCCTCGTGGTGGACACCTGCCTCTGCGCGCAGATCCCGGCCGCCGCGAGTTCCCTCAAGGATTCGGCCAGGGAGATCGGGCGCGTGGTCGTGGGCTCGCTCGTTTGGATTCCCTACGTGCTCGTTTCCAAAAGAGTGAAAGCCACGTTCCGCTACTGAGCGCCATTCCGGGCGGTCGTGGCCAGTGGCTCATGCGGTCCTGCGCATGAATCGCGACGCCACGCGAAGCGCCACACTTACCCCGCGCCCAGGCGTCGCACCCGCTGCCTTTCCACTGCGGTATGGCCGCGGGCGCAGTGGCGTGATACCAGTTCGCCAATGAGATCGGACCGCTTCGGAATGGCTGCGTGCGAGGGCCGCGGCAAAGTAGTCGGCGTGCGACGCGTTGCCTCACAGGAAAATGACACCGGAGGCTGCGGGGTTGATGGGTGCTTGGACGGCATGTAGAGCGGGTGCCGACCATTCACTGGAATTGTGTGAAGAGGGCGCGCTCGGTGAGCCGGGCGACGTGTCCGAATCGTGGACACGTCCGGTTGACAGTCGGAGAACTGCGCGTTTCCCGATTGTTACAAATGCGTGACTGACTCGCGACGATCTCCCTGTCAGTTTTTTCCATATGGCTTTCCGCGCAATTCGCACCTTGTGGATCTTGGTATGCATTTCACTCCTCGCGGCCTGCAAGCGCGCGGACACGGCTTCGATTGCGCCAAATACAGCTCCGCCACCGAAAGCGGGCGTGCTGGATTTGCTCTTCACTTATGGCTCGGAAAAGCAGGCGTGGGTCGAGTTGGTGACGGCGGATTTCAATCAGCGCGGGGTGAAAGACGGCAGCGGCAAGGCGATCCGCGTGACCGCACAGCCGAAGGGTTCCGGCGAGTGTCTCGATGAGTTGATCGCGGGCGCGAATCAGGCTCACATCACCAGCCCGGCGTCGTCGGCGTTCATCAAACTCGGCAACGCGCAGTGGCGCGCGAAGACGGGGAAGGACTTGATTCCGGCGACGGACAATCTTGTGCTCTCGCCAGTCGTGATCGCGATGTGGAAGCCGATGGCGGAGGCGATCGGCTGGGGGACGAAGCCGGTCGGCTGGGCGGAAATCCTCGCGCTTTCGACCGAGCCGCAGGGCTGGGCGGCGCGCGGGATGCCACAGTGGGGGCAGTTTCGTTTCGGGCACACGCATCCGCAATTCAGCAACAGCGGACTGATTTCGCTCTTCGCCGAAGTGTATGCGGCGACGGGCAAAAAAGGCGGGCTCGTGCCGGCGGATTTGGAACGGCCGGAAGTGGGGCGCTACCTCGGCGATATTGAGCGCTCGGTGGTTCACTATGGGAGTTCGACCGGTTTTTTTGGAAAGAAGATGTTTGCGAATGGGCCGGGCTACATCAGCGCAGCGGTGCTCTATGAGAACATGGTGATCGAGAGCTACTCGCAGCGGGAGCCGACCGCGTTTCCCGTCGTCGCGATTTATCCGAAAGAGGGCACGTTTTGGAGCGATCATCCGGCGGGCATCGTCGATCGCGAATGGGTGACGCCCGAGCATCGCGACGCGGCGCGCAGGTATCTCGATTTCCTGCTCGCGCGCGCGCAGCAGGAGAAGGCGCGCGCGCTCGGCTTCCGTCCGGCGCTCGCCGACATCCCGCTCACCGCGCCGCTCGATGCCGCGCACGGCGTCAATGCGAAGGAGCCGCAGACGACGCTCGAAGTGCCTTCGGTCGAGACGATGGATGCCGTCATGCGGCTCTGGCAGAAAAATAAAAAGCGCTCGAACATCACGCTCGTCATGGATGTATCCGGCTCGATGAACGAACGCGGTCGCATCGCGAATGCGCGACTCGGCGCGCAGGAACTCGTGAAGATGCTCGGCGACGAAGACACCTACCGGCTGCTCCCATTCAGCAGCACCGTCTTCCCGTCCGCGCCCGCCGCGCCGCTCGCAAAAACCCGCACGCAGGCGATGGCCGCCGCGGGCTCGCTGATCGCGAATGGCGGCACTGCGCTCTACGACGCGATCGATGCCGCGTTTTCCGAGCAGATCGCCAAGCGCGACCAAGTCCGCGACAAAATTTCCGCGATCGTCGTGCTCACCGACGGTGCCGACACCGACAGCCGCACCAAGCTCGGCGACCTGCTCAACCGCATCCGATTCGACAACGAAAAGCAGACGATCCGCGTTTTCACCATCGGCTACGATTCCGGCGGCCAAGCCGATGTGCTGAAGAAAATCGCCGACGCGACGCAGGCGAAGTATTACGAAGGCAAGCCCGAGAACATCCGTGAAGTGTTCAAGGACATCTCCACTTTTTTCTAAATCCGAAATCCGAAGCACGAAATCCGAAACAAATTCTAATGAAGCGAAAAACAGAAAACGGACGGAGCGCGCGCCAGCGTCCCGTTTTCCCCAATGCAAAAGTTTCGGATTTGTTTCTGATTTCGATATTCGAATTTCGGATTTTCCTCGCTCACCATGTCTGATCCCCAAGGTCCCCGTCTCACCTGGCTCGGCCAGCTTTTTGTCCTGCTCTTCATCGGCGCGTGCGGCTTTGGCGCGTGGGCGTTGTTTTTGAAAAAGCCGATCAACGCCGACCCATCCGCGCCCGTGCAGCCATCGAAGTCATTCTTCGGCGGGAGCGATGCGCCGACGGTCGAGATCGGCATCGCTTACGGCACGGAAAAGCAGCGCTGGCTGGAAGCGGCTGCCGAGCGATTCGCGGCAACGCAGGATGGCAAGCGCATCAAGGTGAACCTCATTCCGAAGGGCTCGCTGGAAGGTGCGCAGGCCGTCCTCGCGGGCGATGCGAAGATCAACGTGTGGAGTCCCGCGAGCACGCTTTACGAGGATGTCTTCGTGCAGGAATGGCAGATCAAACAGAACAAGCCGCCCTTCGTTCGGAAGGAAACACTCGCGTTGAGTCCGATGATTTTTGTGATGTGGGCGGAGCGATACGACGCGTTCGTGGCGAAATACAAGGAGCTGAGTTTTACCACGATCGGTCAGGCGCTGAAGGAGCCGGGCGGCTGGGAAGGCATTGCGCAGAAATCCGAATGGGGCCTTTTCAAATTTGGCCATGCCCATCCGAATCAATCGAACAGCGGACTGATGACGCTCGTGCTGATGGCGGCTGATTTTCACAAAAAAAATCGCGGTCTCGAAATGAAGGACATCCTCAATCCCGAATTCCAGGCGTGGATGAATGGGATCGAGTCCGCGACGACGGGGATGTCGAATTCCACCGGCAACATGATGAAGGACATGGTGCTGCGCGGGCCGTCGAGCTTCGATGCGCTGTGCGTGTATGAGAGCGTGGTCATCGATTATTTGAAGAGCGCCGAGGGCCGCTGGGGCGAACTGCGCGTCGCGTATCCGCGGCAGAATATGTGGAACGACAATCCGTATTACATCCTCGACGCGCCGTGGAGCACCGCCGATCAGCGCAAGGCTGCGGGCACATTCCTCGATTTCCTGCTCAGCGAGGCGGTGCAGAAGGAATCGCTCAAACACGGCTTTCGCCCCGGCAATCCGACGGTGCCGATCAAGTTCGCGGAAAGTCCGTTCGTGCAATACGCGCGCTTCGGTTTGCAAATCGACATCGCGAATGTCGGGCAGGCGCCGAAGGCGGATGTCATCAACAACCTGCTCGCCGCGTGGCAGCGGACGCAGGGAAATCGCTGACGCAGCGTGTGGCGTTACCTCAAAGCCGCATTCTGGATTAGCGCGCCAGTGCCGGGCCTCGGACGCCTGCCGGTGAACGCGCTCACGATGGCTGGCTTCGGGATTCTCGGCGTCGGTCATCCCGGCTTCTGGCTCATCGGCCTAGGCCTCGAAGCCGCATGGCTGATGAGCGCGACCGGCAATGATCGCTTCCGCACGCTCATCGACGCCAGCACGGGCCAACTCGACGACGGCACGACCGAAGATCAGCGCCAGACCTTGATCGCCCGCCTCACCGCGGAACATCGCCAGCGCCTCACCGCGCTCGAACAAAAATCCAAGCGCGCGCTCGCACTGCAACGCGAGGCCGGAGTGAGCCAAGTCATGTGCGAGATGAACGGCGACTCGCTCAACAAGCTCGGCTGGTTTTTTCTCAAGCTCCTCGTCGCCCGCGAAAATCTGCAAGCCCTCGGCGACGCCTCGATGCGGCGCGAATTGCGGCAGCAGGTGGAAACGCTCCAGCGCGAACTCGAAGGCCGCGTCTCCTTTGCCCTGCGCGAATCGAAGGAAGCCACGCTGAAAATCCTCCAGCAACGCCTCGCCCACGTCGATCGCCGCGAAGAATCCCTCGCCGAAATCGACAGCGACCTCACCCGCATCGAAGCCCAACTCGACCTCGCCGTGGACAGCGCCGGCCTGCGCGGAAAAGACGGCGCGGTTTCCGCCGACATCCATTTCGTCAGCCAATTCCTCGACGACGGAGCCTTTGGCGAAGCCAGCGCCTCCATCACCGCGCTCGACCAGACCTACAGCGCGCCGAGCCCGCAAGCGCGGAAGGTCGCGGAGTGAACGGCACCCTGATTCGCAGACTGCATAGATCGCGTCGGCAAACCATCGGATTCGATTTGCCCGCAGCGCGGACGCACCGTAAGGCAGGTGCGTGAAACCGTTCCTCTCCGTTCTTTCGCTCGGAATCCTCGCCGGTTTTTCAGTCAGCGCTGCCGAGCCCGGGCGCCCGCGCGCGGATGCGCTCGGGATCGATGGCATTTACAAGGGCACGATGGGGATGCAGCTTGATGTGCAGAAGGGGAAGGAGTTCAAGGCACCCGCGCAGCTAGTGCTGATGCCGGCTGGCAACGAGGCGCTGCTGAGCGCGCAGCATCCGACGGGCGTGGTGGTGGCGGTGATGCGCGGGGAAATTCGCGGGCGGACTTTTTTCGGGGAATCGAAGGGACGCGAGGACTTTGGCGGGTTTCAGTATGGCATGGCTTGGGATATCGTTTTCGATGCGAAGGCGGGGACGGCGGTCATCCATGGAAAGCCGAAGAACAAACCGAAGTGGGCGTTTGACGACGACTTCAAATACACCTTCCGCAAAGTGTCCGGCAAAACTCCCAAATCCCTCCCGAAAAAATGAAACGCGCCTGTTCACTCCTGCTCACGGTGGCGCTGTTCGCCAGTTGCACCGCGCCGACACCGCCCGCCGACAATCTCGAACGCGCCGCGCTCGAAGCCAGCCGCGATGGGTCGCTCGCGAACTATTACAACGCCGGGCGCGGCACTGCGGGCATCGACGCTGCGGGAAGCGTGACGGCCCGCTATTACTGGGTGGCCAAATACGCCGCGACTCCCGTGCAGCGCCAAGTCGCCGTGGAGCGCGGACGCGCGGCGGTGAAGAAAATGGCGAAGCGCAGCGTGAAACCGAAGTCGCGCTACATCGCGGTGACGACGAAGCGCGACGCGCGCGCGAAGACCGCGACGAATGTCATGATCTTCGACACGAAATCCGAAAGCATCATCGGCAACACCGTGTACGACTTGAACGAGCGTCCGCCCAGCGGCCAGCCCATCCGTTTCGAGACCTACTCAGCATCGTATCTCGCGGAGTGACGGATTCGCAGCCACCCAGTTATTCTGGGGATCGACTCTGCGGCCTTCGCCCAAATTCGAGGGGCTCGGCTGCCGGGAGGACTTTTTCGGGGCTCATCTATGGCTCGCCCTTGTCCCTGCCGCCACTTGTCCCGTGCGCCGCCGCCTCGGTGGTTCATCTGTTCATTGCGACCTGCCGGTTCGACTCCATGCCTGCTCCCCACCCCGCCTCGCGGCGACGCAGTTGGCACGGTCTTCGGTGCTGAACCGTCTAATTGCACCGGCGGGACTCTCACCCGTGTTGAGGCGCGCTTCACGGGCGCACCGAAATTCAACTGACGACCTGCTTACACCGCACCTTGTTTCTCGCACACGCGGAGCAGGCTTCTCGCCGTGAACGTCTCGGCGTCGAAGACGATCTGTTTGGTCGGTTTCGCGGGGTCAAAGTGCGTGTTCAGGTAGGCGGTGACGTTCATCCAGCGGATGCGGCGATCGGAAGTGCGAATGACGAGATAAACAGGATAGGCATGCTGTCGCCAGTAGTCCGCGTGCCGGGGCTTCAGGATGCGAAAGATCTCCGCTCCGTCGACCTTGCGCACCTGCAAATACGAATCGCCGGATTTGAGTTGGAGATAAATTCGTTTTCCGCCGGGCCGCCCAGCACTGTCGCGAAACTCGATTTCCCCATCGAGGCCATGATCGTAGTCCAGAAACTCTCGGAAAATCTGCCCCGCCTCTCCCACCGTCGAGCGGACCCAGCCACGCAGAATCTGATCGAGGCTTTCATTGTCGCTGGCGATCGGCACAAGCGCATCGGCCTCCACAGTTCCCGCCCGCAGGCCCGGTGGGCGTCGTTCGGGGGCCGTCAGGAAAGCGGCGCGATCTTCGCCGCTGCGCTCGAGTCGCCAGCGAGTTTGGACCTTCGCAAACCACACGCCGCCGCAGAAACTGCCCAGCATGGCCATGCCCACGAGCGCCACGCTGAACTCCGGACTGTCGCGCGAGGCTACGGTGAACTTTTGTCCCGAGGGATCGGTCAAAACCAACTCCGCGCGGGCGCGTAAGCGACGTCCTCCGGCATCTAAGGGCACGCGCCCACGCAGTGTGACGGTCCCCCGGACGGGGTCGGCAGAGAGAAAATGCGCTTCCACGGTGCGCTGGTAGAGATCATCGGGAGAGGTAAGGATCAGGTTGGCGCTCAAGAGCTTGAGGACTTCATGGTCGATAGTGCGTACCGTCAGCCCTGCGCCGCCGGCGCAAATCGCAGCGGGATAATAGATCGTCCCGTCTGGAAACTGCCTTCCGACCCGAGCGACGACTTGGTAGCCATAAGACGCTGGCGCGTCGTCTTCAAACTGCCCCCCACTCTCGTTAACCAAGAAAACTCTGCCCGGCGGTAGATAACCATCATGGTACCACTGCCATTCTTTGGCTGACGGCGACGCTGCTAAAAAAGAAAGCGGTGTCTCTGACCATCGTGCAGACATGTCCCACGAGTAGTCATCCCAAAAGCCGTGGATCTGGCTTTGGTCGAAGAGCCGGAATGACTGAGACTCGAAGAGTTGTTCTAGGACCCGAGCAGGTTCGATGTTTGTCAGCCGATCAAGCCTGACATAGGCAGCGTGAGCAGTGGCGCGGTTTTCCTTGCTACCGAGGAACTCGGCGAGGTTGATCGTAACGTCGATATTCCCTCCCGGCTTGAGAGGCGCTGTTGAGGAAACGATGATGTCCGGTTTTGCGGACGGAGGGAGCGCGAGGTCCGCCCCAGCAACGGTTCTGGAATGCGACTCGGCGAAGCCGCGCAACACCCATGCTAGGCTGAGGAATAAAACCGCAAAGGTCGTCTTCATCTTGCCGTTAATTATGCGGGTCGCGCCTGAATCTTAGTGAGATCCCGGGTCGGAGATCCGGGGTCGGTTCGTGAATCGTGAATTTCTGCATTTACAGAGCGGTTCGTATCGGGTCACTCAATCCAGCTAATTTTCAAATCGCAAACCCGGCACCTTGGCAAAGTCCACGCTGTTTCGGGTCAGCAGTGTGGCATCGTGCTCGATGGTGATGCAGGCGATCTGAGCCTATCAGAAAGTTTGTGTGGAGAGGCAAAAAGAGAGGACACAAACGAGTGAAGAAACCAAAAAGCAAAGAAGAAGAGAAAACGAACAAAGCGATGGATGAACTGATCGCGGTGCATGGGCACACGCCGGAGGCGATCTTCGGAGAGAAGGGGCTTGTGGCGCTGCTGACCAAAACGCTTGTGGAAAGAGCGCTGGGGGCGGAGCTCACGTATCACCTCAAGACGGGGCGAAGCGCGACGGAGCTGGAGGGCGAGGGGTCCGCTGCGGCGAGCGAGGAGCCTGCGAACTGCCGCAACGGGTTCAGCAAAAAGACGGTGATAGGGGACTCCGGAGAAATGGAGTTGGCGATGCCGCGCGACCGGCAGAGCCGCTTTGAGCCGATGCTGGTGGAGAAGTGGCAGAAGCGGATGCCTGGGTTTGATCAAAAAATCATCGCCCTGTATGCGCGAGGGATGAGCGTGCGCGAAATCGCGGCGCTGCTGGAGGAGCAATACCGGGTGGAGGTCAGCCCGGCCTTCATCAGCAGCGTGACGGATGCGGTGCATGCGGAAGTCACCGAGTGGCAAAACCGGCCGCTGGAAAAGATGTATCCGCTGGTATTTTTCGACGCGCTGCGGGTGCGCATCCGGGACGAAGGGACGGTGAAAAACAAAGCGGTTTACCTCGCGCTCGGCATCGAGCCCGACGGCACGCGCGCCATCCTCGGCATCTGGATCGAGCAAAACGAAGGGGCCAAATTCTGGCTCAAAGTGATGAACGAACTTCGCAACCGGGGCGTGGAGGACGTGCTCATCGCCGTGGTGGACGGGCTCAAAGGCTTCCCTGAAGCCATCACCGCCGTCTTCCCGCAAACCAGCGTGCAGACGTGCATCGTCCACCTCATCCGCAACAGCCTTGCCTACTGCAATTACAAGGAAATCAAAGCCGTCGCCGCCGCCCTCAAACTCATCTACCGGGCCGAAAGCGCGGAGGCCGCCGCCGCCCGCTTGGAGGAATTTGAAGCCGGAGAATGGGCGCGGAAATACCCCACCATCGCCCCCATGTGGCGGCGAGCCTGGGAGCAAATCATCCCCTTTTTCGCGTATCCGCCCGAGGTCCGCAAAATCATCTACACGACCAACGCCATCGAAAGCGTGAACATGCAACTGCGCAAAATCATCAAAACGCGCGGCCACTTCCCGAGCGACGAAGCCGCCACCAAATTGCTGTATCTGGCCTTGCTAAACATCACCAAAAAGTGGAAATCGCCACCGCTGAACTGGAAGTCCGCCGCCAACCAATTCGCCATCCAATTCGGCCCGCGCTTCTGCCACGCTGCCTCCTCCTCAACCCAGCCTTCCTAGCCCAAACCATCAATAAATCAACCCGCCCTTAAACACAAACTTTCGGACAGGCCCGGCGATCTTGGGGAAGGGGTCGCTTCCTTGGGGAAGGGGTCGCTTCTTGAAAGTCGCTCGATTTCATCGGGGTCGAGCTTTCAGGCTGTGAATTCCCCCTTTTGTGCGGGATTCCTGCGCCGGGATGCGTCTCTCCCATGCCGGGGCGCGGCTTTCCCACGTGGGAACAGGACGTTCCTAACAAGGATTGCGGCAATCCGACGTAGGAACGCGGCAATCCGCCGTGGGAACGCAGCAACCCGGACTAGGAACCCGGCAATCCGACGTAGGAACACGGCAATCCGGGGCTGGATTGCGCCTTTGGCACCCAGGAGCATTGGGCTTTCGCCACGCGTGTCATTCAAAAGTGGTGCCGGAAATCCGTCGTCCTGGAGGCGTCCTGGAGGGAGAGGCTGCCAGCACCCCGTTTTGCCCCACTTTTTATCACACCCTCTCATCCCGCTCCCGCTCCCTGCGGGCGGCTGGTACGGAGCCTGCGTTATTGGAAAATGCGATTCAGCCATTCCGGCTGCGTCCGACGAACCAAACCTGAAAACTTAGAAATCTGAAAACTGAAATCCCATGCAAGACGTTAAATTGAATCTCAAAGACCTGACTGTTTCGGAAAAGGTCGAACTCGCCCTCAGCATCGTGACCGACATGACGGGGAATGCGGCATTTCCCACGCCGGTGCCGGCCCTCGCCGTCGTCACCGCGGCGGCGGACGCGCTATCGGACAAGGTGCAGGCGGCGCGTTCGGCGCGGCTCGCGGCGGCCACCGCCACTTCCGAACAGGATGACGCGGCCACGGCGCTCGATGGCATCCTCTCGCAACTGGCGAGCTATGTGCAGACGACCGCCAACGGTAACAAGGACATCATTCGCTCTGCTGGCATGGACGTGCGCGCGCCACGGACGAAGCCGACGCCGCTCGATGCGCCGGTCATCAAGTCGGTGACTCTGGGCGTGAAGTCCGGGTCGGTGAATCTCACCTGGCTGCCACTCTACTCGGCCAAGACCTATGCGATCGAACATACCGCCGATCTGACCGGCCAGTCCGGCTGGTCCAATGGCGCGGACTTCACGCGCAGGAGCGGCACCGTCCCGGGTCTCACCCCGGGCGGACGCTACCTCTTCCGGGTGGCGGGGGTGAATGCGCTGGGCAAAGGCCCGTGGAGCCAAACGGTGGAACAGCTCGCCACGCTTTAAGTCCCGCCAGTTGGATTCGGTAAAAAGGGCCGTGCGTCTGCCAAGACGCGCGGCTCTTTGCCTTTGTATTGGATGGAAAAGTCCGCGTAATTCGCGATCCGGTCCTCCCATCTTGCGCCTGCGGGGCTGGCTGTTAGCTTTACGCCATGCCCACGCTCGGAGTCGATCTTGCTGAAGAAATTCTCGCCCTGAAACGCGAGCGGAATGCCGTCGTCCTCGCGCACAACTATCAGATCAAGGAAATCCAGGAACTCGCGGATTACGTCGGCGATTCGCTGGGGTTGAGCTACCAGGCGGCGAAGACGGATTCGGATGTGATCGCGTTTTGCGGCGTCCATTTCATGGGCGAGACGGCGAAGATTTTGAACCCGACGAAGACCGTCGTCATTCCCGATATGGATGCGGGCTGCTCGCTCAGCGATTCGTGTCCGGCGGAGAAGCTGGACGCTTATTTGCGCGAACATGCGGCACGGAATTTTTATGTGATCGCCTATATCAATTGCAGTGCGGGCGTGAAGGCGCTCAGCGATGTGATCTGCACGAGCGGCAACGCGCAGAAGATCGTCGAGGCTGCGCCGAAGGATCGCGAAATCCTTTTCGTGCCGGATCAAAATCTCGGCGCGTGGGTGATCGAGCAGACGGGGCGGCCGATGGAGTTGTGGAAGGGGAATTGTTACGTCCACGTCGAGTTCACGCGTCAGTCGATCGAGCGCGCGCGCGCGGAGTGGCCGGACGCGCCGGTGGTCGCGCACCCGGAATGCACGCAGGCCGTGCGGATGCTCGCGGATGAGGTGTGCTCCACGGAAAAGATGATCTCCTATTGCAAGAATTCGCCGGCGAAGGCGTTCGTGATCGTCACCGAATCCGGGATGCTCCACCGGCTGCGGCGCGAGATGCCGGACAAGGTTTTCATCCCCGGGCCGACCGACCACTGCGCGTGCGCGGATTGCCGCTACATGAAGATGAACACGCTCGAAAAGCTGCACGATTGCCTGCTGGATCTCGCGCCGGAGATCATCATCCCGGAGGCGATCCGTGCGCGTGCCGAAGTGCCGATCCGGCGGATGCTGGAACTCAGCAAGTGATCCGGCGGGCGTTGTTTTTCCTCGGCATCCTCGTGGTCGGATGCGCAGCCGAATCCGATCCCACTGCCGCGGCCAATTTGTTTTTTTCCCAGCTTGCCGACAGTCGTCCGGCTGCCGCCTTTGCAGACACGTCATTCTTCTTCCGGCATCAGCAGACCGAGGCGGACTTCAAGGCTATCGCGCACGAGACGGGATTGACGGGTTGCGCGTTGCAGAAGATCGAAAAGACGGCGGTCGTGGGAAAGACTGCGAAGCTGCTCGCCGAGGTGCGGACTCGCCACGGGTTGGTGGCGCCCCTCGTCGTCACACTCACGCGGGATCACGGCGAATGGCGCGTCTTTTCCGTGAAATCGCCGATGCACATCGAAACCGGGATTTCGGAAAATTTCTTCACGCGAATTGGCAAGGGACCTCAACTCGCGAGCGTTCACGCGAATCCGCTTCCCGACGAACGGTCTGCTCTCGCGATGGCGAAAGAGACGATGCTTTCGTTTCACGATGCGGTTCAGCAGAAGTCGTTCGAGGATTTTTACGACGGCGTCGCCCGCTCGTGGCAGCGCCAGCTCACGCTCGGAATGCTGACGCGGACCTTTGATGGATTCATCAGCCAGCGCACGAATCTGATCGCGATCAAGGATCTGGAAGGCGTGCTGAAAATCCCGCCGCGCATCGACTCTGACGGTCTGCTCACGATCACCGGAAGTTTCCTGACCCAGCCCCACCGCATCGATTTTGACATTCGCTACTACTATGAACTGCCGAACTGGCGCCCGTTCGGCGTGGCGGTGCGTTTGATCCAGTAGTGCGCGGGATTGCAGCGGCGTCCCGTTTCGCCTACGCATCGGGCCATGAAAACGATTACCCTGACGGCAACCCTGATCGCCTCCCTCGCTGCCTCCGCGCTCGCGCAGTGCGGACCGGCAAAGAACGTGAGTGCGGACGAGGCGACCAAGTTGCTCGCGGAGAAAAAGGAAATCGTCGTCCTCGATATTCGGACGGAAGCGGAATTCAAAACGGGGCACATCGCCGGCGCGAAAAACATCGATTTCCAAGCCGGCGATTTTGCGAAGAAGATCGCCGAACTCGACAAGAGCAAAACGTATCTCGTGCATTGCGCGGGCGGCGGTCGCAGCGGTCGCTCGCTGGAAGTATTCGCGTCACAAAAATTCACCTCCATCCTTCACCTCAACGAAGGCTTTAAGGCGTGGGTCGCCGCGGGGAAGCCGGTGGAGAAATGACGCGCGCTACTTGATTTTCGGCGCGGTGATCGTGTTGCCGTTCTGCTGATGCACGGCCTTCGCGACCTTGCCGTCGTCGCCTTTCACAAACTCCACCTTCGCCGCGACCACGCGCCACTCGAACTCGGTGGCTGACTTCGGGAAGATGGGAAATTTTGGCTGGCCGGTCAGTTGCGCGAAAAAACGCTCGCCATCGCGCGTGACGGTGAGCACCGCGCCAGGGCCGTATTGATATTCGCCGAGCGGAGCGTCGAGCTGCGCCTCGGTCAGTTTCACCGTTTCATCCGCGAGCTTCGGCGCGTTGAAGGTGTTGCCACCTTGCGTGTGTCGCGCCGAGATGACTTCGCGCTTTTCGTTGCGGATGAAAATCACCTGCGCGTCCGTGACTTTCCAAAAAAACTCATCCGCCGCTTTCGGGAATATCTCGAACTTTTGCTGGCCCGTCAGTTGGGCGAAAAGATGCCCGTCCTCCACGGTCACGGTGAGGACGGCGTTCTTGTAGTCGTAGCGGCCCGCGAATGCTCCGAAGGTTTTCGGATCGACGGTTTTGTCCTCGGTCAGCGGTGGCAGTTTCTTGATTTCGTCGGCGAGCAGTTTCTCCGCGATCGCATGTGAAATCGCAGCGGGGGTTAGTTCCGGCGGCGGCGGCAGCGCATTGGCGAGGACCACGACGGTGCAATTCTGATCCGGCAGGCGTAGGAGATCGCTCGACCAGCCGTTCAGCCCGCCGCCATGCCCGATCGCGCGCAGCCGCTTCAGCTCGGACATCACAAGTCCGCCGCCATATTTCATCCCATCGGTGCCCGCAGGCAGCGTTACCGGAGTCGTCGCGGTTTTGAAGGATTCCACATTCAAAATGCGCCCACCGAAGAGCCCTTCGTTCCAACGAAAAAGATCGCCGACTGTCGAGTAAAGCGCACCCGCGCCGCCCGCCCACGACATGTCCCAATCGAGCGCGGGCTCACACTTTCCATCGGCAAAGGAATACCCGTTCGCCATGCCCGGCGGCGGCGCGGAGTTCACAAAAACGCCGGTGTCCTTCATCCCGAGCGGGACGAAAAATGTGTCGTGCAAATAGTCGGCGAGCGGCTTACCGGAAGCCTTGTGGACGATTTCGCCGAGCAGGAAATAGGCGGAGTTATTGTAGTGAAATCCAGCGCCCGGCGCGAAATCGGCAGGATCGTTTTGAAAGGACGCGATCAGTTTTTCGGGCTCGATCGGCTGCGTCACGCGGTTGAGAAAATCCGGCTTGTCCGTGTAGCTGTGAATCCCGGAAGTGTGGGTAATCAGGTGATTAAGCGTGATGTCACTCGCGCGCGGAAAGTCGGGGAAGAACTTTGCCAGCGGATCGGTGACGGCGAGCTTTTTTTCCTCCGCGAGCTTCAGGATTGCCGCCGCAGTGAACTGCTTCGAAATCGAGCCGATGCGAAACTTCGTCTCCGCTGTTACCGGCGTCTTTTTCGCAATATCCGCAAGACCAAACCCACCTTGGAAAACAATCTTCCCATCGCGCGCCACCAGCACCGCCACGCCAGATGTTTCCCCTTTCGTGATCTCGCTCAGATGCCGCTTCGCGCCGTCTTCAAAAGAAAGCTCGGCGCGGCAAAAGGTGGTGGCGGCGAGCAGGACGAGCGCGACGCGTAAAAGTTGGGACGGATTCATAGGGCTCGATTTGCTGAAGCCCCGATGGTATCGCTCCGAAACCCGGCTCCAAGCACAACGATGACATTTCCCCGACTAACCGCACTCCTCGTCGGCTCGGCGTTGATCTCCCGCACGATGGCGGTGGAGACGAAAGAACACACCTTCGACGGCAAGCGCTATATGGTTTCGTCGGTCGATCTCACTCGGGAGAAACTCCACCTTTTGCTCGGAGACGGACGCACTTACTTCAACAACTTCGAGAACATCGACCGATGGCTGGCGGAGAGCAAGCAGCGCCTCCTCTTCGCAATGAACGCCGGCATGTTTCATCCCGGCTTCGCTCCCGTCGGGCTGTTTGTCGATCACGGGCGGACGATCGGAAAGCTGAACCTCGATGACGATGAGGGAAATTTTTTCCTGAAACCGAATGGTGTTTTCGCGATCACGGAAACTGGGGCGCACGTCGTCGAGTCGTCGCAGTTTCCCGTGCTCGCAGCCGTGGGCGGGATCGAAAAAGTGCAGCTCGCGACGCAATCCGGCCCGCTGCTCGTCATCGACGGCAAGCTGCATCCCGCCTTTCGTGCAGCTTCGGAATCGCGGCTGATGCGCAACGGCGTGGGCGTCGTTTCAGCGAAACGCGTCGTGTTCGCGATTTCCAATGAACCGGTGAACTTCCACGAATTCGCCCGGCTCTCTCGCGACGGCCTCGGCTGCGCGAATGCGCTGTTTTTCGACGGCTCCGTCTCCAGCGTATACACCACGCAGCCAGAGCAGCACGTCATCCGATTTCCGCTCGGACCGATCATCGGCATCATCGCGCCGAAGGAGTAGCGCCCGGCACCGCTTTCCCGCCGAACGAGACTCCGTGGCGGGCTATGCTTCCGAACCTGACGGAGGTGCCCCGGCCTCTTTGGATTTCGCGCTCAAGGCCGCTTGGAAATCCTGCAACTGCTGCACCACTTCCGGTCCGCGCTGAAGAACCGCCTTCGCCAGCTTCTCGAAATGAGCGGGATTCCGCTGCGAGAGTTCCGACAACGCCATGATGACGGCGAGGGTGTTGTTGATCGAATGTTTGATCTCGCGAAACTTCTCGTGAAGCTCTTCGAGGTCGTCACGATTTAGCTGTGGATTGGGGTCGGACATCTAATTTCCTCTCGCGGCTGGCTGTCGTTTCTGCTTTGGTTTCGGGTTTATCAATTTCTGGGAAATGCCTGCGCAGACTATCAAGATCACGGGTGCGCGCCAGCACAATTTGAAGAACCTGACGCTGGAAATCCCGCGTGAGAAGCTGGTTGTGATTACCGGCTTGAGTGGCTCTGGAAAATCATCGCTCGCCTTTGACACGCTCTACGCGGAAGGCCAGCGGCGCTACGTCGAGAGCCTTTCCGCCTACGCGCGGCAGTTCCTCGATCAGATGCAAAAGCCGGACGTGGATTTCATCGAAGGGCTCTCGCCGGCGATCGCGATCGAGCAGCGCAGCAGCGGCGGAAACCCGCGCTCGACGATCGCGACGACCACGGAAATCTACGACTATTTGCGGCTGCTTTATTCGTCGGTTGGCCAGCCGCACGATCCGAAAACGGGCGTGCCGATTTTCAAACTCACCCCGCAACTCATCGTCGATCGCATCCTCGAATTCCCGCTGGAAAGCCGCGTCGTCCTGCTCGCACCGATCGTCCACAGCGAGGTGGGCGAGTTTCGCGATGTGCTGGAGAAGCTGAAACGCGAGGGTTTCGTGCGGGCGCGCATCGACGGTGAAATCGTGGAACTCGCTGGGCCTCAGCCGGTGAAACTGCAGCGCGGGGAATCGCACGTGATCGAGGCGGTGATCGACCGGCTGGTGAATCGCGACGGCGTGCGCACGCGGCTCGCGGATTCCGTGGATACGGCGCTGAAATGGGGAGGCAACAAGCTGACAGTGTTGCGCCAGCTTTCCGCCGATGCGGAGTGGACCGCGCACAAGTTCTCGACCGATTTCAGCAATCCCGAAACCGGTTTCACGCTGCCGCAACTCACGCCGAAACACTTTTCCTTTAACAGCCACTTTGGCGCGTGCCCGGCCTGCACGGGGCTCGGGACGGAGCAGGTTTGCGATCCCGATTTGATCGTGAATGATCCCGAGAAATCGCTCGCCGATGGCGCGGTGACGCCGTGGGCGAAGGCGGCGAAGCGGCTCCAGAAAATGTATGCGGGCACGCTCGCCTCGCTGGCGAAGGCGTGCAAAGTTTCGGTCGAGACGCCGTGGAAAGATCTGCCGCAAAAGTTTCGCGATGCGGTGATGAATGGAACCGGCGAGCGCGAGATCGTAATGAATTTTGGCGATGCGAAGCCGGTCACGAAGACCTTCGACGGCGTGATCGCGCAGCTCGAACATCTCTACGCGACGACCGACAGCGAACTCACCCGCCAGCGCATCCGCCAATACATGAGCCGCCGCACGTGCGCGAAGTGCGAGGGCGCGCGGCTGAAGCCGGAAATCCTCGCGGTGCGCGTGCGCGGCGGCGCGAAGGGCGATTTGAACATCCACCAATTCTCGCGGCTCGCGATCGGCGATGCGCTGGAATTCATGCACGGGCTGGTGCTGACCGAGCAGGAGAAATTCATCACCACGGAAGTGCGGCGGGAGATTTCCGCGCGGCTGAGTTTTCTCGTCGAAGTCGGGCTCGGATACCTTTCGCTCGATCGTGAAAGCGGCACGCTCAGCGGCGGCGAAGCGCAGCGCATCCGGCTCGCGACCCAGATCGGCTCAGGGCTCGCGGGGTGTCTCTACGTGCTCGACGAACCGAGCATCGGCCTGCATCAGCGGGACAACGACCGGCTGATCGGCACGCTGCGGCGGCTGCGCGATTTGGGAAATTCCGTCATCGTCGTCGAGCACGACGAAGACACGATCCGCGAAGCCGACTACATCCTCGACCTCGGCCCTGGCGCGGGAAAGCGCGGCGGCCACATCGTCGCGCAGGGAACGCTCGCCGAGATTTTGAAAGTCGAGGATTCGCTCACCGCCCAATACCTCACCGGACGCGCGAAAATTCCGATTCCCAAAAAGCGCGTCGAACCGCAAACCAATCCGCAATCCGCAATCCGCAATCCGCAATCCCCCGGCTGGCTCACCATCACCGGCGCGCACGAAAACAATCTGCGCGGTGTCACCGCAGCGTTCCCGCTTGGCTGCATGACGTGCGTCACCGGCGTCTCCGGCAGCGGAAAATCCACGCTGGTCGATGACATCCTGCGCCGCGCGCTCTTCCGCCATTTTTACCGCTCGAAAGACCGCCCCGGACGCCACGCCGCGCTGCACGGGCTCGATCAAATCGACAAGGCGATCGTCATCGACCAAACGCCGATCGGGCGCACGCCGCGCTCAAATCCCGCGACCTACACCGGCGCGTTTGGCCCGGTGCGCGAGCTTTACGCCGGGCTGCCCGCGTCGCGCATCCGCGGCTACGATGTGGGCCGTTTCAGTTTCAATGTGAAAGGCGGGCGCTGCGAATCCTGCGAGGGCGATGGCGTGAAGACGATCGAGATGCACTTCCTCGCCGACGTGTATGTCGAGTGCGAGATTTGCCGCGGGCGGCGCTACAATCGCGAGACGCTGGAGATCACTTACAAAGGTAAAAACATCGCCGACGTGCTCGATATGACGATCGACGAAGCCGCGCGCTTTTTCCGCAACGTGCCGCAGATTTCCGACAAGCTGCTTTCGCTCGAAGACGTGGGCCTCGGCTACCTCCACCTCGGCCAGTCCGGCACCACGCTCAGCGGCGGCGAAGCGCAGCGCGTGAAGCTCGCGACGGAACTCGCGAAAAAGGCGACCGGCCGCACCGTTTACATGCTCGATGAACCGACCACCGGCCTGCATTTCGCCGACATTCACAAGCTGCTCGAAGTGCTGATGAAACTGCGCGACGCGGGCAACACGCTGATCGTCATCGAGCACAATTTGGAAGTCATCAAAAGCGCCGACTGGGTGCTCGACCTCGGGCCGGAAGGCGGCGCGGGCGGCGGGGAAATCGTCGCGCAGGGGACGCCCGAGGACATCGCGAAGGTGGGGCGGAGTTACACGGGGATGTATCTGCGGAGGATGCTGAAATGACGAAGAGAACGTCCAACTTTCAACTTCCAACTATCGGAGGAAGCGCGAAGCCGCTCCGCCCGTCATTGGCCTCGTCCTGGATGGCAGCCCCCGCGCGTTCCAGTCAGTCGAAGGGCTGATGAGCCTCTTCCGCACGGCCCCGGTGAAGAGCGTGATCGCTGTCGTGGGGGACAGCACCAAGACGAGCCGCGAATAATTTTCTCCTGCGTGGATGAAAGCAGTTGTTGAAAAATGGCGCCCGTGAGCATCGGCAAGTCGCTCACGCAGCCATTGGAATTGCCTCGGCCCGTGGCGATCGCCGCAGCCGATTCTATCTTGCTTCCGCGCACCACTTCACCGCGTTTTTCAGCAGCGTTTGGTAGGCGGGGAGGTCGTGCGCGAGGGCGTCGTGGCCGAGGGTGAGGCCGACGATTTTGGCTTTGGGATGTTTCACGACGAAGACCTGCGGATACGTGCCGGGCTTTTGCGTGCTCGTGGCGGTGGCGAGGACTTCGATCGGCGTGCCGCTGGCGTCGGGCTGGTAGTAGTAGAGTTCGTCGGTGATTTTGAAACTCGCGGGGACGCCTTCGAGGATCGGGTGTTTGCCCGTCACGCTCACTTCAAACTCGCCAAACTTGTCGTGCCCGCGCGAACCGCCGCCGACGATTTCCTTGTTCCACTGCGCGAAATTATTCCACGCGTACCAAACTCCGGGATGGTGCGCGATGATCGCTCCGCCGCGGTTCGCGTAGTCCATCAGCGCCTTTTTCGTCGGGGATGAAACGGGCTGGTTCGCGCTGAGCACGAGCACGTCCACGCGGTCGAGGATGGGCGCGATGCCGTTCAGGTTTTGAGTGAAATCCACCCAGCCGGCGATCGGGGCGAGCGTGGCTTTGTCGGTGCCGCCGAAAAACTTCACGAAATCGTGTGAGCTGCCGCCGCCGACGATTAGCACGCGCGGGCCATTTGCCGGGCGGGAGGCGGGCGGCTGCGGCACGGGGTCGCTGAATTGCGGTTTGAAGTCCGCGTCGGGAAGTAGGGCAGGCGCCCCGCCTGCCAAAAGTCCGGCGGGCGCCCCGCCCGCTGAACCAGCCGCTGCGGGCGAGGCGCCCGCGGGACGATCGACAGGCGGGGCGCCTGCGCTACTTTCCGCCATTTCCAGCGTGATCGCGACGGTCGTCGGCGCGGCTCCGGTATCCAGCGATTCGAGCGTGATGCGGTCGATCTCCACCGCGCCGAGCGCGAGCGGTTTGCTAAACCAGCGGAGCTGATGATCGCGCACGAGGCCCTCGGTGAGCTTCGAGCCGGGCACGGCGATCGGGCCGATGTAGTCGGCAAACTCCACGCCGTTTTTGAACACGAGTCCCTCGCGCTGGCCCGCCGTGGTGTGGATCGTCACTTTCATCACTTCGCTGAAGTCGTCGTTGTTCTGAAAGCCCCAGCCCGTCACGCCGCCGAGGAAATGGATGCGGTTCGCCTTGAAGCCGCCCACTTTCACCTCGACGCGCTGCGGCAGCGTCTTCGAGTAACTGCGCGCCGGGCCGCCTTTGAGCACGACGACGTTGTTGCCGGTCGCGGCTTTTTCGGGGCTCACGATGTTGAAGGGGATGCCGCTGACCGTGACGTTGCCGGTCTTGGCAAAGTTCAGCGTGTCGCCCTTCGACTCCTGGCTGACGTAGAGGCCGCGTCCGGTGTTCGCGGTGAAGGCGTCGCGCAAATCCACGGTGCGGAATTTCCCGCCATCCACGCTCTGCATGAAGGCGATGATGTCGCGAATCTGCTCGCCGGGCAGGCCGAAGAACGCATCGGGCATCAGCGACAGGCCGGTGTTCACGCGCGATTTGATATTCGCGACTTTCACCTCCTGCACGCCGGCGAGGCTCTTCATGGTAATGCTCGTCGGGTTTTCCGCAGCGATGATTCCCGCATAGGTCTGGCCGTCCTTCGTCTCGATGTTCCACTGCACGAACGACGGGTCCACCTCGGCGTTCGGATCGCCGATCGCGGTGAGCAATTCGCCCGCGCCGTGCGCGCCCATGCCGGTGAGGCCCGGCCCGATGTCCGCGCCGGTGTCGCCGAATTTGTGGCAGATGGCGCACGTCGTCATGAAGAGCGTCTTCCCTGCGGCGGGATCGCCTTTCTGGTCCACGATCGGCGCGAGTTTCGCGATCATTTCCTTGCGCATTTTCGCCATCGGATTCAGCTCGTCGAGCATCGCGACGGCGCGCTTCGCGACCTCCGCGTTCGGGTGGGTGCGCAGGCGCGAGGCGGCGGCGGGCCCGAGCAGTTTGCCGTCGATCGCGCCGGATTTCACGGCGTCGAGAAATGCGCCGGCCCAGTCGGTGCGCTTCAGCAGCGCGTCGAAGGCGGCGGGCTGCACGTCGGCGGGGAGTTTGCCGTAGGCGGTGGAAAGTGCGGCGCCCACGCTGGCGTCGTCGGTCTCGCCGAGCGCGGCGATGAGGCCGCGCTGCACGCCGGGTTTGCCGCTGCCGAGTTGCGCGACGACGGCGGGGAGGATTTTCGCATCGCTGCCGCGGAGGCCGATGAGGCTTTGTGCGGCGGAAAGGCGCGCGTCATCCGCGGCGTTTCCATCGGCGAGAGTCGAAAGAAGTCCGCCAGTGAGCCTGGCGATTTCGCCCTTGAGCGTGCCTGCTTTGTCCCACTTCGCGGCGAGCGGGAGCGCGCTGCCTGCCGCGCCGCTGGCGAGAAGTTTTGTGAGCGCGGCGGAAACTTCGGGCGTCATCGCGGGCGCGTCTTTGAGCGATTTGCCGAGCGTGTCGAGGATGCTGCGCTTGAGCGGATCGGCGCTCGCGGGTTTGCTGGCGAGCGAGACGACGAGCTTCGCGGCGGCGTCCGTGTTGTTCTTCTCGCCGATGGACGCGGCGAGCGTGGAGACGAGCGGCGCGAGTGGCGCGGGATCGGCGCTGTCGAGCGCGGCGGCGATGCTCGCGGCGGGATTCTGCGCGGCGGCTCCGATGGCGGCGGACTTTTGGAAGTCGTCGTCAAACTTCGGCCACGCGGCGATGATCGCTTTCGCAGTATCTTCGTGGAGCTCGCTCGCTGCGCACGCGCGCAGCGCGGCGAGGCGAACCTGCGCGTCAGAATCCGACAATGCGGTGGTTGGCTGGAAGGCCGTCGTTTTCCCCGAATAGCCTTCACCTTTTCGGAGGTTGCTTTCTTCAACCACATTAAGCGCATTGCGTCGGACGCTGGCATCCTTGTCCTCCACGCCTAGCGCGGCGACCTGCTTTAAGTCCAACGCGCCGATTGCACGCAGCGTCCACAGCGCGGCAATGCGCGTTTCCGGTGAAGTGCTCGCCATCGGACTTTTCAACGCGGAGGATATTTCAGCGCGCGCATCCTCATTTTTGCTCGGCCCGGCTTTTTCCACCAACAATCTGCTCGCCGTCATCCGCACCACACGGTTCGGATTCTCCAGCGCCTTCGCCAAAGTCGCCACATCCGCCTTCGACAAATCCGGCACCGCGATCTTCTTCGCGTCCTTGTGATCCAGCCTCCAGATACGCCCGAAGTAATGATCGCGATCCGGGCGCACCGCCGCGTTCACGCGGTTGTGATCGGGGCCGCGCGTGTCGTTGTGGATGACGGCTTGGTTGTAGAAATCGCCGACATACACCGCGCCATCGGGGCCGACGCGGACTTCGATTGGCCGCCACCACATGTCTTTGCTGCGGATGAACTCCGTCTCCTCGCGGCCCTTCTCTTTTGCGAAAGTGTAGCTGCTGCCCTGAGGCGTGAGCTTTGCGTGGTGGATGATATTGATCGTTGGCTCCGTGGTGAAGTAGTCGCCGTTGTACTGCGCAGGCCACGAGCCGCCGTCGTAGATGACGGTGCCAGCCGATGCTGTGAACGAGCCCACCCAATCAATCTGCACGTAAGCCATCTGCTCCCACGGCATGGC
>JANNWY010000095.1:0-90993 GCA_031409335.1 Chthoniobacteraceae bacterium | reverse complement strand
CTGTTGGTGCCGGTGAGGTAAACCGGCTGCGTTCCCGAGATCACCACCGAGTTGTCAGCGCCGTTGAGGCTGGTGGTCATGGTGAAGATGGTCGCATTCCCGAAGGCACCGGTGGAGGTGCTGGTGCTCTCGAAACGGTAGGTGGTGTTGCCCGCGGCCAGGCCGAAGCCAGCGAGGGTGTAGCTGCTGCCCGCGGTCCCTTTGAAAATCCCGCCAGCGGCAATCTGGACCGTGCTGCCCGAGAAGGTGTAGCCGGACGAGGAGAGAGTCACCCCGCCGACGGTGACGGGCTCGGCGACGGTGACGAGCGCCCCGGTTCCGGCGAAGATGGCAGTGTCATTGACGGTGCTGTCCCAGGCGACGTGGGGGACGGCGCCCGCATCCCAGTTCAGCAGGGTGGTGTTCCAGGTGCCGGCCCCGCCACCACTGGCGGTGTTGCCGTTGCCGGCGATGTCGGACACGCCACCGTCCCAGTAGCGGGCTCGGGATACGGCGGCTGGGACTTCCGCCGAGTTCACGCTCTCGCCGAATCCGTTCGTCGCGGAAACGACATAGTAATAGGTGTTGCCGTTAGCGACAGCGAGGTCGGTGAAAGTGGTTCCCGCCTGGGTCTGGATCGTCGCGTAGGGACCGCCGACCGTCAGCGAGCGCTTCACCTTGTAGCTAGTCGCTCCCGGCGAGGCGCTCCAGCTCAAGACCACGCGGAGATCGCCCCCGATGGCCGTCAACCCGCCTGGCACCACGGGCACTCCGAGCGGCTTGGCGGGGCCGACGACTGCCGAATCGACACTCTCGCCTCCGCTGTTGAAGGCCGAGACCTTATAGTAGTAATTCACCCCGTTGGTCACCGACACGTCACTGAAGCCCGTGCCCGGCTGGCTTTGGATCGTGGTGAAAGGTCCGCCGCTGGCCAGCGCGCGTTTCACTTTGTAGCCGGTGGCTCCGGCGGACGCGGACCACGCCAGGCCCACCACCGCATCGCCCGGTGTGGCTGTCAGCCCGGCGGGCGTGGCGGGCGGCGGAATCGCGGTCGCAACCGCTTCGGCCGAATTGGCGCTGACTCCGGCAGCGGTCGTGGCTGACACCACGTAGTAGTAGGTGGAGCCATTGGTGACCGTGGTGTCGTTGTAAGTCGTCGTTGCCGTCGTTCCGATCGAAGTATAGGGGCCGCCGCTCACGGTTGCGCGTTTCACTGTGTAGCTGGTGGCGCCCGCCGAGGCGGTCCAAGCTAGGTTGACGACGGTATTGCTGCCGATGGCGGCGAGTCCGGTCGGCACCGCGATCAGGCTGCTAGGCCAGGAGTAAAGCACCTGTGGGTTCGCCGGGAGGCCATTGTCTTCCGCATCTGGAGTAAGCAGGAGGTCGATCTTGGTGACACTGCCGCCCGAGGCGGGCAGGTTCAACGCGGCGGTTTTCAGGCTGCCACTTGACAGCGGATCGGCGGAAGGCTCCCATGAGGCCGCCAGCATGTAGGTTTTCACCACGCCACCCTGGGTGACACGCAGGCACAGATCGCTGCCGGTGGTCGGGCTGAAGATCGCCTGCGCCGCCGTCCGGTCCGCGGCCACCGTCGGATCGAAAAGCCGGATCAAGCCACCGCTGAAGGGGCCGATGGGCGGATAGGCCATGTTGACGTTAGGACTCGCGCCGGAGATGGACGCCATGACAGCGATCACGGGAACATCCCGCTCCACGGGATAAGAGACGCCGTTATTAGTGACGGCATTGGTGTAGGCCCGGGCCGTCTGATTCCATGAAGCGAACTTCCCCAGCGCCGCGTTCCAAACCACGACATGCCCATCGAGGTAAGAGCGCATCTGGAACATCGAATAATCCGAGAAGTGATTCATCAGGTATCCCGGCTCCTGCCAGCCGGTGCCGCCGCCCTGCATGGGGTCCGCCTTGTAAGTGCCCGCCAGTTTGCCGCCGACGTTGCCCGGCTGCACCGTGCAGGGGATGTAAGCCTGGGTGCGGAGGTCGAAGGCCCACGTGGGGCCGGCATGGGTATCATTGTAAATCGCGGGCGCGAGGATGCCATGCATGTCGCCCTTGTAGGGATAGCTGGCGCTGTCGCCCCAATGCGGCAGCGAAAGGGCATGGCCCAACTCGTGATGGAGAATGCCGAGCGAGGTGCCGCTGCCGACACCGGCGAAACCACCGGCCTGTCCGCCGGCACCCACCCGATAGATATTGGTGTAATACAAACTAACACGTCCACTCTTCCCCGCCGCTGCCTTGAGCGCACCATTCCAAGCGAGGGCAGCCGCCTGCTCCCCATCGAAGCCGAGGCCAGTCTGCGTGGTGTAATCCGCCGTGGACTTGATCCGTGCGGCAGGCACTCCTGAGCGGGGAGGGATGACCAATTCCGGAAAGACCACATGGGGAATCCGCCTCACCTCCAGCTCGGCCACGGGCCACTTGGCTGCCAGCTCCGCCTCCCAACCGGCAGGGTAGTTCGAGTTCGTATCGGCGAAATACTGCACGTCGAACATGGTCATGACGACCTTCGTCGGCGCACCGATTTTCAAGGTATTCAGCACGACCTGCTGTGCGCCCGCCTGCACTGTGACGGTTAGCCCGGATTTCACCCAGGCTTTCGGAATCATGGCAGTGAAGGTATTTGCAGAAGAGTGCTGCACGACGCCGGGGCCGTTTGAGATGGAAGCGGGAAGCACCGCCGGGCCGGCCAATGGCAGGTTCAAGGTCTGACCGTCGAGAGAAAGGATGGCGTTCACCGCTGGCGCAGCGGGTGTGGCAGGGTCCACAATGTGGGCCTTGATGAACGTATCCCGGTTGCCCACGAGGTAGAAATAGGGGTGGGCGGCTTCCTGAACATGGGTCTGGGCGAAATAGACCGTGTCGATGGTCACGCCACGTGCGCTTCCGATTGCGGCGAACAACACCAGGACGCTCGCGCTCCACCGCCGCGCCGGCGCGCAGGGGAAACTAGCTCCGAGAGCCCGGCAGGCAGCAACGAGACGATGGAACAGGGTATGCAAATGCATGGAGTGGGAAACCTATGGGGCGATCACTTTTAGGCGGGCGAATTTGTTGCTGCTAAGTGGCATTGGGAAAGTGTATTTGATGTCATTTCCCGTGATGGCTACATTGATTCCGAGAGTTTCGATCACCCATGGGCCGGTGAGCGTGTCCGCGGTTTCGACCACGAAGCGGGTGCCGTAGGTGCCAGTGAAGCTCGCCGCTTTTGTCCATGTAACACTAACGTTGCCGCCGCTGCTCACAACAGCGGGCAGCGCGGTGAAGCCGGTGGTGTTCGCGTCGCCGCCGAGGAACCATTCGATGCCGTTTTTCACGCCGTCGCCGTCGTGGTCGAGGGCGGGCGCACCAGCGGTGCCAGTGGCGGTTTGCCATGCGGCAAAACTGCCGGAGGTGGGTGTGCTGGTCAGCATCTCGACCATGCCACGACCGAGGGAATCCCCAAGAAGGTAGTAGGTCTCGGCGTTGTGATTGTAGTGGTGGCCTTGGCTGGCGTCGGGGCCGGTGCTGCGCCAGTAGCCGCGGGCTTCCATGGTTTTCACGTTGCCGGCGAATTCGGGATGCAGCGTGGGATTGCCGACGGCGAGTTGCGCGTTGGCGACAGTGAGGCCGGCACCGGAGAGGCTCCAGCCGCCAAAGGCGATGGTGCCGAGCACGAAGGGCGCGGTGGGGCTGATTTTTCCCGGATAGCGGGTGCCGTAGTAGGTGCGGAGATGAGTGATGAGGCTGGTCAGCCTTGCCTCGTAGCGGCTGGCGGCGGGTTCCGACTGGTCGTTGAAGCCCTGCCACCAGACGAAGCCTGCAATTTCAAATCCCTGCGCGGCCCACTGCGGATATTGTGTGGCGAAGTTGTCGAGCACATCCACGACGTTGGTGACGGAATAGACGCTCCAGAATGTTGACCACGTCGCGCCGACGCCGGGCTGCGATGTGGCGGCGGAAGTGTGCGCGGATTTGCTAACGTACATCGTGCTGTTGTGCCGGAGAAAGCAGCCGTTCGGGTAGGCGGTACCGCTCGTCCACGTCTGGCCAGGGCGCATGTCGGACTCATGGAGAAAAAACGAGTCGTATTCTTTCCCTGCGTACCAACTGAAAGGCGACGGGCTGCCGCCGATGGTCCATGAGTTGGGCGAGTCGCCAAAGCCTGCGTAGGTGTTGCCGTTGTAGTTAAAGCGCGCGCTGTCGGGCGGCGCGATGTCCCAGAGCAGGCTGCGATTTCCGATGGAGGTTTTGATGAGCAGCACGGGCTCGTCGTGATGCCAGCCCATGACGTGGCCAAAGCCCAGCTCGGGGCCAAAGGAGTCGGTGTTCGCGCCGAACTCCGGCTGGAGTACGTCGTTGCCGATGGCAGAGATGACGCCGCGATAGCGCACGTCGTTGCGCGAGTTCCACGCGCCCGCACCGTTCACGAGATGGGGGAATTTCTTTTCGGTGTTCACGATGGTATTGAGCGTGCCTGTCCCGTTGCCGCTCACACGGCCAAAGCCGACCATGTTCGACTGACCGGACATGATATAAACTTTCACCCGCTTGTTGGTCACGCCGGTCGAGGCGTCCGGGTCGGGCAGTGGATAGGGGATGTTTGGCTGGCTCGCGGCGCTGACCGGATTGGTGAACGCGGCGGTGACTTCATACCAGTCCCCCGCATTGTCGCCGTCGGTGTTGACGTTGAGCGGGCTGGTGCCGGGATTGGTCGCGCTGACGAAGATGCCGCTGTTGTTTTCCACGCCGTCTTTGAGGCCGTCGCGGTCGGTGTCGGAGTTGGTAGGGTTGGTGCCGGTGTTGGAAGTACCAGCCCAGATGCCGGTGTTGCTTTCCACACCGTCGCTGAAGCCATCGGCATCGGTATCGGCGACGAGCGGATTGGTCGCGGGCCGCAAGCCGACGCCGGTGAGTTCGGGGCCGTCGTTGAGGGTGTCGTTGTCGGTATCTGCGTCGCGAGGCAGCGTGCCGCGCTGGAATTCCTGCAAGTTGGTCAGGCCATCGGTGTCGAGGTCGTCGCCGGGGTTGAGCGCGATGTTCGAGGGCGGGGTGGTGTGGGCCAATTCAAACGTATCCGGCAGCCCGTCGCTGTCCGTGTCGGTGACGAAGAAGCGGAATTGCGTGCCGGCGACCGGCGTCCCGGTCGGCGCGCCATTGAGGTAGGAATCAATGCGCCAGTAGTAAGTGGCAGCCACCGGCGCGCTGACAGTGGTGGTGGTCGTGTTGAGTCCCGCGTTGACGACTTTCGTTAGCGCGGCGGGATTGGTGCCGAACCAAATGTCCACCCACACATCCGTGCCGGTGGTCGGAGCCTTATTGCCCCAGCTCAAAACGATGCTGCCACCCGCAACCGTCGCCCCGTCTGGCGGCATGGGATTCACCGGATCCTGAAGGTCCACATGGAAAACCCTATCCCGCGCCGCCGTCGTCGTCACCGTCGCCGCACCCGCGCCGAGGTCTCCGGAGTCATAATAAGTGCCCACACCCGTCGTCGTCACATTGCCCGAGTAGGAGAGATACGGGATGCCCGTCGGCCATGCGGTGCGCGAGAGCATCCCGATATCCACCGCGTAAGTCGTGTTCGTCGAGAGCGCGATGGGCGTCGTGAGAGTCCAAGTGATGTAATATCCCGTGCCCGTATTCGCCGTCTGCTGCGCTGTTTCGGTGGCGAGCTGCGTGAAGTTCGATCCGGACAGCGTCCCCAGCCGAATGGTCCACGTCGTCGGATTCGCCGCCGTCGCGCCCTTCAAATTCCCCGCGCTGACTTTGTAAGTGATCGCCCTGAACATTACCGGCGCAGTGCCGGTCGTGAACGTCACTCCCTTCGCCGCATCGGAAGGATTTGCTTCGTTTACTGCCTGGAAAAACCACTTATCCGAGCCGGTCTGCGCCGCGAAATTGGCAACATCGGTGGAGTCCACCGCCGGCGGGCTGGCGCTGCTGCTAAACGTGGCTGCATTGACCGGACTAAGGGCAGGCAGGACCAGCGCGGCAGCAGCCAGAAAGTGACGAATGGAAAGTGAGTGGATGGATGGGTTCATGGCGTGAGGAAGCTTAGAGTTTTTCGATGACGAAGGCGGGGCGGGAGAGCACGCCTTTGGAAAGCGCGCCGTAGTGGTCGGAGCGCCAGAAGTTCTTGAGGTCGGCGGCGGTAATGAGTTGGAGGCCGGGCGTGGCGACGGCGGGATTGCAGAGGATGTAGAGGTTCTCGTCCGCGAGGTAGCCGCAGACGCTCAGCGTGTGGCCGGCGTTGCCGCCTGGGTATTCCGGGCCGATGTATTTGAAATCCACGACCACGGGCCGTCCGGCATCGAGTTCGCTTTTTAGAAAGGCGGTTGCTTTGTCGAAACCTTCATCGTCTGGCGTGAAGGTGATGAGCTTCCACTGCTGGCCGATCTTTTTCGCAGCATCGAGGAGGTGGCCCCAGTCGGTGCCAGTGCCGAGGGGCGATGGGCAGAGTTTCTTAAAATCCCAGCCGCCCAGCGTGCCGCCCTGAAAGCGGGCGAACGTGGCGCAGGCGGTGGAGCCGCAGTTGTTATAGCCCTGATTGATGTGCGGCATTTGCACGAAGGCAAACTTGCCCAGCTCGCCTTTGCGCTGCCGGTGTTCGATGAGCTTCAAAAGGTCGGCACCCTGCTGCGCGGAGGCGCTGGCGGACGGCTGGGCCGGGTGCCCGGTCGGGCCGGTGGGTCGGAGCTGCGAGGCCTTCGTCCAGTTCGATTTGGCTGCGTCCAGTTCACCGGCTTGAAACTGCATTTCCCCCAGCACCACGAGGCCCGATGGGTCGTTCAACTCCGCCGCGCGCTCGGCCAGCCGTCGCGCTTGAACTGGATCGGGCGCCGTGCCTTCACCGGAAAGATAAGCCATCGCTGCCGTCGAAGCCGCGCGCCCATGCCCCTTCGCTGCCGCCTTCTTCCACCAGTCGAGCGCCTTTGGGATGTCCTGCTCCGTGCCTTGCGCACCGAAGTAACACTGACCGAGATTGAATGCTGCTGCCGCCGACTTCTCCGCCGCTGCTTTGAAATAACCAAAGGCGATCTCGGGACCGCGCTCCACCACGGATCCGCGCAGGTAAGCGAAGCCGACGAAATCCATCGCCTCCGCGTTGCCCGCATCCGCCGCGCGATGCGCCCACTTCATCGCTTCGGCGTCGTCTTTGGACACTCCCTTTCCGTCTCGATAGCGCAAGGCCAGAGCGAACTGAGCTTTGCCATCACCGCCAGCGGCCCGGGTGCGAAGCGTTTCAAGCTCGGCTTGATCGTCGGCTGATAAGGTGGAGCTACCCATGAGGAATCCCACGAGGAGGGCTAACGGGAGTTTGCTGCATCGCGGTGGCATTTGCTGAGTGAATTAGGGTTGTGGGACTTTCTTAAGGCGCGGCCTGCACGCGGACAAAGAGCTTTGGCAGGGTGCGCAGGGCAGCGCTGATCCTGGCCGTCACCGTTTGGACGTTTGCCTCGGTCGAGGCGACCGTTTGCGTCGCGCCCGTGTCTTGCGTCCAGGTGGTGAGGTCGGGCGATGTCCACACGGTGTAAGTCAGGCCGCTGAGCGTGGAAGTGCGCCGCGTGTAGGTGAAGTTGCCAGTGGACCTAATGGTGGCGATGGCTGTCACCGGATTGAATGAAGCGGGACTGGTGGGATCCAGGCCCCAGATGCGCTCATCATCGTTACTCATGCCATCGCCATCCAAGTCCGCGTTCGGGTTGGTCAGATTGACGCCGGGGAAGTTGGCATCCCATGCGGCGTAGTCGGTGGGTCGGCCGGTGGGATAGTAAAGGTCGAGCAGTTCCTGAACGCGGCCGTGGATGTCGGCGGCGGACACGGCGTTGTATTCCTCGTTGGGGAAACGCGCCTGCGGGGCGGTGCCGTTTTGCAAAGTCGTGCTCCACTGGCGCGCGTGTTCGCGCTCGACGCCGTAGCCGCTGATGCTCGGCGCGACGCCCCACCAGCTCGTACACCATGTGCGGAAGGCGGCGTTGTCGGCGGGGATGAGCGCCTTGTATTGCACGATACGGTCATAGATTTCGACGGTCGGCTTGAGTTTCGCGGCGGCGATGGAGTTGCCGAGCGTCGTGGCGTTGGCCGGGTGGATGCCCCAGAAATGCAGTATCGGGCGCAGGTCGCGGCCCACGGATTTGCAGAGCTGGATCATCATGCTGTCGTTGCTCGTGGAGTAGCTCTGCCCGAGTTGGTCCTTCTCGTTGTAGTAATAGAAGAACGCGTTCAGCCCGCTCCAGCCGAAGCTCCGCGCGATGTCGGAAAATTTCGCGTGGCCCTGCGGTTGATACGATTTTTCCCAATCGTCCATCGGGTCTTCTTCGGGCGAAAAGTTGAAGCTCGTCATCCACAGCACTGCCGTGTTCGGCAGCGTGTTGAAAGAGCGCGTGTACCCGTTCGACTCACGGTGCGCGATGTCGAAGGTCTCGCCGAATTTCTGCGTCTGCACGGCGACGTGGAGCAGGTTGATGGCAGACTCCTGCTCGCCCGCGAACTTCGGGAAAAAGTAAGCGTGCCCTGCTTCGTGGAATTCGTAGTCCGGCGCGTTCTGCGGGCCGGTGAGCAGGTAGTGCGTGTTGTTGCCGTTGTAGGTCGTCGTGGGGTTGTAGCTGGCGTTGCACGCGGGGTAGCCGGGCGCATAGACGGATGCGCGAAGCTGCACGTCCACCTGGTCGTACATCGTCTCTTTTCCGCGCGCCTGCGGGAAGCCCATCAGGTCGTTGATGGCGTCCATCGCCTTGTCCCAGTTTTGCATCAGCGTCACGGGGTTGGCGTAGGCGTAAATCCAACTGCGCGGCACTTGGAACATGAACTTCTCGCTTTGAAAATCCGCCCACGGGCCGGGCTGCGTGCGTTCGATGGTCTGCCATTCTGTAAGCGTCGTTTGGTGAAAACTCTTCGCCGAAAAATACGGGGACCGCGCCGCGCCGGTGATGGTCACATTCTGAACGCCGAGGTTTTTCCCCTTCGGCACTTCGATATAAATTCCGCCGCCGAGCGGGCTGGCAATTTTCGTCGTGGCCGCGTCAATGTCGTAGAGCAGCGTGCAGCGGTCGAGGCGCTTGAGCGTCGGGCGGTTCGAGTGGTCCCACGAGTGCGCGCCAACGCGGATTTTGAGCCCTTTCCCCACGAGCGCCGCGGGCACGGTGACGGTCGCGATGCCGCCGGGGTGCAGATAAGTGCCCGTGGGTTTGCGCGCCGGTTCGCCCCACATTTGGGTGTCGCGTCCGAACGTGTCGGTGAACGTCGCGCTGATGGGCACGGTGCGCGTCTGCCCGGCGGGCGGCGTGGCGCAGTTGCCGGGGAAATCCGACGCGCTGCCAAACTTGAATCCAGTCAACACCGCCTCGTGCAGCGCCAGCACGTCCGCGTTGTAAACGTGGTCCATGATGCCCTGCATCGTGCGATAAATCGTCCACGGCAAATCGTCGTCTTCGAGGTCGCGGTCGAGGTCCGCGCCGACCTTCCACAGCGCGCCGACTTCCACGTCGTAGGTCCCGATGAGGTCGAAGAGCGCGGTGATGTTTGCCGCATTATCGCCGTAGCGCGCTTTCTCGTTGTTGAGCGTCTGGCTGTGCGTGGCGATTTGCGCGGCGGTGAGGATGGTCGTGCCGTTGAGGTGATGTTTCAGCGCCGCGATGGCCGCGAGCAGCGGGTCGGCGGTGGCCATGTTGAAGTTCCACGTCGTGTCATTCGCCCATCCGGGAAACGCCGTGCCGCCATCGCCGAGCAACGCGCCGCTCGCGATGCGGACGGCGTATTTTTTCCCCCAATCAAACAAACCGGGCGTCGCGATTGTCAGCAAATTTCCCGAGAGCGTGATGCGCGGGTCGCCGATGGGCACGCTCACACTCGTGATGGCCGCCGTGTCCGTGATGTCGCGGATGGTGATGTTGCCCGTGCCCGCCGTGAGCGCCTGATTGAACGTGCCGACGACTTCCGGGCGCACGAGATTTCCGCCCGTGCCATCCGCCGGATTGCCCGCGATGAAGGCCATCGGCGTGCCGCTGGGCATGTCGAGATTGAGGTGAAAAAGCCGGTCCTTCCCGACGGTGTATCCGACCACGGCATCGCCCACGCCCGCCGTCGCTGTGCCGGAATCATACATCTGCCCGCCGAGATATTCGTTCCCTGAGACCACGAGATACGGGATGCCGGTCGTCCACGCGGACGTGCTGTTCGTCATGCCGATATCAATCCCGTAAGTCGTGTCGCCAGTCAGCACGATGGGCGTGGTGAAAGTCCACGTCATGTATTGCAGGCTATTCCATGTGATGCTCTGTGTGAACGTCTCCGTATGTGCCTGCGTGAACGTGGTGCCGGACACTTTGCCCACGCGCACCACGTAGGTCTTGGTCGGCGTGGCGAGATTGCCGCTGGTGACCCGGTAAGTAATCGAGCGAAGCCACAACGACGCACTGCCCGTGCGAAACGTCTGCCCCTTCGCCGCTCCCGCCGCCGTGTTGCCACCCTCCGCCCAAAACTTGTCGCTGCTCGTCTGCGTGCCGTAATTCGCAATGTCATACGCATCTACAGCCGGCGCGGAGGAACTGGTGGACATCGTGCCCGCCGACGCCGGGGCAAGCGCGACGCAAAGCAAGATCCACAGGAAAAACGCGCGGCAAAATGAGGTGGAGGCGGCTTTCGGATGCTTCAGGTCAAAATTGCAAGCGGGTTTGGCAAGACGAGCGGGGTCGTCCAGCCTGGCGGTCGCGGTGGTGAGGGAGTTGTAGTGGACTTGATGAATTTTCATGGCTGCGGTGATGTCCGCGCAAACGGAAGGATGCGGCGGATTTTACAACCTCTACGCGTGCTGCCGCCGGGCGGCGAAGATTTGCGGTTTTGCTGGTTGCCCAGATTTAGGGCAGCTTGCGCCCGTGTCCTACGCTCCCTTTCTCTCGATCACAGACCAAGTTGCCGAGCATCTGCGCGCCGAGATTCTCCGAGGCCGATGGACCGGCACGCTGCCCGGCAGACACCAATTGGCCGCCGAGCTCAGCCTGAACAGCAAGACGGTGGAGGCCGCGCTGCGGCAGCTCGAGGCGGACGGCCTGCTCGTGCCCCAGGGCGCCGGGCGCAGGCGGCGCATCAATCCGAAAGGCGGCACTTCCGCCCGCGCCCTGCGCATTGCCATCCTCCCCTTCGATCTCGAGGTCGACCGCAAAGTGGACTACGTGGTGGACCTGCATCACTCGCTGATCGAGGCCGGCCACGCCGTTTTCTACACTCCCCGTTCCCAGACGGAACTGCGCTTTGACCTGGTAAAAATCGCCCGCACCGTCGAAGGCACCCGGGCCGACGCCTGGGTGGTGCTGGCCGGTTCCCGGGAGGTGCTCCAGTGGTTCGCCGCGCGGCCGGAGCCCGCCTTCGCCATCTTCGGCCAGCGCGAGGGGCTGCCCATCGCGAGCTTTGGCCCGGACAAGGCTCCCGCCTGCGCCGCCGCGACCCGGAAACTCATCGAACTCGGGCACCAGCGCATCGTGCTGCTCTGCCGCCGCGCCCGGCGACTCGGTGTGCCCAGCCTCAGCGTCGCCGCGTTTCTGGACGAACTGAAGGCCGGCGGCATCCGCCCCGGAGACTACAACCTGCCCGACTGGGAGGAAACCAACGCCGGATTTCAGCGATGCCTCGCGGCCCTTTTTCGCATCACTCCGCCCACAGCCCTCCTCGTGGATGAAGCCCCGTACTTCGTCGCCGCCCTCCAATTCCTCGCCCGCCGCGGCATCCGCGTGCCCGCTGCCGTCTCACTCGTCTGCACCGATGGCGATCCCGCCTTCGCCTGCTGCGAACCGCCCATCGCCTGCATCACCTGGGACACCGGCCCGCTCCGCCGCCGGATCGTGAAATGGGCGTCCAACGTCAGCCGCGGCAGGCCCGACCTGCGCGCCACCCACACGCCCGCCACCTTCACCCCCGGCGGCTCCATCGCGCCCGTCCGGGTCCATTAGTTCAAAGACCCGCCCTTATCCCAGCGTGGGTGTTTACTGGCCTGCCTGGGCCGTTCCCTGCGAAATGGATTTCGGTCCCAAGTGGCATTAGTCGGGGCGCGTAAGCCTGGCGTCTCGCGCTTTCCTGAGCGCTTCCACCAGCCGTTGCGCGGTTTCAGGCTGGTCATTGACGATGTTCTTTGTTTCGCCGGGATCATCCATCACGTTGTAAAGGCCGGGGCCGGTGCGCGAAGCTGACGCGTTCGGCTTACCAGCCTGCCAACCGTTCGCGGCAGCGAGATTCGGGATGTATTTCCATGGCCCCTGACGCACCGCGAGCGCGCCGGTGCCACTCATGACGATGAGGTTTTCGCGCGGGTGCGGGTTCTTTTCACCAAGGAGCAAGGGCAGCAGATTGAAGCTGTCGGGTGCGGCGTCGGCGGCCAATTTCACACCAGCGATGGCAGCGGCGGTTGCGGGCAGATCGACGAGGCAGATGAGTGCATCGGAGACGCCGGGTTTGATGCGGCCGGGCCAGCGCGCGAGGAACGGTTCACGGTGTCCCCCTTCCCAGAGCTGCGATTTTTCGCCGCGATATGGACCATTCGGGCGATGGCCTTTCTCGTCGGTCACGTAGGCCCCGTTGTCGCTGGAAAAGACGACAAGTGTATTTTTGGCGAGATCGAGCCGGTCGAGCGTCTTGAGGATTTCGCCGACGGACCAGTCGAGTTCCTGAATCGCATCCGCACGCGCACTTAGCCCGCTGCCACCCGCGAAACGCGGACCGGGAACCACCGGCGCATGGCAATTGTGCGGGGCGAAGTAGAGGAAGAACGGCTGGGCTTTCCCGCGCGCGATAAAGGCCACCGCCTCGCCAGTCAGTGTGTCCGCCATTTGAGTGTCCTTCCAAAACGCGCCCTTGCCACCGCTCATCCAGCCAATGCGCTGACGGCCCGCAGCCATGCGGCTCAATGCAGGATCGGTCGGCTGTTTGTAGGAAATCGTGATGGGATCGGCAGGGTCGAGCCCGACCACGCGATGGTCTCTCACATAGACAGTGGGAACGCGATCATTGGTCGCGGGATAGCCGAAGAATTCATCGAACCCAATTTCCAGCGGGCCGGGCGAAAGTTCCTGGTTGTAGTCCGGCGCAGTGTTCCCAAATCCAAGATGCCACTTACCCACCGCCCCAGTGCAATAGCCCGCACCTTTGAGCAAGCCCGGCAGCGTGCTCGACCCGACGGGAATGAGCAGCGGCGAATCGCCATTCGAGACACCCTTGTTCAGCCCTGGCGCATCGCGCCGCCAAGAGTATTGCCCCGTGAGCATCGAATACCGCGTCGGCGTGCAGACGGACGCCGAGGCGTGTGCATCGGTAAAGCGCATCCCCTCGCGCGCGAGCCCATCGAGGTTCGGCGTCTTGATCTGGGTCGCGCCGTAGCACCCGAGATCGCCCCAGCCTACATCATCGGCCAGGATGACGATGATATTCGGCTTGGAAGGGTTGGCGGCATTTGCCTGGTTGCCGAGTGCTTCCTCAACAGCAAACAAAACGTAAATGCTCATCAGTAACGCAACGATGAGATCGCATGGGTGTCTAGGCATGAACCAGGTATTTCCGGAGATTGAGTTAGGGGCGCCTGAGTCGGAAAAAGATCGCGGGTGTTCCGGGTGTGATCGGCGATGAGTAGAAGGTGGCCGTCGCTGTATTGGGCACGGCGATCCAGTTTTTGCCGACAGGCCGCTGGCTTGCGACTCGAGTATCCAGCCAAGATGGGTCGCGGGCCAGGTGATGGTGAAGGTGCCGTTGGACAACGACGTGCCGAGGGACATCGGCGGGGTGGAGATCACGGGTGTGGCGGCGGACTGGGTGGAGAGCGTGGACTCGTAGCCAGTCAAGTCGGTAGCGGTAACAGTGTAGTAGTAGTAGCCAGTGCCGTTTTGCAGCGCGTTGTTTGTATAGCTCGCGGTGGTGAGATTGGAAGCGACGAGGGTGTAGGGGCCGCCGCTGGTATTACTGCGATAGACGGAGTAGAAAGATAAGTCCGGGTTGGCGCTTGGCGTCCAAGCCAGTGTCACCTGAGCATTGCCTGCGGTGGCGCTGACATTGGCGATGGCTTCGGGCGCAGCTGCTTCCCCCGGGGCAAACGGCACGATGAAGCGCCATTTGTTCTCATCAATGGTGCTGGTATTGTTGACCATACTGAAGGTGCCGTTGTCAAACTTCAGACGGCGATTCGCAGCGGTGGCGGCGGGGTTTTCCAGGTAAGACCAGCCGTCTTGCTCGGCGACGAGGCTCCAGCGCACGGTGGAGCCGGTGGTATGCGCGGGAGCGAAATTGAGCGCGCTCCCCGTGTAGCGCAGCAGCCGCCCGTCGCGCAGGGGGACGAGGTGCCATTGCCCGGCGGTGCCGGAGGGGCGGAGCACCCATTGCACGGTGTCGCCGCCATCGCGGATATTGCGATGGCCCGGTGCAGTCGAGCCCACTGCGTTTCGGAGCCGCTTCCGCTTGCCTTTGTTATGGATGAAGTAGGGCTTGTCACCGCGCACGGTGGCATCGCCATCCCAGGCGAAATAGAGTTCACCAAAGGCTGTGGGTGTGACGCCGTCGGCTTGGTAGGAATTCGAGCGCGGAGCGACGGTGTCCGTGGTATTGGCAGGTTCGGGGGAGGTGGTACTGGCGGTGAAAATAAACAGCGAGTGGCGCTGTAGCCACGGCAGGGATTCCGCGCGCCACATAAATTCGGCCAGCCAGTTGTAGTTATCCTCCTCGGTCCAATTGCCGGTGCCGTTCCAGTCCACGATGCCAAATTCCGTCAACCACACCGGGCGTCCGTAGGTCGTGTTCAAGTTTTGCAGCCGGCTAATCATACCGTCCGGGTTGCCGCCGTCGGCGTTGGCATAGTGATGATTCGCGATGACATCCATGCGATAGCCGCGCGCCTGCGCCTCTGCCATGAAGTCCACCATCCATGCGCTCTCCGTGTTTGCTGGCACGGGAGCTACCAGCGGCATATCCATGCGCTCCAGCCGCGGCCACAAAGTAATCGCCTGCTCCACGGTCATGTTCGCCTGGCCTGCTTGATCCGGCTCGTTGAAGCCGAGGAGATACATGCCCTGATCCTGCCGCCGCCACTCGGAGAGAAACTGCTCAAGCGGCCCTTGGCCGCTGCCGAGATCCCAGTTGAAGTTACCCCACTGCATCGGGTTATACACGAAGCCGGCTTGCAGAGTGACGGTCGTCGAGCGGCCCCAGTTGTATCCCCAGTTGCCTTTCATCTCAGCCACATTGGCCAAATAACCCGCCTGACCCTTCTTCGGAAAGTGCGTCTGCACGATGAACCGCCAGTGCTGCGTGGTGGAGCCGCTGATTGCCTGCTGCTCCAGCGCCGTGCCTTCGGCGACGCCGCCCGACTGGGTATCCACCACCAGACCGCTCCATTCGTTGCGCAGATAAAAATCCGTCGCGTCCACTGCTACGAGCCGCCAGTTCTGATGCGGCATGGCGGTGTAGTCCTGATCCACGAGCGAAGCTCCGTTACTCGTGGAGAAACCTGCCCCAGCGAGGCATTTTCCGGTGCTGCGATTGTACAACCGATAGGTGTCGGTGCCGACATTCAGCAATACTTGATAGTGGCTCAGGTTGGCTTCGAGCGTGGCAAGGTTGAGAATGGGAGTCGTGCCGTTGACGCTCAGCGGCAGGCTGGCCGCGCGATTCTGCACGTTGTAGAAAGCGTCGTGGTAATCGCCGAACTCCGTCGTCGTCGGAGAAACGCCGAGCACGTCCTGTCCGAGTGAATAGCCCGCGCCGCCATTCGCCGGGAAAATGCACAACTCGCGCACGGCGCTTACCGAAGGGTTGGTGAAAGTCAGCCGCACCAGGGAAGTTATCGGCGTCGAGCTAAACGTGATGACGCGAGCCGCGCTGGTATTGCCCGTGATCGCGCCGCCGGGAATGGCTACCCATGTGGTGCCGTCCCAGTATTGCAGATTAAAGTCAGCCAGCGGTAACATGCTGCCGTCGATTGAATAGAGATGCGCACTGCCGATCTTGCTGGCGACACGCAGGTCAATATCGAGCGTAGCGGTGCCTGCGGTGCTGGTCTGCCACTTCGAGGCGCTACTCACAAAGCCATCCACTGCCAGCTTTGGAAAGTGAATTCCACTTGCCGTGCTGGCGACTGCCGGGCGTTTTTTTCCGAGGTTGACTTCCACATCCGTGCCGAGTGGGTAACCCTGCTCAGTGCCACTGCCACTGCCAAGGGCGGGATTCGGCGGGAACAAGGCGAACTCTTTCACCCGGAAGAAGCCATCCACATCTGAGTAGAGTCGAAAGCTGTCAGAGGTCACCGAGCTGGTGACGATGACATTGACCTGCGAGGGGGTGTTTCCAGTGAGGGCCGAGCCCGGCGCATCGACCCAGCTTGCACCCGAGAGGTATTGCACCTTGAAACTGCCCGGCACCGAGCCGTCATCGGTGCCGGTATAGACATGGGCGCTGCGGATGGTGACTGGCACTGGAAAAGTCACTTCCGCCCAATGCGCCGTGTTCACATTGGTTGTCGTCCAGCGGTTCGTGTTTCCCACCACGCCATCCGTGGCACCCGCAGCATACAACTGCGAACTCACCGAGGAAGCCGTGGTCGGCTGATACTTGGCCAGGTTCACCCGTAGCGGGATCGCGGGCAGCGCACCGGACACTGTGCCCGCCACACTGAGCTTTGCGCTCGTGATGCCATCGAAAGGAATCGCCGCCACCTTGAACAAGACCGAGCCATTCCCTCCCGCATTCGTCGGGGTTACGGAAACCTGAAACTTCAGCGCGGTGATATTCAGCGTGGCCACCAGCGGTGCATCGAACACGCAGGCATACTCACCGCTTACAGCATACGCATAGCTGCCCGCGGCCGAGCCGATGGCGACATCGTCTCCGCCACCCACCGCGCCATCCGCGCCGAGATAGGTAAAGGAAACCGTGAGGCTCGTCGCATCATTCGCCGCGGCGCTGCTGGACGTGGCAAAGCCTAACCCCGTGATGCGCAGCTCCGTCGTCCCTTGATTCGCCGTGAGCTGGCTGCCAAAGGTGCGGACATAGTTCCCCGACGACGGCTGATTGATGGTGGCATCCGTGCCGCCGACCAACGCATCATCCACAAAAAACACCGGCCCCAGCAGCGTCGTCACATCCGCTTTGACAAAATTCGCGGCGCTGGCGCGACCGCAGCCCAGAGCGATGGACATTGCGAGCGCAGCGAGACCCGCCACGATTCCGGTTCGGTTCGTGAGCCTAGACATCGTGGCGCTTTCCTCCCCTGCCCCGACCGGGCGACCGGCTGGCACAAGTCTCGTGATGGAGGATGCGACGGGTGATTTTCATGCGAGGGAAGGAGTCAATCTGCGCTGTCGCGACCGGGCGGCAATAGCACGCGCGAAGAAGAATTCCGCGACCACTTCATAACGCGCACGCACATGAATCGCTGCCGCCGGGGCTGCCGTTGAGCGCGCCGCTCACTTTGCCATCAGATACGCCATCAGGTCGCGCACCTCGTTTTCGGCGAGCGCCTGCAACTGGCCCTCGGGCATGAGCGATTGCGCGGAGGTTTCCGTCCCGGCGATGTCGCTGGTCGAAAGTGACAGCACCTCGGCCAGCGTGTGCAGTTCCACGATGCGCTCGGTGCGGGCGCGGATGAAGCCGCTCAGGACGCGGCCGTCCTTCATGGTCACGGTGACGAGCTGATACTCGCGCGCCACGGCGGCGCTCGGGTCGAGGATGTTTTGCAGCAAGTAGTCGAGGTTGTCGCGTCCGCTGCCGGTGAGTTCGGGGCCGAGCTTGCCGCCCTCGCCGTTGAGGATGTGGCAGGCGGCGCAGACGTTGCTATAGAGCACGCGGCCTTTGGCCTTATCGCCGAGCTTGAGCACCTCGGGAGTGAGGCGCTGTTTCCAGAGCGCCATTTGCGCGAGTTTGTCCGCGGCGGTATCGCGCGAGATGCCCCAGACTTCGCCGAGTTGTTTGGTCAAAACGGCGTCATCGAAGCCGCGGATCTGCCGCGTGTGAAAGGCAGTGAGATCGGCGCGCGGCAGCTTCCCGGCGGCGATGGCATTGAGTACGCGGGCGACCCACGCCTGCCGCGAAACGAGCGCACTGATGACCGCGCCTTTCTCCGCCGGCGCGATGGTGGGAAGTTTCGCGAGGATGGAGTCAGCGACGGCGGGATCTTTCTCCAACGCCAGTCCATCCGCAGCGGTGGCGGCGAGTCCGGGCACGGTTAGCGCGGTCTCGCAGACGGCGCGCAAGCCATCGGCGCGGCTGTCGATCAGCGAGCGCAACGCGGCGCGGCGTGCCTCAATGCTGGCGGCGGCATCCAGCACGGCGGCACGGGTGGCGGCCAGTGCGACCGGGTCGGCGAAGACCGCATTCAAGGCGCGGAAAACTTCCACCGTCTTCGGGTCCGTGCTTTTCGCAAAAGCCGGCCCGGCGATTTTCCAGCCCGCGGGCGGCGCGACTTTGCGTTCGCCTTTCAGCGCGTCGCGCATCCCGCCGAGCACATCGGCCTGCCAGCGGGGATCGGCGCCGGCTTTGGTGAGCAGGGTGTTGAGCGGCGCGTCGGATTTCTCGCGATGGCCGGTGAGCCGGCGCGCGATGCAGCGGCGCGTCAGCGGCAGTTCACACTCGGCGCCCAGCGCGGCGAGCGCGGCGGGGTCGGCATCGCCGAGCGGCTCTACGCCATACCACAGCATCTGCGGGAGATTGTGATCGTCCGCATCCGCGGCGTGCCGCAGGAGCGGCCGGGCCACCGCGGCGCGCTGATCGAGCGGCAGCCGTTGCAGCGCAGACGCGAGCGCGAGGCGGACGAAAGGCGACGGCTCGGTCGCCGCGAGTTTGCTGAGCGCCGCGATCGTCTCCGCATCCGCGCGCTCATCCGTGAGAAAGCGAATTGCCCAAGTCCGCACATGCTCGCTGGCGTGACCGAGCTGCGCGCGCAGAAACGCCACATCCGCGCCGCCGCACGCGTGCAGCGACCACAGGGCGCGGAGCTTTTTCACGACATCCGTCTCGCTCGCAAATTTCCCGAGCAGCGCCCCGCGAACGCTCGTGAGGTCCGCACCCGTCGCCGCCATTTCCTGCAAACGCCGCCGCGCGTGCCGGGCGTAGAATTCGTTCGGGTGATCGAGCAGCGGCAGCAACTCCTGCGGCGTCAGTTTCGCGACATCCGCGATGGCCGGACGCGCGGGCTGGCCGTGCGTGATTTTGTAAATGCGGCCCGACTGGCGATGCACGCCTTCGTTGTCGTGGCACTCGCCGGTGTCCGACCAATCGGCGATAAACACGCCACCGTCCGGCCCGTAGATCAGATCGATCCCGCGAAACCACGGGTCCGCCGCAAAGCCGATGTCGGGCGCATGTTTGCCGACGTAGCCGGAACCGTCGCGCGAGACATTCTCCACGTTCAGCCGGCGTCCATTAAAATTGATCGTCAGCAGCTTACCCCGCCACGCCTCGGGCCAGTTGTCGCCGCCATAAAACATCAGCCCGGTGTGCGCGTGCCCGCCGCCCGCCGCGGAAGTCGCATCCGTGGTGCCGAGCTTCTGCCAGTCATTCCACTTCTCGCCTTCCGCCCAGTGAACGTGATCGGCGTGCTGCTCGATGATTTCATAAACGTGCGGATTCAAATCGCTGCCATGCATCCGCCGGAAGTGCGCGCCGGGAATGGCGTGCCAGAGGTGACCGATGACCGTGTTGATGAAGAACGCTTCGCCATACTCGTTCCAGTCCATGCCCCACGGATTCGTCGTGCCGTGCGCCACGATTTCCACCGTCTGCCGCTGCGGATGGTAGCGCCAAATGCCGCCGTTGGTTTTCGGCCGCGCCTCGTCCGGCGTGCCCGGTTTTCCCAGCGCGGAGACGCCCTGAATGCCATGCCGGCCATAGAGCCAGCCGTCCGGCCCCCAGCGCAAGCCGTTCGCCATCGTGTGATGATTCCGCTTCCACTCAAAGCCATCGAGTCGCACCTCCGCCGGCCCGTCGGGGCGATCGTCGCCGTCCTTGTCCGGGATGAAAACCAGCGTCGGACTCGTCAGCGCCCACACCCCGCCGAAGCCGATCTCGATGCTGCTCAAGCGCTCCAGCCCCTCGACGAAAACCGTGCGTTTATCGAAACGCCCGTCGCCATCCGCGTCCTCGAAAATCACGATCCGATCGCGCAGCTCGGCATCGAAACCCTTCTTCACCTCGGAGTAGGTGTAGCACTCCGCCACCCACAACCGCCCGCGTCCATCCATCGCCATCGCGATCGGCTGGCGCACGTCCGGCTCCGCCGCAAAGACCGTGGCCACAAAGCCCGGCGGCAGTTTCCACTGCGCCGCCGCCTCCGCCGGAGCGAGCGGGCGCGAGGCGTTCTTGTCGGAGTTGTAAGGTTCAGGCACTTCGGCAAAGGCCGATGCGACAAGGATCGCGGCGCAGAAGGTCAGGAGTGGGTGGGATCGAGTCATGGGTGAAAAGCTGGTAAAATTTTTCACAGTACCCGCTGGCCGCTGTTAGGCAAAGTGCTGCCTTCACCGCGCTTGATTTCCATTGCCTCGCCGCCGCGCGTCTCGCGGATGAGCATCTGTAAAGGATCGCCCGAGTAGCAGACCTCGCTGAAAAACGCGAAGACCGACGCGTCGGTGGTGACGAACATCCGCGCGAGTTTTCCCACCGTGGTCGCCTAGCTGAAGATGCCGAGGATCTCGATCCGCCCCCCGTTGCGAGTATCGATCAGGGTTCCGCCCAGCTCGGTCTTGTAGCCGATGCTTTCGATCTCCGCGTTGCTCCCGCCCCCGGCAACCACGATGCGCCCATTGAAAACACGGTAGCCACCCACCATCGCCACTCGCTCGTGGGCGATGCCACTTCCGCCAAGACTCACCTGCTTGTTTGGCGCGGCTGCCGGAAGGCTCACTGTGCCCGAGAAGCCCGGCAGCGCATCGTTGTCCCAATTCGCCGCCGTCAAATACAGCCCGTTTCCCGCTCTGCCATCCGAGATGTTTGCAGCGTGCGTGACGCTGCACGCGGCGATGAGTAGGAAAGGCAGCAGCGCTTTCATGATACAGACGCTAAACGCTCCCGGATGACAGTGAGATGACACAAGGAACTGAAGGACCACATCGACGACCACTTTTCACCTGCTGGCGTGTGTGAGATCGCGTTCGACCGGCACACCGCGCTAGACGAGGTCCGCGAACGGCGCGGCGGCGAGACGCACATCCCCGACAAGAATCAGCCCGGCAGCGGTGGCTGGATTGAGCGGGTGCATTCGTGCGCCTGTGGAGGCGAAGTTGTCCGCGACTACTTCGCCAAGCGCACCCGCATGAACTGCCGCCCCGCCCCGATGTCCGCGGTCCAAGTTTCCGTCACGGTTCCATCGACATTCCGCAGAAATGCCGTGCGCGTCGCGGCGCTCGTCCACGTCACGAGATCGCCGCTCACTTCGACCGTGTAAATGAGATCATCCGCGCTGAGGCGGCGCGGGAAGGTGAGCGTCGCGCGACCTTCGGCGGTGCGGCTGGCGAGGAGCGGGCTCGCGTGAAAGGCGGCGTCATTTTTTGCGAGGAAATATTCGAGCAACGCGGGGAGGCCGTCGCCATCGAGATCGGCAAGCGCGTCGCCGGTGAAGGTGGTGGCGTCGCTGCTGCCGGGGTTGCCGTTGAGCGCGGTGCTTGCGCGCCAGTTGAGCGCGGTGTCGGCGCTGGTGAAGGGATTGATGCGCACGAGCGAGTAGCCGTTGCCATCCGCGTCCGTGGGCCATGGTGGCTGATCGCTGTAGGTCACGCGCTCGATTTCCGCGGCGTTTTTATCGCGCAGGATAATTGTGTCGCCGCTGTTGTTCAGCGCGCCGCTCCACTGGCCGGCGACGAGCGGCGTGGGACCGTAGCTCGCGGAAAATGCGGCGGTGTTTTCCACCACGCAAATGCGCGCGCCGGGTTCGAGCGTTACGTTTCGAAACGTGAAAATCATCGCGCCGGTGAAGCTCACGCCGGTGAGGTCAAGGCGGCTCGCGCTGAGGTTCACGAGTTCTACAAACTCGGTGTCATCGCTCGATCCGGGCGGGTTGTAGTGGATTTCGGAGATGGCGAGATTGCCCGGCGCGGCGGGCACTGCGCCGATGGTGAACAGCGCCTCGGTCAGCGCGCTCCATTCGCCGGTCGCGTTCAGTTTTGCGCGAGCCTTCACGGTGAGCTGCACGCCATTCAAAACAATGGGACCGGAATAGGAGAAAGAGGACGCATGGGTCGCATCGGTCCCATTCGTCGTATAAAAAATCGTCGTCCCCGCCGGAGCGGTGATCGTGAGCGCAAAGCCCGCCGCAACATTCCCGCCGTGCTGAGAAAACGTGGGCGCGTCGAAGCTCGGGAATAGCGCGCGCGCGCGAAGCTGTGCGATGAGCGTGGCGCGGCGCGTGGGAAAGAAGCCCGTCTCCAGCGCGTTGTTCGCGGCGTTCCAATTGGCGGCGGTGCGCGGGGTGCCGCTCGCGGCATCGCCCCAGCGCGCGCTCTCGGCGAGGATCGCGGGCGCGAGTTGCGCGCGCAGCGATTGCCAACGGGCGAGCGCCACGGCGTTGTCCACCGCGCCGCCGTTGAAGAAATGCTTTTGCACGCGGTCGGCGAAACGCAGCCGATACTTCGCGTTCGCAGCAAGCTGCTGCGAGAGCCAGCGCGGGTTGAAGTATTGCAGCGTGCTGCCCGCGCTGATCGTCCCCGTCACGTCGCCGCCACTCATCGTGCCCTCGCCGTCGTGCGTGACGAACTGAAATCCGAACCGCCCATCGCGCGGTCGGAAGGCGTAGAAATTTTTCGGCACCCCGCCGCCGACGCTGGTGTTCACGGGCGCGTCGTTGTCGCCCGCGTAGTAGCGCAGCACGGTGTAATCAATCACGCTGTCCACATCGAGCAGCGGCGGCGGCGCGATCGCCGCGCCGTTCGCATCGAGACCCTGCACCACGTAGTATGCGGCGTCCGTGGTGAAGCCCGCGAGCGCCGCTGCGTGGAGTTGCGACCACGCGACGTTGTCGCCATCCGCCGCCTCGACGCGATGCGGGATGACGAAGGTTTTCATCACATCGTAGTCCTCGCTTTTCCCACCGAAATACGACGACGCATACGCCGAGTCCGCGCGCTCCTGGGTGACGTAGATGCCCCAGTAATGCCCGTCGATGTAGAGATTATAGTAGCGGCTGCGGGTGTAGGGATGACCCATCGCGCCGTGCGTGAGCCGGTTCCATTCATCGCGATTGTAGGTCGCGTTGATGTCACCGTTCGCGTGCCATGCGGCACCTTGCGAAGTCTTCAGGTCGATGCGGTCAAACTCATCCGCGCCCTCATCGCCGAAGAGCGGATAGCTCAGTTTCGACGCCCCGTATTTCCCGCGAAAATAGAGATGCAGATTGTGCTTCGGATTCGTCCCCTGCCGGCTGAAGCCACCGCGAATCGCGAGCCCGGCATTGATGGCAAAACCGGGCGAGTTATCCGCATTCATCAGCTCCACGGAAACCGCGCGCTCGTAGCCCTCCTCGCGTCCGTACGGGTTCACGTAGATGCCGGTCGCGGGGTCGAAAAGATTCGAGAGATCGGTCGTGAGCGAGATCGTCGGCAGCGCGGCGAGCGCGTTTTTCATCTGCTGCGCGGTGACGCTGCCGGTGATGTCCGGGTCCATGCCGTAGTTGAGCACCTGCCCATTCACCGGCCCGCTCGGCCAGCCCGCTGGCTGCTGCTGCACGCGGATGTCTTCGAGGAAAAAATAGCTCTGTGTCTGCACCGCGCTCGGTGCGAGTCCATGCGCGAACGCGGCGACGCGCAGCACGGTCGTCGCGCTCACATTCAGCACGAGCGGCGACGCAGACTGCGCGCCGTTGGTGAGCGTGGGCGTGGAGCCGTCGAGCGTGGACGCGAGCGTCGCGCCGGGCGTGGCGCACGACACCGCGACGGTCTGCGGTGTGGTGTAAAATCCGCGCGTCACCGAAAAGGCGAGAGTCGCCACGAAGTCCGAGTAACCCACCGCGTCGTTCGCAGCGCCGGGTGTCGGCTTCAGCAGAAAGCCGCGCGGCGTGTAGCTGCCGTACGCGCCGTAGCTTTTGTCCGCGCGCTGGGCCGGATAGCCGAAGTATTCCGCCGCGACCCCGCCGCCCGGAAATCGCAGCGAGAGATAGCCGCCTGCGGAATTGGTGAGCTTGAAGTCGGTGTGGAGTTGCGGAGCGGTGCGATTTTTCTCCGAGGCGAAAATGACAAGAAAGCCCCGCGCGGGAATCGTGACACCGGCCGGGATCGCCCATTTCATCGGGATGCCGGGATTGTCGGTCAGCCACCAGCCGCTGACATTCGCGGGTGCATCGTCCGAGTTGAAAAGCTCGATCCAGTCCGGCTGATCGCCGTCCTCATCGCGCAGGCCGCTGTCATTTTCCGCGAGGAATTCGCTGATGAAAACACCCGTCGGCTCTAGCACCGACACGTTAAAAGTCTGCGCCAGCGCGCCGCCCTCCGCATCGCTCCCCGCGAGCGCGATGCTGTATCCGCCGACCGCCGGCGGCGTGCCGGAGAGGGTGCCCGAGCCGTTTCCACCCGGCGTGAAAATCATCCACGGCGGCAGCGTCGGCGCGGTGAGCGCCACCACCGCGCCGATGTCCGACACCGCCGAGACGACCGACGAATACACCGCGCCGACGCGCGCGAACGGCTCCGGCGTTGCCACAAACGACCCGGTGGAAACGCGCCGCAGCGTGAAGTCGTCGCAATTCACCGTGAGCGCGCCGCCCGCGCCGGTGCGATTGCGATACGCGAAAAATCCGGTCGTGAGCGGCTCCGTATCGACGACGTAAAACGTCTCACTCAACGCGCCCTGCCGCACCGTGAGATTCATCACGAGCGCGCCGAATTCGTAGCGCCCGAGCACTTCCAGCGTGAACGGTTGCGCGGTGTTCACGCTCATCGTTTGCAGCGTCGTGTCGGGGAAAAACGCCGTGTTGTTCACGCCAACGCGCAGGAAACGCAGCACGTTCGCGCCGGGGCGGAAATCGAAAAGGTAGTAGGGAAAATTCACGCCGCCGGTTAAGCCGGAGTTCGTCCCGAAGAGCGCGAAGCCGACTGCGTTCCCCGTGGTCGTCTGCGAGACGAGCGTGAATTTCGACGACAGAAAAAAGCCCGCGGGCGGCGTGCCGCTGAGATCGTTCGTGAGAAAATGCGCCGTCGATGCCGCGCTCGCCGCGGTGATCGTGTTGCGATACGCGCCGCCTGTCGCGACCCACTCCGCGCCCGCGGTGAGCGCGCCCGCGCCCGCCGTGAACGGCTCCACGTACGGCAGCGTCACTGGCCCTGCGGGCGGCGTCCCCGTGCCATTGATGCCCGCGATGAAGACCGGATCGAACGTCGTCCCGCTCGACCCAAAATTGATGCTCGCCACGCTCGCATTCGCCGCGACGCCGAAATCCGACAGGTCGATCCCGACGCCGAAAACATTCTGCGAAATGTCCGCGCTGTTCAGCGTGAGCGTCGCCGATTCCAACGCCGCGAGCGTCGCGACCGTCGAGCCCGTGCTGTAAAGATCCGCGCCCGCCGTCGCAAATCCCGTCGCGCCCCAAGACCCGCTCGCGACGACTTGCGTGTTCCCGTTGATCGTCACCTGCATCGCGTCCGAAGTCGCGCCGGGATTGATTTCCATGAACACAATATCCGCGCCCGCGCGATTCACGATCGGCGTCGAAAAAGTCACCGTCACCGTGCCCGCGCCGACCGCCGGATTGATGAGTCCCGAATCCAGCAGCCAGTCATGCAAGAGCGTCTTGCGCGCGCCCGCCGCCGGAGCCGCCGCGCCATTTGGCACCATCGGCACCGTCGCCGCACCCGCCGCAAACGCTGTCACCGTGGGCAACACCAACTGCGCCTGCGGATACGTGTTCCCATTGATGTCGAGCGCCGTGAGCTGGCTGCCACTCATCGTCACACTCGTCACCGGCACCGGTGCCGCGAAACCGGCCGCCATGAGCATCGCGAGAACGATGCACCAGAGGCCGTGAGTGAGTCTTAGGTGGAGCATGGGGAAAGGCGCAGGTCCGTAGCAATGGTTGTCGCGACACGGCGATTCCGCCACGGGTAAAATATGCGGCCCATCGTCACGATTTGTTATTTCCGAGTCAGCGGAATAGGCATTTTGTGAACAGCCAATTCAGCCAGCCCAAGGGGCTGAGACATGCCAGCCGAGCGCAACGCCCTGGGTTTTGGGAGTCGAAGTGGCAAGCCCTGGCAGGACAATAGTTTGGCCCGCAGGCCAGTGCTTCCCGAATTGTAAAACCAGCCTGGCACCCTCCGACCCGCCTGCGTTTTGATTTTGAAGGGTCGTGTTTTTCAATCCACAGGGCAGATGCTTTCACCGGAAATACACTTGCCGCTCCGCGCTGCGAATCTACGTTTCGGCCCGCGTGCCGCACTCGATGTCGTCCCTTCCACACTGCGTCCACTTCGATCTCGATGGAGCGTGGTCCCCAGACGCAACACCACCCGGCACTTACGTCGATGTGCGCGCTTGGGGGCCGCGGTTGCGCTACTGCACGAGCGCGCGGGAGGTCGAAGCGTTCTACGAATCGGTTCGGAGCAACACTGCGAAATTCACGCTGTTTGGTTCGGGTGACTTTCACCATTTGAGCGCGCTGTGGATTCGGAACATTGCGCAGCCATTCACGCTCGTGTCATTCGACAATCATCCCGATTGGGATATCCGTCCGCCGCGCTGGGGCTGCGGCACGTGGATCAATCGTGCGCTGGAGCATCCTCGGCTGCAAAAGGTGGCAGTGTGGGGTTGCGGGAATTTTGAACTGAACTGGCCAGGCTATCTCTTTGCAAGTCGGCGCGCGCTTCGCGAAAAACAGATGGCGGTGTGGCCGTGGACGGAACGCTTGAACGCTTCCGGTCGGTGGCGCTGGCGCGGGATGACGCGCAAAGACTGGCGCGGGCAGTTCAGCGACTTCGCGCGCGGGCTATCCACCGACGGAGTCTATGTGACGGTCGATCTGGATTGTCTCGACAGGTCGGAAGCGGTAACGAACTGGGAGAGTGGATTGTTCACGGCGGAGGATTTGAAATGGGCGATTGCCGAGTTGTCGGCGAGTGGAACGATTATCGGCGGAGACTTATGCGGCGCGTACTCGGCTCAGGAATACAAGACGTGGACTCAGCGTGTGGCGGCGCACTTCGATCACCCCGCACAAACTCGTCGGCATAGCTTCGACGCGAACCTGCGCGCCTTCCAAACCATCTGGCCCGCTCTAACTGGAGGCGACGAGCATCACGCCACCGACGATTAGGAACACGCCGATCCAGAGTTGCGCGGTGATTTTTTCACGGAGAAAAAACGCAGCCGCAGGGAGAATGAAGAGGCGATCCAGCGCCTCGAATGGGTAGAGGAAACTGAGTTCGAAACGCGCGAGAAGGCCCTGCCAGACAAAGAATCCCAGCGCCATGAAGGCTATGCCGCCGGTCAGCGTCAGCGCGGAATTCCTGCGCGAAGTCGTGTCGCTCATCGCCGATTTGAATAACAACTGGCCGGCAATCGAGCACGCGAGGAACAGAGCGAGGAGAGCGATGCTGGCGGGGTTCACAGCTTTCCCTCCACGATCGTCGCGGGCTTCGCGCTGACGACCACGCCGGCGATGACGAGGGTGATGCCTATCCAGCGTTTCCCCGAAATGGCTTCCGCAAGAAAGAGCCACGACGCCAGCGGAACCAACGCGTGAATAATCCCGGCGAGGGCGAATGCGAGACTCAGCGGGACGGTGCGAAGCGCGTTCAGCCATGTGAGCAGGCTGCCGATGGTAGCCACGATGCCAAGCCAGACCCACGGCGATTGCAGGCTGGCAAAACCGAGCGCGCTTTCCTCGCTGCCCGCGCCCAACTTCAGCCACACTTGCGCGCCTGCGGAGAGCAGGAAGCTGATGGCTAGTTGCGCGAATGGGTGACGTGCGTCGCTAGAGTTCATGCGCGTTGCTGAAACGCTTGAGGATGGGATCGTGCCGGGTGGGTTCGAGATACTTGATGGCGATCTTAAAGATGGGATTGATGAAAGGAGAGTTGTGGCGCGCGTAGAGGTCGAGCGGGGAAAGGGTGAGCTTGAGGTGTAGCTTCGGATCGTAGTTCAGCGGGCCGGTGGAATAGGCGGTCACCCCGTTGCTCAGGCACCACTCGATGACGTCGCGCCAGGTGCGGAAGTAAAGGTGCAGATCAAGCGCGACCGAGTAGTCGAGGCCAACATCAAGGTCTTGCAGGGTGCCATCGTGGATAAGGCAGAGATTGAAGGCGATGATCCGTCCGCCCTGCCGCCAGATGAAATAGCGCGCGCGATCCGACTGCCGTTTGCCGATGAGCGCAAAGTATTCCTTGTTCAACTCTTCGAACTTAAAATCCGAGCGTTCGTAAGTCTGGCGGTAAAGCGGGTATATCTCGTCCACCAAGTGCGCCGCGTCGGGGAGCACTTCCATCGTGATCGGTGCGGAGCTTTCCGAGGCGCGCAGTTTCCGGCGGAGGTTTTTGCGGAAGACTTTGCTCAGCCGGGCGGTCATGTATTCCTCGAAATCCGCGAAGTCCAACTCCAGCCGGGCGGAGGGCATGCTCGGTGCGCGTTGGTAGCCGTGCTTTGCGAGTGAGTGGAGCGAGTCCCGATACATCGACGGGAAATCCTTGAACAAAATCAGCGACGCGCGCGCGTGCGGACGGTAGGCATCAATCGTCTCGCGCAATGCCTCCGCGAGCCAAGGCCCGGCGTGATCGAGTTCACCCTCTCCGGCTGCGCAGCCAATCATCATCATGCGCAACTTGAGGAAGCGCGGCCACAGTTTGCGGATGGGTGCAAAGAGCGAACGCACCGCCTTTGGCAGGCCACCGAGTAAATCCTGATTCACAAAAAAAAGCGGCTGGATCGCCCACTCGCCGGAGGCTTCGTCACGCAGCACGAAATAGCGGTAGTCGAATTGTTCCCGCAGGGTTTCCTCCAGCAGCGCGTAGTAGCGGAAATCCTTGTTGCGTCCCGCCAGCGCGGTGCGGCGTAGCTCCGCGGGAATGCGCGCGGCGGACGCGACCACCCACGCATCGCCGCTCGTCGTGCGATAACGCAGCGCGTCTGCGCCGAAGTCGGCAGTGCGATGATCGGCGACAACTGCGGGCACGAATCAGAACGCGGCCTTTAGCGAGAGGCCGCCATAGGCTGGGTAGCCATCGGATTTCACACCGACCTCGGCGCGGTGATAATTCAGCTCGTGATAGGCGACGATGCCCGCCTCGGCTTCAAGGGTGAAAGTCGAATTGATGTTCCATGTCGCGCCGATGCCGACACGGATTTGCGTATGGTCCACGATCGCGCTGTCGAGTTTCCGCTGGCCACGCGAGCGTCCGAAGCCGCTTTCCATGCGATAGGTCGTTTCGCGAATGTCCGCGCCGATGTAGCCAGTCAGCGATTTGCTGAAGCTATACTCCAGACGCGGCGCAGGCAGGACGGCATTCAGCACGAAATTTGTCGCGAACTTCCACCGCACCCCGATCGCGCCGAGCACGGGATACTTGCGGTTTACATCCAGCTCGATGCCCGCGATGAATTGCAGGTCGGCATTCACAAAATAGGAGCCACCGAACAGCACCGGCACATTAAAACCATCCGCGCCGAGATCGGTGCCGCCGTGGTAGAAACCGGGTGTGGCTTCCAGTCGGAAAAGCCAGGCATCGCCGATCTGAAAATCCGCGCCGAGAACGAGTGCGAGTGATTGCAGCTTGTCGGGAAGTGGCGCGCGCCGCGGCAGGCTGAAATCGTATCGCCGCCACTCGACACCCATGCGAAAAAGCGGGCTGCCACCGAACTGATGCGAGGCTACTGCGCGGACGCCGAAATCCACTTCACTCACATCGCCACGAAATGAACGGCTCTCGAATTTCGAGTCTGCGACCGCAGAGAAACTGACCTCGGTTTCCCACGACGCGGCAAATGCTGGTGTGGCCACGAGTCCCGCGCTGACGATGATTTTGGCGAACGTCCGAGTGAACATGATGTTGAAAGTTTTCACGGTGCCTTTGCCGCGTCGCTCAGGAAGCGCTCGATGAATTTCTGCGTCTCGCGCATCATCGCCGTGCTCGATCCCATGCGCTCCACGCCCTTCAGTGAAGCCAGCATCGCCGAGGAAATCAGGTCGCCGCGCCAGACGAGCGTCGCGTCCTGTCCGCCGACATTTACCGGCCACATCTGCACGAAACTCAGCAGCGCGCAGTAACCGCCGCTCGCGTAAAATTGCACGTCGAGACCCTGCCACGTGTTCGTGCCGGGCTTCGCGTAAGATGCGCCGAGATTCACCGCGGCAGAGTCTTCCACATTCACCAGCTCCCAATAAAGCGTCGGCGTGAGCCCGCCCTTCGAGCCATCGATCAGCGCGGAAAACTGCCCGCGCACTTTGCTCGCATCCTTCAGCAGACGCGCCACTTCATCCGCCGGCCGGATCGCCTCCCCCGCATTTTCGTAAGGTGCCAGTCGTCCAAGGCCGCCGCTTGCATAAGCCTGCAAACGCTGTGAAAGCACGCCGCCCCAAAAGTTCACCACCTTCTCCGGCATCGCCCCCGAATCCGCGCCCGGCGTTCCCGCAAACGCACCCATCTCCGCCTTGCTCAACTGCAAATCCGCGCCACCCGACGCCAGCTTTTGCGTGGCAAAGACGAATGCCTTCACCGCGGCATTCGACGGTGCCGAACGCAGCCTATGAAAATCGCCAGGCCCCGACCGCGCCGTGAGATCGCCATGCAGCCAGACTTTCAGTTCCGGATGTTTCAGTGGACTCCACTGCTGGTGCAGCGCGATCGCGCGTGTCAGCGGCTTGCGAATGACGTAACAACTTTCGACCGCCAGCCCGCGCGAAGAACTCATCACTGGCCCGCGAGTCGCCATCACCGAGCCCCCCGCGAGTTTGTCGAGACTGACGCTTTTGAAAGAGGAAAACGCCGCCAGTTCCGCAAGCGGATCGGCCTGCGCGTGCATGGCGAGAACGAGCGTCGTCATGGTCATCGAAAAGATACGGGAAAACATGCAATTGGAAATTACCGCGCCCCATTGCGGATTGGCGAACATTCTCTCGCTGACGAGGCGGCACACTGTTTCGCCAAAGGGTTCCGACTTCGGTCCTCGTTTTCCTGTTTCGCAGAAACGCAATCGCCCGCAAACCTTGCTGCCGCCTTGAATGGAGGCGGGGGAGAGAATCGAACTCTCGAATAGGGCTTTTGCAGAGCCCTGCCTTACCACTTGGCTACCCCGCCGCTTTTGTGAAGGCGTGAGGTAATCGAGAATGCCGCGGGCGTCAACCGCCGCTTGGGCGCTAAAATGCGACGGTGATCGGTGCGGAAACGATCTTCACGCGCGCGTCGCGGTCGAGGGTTCCTTCGGTTTTTTCCAGCGCGCTCACGAGGTTGTCTTGAAATGTCACGGCCAGCTTGCCGCTGGGCACTTTCACGTAAACGATGTTCGTGACGAGGCGGCCATTGCGGTCATACGAGGTCACTTGCTGCGGCACGCGATCGTAGCGGATGAATTCCCATACTTCCTCGCGGCCATTGGCATCGAGGCGCGAGGTTTTCTTCGACACTTTGCCGAGCGCTTTCACGACTTCTTCCGGGGTCATGTTCACGGCGACTTCGTTTTTTGCGATGAGCGTGTCCACTTCGGATTTACGCGCGGCGTTCTTGCGCAGGTTGTCGAGAAATTCCTGTTTCAGCGGACTCAGCGAGGCTGCCGTCACCCATCCGGCGACCTGTCCTTGCTGCGCCTTGCCGCGGATGCGATACGCGTTTTCACCGACGGCCTGAAGTTCGACGATCTGCCCTTTTCGGATGGTGCCGAGATAGCGCTTGAGATCGCTTTGGTAAAAGATGCTGGTTTCCGCGAGAATGGTGAGGTGGATGGGCTGCTTGATGAAGTCTTCGAGATAGACGGCTCCATCTTCGCGGATGACCGCGCCGGCTTGAGCGAAAAATGGCGCGAGGAAAAGTGCCGCGGCGAGCGGGGACGGGAGCGCTTTCATGGTGCGAGACTAGCCGCTGTTTCGGCGCGTGTCCAAACTCTGCTCTTGCGGCGTGGGTCGTTCTGCATTCAGCAGTTCGACGCAATCGCTCATGAATCATTCACGTTCTTCTTCCGCATTCGCTGAAGCCTGCAAATACATCCCGGGCGGGGTCAATTCCCCAGTCCGCGCTTTCCGCGGTGTGGGTGGTGAACCGTTTTTCGTCGATCGCGCGGAGGGTGCTCATGTTTGGGATTTGGATGGGAATGAGCTGATCGACTACGTGGGCACGTGGGGGCCGGCGATTCTCGGTCATGCGCCGGTGGTGGTGCGCGATGCGATCGCTGCGGCGGCGGCGAAAGGAGTGAGTTTTGGAATTCCGAATCCGTTCGAGATCGAGATGGCGCGAACGATCGTGGAATGGGTGCCGTCGATTGAAAAAGTCCGCATGGTGAACAGCGGGACGGAAGCGACGATGTCGTGCATTCGGCTGGCGCGCGGATTCACGGGCCGGGATCTCGTGGTGAAATTTGAAGGCTGTTACCATGGCCATGTGGATTCGCTTTTGGTGAAAGCCGGCAGTGGCGCGCTGACGCATGGACAGCCGGACAGCGCGGGTGTGCCCGCCGCGCTCGCCGCGCTCACTGTGACGCTTCCATTCAACGATGTCACCGCGCTGCGCTCGCTTTTTATGGCGCAGGGAAGCCAGCTCGCGGCGGTGATCGTCGAGCCGGTGCCGGCAAATGCGGGGCTCTATCTGCCGCGCGAAGGATTCCTGGAAGTGCTCCGGCAGCAGTGCTCGCAATACGGTGCCGTCCTGATTTTCGACGAGGTGATGACTGGCTTCCGTCTTGCCCGCGGTGGCTATCAGGAACTTTGCGGGATCGCGCCCGATCTGACGGCGCTCGGAAAGGTGATCGGCGGTGGGTTGCCCGTGGGTGCATTTGGTGGCGCGGCGGAAATCATGAATTGCCTCTCGCCTGATGGCCCGGTCTATCAAGCCGGCACGCTTTCCGGGAACCCGCTGGCGATGGCGGCTGGGCTCGCGCAGCTCCGAGAAATGGAGTGCGTGAATGGCTGGGCGAAGCTCGAAGAAATCGGCGCGGAATTCGAGGCCGGCACGCGCGCGGCGCTGAAAAAAGCGGGACGCGACTACGTTTTCCAACGCATCGGCTCGATGTTCTGCCTGTATTTCACGGATGGCGAGATTCACAACCTCGCCGACGCACAACGCAGCGATCGGAAAGCGTTCGCGCGTTATTTTCACGCATGTCTGGATGGCGGAATCTACTTCGCGCCTTCGCAATTCGAGGCGGGATTCATCAGCCTCGCGCACACCTCCGCGGACATGGCGCGCACCGCGGAAGTCGCGGCGCGGGCGCTTGGGACTTAGCATCTGCAATGTCTCAAATCCTGCTCGCCACGCTCAACGCCCGCTACATTCATGCGGCGTTTGGCCTTCGCTATCTGATGGCGAATTTGGGTGCGTTGCGGAATGAAGCAGCCATCGCGGAATTCGATATCAACCAGCGACCGCTGGAGATCGTCGATGCGATTATGGCTCATGCGCCGCGCATTCTCGGCCTCGGCGTTTACATCTGGAACGTGGCTCCGACGACGGAAGTCGTGGCGCTGCTCAAGCGGCTGCGGCCAGACTTGAAGATCGTTTTGGGCGGGCCGGAGGTGAGCTACGAATCCGACCAGCAGGAGATCGTGCGACTCGCGGATCATGTCATCACGGGTGAAGCCGATTTGGCATTCGCCGAAGTCTGCGGCGCGCTCCTTGATGGGAAACGCGATCTGCCAAAAATGATCGCTGCACCACTGCCACTGCCGGAGCAATTGCGAATGCCATACGAGCTTTACTCCGATCACGACATCGCGCATCGGGTGCTCTACGTGGAAGCATCGCGCGGCTGCCCGTTCACTTGCGAGTTCTGTCTTTCGTCGCTCGATATTCCAGTGCGGGCGTTCGCGCTGCCGCCTTTTCTCGCGGCGCTCGATGACCTGCTTGCGCGCGGAGCGACGCAGTTCAAGTTTGTGGATCGCACCTTCAATCTGAATCTCGCAACCAGCCGGGCGATCCTGGAGTTTTTCCTCGCACGCTGGCGCGATGGATTGTTCATGCACTTTGAAATGGTGCCGGATCGTCTGCCCGAACCACTTCGCGAAGTGATCGCAAAGTTTCCGCCAGGCGCGTTGCAGTTCGAGGTCGGCATTCAGACCTTCGATGAGGCGACTTCGCGGAACATCAGCCGCCGGCAAAACCTCGATCGGCTTGAAGACAATTTGCGTTTCCTCCGCGAACACACCGGCGTCCACATCCACGCCGACTTGATCGTCGGGCTGCCTGGGGAAGACACGGCGAGCTTCGGACGCGGATTCGATCGACTCCTCGCGCTGCGGCCACAGGAGATCCAGGTCGGCATTTTGAAAAAGCTGCGCGGCACGCCGATCGCGCGGCACGACGCGGAGTGGGAGATGATCTACAGCCCAAATCCGCCTTACGAAATCCTCCAAAACAAGCTGCTGGATTTTGTGGCGATGCAGCGGATGCGCCGGTTTGCGCGGTTTTGGGATCTCGTCGGGAATAGCGGCAACTTCGTCGAGAGCGCGCCGATGCTGTGGACGGGCGGGAGTTCGCCGTTTGAATCGTTTCTAAATTTCAGCGATTGGATTTCCATCAGGATCGGTCGTCATCACTCGATCGCGCTGGCGACTTTGGCGGAGAATCTCTTCATATTTCTGACTGCCGAGCGTGGACTGCCGAACTCGCAGGTGGAAGCAGCTCTGCGCGCGGATTGGCACCGTGCCGGACGAAACGAGCATCCGCCATTCTTGGAAAAATCCGGTGCCGGAAAAACACCGCGTCGCATTTTACCAAAGAGACAGTCCCGTCATCTCGCCGGGAATCCCTGACACGGGTGCCGAACCAAGCTACGCCGCGTAATACTTTGGATACCGATAGTAGTGGTAGTCCGGCATCTCGGCATCGATTGCATTCAAGATCAGGCCCAGGACATTCACCTGGCGCTGATAGAGGGCATTGAGCGCATTTTTGGTCAGATGCGCCGAGGTAAATCCAGCGCGCACGACCATCAATGAGCCGTCGAAATTTGGCGCGAGCGTCGGTGTGTCGTCGGTGGCGAGAATGGGAGCCGTGTTAAAGATCGTGAGATCGTAGGCTTCCTTAAACTCATCCAGAAGGGATAGCATCGCAGGCCGAAGGAGAAGCTCTCCAGACTGATTGGTGACGGGTCCACGAGTGATGATCGAAAGGGAGGGATACTTTGTGGAGTGAACCGCATCCTTCCAACGCGCCTCGCCGCGGAGGATATTGGTGAGTCCCTTTGCCGATTGCAGATGAAACAACTCGGCGATATCGCCCCGGCGAAGATCCGCATCCACCAGCAACACGCGCGCGCCGGATGCAGCCATGGTCACCGCTAGGTTGCTTGCGACGGTTGACTTTCCCTCATTCGGGATGGCGCTGGTCACGATCAGCGTCTTCAGTTCGGACTGATTTGGCATGAAGATCAGCGACGAACGCAGGCTTCGGAAGGCTTCCGCGTAAGTGTAGCGCTCGTCCTCTGGATCAAGCAGCGGAAGTCCTTGGCCATCACGGCTGTCGGAGACATCCGGGATTTGTCCCAAAATCGGCTCGGAAAAATGCTCGATAATTTCCGTCGAAGACGACAGGCGATCATCCGAACGACCCATCAAAAAGAGAACCAAGCCACCCGAGGCAACACCTGCGAGCAGACCGAGTAACAAATGCTTGAGCGTGCCGCGAGGGACAGGCATCGGCGAAGTCGCGGCGCGTTTGACCGTGGGCAGGCCAGAATCCAATCCGGTTTTCGCATCGACTTTCCGCAGGTCCGCGACCAATTGCTCCTCCTGCTTTTGCAGCCGATTGATCTCCGTTTCGAGACGATTGTATTCGTTGTCCTTCTTGCTTGCCTCATTCAACTTCTCCGTCGAGGCGGCGATGCTTGCTTCGAGACTTTTCAGGTCGCTCTTAATCGCTTCAACCTGAGACGCCATGGCTTCCGCAGTCTGTTTCTTGATCACGCCAATCTGCCGTTGCAGTCCTTCGACTTCCCGCTCCAACGATTTCAGTTTCGGATGCTTCGGCTTCCAAATCGTGCTCCGCTCCTCCAGATCGGCCTGCTTTTGCACCACGAGTCGGGAGATTTGCAAAAACTGCGAGTAAAGTTCGTTTCCACCAAAACCGCCGTCAGGCTTGGTACCACTCTCAGGGCCTGAAGACTTTCCAAGCTGCTGACCCTCGGAAAGGCTCAATGGCTGGGTGGAGAGAAGAAGCTGGTCTGGCTTCAGGTTTTGAAGGCGAAGCAGGTCATGCTCGAGTTGTGACTGCTTCGCTTTCAGACCGGAGAGGAAAGCGTTGGCACCAGTGGCCTGCTCCTTCCACGCAGCCATGCCATTCTTTTCGATGAATGTCTGAAACTCTGCCTTCCGCGCGGTCAAATCCTTGCGAAGCGACTCGAGCTCCCCTTGCAGGTCTCCGCTGGTTTCGTGAACGGCACCCTTTCGAAGTGATTTGCGATACGCGATGAATTCCCCGACCATCGCATCCACGAAACGACGGGTGTACTCGCGATTCGTCCCGCGCCCGGTGACGGAGAAGATCATGGTTCGCGGAACATTGACTGGCGTGATCAGAACCTCCGAAAGGACATCTGGCATTTCCAAATCAACGCGCTTCCTGGCAGCCTCCGCGACCTCCGGGCTTTGCAAGGTGCGCATCGTATTGCCAACGTATTCCTCGTAGAATTCCATCCGGAATAATCGCTTTTCCTCCATGCCTTTCACTTCTTCGGGCACGCTGATCTCGCTTGTCGATTCGAAGTAGTCAGGCTGGGTGAACAGATACCAACCTTTCCACGCCAGCCCAAGACCCACCGTCAGCGCCAGAATCCACCACTGTTTGCGGAGAAGATTCCGATACTTGTAGAACTTCAAGCCGAACACGGAATTCAGCGAGCGTGATGGTGGAGTGGGATTGGGCGAGTCCATCGTAAAAGTAGTCCCGATTTAGTTCCAGCGAATGAACACCTTTGGAATGTACACCCGGTCTCCGTCTTCCAGCGTGATGTCCTTGTCCGCTGCTCCATCGCGCTGGACGGCTTTTACATCGACAGTGAACTCCTTTTTCGCGCCGCCCTTCACTCTTGCCACCCGGACTTTCTTCGGATCAGCGAAATCCTTGAAGTTTCCTGCCTTGAGAATGGCTTCATTCAATGTCAGCGGATCCGCGAGATTAAACTCAAGGACACCGGGAATACCCACTTCACCGGAGATCTGGATTTTGCCGAGCGCGGCAGAGACGTTCACGCGGTCAATGGATAGCTTCACGGTTGCGCGGTAGTAGTAGTCTGCCTCCAACAATCGCTTGATCTCGGCGGCGGCTTCAGTGGTGGTTTTTCCGGCGACATGCACGCGGTCGAGCGGCGGGACTTCCAGATCACCGGTCGCGGTGATGAGTCGCGAAGTGGGACCTTCACGATCCTCAACAATCTCAATCGCAACCTGATCTCCGACACCCAGCCGCTTGTTCGGGTCAACCAGCACCGTGCGCTGCATCAGCGTCGCGGTCGAACCTCCGGGAGAGTTTTCATACAACAAACCTGGGTTTACAGGCTCGGCGCGCCGGACGTTCTCCTGCGCTAAACTTCCAACCGGCAATGCCAGCACTGCGACTGCGAGATTTATCCAATGAATCAGGCGGTCACGCATAGGCTGGGTAGGTCGGGTTAGAATTTGTAGTAGATGCTGAGGAAGGCGAGATTCTGGTAGTAGTCTGCATCTTCCTGATCGGAGTCCTTCCAGATAAAGCGATAATCGAGCCCGAGTGTGATGGAATTCGTCAAATTATAGCGCACTCCAAGCGCTGCGCCGAAACGATTGGCCTCCTCGCCGCCGAACCCGGAAGTTTCGTAGTGCTCGAAAAATAGGGTGGGGCTAAATTCCGTCTTGGCGAAGAAGTTCTTCCAGTTTGCGGTGTATTCGATGTGATAGAGGTCGTAGAAGTCGGAGCCAATGCCGATTTCGGAAGTCTTGGAGCCCGCGAGTTTATGCGAAAAATAGTCGTTCGCCTGATGGTTTAACTCGAACTTCACATACCAAGTGGATGAGTCCTCGTCATCCTCGAACAGCGTTCTTTCCTCATCGGTAAGGCCGCGCAGGAAATCCTCATCGAACGACGAACTGCCATCGAAACTCAAATCCTGAAAGCCACCCTCCACATAGAGTGTCATCACTTCCGACAGCTTCCACTCGATGAAGGGCCCGACTAGGACATTGGTTCCGTCCTGGCGCAGATCCTCATTGAAAGTGATGGCGCTAAAGGCCGCGACAATGCCTGCTTTGACTGTCGGAGTGAATTGATAGGATGGCTTCAGGAAGAAGGTGTCCACCGAACGCTCGTCGGCAGAGAATTCCTCGTCGAACGTCCACAGATTGAAATGGTCGTATCCGCCTACGAGCGTCGCGTTCTGATTGATCGCCCAATCGGCCTGAATGCCGATTTGAGTCTCAGCCCGACGATACTGGACGACGTCGCTCAAAACCGGAACATCGTATGTGTCCTCCTGATAGGAGCCGCGGCCCCGCAGGGTGACCTTTACCGCACCAATCTCGAATGTGAAGGCGAGCTCCGAGGTGGGTGAGACGAGGACGCCATCGGTATCGAGTTCGCTGTGGTCAAAATACTTGGCATAGCTCAGCTCGACACCCAGTCGCAGCGTGTTCCGCTCGCTCAATTTCCACGACGAGTCGATCGAGATCGAGGGCCGCAGGATGAAGTCAGATTCCCGATTGCGATCGGACAGGAAGATGTTGTCGTTGAACTCCAAGCCCACACCGGCAGCGATGGTGAAGCGCATCGGTCCGAGCGCAAAATTATATTTGTCGGACTCCTCAGCGAGATCAGGACTTGCCAGTGGCCGAAGGCCGACTGGCGTTGTGTCCGTGTAGGTATATTCCGATGCAACGACCGGACCGATCCCGCCGGAAGAACGCGAGGTCCCGAAGTCGCGAAAAAAGTCCTGTGCGCTCGCAGTCGCTCCCGTAAGCAACGAGGCAAGAGCAAAGAGTGAAGCGGACAATTTCGGTGTTTGGTTCATAGATTACGAAAGAAGATAATTGGCTCGCGTATTTGCGGGCGATTTGGCGAAAGATGCAATGTTATTTTGCGTCGGCAGAATATCCGAGAAGCGGTCAGGAACGCGAATCGTTAGCGCTTCGCGGCTTTTGAGGAATCCACGGCGATTACGCAACGAAAACCGTAGTTGTCGGTGCTGCTATCCTGCGCAGCGTGAACCCTGCACGAAGACAGCAAGCTGAGCTTGAGCGCGCCATTGTACCAAGAAGCTCCGCGGAGCACTTTCGAATTGGAATCCGTGTTCCAAGGATCCATCACCCATTGCCAGACATTGCCGCCCATGTCGGCGATCCCGGACTTGTTCGGAGGAAAGCTGCCGACTGGAGAAGTCCACGGAAACCCATCCGAGTAGTTCTTGATTGCGACATCCGAGCCAGTTTCTTCGCCCGTGTAGTTGCCCGCGCCCTGCGGCGGTGGCCATGTGGTTCCCCACGGATACACGTCCGGAATACCCATGTCGCGAGCTTCTGCGGTCTTTCCGGTTTCATCCGGCAAACCCACCGCCCGGCTCCATTCGAGATCGGTCGGAAGACGGTATGCTTTTCCCGCGGGCAGAGTGCCTTCCCGCTGTTCCTTGAAAGTCAGCCATTTGCAGAACGCCATCGCCTCCATCCAAGTTACGTTCACCACGGGATGATCGGGCCCTTGCTTGAAACCGGGGTCGCGCCAGAGACTGGATTTCAAGCCCGTTGCCGTGGCAAACGCTTCAAAGTCTTTCAACCGGGTAGGCCAGACCGCGAATTGCACGTCACCCACTGGAACAAAACGAATGCCAAGGCTGTTAACGGAAGTATTCCCAACGGAAGCCGCGGGCTCTTTCGGCTCCACGGCGGGGACTACTGGCGGCTTCTCCATCTTCGCCAGCAAAGTGGAATCGGCAGCGAGCAGTGTCGGCCCGGCGGAAGCTGTCACAGGTTTGGCAACTTCGACTGTCGGGGCTGGTGCGGGCGGATTCACAGCCGCAGGTGGGAGCGTCGTAGGGGCTGCGGGTGCCTTCTCGATCGCAGGCTTGGGCGGGATGGTCCCGGCATCGGGCTCTTTCAGGGAAGATTCGAGCGCTTTCATCCGATCTTCAAAGAGGCGCTTGGCCTCATCCATTTCCTTCATGATCCGGCCTCTTTTTTCCTCCAGTTCGCGCTTCTTTTGAATCTCGATTTCGGCTGCGGCCATTGCCATGGCCACTTCCTGTTCCTTCTGTTTCACGAGCGCGGCTTGCTCGGTTTTCTTGGCCATCGCACCTTCGGCGAGCTTCACACTCTCCGCTGCGAGCCGCTCATTGTCGGCGATCACTTTTTTGATCTCATCGAGTTCCGCCTCAGCCTGTTTCTGCCCGACGAGCTTATCCCGATTGTCCTTCTCGACGTTGATCACCGCTTTCCTCGCTTCCTCCGCCAGCCGCGCTTTTTCGTCGGCAGCTTTTTTCGCTTCCACCGCAGCGAGGTCCGCTGCCCGCATTGCCTCTTCGCGCTGCTGCTTGATAGCCGCGACTTCCTCGGAGGCTTTCAGCATCGGGCCGACGACCTTGATCTTTTCATTCAATGCACTTTTCGCCGCGGCGATGGCGGCTTCTGCCTGCTCCTTCTTTTTCAACATTGTTGAATGGGCCTTTTCCCACTCATCGACGGACCTTCGCGTTTCTTCCAGCGCAGCGGCTTTTGCGGCAACGGATGAACCGGCGGTGGCGGGAATCGGAGTCGCGACAGCGGGTGCCGGCTTCTTTGGCGGCTTGGTATTCGCTACCAGCGTCAGCGCGGTTTGGCTCTCAGGCTTCGGCGGAATCGTTGGCGTCACCGCGGGAATCGGATCCGGGGTAGCGAGGGCGGGTGGCGCGCTGACAACGGTCGCGGCGATGGGTTCGGCCTGCACCGGCACCGGAACGGGCTCGACTGCCGGTTTTGTCTCGGGCAGCGCTTCTGCGCTTGATTTCGTCTCGCCGGTCGATTCCACGGTAGAATTAGCCACCGACGCATATTCTGGTTCGCTGGCTGCGACCGCGTGTATCAATGGATCGGGATCAGCCTGCGCGTCCTTCTGAAAAACACCGGAGACTGCAGCATAAACACAAAGTCCTCCCAAAAGAGCGGCGGCCGCGACCCCTGTGACCGGGAATCCAGATCTGCGACTTTGGCCGCTTCGCGAGGCTTCCGCCAGCGAGTTTCTCACGCTCAATCGATCATCGAGCGATTCCACGGAGTCGCTCATATCCACTTCCTTGTCAGCGATTTTGGCATCCGCGCGCCGCCCTTTTGCGACCACGGCTCCGCCGAAAACCGGGGCGGAAGTCGTTGAGCCGACCCACGCTTTCTTCACGACTGGGATCACTGGCTCATCGCCAGCTTTCGGCGTCTCAGCCACTGCCTCGATCACCTTGTCGGACGGCTCCGATTCCTCGGCTTTTGAATTCGATTTCGGAAGTGTCAGGCGGACGCTCAAATCCGCCAAATTCTTCGGGCGCTGCTCGGCAACCTTCTCCAGACAGGCAGCGATCGCTTTTTCCCAAACTGGCGGCACTGGACCACCCGCTTTTTGAAGTTCCGCGCGGCGTTGAAGCACCTTGGGCGCGGCAGCACCGCGAATCTTGGATGGTACGTCCGGGTCCGTGAAGGGCGGCTGACCGACGAGCAATTCGTGCAACAGCACGCCTGTCGAATACAAATCATCCGCCGCCGTCGGCGCCTGGCCGTCCAGCATTTGCGGACTGAGATTCTCGACGGGCGGCACCCCTCCGTCCGCGCCTTTCGCACGCCACGCAGCATCGCGGACGCATCGTCCAATCCCAAAATCGGACACGGTCACACGTCCGCGCTTGTCCACGAACAAATGCTCCGGCGAGAGATCGCCGTGAACGAGCTGAATCTTGTGCGCGTCATCCAGCGTCTGGCAAACCTGCGCGAGCCAGGGCTTGATCTCAGCCACCTCGAAATGGCCGCCTGCCCGTGCGCGCCGCAAATCCGCCACGCAATCGCCCTCCACAGGGTCCGTGGAAATCGCCGCCCAGCCGTCGTCCTCGATGAAATCGTAGATGCGCAAAATGTTCGGGTGGATCAATTGCCGGTTGCGCTTGGTGAGTTGGCGCATCGCATCCATGGCTTTGTCATCGCGGCGAATCGACTGCGGGACGAAATGCAAAGCGACATCCTTGTCGAGGACTTCGTCGTGCGCGTGCCAAATCGAGGTCGTCTCGCTCGAATATTTCTCGCTTTTGAGGACATAGCACCCCGCCAGCTTGTCACCGGACTTCAATAGCGGAAAAACAGTGGAAGCGACGCTTCGTGGCAGATCAGTGGGATTTTGGGCGGTTTGCATGAGCTTTCTTGGTCTCTTCGATGCGAATGGTTGTTTTCAGAAGGGCATCGCTGGACTACAACATGAATGCGATAGCAAAGGATGCGCCACTCCGTAGAGACATATTCAAGTTACAGGGACAATGCCAACTCAAAATAGTGCATTGGGGAAACAACAATCAGGACAGGGATTGGGGTGAGTGAAAAAGGATGAAAATAATTGTTGCGCAATAAACCGAACAATCTACATTATTCGCAATTTCCATAATAACGCTGGACCACGCAAGATTTCTATTCCGTTAAACCAAAGAATTCGATATAAGACATATCTCAAGTATGAACATCAAGCCTCTCACGTCGATCATCCTGCTCTCTTCAGCCACAGCCTTCGCCATTGGAGAAGCGGATTCATCGAACAAGCAACTGCAAGTGTTCCCGAAAAATCTCGCACGGCAGCACGTCGGATCGAACTTGTTCCTTTTCAACCCCGCCAGGCAGAAATTCCAACCGACCGAGGCTGCGGCGGCATGGCTGGACGATGACGTCACGACCGGCTGGCCGGTGATGGCCGGACAGCAGCACTATCTCCTCACTCTGTCGGAACCGAGCCTCGTCACGAACATCGCCCTTTCCACCCGGCCTGCCGCCGGGACGGTGACCGTTTATGTGGGCGATGAACCTGCCGCGCCGGGTGCCAAATCATGGACCGCCGTCGCCAAGGGAATCCCCGTGGAAGCGATCAACGAAAAGAAAATGGGGCAACCCTTTAGCCGGTTCGCAAAATACCTGCTGATTGAAACCGACATCGCCGATCCAGGACCGCTTTTCAGCCTGTATGTTTACGGGGATCGCCCGTCGGTGAATTATCAATTGCGCAAGCGCGAGACGACGATCGATCCGCGCGCCATCTTTGGCCCCTATGTGAACAACGCAACGACGTTCAACATCACCTCCTTGTATGCGCACAGCACGGTTTCCTACGCGGCTTCGCAGGGCAGCTACCTCTCGTGGCAGCGCGCCATCGACGAGAATCCCGAGAGCGGCGTAACCCTCGCGCCAACGACCGATACTGCGGGGATGGTGCTTAAACTGGCAACTGGCCATCAAGTGTCACGATTTGCCGTCCAGACGGGTGGTGCTCCAGCAAAGGGTAAAATCGAATTCTTCGTCGTCCCGTCCGCACCCGTGCAAACGACCAGCACGGGCACGACCACCGATTCTGACATCGCGAAAGTTGCCAACGCCGTTGGCTCACTGGCTACGACATCCGCTTCGCTCACTGGCCTCGCGCCGACGGCCACGCTGGTCCTCGATGGCAGCAAATCGCGCGACGCGGTCGCCTTCGCCAGCGTCGCTGGCAGCGCAGTGCTCGTGCGCTGGACGCCGGACTCCGCGGGACAAAATCTCGACTTGCGCGAAGTCAACGCTTTCAACGAAGTCTCCCTGAACGACTACGAACTTTCGCTCACACCCGAAGCGGTCGCGGAACTGCAAAACTCGGACAATGGCGGCAGCCGCGATACCGCCGATTCGAGCAAAGGCTCGGGTGACTTCAAAGACTACAAAGATGGCAAGAGCATCCCGCCCGTCGGGGAATTCCTGAGCCAGCGCTCGCCTTACCTTCCCGGTGGCCTTGGCTTCCCGCCAAACCTCACCCGCCGCAAGCTGGCTCCGGCTCCGGTCAGCCCGTAAATCCTCTTTCATGGTTGGTTCAAACAAGCGCGGGGTTTCGATCCCGCGCTTGTTTGCTTTTGCGCGACATCGCTTCGGATTCGGCATCCGCTGAAATTGGCATAAACTGCTGGCGCGTTTTCACGCTTCCCGTCATTCTAGCAGTAAATATGGCTGCCCCATTTTCACTCGCCCAAGCTACCGACATCGTTTCATTCATCCCCAAAATGGCCAACCGCCACGGCCTCATCGCGGGTGCGACAGGCACCGGGAAAACCATCACTTTGCGCGTGCTCGCGGAGCGGTTTAGCGCGCTCGGCGTTCCCGTTTTCATGTCGGATGTAAAGGGCGACCTCAGCGGCATCGGCAAACCGGGCGGAGGGCATCCGAAAGTGGAGGAACGGGTGAAGGCTTTGGGAATCTCTGATTTCAAATATGAAGGTTTCCCGGTCACATTCTGGGATGTCTTTGGCGCAACCGGACATCCCGTTCGCGCCACCATCAGCGAAATGGGCCCGCTGCTGCTCGCTCGTTTGTTGAATCTCAACGACACTCAGGAAGGCGTGCTGCACCTCGTCTTCAAAATCGCCGACGACAACGGTCTCCTCCTCCTCGATCTCAAAGATCTGCGCGCGATCTTGCAGTTCGTCGGCGACAACTCCGCGCAATTCACCACCCAGTACGGCAACGTCTCCTCCGCCAGCGTCGGCGCCATCCAGCGCAATCTCCTCACTCTCGAACAGCAAGGCGGCGACAAGTTCTTCGGCGAGCCGGCGATGAATCTCGACGACTTCATCCAGACCGACGCTGCCGGGCGCGGCATGATCAATATCCTCGCCGCCGACCAGCTCATGGCGAATCCCCGCGCCTACGCCGCGCTGCTCCTCTGGCTACTCAGCGAACTCTTCGAGCGCCTCCCCGAAGTCGGCGATGTCGAGAAACCCAAACTCGTTTTCTTCTTCGACGAAGCGCACCTCCTCTTCGACGACATCCCGCAAGCCTTGCAGGAGAAAGTCGAACAAGTCGTCCGCCTCATCCGCAGCAAAGGCGTCGGCATTTATTTCATCAGCCAAAACCCGCTCGACATCCCCGACAAAATCCTCGGCCAGCTCGGCAACCGCGTGCAGCACGCCCTCCGCGCCTTCACCCCGCGCGATCAAAAAGCCGTCAAATCGGCCGCCGAAACATTCCGCCAAAATCCCAAGCTCGACGTCTCCGCAGTCATCACCCAGCTCGCCGTCGGCGAGGCCCTCGTCTCCCTGCTCGATGAAAATGGCACGCCCAACATCGTCGAGCGCGCCTTCATCCTCCCGCCGCACAGCCAGCTCGCGCCCATCACTCCCGCCGAGCGCCAGCAGACCATCCAGACCTCGCTAATTTACGGCACGTACGAAAAGATGATTGATCGCGAAAGCGCGTCCGAAATCCTCGCCGCCCGCGCGCAGCAAGGGGTGCCCACCGGCGGCGTCGCCGCACCGAATTCCCCAGCCGGCGGAAAATCCTCCTCCGGCGTCGCTGGCATGATCTCCGAAATGGTGCTCGGCTCGACCGGTCCCCGCGGTGGGAAACACCCCGGCCTCGTCGAAAAAATGGCCGGGAGCGCCGTCCGTTCCATCGGCAGCGGACTCGGGCGGCAAATCATCCGCGGCGTCCTCGGCTCACTCTTCGGCGGACGCCGCTGAACGCCGCCTGGCTATTTCCTCCGGGCAATCTTCTTCGGAGTCAATTTCTTCGCAGCGGGCTTTTTCGGCGCGATCGACTTCTTCGCAGGTTGCTTCATCGCGGGTGGTGATGCCGCACGTTGTTTGACGGTAGCCTTGATCACGGGCACCTCGATCGGTGCCGCGATCACCGGCGTTTCAACCACCGACATCTGGACGGGAACAATCGCTGGCGGCTCCTCCGATTCGCGGCCCGTGATCAGCCGCGCCCCGCGACCGTACGTAAGATACGCGTAAGCCCAGCTCATCAGGACCGTCACCTTGTTGCGGAAACTCACCAGGAAAATCAGGTGGATGAAAAGCCAGGCGCACCACGCCAAAAATCCCCCGAACCGCATAAACCCCGCATCGCACACCGCCCGATGCCGCCCGATCGTCGCCATCGTCCCCTTGTCCCAATAGTCGAACGCCGCCAGCCAGCCACCCGCCAGATGCGTGCGGATATTTTTCGCCACATGCCTCCCCTGCTGCATCGCCACCGGCGACAGCCCCGGCAGCGGCGCGCCCCCGCCCGGCGCGAAGTGCGCCATATCTCCGATCACAAAAATATTCGCGTGTCCCGGGATCGTCAGATCCGCGTTCACGATCACGCGCCCCTGCTTGTCCAGCGGCACACCGAGACTCGCGCCGAGTGGCGACGCCGCATTGCCCGCTGCCCAGATCACCGTCTTCGTCGCGATCACGGTCCCGTCCTTCAGCGTCACTCCCGCGCCGGTTAAATCCTCCACCTGCGCATTCAGTCGCACATTCACCCCGAGATCGCACAACTGCCGCTGCGCACTCTCCGACAGCTCCGCCACGTACGCCTGCAGCACCCGCGCCGCCCCGTCGAGCAGGATCACCTTTGCCTGCTTCGAGTCGATGTGGCGAAAATCCCGCACCAGCGTCACCCGCGCAATCTCCGAAATCGCCCCCGCCATTTCCACTCCCGTCGGCCCCGCCCCGATCACCACGAATGTCATCGCCGCCTCCCGCTCCGCGTCATCCGTCGTCTTCTCCGCGATCTCGAAAGCCAGTAGCATCCGCCGCCGAATCTCAAGCGCATCGTCCAGACTCTTCAAACCCGGCGCGAATTTTTCCCATTCCGCCCGCCCGAAATACGAATGCCGCGCCCCCGCCGCGATCACCAGATAGTCAAAAGCGACCGGCCCATCATTCGTCACCACCGCCTGCCCCGCCACATCGATCCGCGCCACATCCGCGAGGATCACTTCGCAATTTTCCTGCTTCCGCACAATGTGCCGCAGCGGCTCCGCGATATCCGCCGGCGACAGCGCCGCCGTCGCCACCTGGTAAAGCAGCGGCTGGAAAAGGTGATGATTCTGCCGGTCGAGCAGCGTCACCCGCACCGGCATCTTGCGCATCGCCTTCGCCGCCTCCAGCCCCCCGAAACCTCCACCGATGATGACGACCCGTGGAAGATTGCGCTGATGGATTTTCATAAAAGAGCCGCCAATGAATCACATCTTCGCGCCACTGTGAATCCGCGCGCCGGATTTTCTCACGGCACGTCTGTAAAGATTGCGCAACACTCCCGCCCCGCACTTGCCCGCGCCCGCGCCAAAGCGCACCCTCTCGCCCATCCATGAAAACCGAAGTCCTCTTCGTCTGCATCCACAACAGCGCCCGCTCCCAAATGGCCGAAGCATTCCTCAACCGCCTCTGCGGCTCCGAATTCCACGCCCAGAGCGCAGGCATCGAGCCCGGCAAGCTCAATCCCATCGTCATCGAAGCCATGGCCGAGGAAGGCATCGACATCTCCGGCAACGCGACCAAATCCGTCGCCCAAATGATCGCAAGCGGACAGCACTTCGACTACGTCATCACCGTCTGCGACGAAACCAGCGCCGAACGCTGCCCGATCTTCCCCGGCGGCACCCAGCGTCTCCACTGGGGCTTCCCTGACCCATCCGCCTTCCCCGGTACCCACACGGAAAAGCTCGCCGCCACCCGCACCGTCCGCGAGGCCATCGCCGCCACCATCTCCACTTGGTGCATCGAAAAAATCGGTGCCTGCCAGCCCAGCCATTAAATCCCGATGAAACCCCTCTTCGCGGAATTCCTCGGCACCGCCGCCCTCGTCTTTGCCGGCACTGGAGCCATCGTCGTCAACGACATCAGCGGCGGCGCCATCGGCCATGCAGGCATCGCCATCACCTTCGGGCTCATCGTCCTCGCCATGATCTATACCCTCGGCGACGTCTCCGGCGCGCACTTAAATCCCGCCGTCACCATCGCCTTCTGCGCCGCCGGTCGCTTCGATGCCAGCCGCGTCCTTCCCTACATCGCCGCGCAAATCGCCGGTGCCTTCGCCGCCAGCGGTCTGCTCCGTTTCCTATTCCCCACCCATGCCACCCTCGGCGCCACACTCCCCGCCGGCGCATGGCACCAGTCATTCATCCTGGAAATAGTCCTCACCTTCCTCCTCATGCTCGTCGTCCTCAGCGTCTCCACCGGCGCAAAGGAAAAAGGCATCACCGCCGGCATCGCCATCGGCGCCGTCATCGCCATCGAAGCCATGTTCGCCGGACCCATCTGCGGCGCCTCCATGAATCCCGCCCGCTCCCTCGCCCCCGCGGTCGTCAGCGGAAACATCCACACCCTCTGGCTCTATCTCGTCGCCCCGCTGGTCGGAGCATTGCTCGCCATCCCAGCCTGCATCGGCGTGCGGGAGGATGGCTGCTGCCGGAATGCCTGCGCGTAAGGGGAAAAAACGCGGGGCCTCGACATTCGCCGGATTGCAGTCGTGCTCGCTTTCCCGCGGGATTTCGCATTCCTTCTGCCCACTTCGCACATGACTCCACAGCCACCCGCCCTTCCCGACGCCGACGCAAAGACCTTCGCCGAACTCCATCTCGTCAAGCCGCGCATCGCGCGTGAACTCGGCAAGGTCATCGTCGGCCAGCACGATGTGATCGAGCAAATCCTCATCGCGCTGTTTGCGGGCGGGCATTGCCTCATCACCGGCGCGCCGGGTCTGGCGAAGACGCTGCTCGTGAAATCAATCGCGCAAATTTTCCATCTGGAATTCCGCCGCATTCAATTCACGCCGGACCTCATGCCGACGGACATCACCGGCGTCGAGATCTTGCAGGACAAAGGCGCAGAGGGTCGCGCGCTGGTTTTTGTGCCGGGGCCGGTTTTTGGAAACATGCTGCTCGCCGATGAAATCAATCGCACGCCGCCGAAGACGCAGGCCGCGCTGCTGGAAGCGATGCAGGAACATCAGGTAACGGCGAGCGGGCGGCGGTATGCGCTGCCGGAGCCGTTCTTCGTGCTGGCGACGCAGAATCCGATCGAGATGGAAGGGACGTATCCGCTGCCGGAGGCGCAGCTCGACCGGTTTATGTTCAATGTGGTGATCGACTATCTGCCGGAGGCCGACGAGGTCGCCGTCGTGCAGCGCACCACCACCGTCGGCGGCGAGAAGATCGAGGCGCTTTTTACCGGCGAAGACGTGCTGCGTTTCCACGAACTCGTCAAGAAAGTGCCCGTAGCAGAAGACCTCGTGCGCTTCGCCGTCCGCATCGCCGCGAGCACGCGCCCGCGGCAAACCGGGACGCCGGAATTTGTGAACGGCTGGGTAAGCTGGGGAGCGGGGACGCGCGCGGCGCAATTCCTCGTGCTCGGGGCAAAGGCGCGCGCGCTTTTGCAAGGCCGGGCGCATGTGACGAAGGAGGACATCGTCGCGCTGGCCGCACCGGTGCTGCGCCATCGCGTGCTGGTGAATTACCGCGCGGAGGCGGAGGGGGTGAATGTGGGGAAGGTGATCGAGCGGGTGCTGGAGACTGTGAAGTAAGCTCAATCGCATGACACACTCCGCGCTCGCGAACGGTGAAGGTGTTGCTATTGAAACCACCATGGCGAAGTGCGAGAAACTTGATCCAAGCCGGCATAAGGCCCGTGTGGCTGCACGCATCTGGTTGAAGGCGCATTATGGCGGGCACTTGAACGCCCGCGACAAGCGACTTGCGCGTTTGTTTTCAAAGGACTCGACGGTAACGAACGACCTCATTCACGAAGCAATGGGGCCGGTCGAAGTCGAGTTCATTTCCCGACGATGGGTGAACGGGCGGAACGTGCATCCTGAGCCCGCGTGGTTAAACCGGAAATGAGCAATTACCTCGATCCCGCCGCACTCATGGCCATCCGCAATTTGGAATTGCGGGCGCGCTCGGTGGTCGAAGGGTTTTGGCATGGGTTGCATCGGTCGCCTTATCATGGGTTCAGCGTGGAATTCACGGAATACCGGCCTTATGCGCCGGGGGATGATCCGCGGTATCTGGACTGGAAACTCGTGGGGCGGACGGATCGGTATTACATCAAAAAATTCGAGGACGAGACGAATCTGCGCTGCCATCTGCTGGTCGATAACAGCAAGTCGATGACGTTCGGTTCGCGCGGTTTCACGAAGGCCGCTTACGCGAATACTTTCGCGGCGACGCTCGCCTATTTTCTCTCGCAGCAGGGCGATGCGGTCGGGCTGCTGACTTTCGATGAAGCGGTGCGCGAATATCTGCCGGCGCGGAATCGTCCGGGGCATTTGCGGCAGCTCATGCTCGCGCTGGAAAAGGCGCCAGGTGGCGCGGCGACCGATCTCGCGGCACCGTTGAAACGAATCGCGGAACTCGTGCGCAAGCGCGGGCTTGTGGTGCTGATTTCCGATCTGCTCGCGCCGGTGGAAACGCTCGAAACGAGTCTCGCGATGCTCACGGCCAGCGGGCACGAGGTGCTGCTTTTTCATCTCGCTGATCCGGCGGAGATCACGTTCGATTTCGCCGCGCCCGCGCGCTTTCTCGATCTGGAAACAGGCCGTGATCTTTTCCTCGAACCCGCCGTCGCGCGGGCGGAATACACGCGGCAGCGCGACGCGCATCTCGCGGCGGTCCACGCGATTTGCGAGCGGCTCGGCATCACGCATCACCGGCTCATCACCGATCAGCCGCTCGAACTCGCGCTGTTCGATTTCCTGAACGCCCGGCGCGCGCGCGGGAAAATCGTGCGAAGAAAGGCGGCCGCATGAACTTCCTCGCTCCGCTCTTCCTCCTCGGCGCGCTGGCCATCGCGGGGCCGGTCATTTTTCACCTGATCCGGCGGACGACGCGCGAGGTCACGCCGTTCAGTTCGCTGATGTTTTTGAAAGCGACGCCGCCGCGCGTCACGCGCCGCAGTCGCCTGGAAAATCTCTGGCTGCTGCTGCTGCGCTGTCTCGTCATCGCGCTGCTGGCGCTGGGATTTTCACGGCCCTTTTTACAAAAGGAAAATGCGCTGGCGCTGCCCGGCGCAAGCGCGGGGAAACGCACGGTGATTCTCGTGGATACGAGCGCGAGCATGCAGCGCGAGGACCTGGCGGCGCAGGCGCGCGCGAAGGCGGAGGCGATCGTGCGGGCGGCGAAGGCGGAGGATGAAATCGCCCTGCTTGCCTTCGATCGCGCGCCGCGGACGCTTCTGAATTTCGAGCAATGGCGCAAGGCGACGCCGGATGCGCGGGTCGCCCAAGCGATGCAGAAAATGCAAACGGTGGTGCCCGGATGGAGCGGCACGGGGCTCGGGACGGCGCTGCTGCAAGCGGCGGAGATGCTGAATTCGCCGAGCGAGGGGCAGAGCCCGGCGCTGGAGATCGTGATCGTCAGCGACATGCAGGAAGGGAGCCGCTTCGATGGTTTGCAGGGCTATGAATGGCAGCGCGGGATCACGGTGCGCGTCGAGCCGGTCGTCGCGAAGAAGCTGGCAAATGCGGCGGCGCAATGGATCGCCGACAGCGAGGAGGTGGAAACTGCCAACGAGAAATCCGGGCCGCGCATTCGCGTGATGAACAGCGCGGAAGCGCACGGTGAGCAGTTCGCGCTGGAGTGGTCGGCGAAAAATGGCGCGCCTGCCGAAAAGCTCGACGTCTATGTGCCAGCGGGGCAGGTGCGCGTGGCGCGGCCTCCGCTGCCGGAGCCGGGCGCGGAGCGGCTCGCGCTGTTGGGCGATGAGGTGAGTTTCGACAACGCGCTTTTCATCCTGAAACCGCAACCCGTGCAGGCTCCGCTGCTCTACGTCGGCAATGACGCGAACGAGGATTCCACCGGCGCGTTCTATTTTCTCGGGCGCGCATTTCAGAAAACGCCGTCGCTGCGCGTCGATGTGCGCGCGACTCGCGGCGATGCGCCGGTGCCGGCGTTCCAGCTTCAGGAAGCGCAGATGATCGTGCTCGGCGAAATGACCGGTGACGCGGCGCTGCCGGGCATTCGGCAGTTTGTCAGCGATGGTAAAACGGTGTTCGCCCCGCTCGCGAACGCGGCCAGCGCCGGGACGCTCGCGCGGCTGCTAGAAGCGCCGGCTTTCACCGCGACCGAAGCCAACGTGAAGGACTACGGGATGCTCGCGCAGATCGACTTTCAGCATCCGCTGTTCAGCGCGTTTGCCGATCCGCGGTTCAGCGATTTTACGAAGATCCATTTTTGGAAACATCGCCGCATCGAAACCACAGCGCTGACTGGCGCGCGCGTCCTCGCGTCGTTCGACGACAAGAATCCCGCGATCGTCGAGGTGCCGCTCGGAAAGGGCCGCGTCATCATTCTCGCGAGCACCTGGCGGCCGGCGGACAGCCAGCTCGCGCTGTCGTCGAAATTCGTGCCGCTGCTGTATGCGATGCTGGAGCAGAGCAGCAAATTGCCGCCGCGGAAGGCGCAGTATTTTGTCGGCGAAGAGGTGCCGCTGCCGCCGGGCGCGCAGCCTTTCAAAGTGCGCAAACCAGACGGCGTGGAGATCGAGACCGCGGCGGGAAGTTCGTTCGCCGACACGGATCAGCCGGGGATTTATGGGGTGACACCGGGGACGCTGCGGTTCGCGGTGAATCTCGCGCCCGATGAAAGCAAACTCACGCCAATCGGCGCGGACCGGCTCGGCAGCCTCGGCGTGCCACTGGCTTCGATGCTGAAACCATTGGTGCCGCATTCGCCCGAGGAGGCCGCGCGCGCGCAGGCCGCGGAGCTGGAAAGCCGGCAAAAAATGTGGCGATGGCTAATAGTTGCCGCGCTCGCTGTTCTGTTGATTGAGACGCTGATTGCCGCCAGAGTCTCGCACGCTTCACCGAGCCATGCCGCGATCTAACTTAACGTCCACGCACACCAAGCGGGCAAGTAGGGCAGGTGCCCCGCCTGCCATGCGTTCCGCAGGCGCCCCGCCTGCTATGTGTCCCGAAGCCGCACCGGCCGGCGGACTTGCCTGCTGCGGGCGGGGCGCCCGCGGGACTTTTGGCAGGCGGGGTGCCTGCCCTACTTTCCTGCCATGATCACACCGATGCTCAAACTCGCCCTCGCCCCGATCGTCGAACGCCGCCGCCGCGCGCGTCTGATGTGGCGACTCGCGATTTGCTGGGGATTCATGGCGCTGGTCGCGCTCGGTCTCGCCAATGCGGGAGTTCACTTTCCCGCGCCGCTGCTCGCGCTGATCGCGGGACTCGCGGCGTGGTTTGTTTGGAAAAGGAACGCGCGCTGGGAGCCAGATTACCGCGACATCGCGAATCTCGTGGAAGTGAAGCACCCGGAGCTGCACGCGCTGCTCGTCACGGCCGTCGAGCAGCGCCCCGATGCGCGGACCGGCGAACTGCATTTCCTCCAAAAGCGCGTCGTCCAGGATGCGCTGGCGGCGAGCCGCAAACATTCGTGGATCGACGCCGTTCCCGCACGCCGGATGGCGGGCGCGCTGGCGGTGCAGTTTGCGCTCCTCTTCCTGCTCGGCTTTTCGCTGATGCGGCTGGAACGCGCGGAGCAAATCGCCGCGACGGTCGGTCCTGTCTTGAAAGAAGGCGTGGAAGTCACGCCGGGAAATGTCTCGCTCGAGCGCGGATCGAGCATCGTGGTGCTCGCGAAATTTGGAAGCGATTTGCCGAGCGAGGCGACGCTCGTGTTTCAGCCGAAGAACGCGCCGGCGCAGCGGATGCCGCTCGTGAAGAACCTCGACGATCCCGTGTTTGGCGGCGGGCTGCCCGAGGTCGATACCGACATGAGCTACCGCATCGAGTATGCGGGAAAATCCACGCCGGATTTCCAAGTCACCGTCTTCGAGCATCCGCGCCTCGAACGCGCCGACGCCACGATCAAGTATCCCGAATACACGCATCTTTCCGAAAAGCAGATTCCCGACACGCGCCGCGTGAGTGCGGTCGAGGGCAGCAAACTCGGCGTCGATTTCCAGCTCAACAAGCCGGTGAAATCCGCGAAGCTCGTTGGCAAGGATAAGTCGGAAATCCCGCTCACGGTCGATCCGCAGAAGGTGGTGGCGACGTTGAAAGACTTCGAACTCAAGGCAGGCGAAACTTACGAACTGAAGCTCGAAGACACCGATGGCCGCGCGAACAAAATGCCCGCGCAACTCGTCGTCGATGTGCGCCCGAACAAGCGGCCCGAGTTGAAATTCGACGCGCCGAAAGGCGACCAGACGGTCACGGCGTTGCAGGAAGTTTCCTTCAAGGCGACGGCGTTCGATGATTTCGGAATGCCGGCCTACGGGCTCAGCTACACGGTCGCCGGGCAGCCGGAAAAGGATGTCGTGCTCGGGCACGATTCCAAGCCGGACGAGAAGCTCGTGATGGAGCACATGCTGAAATTCGAGGAGCTGAGCGTGACGACGAAACAGCTCGTGACCTGGTATCTGTGGGCGGACGATGTCGGGCCGGATGGAAAAGTGCGCCGCACGGCGGGCGACATGTATTTCGCGGAGGTCCGCTCGTTTGAAGAGATCATGCGCGAGGGACCCGAGGGCGGCGAAGGCGGACAGCCAGCCGGGGGCGGTGAAGCGCAGGAGCAGGCGAATGCGCAGAAGCAGATCATCGTCGCGACCTGGAACATCAAGCGCAGCGCGGATGCACACAGTTTTCCGCCGGCTTCCGAAAAATATTTGAAGGACATCCCGGTCGTGCGGGAGGCGCAGGAGGCTGCTCTGGAAAAGGCGAACGAGTATTTGGAAAAGATCGAAAGCGCAAAGTCGAAGGCTCTCATGCAGGACGCGATCAACGCGATGAAGACAGCGGTGACTCATCTCACCGCCGCCGCCGAGACGCCCGTGCCTTTGCCCGATGCATTGACTGCCGAGCAGGCCGCCTACAATGCGCTGCTCAAACTCGCGGCGGATGAGTTTCAAGTTTCGCGTCAGCAGAGCAGCAGTGGCGAACAGAGTGCGCAGGGCCAGCAGCGCCAGGAGGAACTGGCGGAACTCGAATTGAAGGAGGAGAAGGATCGCTACGAAAACAAACGCGACGCGCAGCCGCAGGAGAAAGAGGAGCAGCGCGAACAGCTCGCGATTTTCAACCGGCTGAAGGAGCTCGCGCAACGGCAGAACGACATCAATGAGCGGCTGAAAGAATTGCAGACGGCGCTCCAGGCGGCGAAGACCGAGAAGGAAAAAGAGGAGCTGAAGCGGCAGCTCAAACGGCTCCGCGAGGAAGAGCAGCAGCTTCTCGCCGACATGGATGAGACGAAACAGAAGATGGAGCAGTCGGCGTCCGCGTCGGAAATGGCGGAGAATCGCAAGCAGCTCGAGCAGACGCGCAGCGAGACGCAGAAAGCGGCGGAGGCGATGGAGAAAAATGATCCGTCGCAGGCGCTGGCGTCCGGGACTCGCGCGGAGCGGGAGCTAAAGGAACTCAGCGATGAGTTTCGGAAAAAGAGCGCGGGGCAGTTCAACGATGATCTTCGCCAGATGCGCAGCGAGGCGCGCGAACTCGCGCAGCGGCAGGAAGAACTCGGGCAAAAACTCGCGGAGGCGGAACCGGAGACGCGCCGCACGCTTGATGCGTCGAGTCCGAAGGAAATGCTCGAACGAAAATTTGATCAGCAGCAGAAGGCGCTGGGCGGGCTGCGCGAGGACATGAAGGATGTTTCCGATCGTGCCGAGACCGCGGAGCCGCTGCTTTCCAAAGAGCTTTACGATTCGCTCCGCAAAAACACGCAGGCCGGGACGGACGAAACGCTCAAGAAGGCAGGCGAGCTCGCGACACGCGGCATGTCGAAGGATGCGCGCAAATTTGAGGAGAAAGCGCGGATGGAGATTGATGAGTTGAAGGCTGGCGTGGAGCGCGCCGCCGAGAGTGTGCTCGGCAGCGAAGCTGAAGCGCTCCGGACCGCGCGCGCGGAAATCGACGAAGCGGCGCGGCAGCTCAATCGGGAAATCGCGAACAAAACGGGCGAAAAACAAAACGGGCAGCAACCCGGCGAGCAGCGTGGCGAAACGGGAACACCGAATCCCGATCAGGAAAATGGCGAAAGCCAACAGCCCGGTGAAGGGCAACAACCCGGCGAAGGCAAACAGCCCGGCGAAGGCAAGCAGCCCGGCGAAGGCAAGCAACCCGGCGAAGGCAAGCAACCCGGCGAAGGCAAGCAACCCGGCGAAGGCAAGCAACCCGGCGAAGGCAAGCAACCCGGCGAAGGTCAACAGCCCGGCGAAGGCAAACAACCCGGTGAAGGACAACAACCCGGTGAAGGGCAACAGCCCGGCAAAGGGCAGCAACCCGGCGAAGGGCAGCAACCCGGCGAAGGGCAACAGCCTGGTGAAGGTTCACAACCGGGAGAAGGCGGGCAGCCAGGCAATGGCGGCGGTGGAAGTGATGCGAATGGTTCGCCGACTGGCGATCCGAATAGCCCGCAGGCTGAGCGTCAGGGTTCGCGTTTGCGTGAGCTGGCGCAGAGCCAGATGCAGCGCGGCGGGATTCGCACCGGGGCCGGTGGTGGCGGAGATGATCGCGGCGGCGGCCTCGATACTGCCGAAGGGCCTTTGACTGGCGATGGATTTGTCGAGTGGTCGGACCGGCTGCGGAGCGTCGAGGAAATGCTCGATGAGCCCAAGCTGCGCAATGAAGTGGCGCAGGTCCGCGAAGTGGCGCAGGCAATGCGCGCGGAATTCAAGCGGCACGGCGCGGACATCAAATGGGATCTCGTGAAATCGAAAATCGGCGCCCCGCTCGCCGAGTTGCGCAATCGTCTCACCGAAGAACTCGCGCGTCGCGATTCCAAGCAAGCGCTGGTGCCGATCGACCGCGATCCCGTCCCGCCAAAGTACAGCGAGCACGTCCGCCGCTACTACGAGGAACTCGGGCGCAGCCGGTGATGAAGTTTTCGTTTGCGCGCTCGCGACATATCCCGGGGAGCGCGCTCGTCTCGAGTGCCGGTTTCGGCGTCCCGCCGAAACGAACTTCGTTTCGCGCGCGATTTCTGAAATGTGCGTGGAGTCTCAGACCATCGGCAGTTTTTGAAGTCCGCGAAGGCGGGACGCCTTCGCCAGCACTCGGGACGAGCGCGCTCCCCGGAACTCTTTGCGCACGATGATCGTGACCGGCGCACTTTTTCTCGCAGGACGGGAGTGGCTCTGGCCATCTGCCATCACGCTCGGCCTTGCGCTCGTTTTCGTCGCGTGGTCTTACACGACCGCCAATGCCCCGCGCGGCACCCGGCTCACGTGCGCCGCTTTGAAAATCCTCGGCCTCGCCGCGCTCGCCGCGTGCCTGCTCGAGCCGATGTGGACCGGCGAACGCGCACGGCCCGGCGCGAACATCATCGCGATCATCGCCGACAACAGCCAGAGCATGACGTTGCACGGGCCGGATGAAACAGAGAGCCGCGCCGCGGTGCTCGCGCGCGTTCTGACCGACGAGAAAAGCAACCAGTGGCGCACCGTGCTCGCCGAGAATTTCGAGGTCCGCAATTACCTCGCCGACTCTCATCTGCAAGGCACCCAGAACTTCGCGGAGATCACCTTTGACGGACGCACCTCCGCGCTCGGAAATGCGCTGCGCCTGCTCGCCGAACGACACAACGGCCAGCCGCTCGCCGGCGTGCTGCTGATGACCGATGGCGTCGCGGGCGATCTCACCGACCCGGCCAGCCTGCAAGGTTTGCCGCCGATCTTTCCCGTCGTTTTTGGAAATGATCGCGCCGCCAATGACATCGCGATCACGACCACGGCAACGACGCAGACTTCATTCGAAGACGCACCCGTCAGCGTGCAGGCCGAGGTGAACGCGACCGGATTTCGCGGGCGCGAAGTCATCGGAAAACTGACCGCAATCGAAGCCGGCGCGCCGGGCGCGGTGGAAAAAATTGTCGGCGAACAAACGATCCGGATTCCTGACGACACCGACAAAATCGCGTTTCGTTTTCAGCTTCGCCCGGAGAAAAGCGGCGTCCTTTTCTACCGCCTCCGCGTCACGCCCGGCGAGAGCGCGATCGAGGCCACGATGGCGAACAACGAGACGATCCTCGCCGTCGATCGCGGACGCGGGCCGCATCGGATGCTCTACGTGAGCGGGCGGCCAAATTGGGAATACAAATTCCTCTCGCGCGCGGTCGAGGGTGATGACCAGACGCAGCTCGTCGGGCTGATCCGCGTGGCGAAACGCGAGCCGAAATTTGAATTTCGCGGGCGCACCGGCGAGTCGAGCAATCCGCTGTTTCGCGGCTTTGGAAATCAGTCGAAGGAAGAGATCGAGCAATACGACAAACCGGTGCTCGTGCGGCTGAACACGGAGGATGAGTTTGAATTGAAGGGCGGTTTTCCAAAGACCGCGGACGAGCTTTTCAAATACGAGGCAGTAATCATCGACGATCTGGAGGCCGCGTTTTTCACGGCGGATCAGATGAGCCTCGTGCAGCGTTTCGTGTCCGAGCGCGGTGGCAGTTTGCTGATGCTTGGCGGCGCGGAATCGTTTCACGACGGCGCTTTTCAGCGCACCGCGATCGGCGACATGCTGCCGGTGTATCTCGATCGCGTGAGCGCGAACGCACCGGGCGCGGGATTGCGGCTGGCGCTGCATCGCGACGGCTGGCTGCAACCGTGGGCGCGGCTGCGCGCGAAGGAGTCGGAGGAGGAGGCGCGACTCGCGGCGCTGCCGACTTTCGATGTGCTGAATCCGGCGGGTGACGCGAAGCCGGCGGCGACCGTGGTGGCGACGGTGACGGATGGCGAGCATACGTTTCCCGCGCTGCTCACGCAGCGATTTGGGCGCGGGCGCACGGCGTCGATGTTGATCGGCGATTTCTGGCAGTCGGGGCTCGGCGATGAAGCGCGGATGAAGGATCTCGAACGCGCGTGGCGGCAGATGTCGCGCTGGCTCGTGGCGGATGTCCCCGCGCCGGTCGAAGTGCGGCTCGAGCCAAAGCCGGATGCGCAGGCGATGCAGATTCAGGTGCGCGCGCGCGATGCAAAATTTCAGGCGCTCGACAATGCGACGGTGAGCCTTCAGGTGCAGGCGGTCGGGCGGGCGGGGGAAAGCGCGACGATCACGCTGCCGGCGGAGGCGTCGGCGGGCGAAGCGGGTTTGTATGAAGCGACGTATGTGCCGCGCGAGAGCGGCGGCTATCGCGTCGAGGCGAGCGTGACGGACTCCGGCGGAGCGGTCGCGGGCAAGGCGCAGGCAGGCTGGACCACGGATCTGGCGGCGGCGGAATTTCGCTCGCTCACGCCGAATCGCGCGCTGATGGAATCGCTCGCGACGCAGACCGGCGGGCAGGTGGTCGCGCCGGAAAAGCTCGATGAATTCGTGCGCGACCTGCCGTCGCGCCGCGCGCCGGTGACGGAAACGTGGACGCGCCCGATCTGGCACACGCCCGCGATGTTTCTGTTCGCGCTCGCGTGTTTCGTTGTGGAATGGGGACTTCGCAGGAAGAAAGGACTCGCTTGAAAAATTGCTTGCCTGATCTGAAAGCGATGAGGGATGAACAGCGAACATCGAACATCGAACATCGAACATCGAAGTGGCGGATGCTGGGCGCGTTGCTTTGGCTGGTCTTCATGGGCTCTGGATTCGCGGAGGAAAAGGTGTCGCTCATCGTTGTCGCGGGCGCGGGCGGTGAGGCGGATTACTCGGAGGCGTTTGCGAAGTGGGCGCAGAATTGGAAGCAGGCTGGCGAATCTGCGGGAGCGGCGACGCGGATGATCGGGCTCGATGAAAAGGCGGCGGCGAGTCTGGATCAATTGCGCGCGGCGCTGCGCGATGAGCCAAAGGATGGCGCGACGGAACTCTGGGTCGTGCTCCTTGGCCACGGGAATTCGGACGGGAAAGACGCTAAGTTCAATCTGACCGGTGACGATCTTGCCGCGTCGGAATTTGCGTCGCTGCTCACGCCGTTCCGTCGCCCGGTCGTGCTGGTCCATTGTTTCTCCGCCAGCGGCGCATTTCTCGCACCGCTCTCCGCACCCGGTCGCGTCATCGTCACCGCGACGCGGAGTGGATCGGAGCGGAATTACTCCCGCTTCGGCAAATACCTTTCCGAAGCGATGAACGACGCGACTGCCGATCTCGACAAGGACGGGCAAACCTCGCTGCTCGAAGCATGGCTCACCGCCGCCCAACGCGTCGCCGCATTTTACAAAGACGATGGCCGCATCGCGACGGAGCATTCGCTGCTCGATGACAACAACGACACCAAAGGCACGCCCGCCGATTTTTTCCGCGGAGTGCGCGCGGTAAAGAAGGCGAAAGACGGCACGCCGAGCGACGGCCTGCGCGCGCATCAGGTGCATCTGCTGCGCAATTCCAGCGAACGCGCCCTTTCCGCCGAAACCCGCGCCGAACGCGACGCCCTCGAAATCGAACTCGCGAAACTCCGCGAATCCAAAGCCTCAAAGCCCGAGGATGCCTACTACGGCGAATTGGAAGCTCTGCTGCTGAAGCTAGCAAGGCTCTACGACAAGGCATCATCCAAGGCGGACTGATCGAAAGACTCCTCCTCGCCAGCAGTGAATCGGGAAAGACTCTTGGAGCGTGTTTGCGAACTCCATCTTCAGAAAGCCTGAAAGGCTGAAACAACAAAGCCCAGGGCAACGCCCTGGGTAACGCCCGCCCAACGGTGTCAGCCCTGAATGGGCGGGACATCCCCCGCCATCTTGTTGTTCCGCCCTTTCAGGGCTGTGGTTTCTTTCCACCGACGACCAAGGGCGTTGCCCTGGGCTGAGTTGTTTCAGCCTTTCATCCTTTCAGGCTTTCCGATGGTGGAGTTTGCAAACAGCCCTGTGGAAAGGGCGATTTGATGTCCCAAATCCAGTCGGACGTTCGTCGTTTTACCAACAACCGCAAAGCCGCAACCTTTGCCGGTGGAACGATGGGTTTTGCAAATGTGAAAGCAACCAACTAAGCAATACGAAGCTGGTGTCCAGCCGCGCCGCCACCAACCATCCGCCTCCACAATCCCATGAAATACGCACCCACCATCGCCGGCATTTTGCTCGGCCTGCTCTTCGTCATGTCTTCCGTCGTGGTTCTCTTCAACCTCGTCCAGATGCCGCCTCCTCAGGCGGACACGCCAGCCGCGATGTTCTTCGGCGCGTTTGGCCCGACGGGTTACATGACGTTTGTCAAAGTGCTGGAACTCCTGGGAGGCATCCTGGTTGCCATCCCGCGCACCCGGAATTTCGGCCTGCTCATCCTTGGACCCATCGTCGTGAACATCCTCGCCTTCCATGTCTTCATCATGAAAGGCCAGAGCCTTGCTGACCCGATGTTAATCGTGATCGTGCTTCTCGCCCTTTACCTCCTGTGGGTCGGTCGCAAAGCCTTCGCGAGTCTCAGCAACTAACTCCCTGCCTACATGAGCAAAGTAAGAGTCCTCGTCGGCACCAGGAAGGGTGCGTTCATCCTCACCGCCGATGCCAGGCGCGAGCAGTGGGAAGTAAGTGGGCCGCACTTCGCCGGCTGGGAGATGTATCATCTCAAAGGCTCGCCGCTGAACCCGGATCGCATTTATGCGTCGCAAACCAGCAGTTGGTTTGGCCAGGTCATCCAGCGGTCCGACGATGGCGGAAAGACATGGGCAACGCCCGACGGCGTGCCACCGCCTTCCCCCGACGCTCCGCCCGGCGGCGAGAGTAACAAGTTCGCGTATGACGGCGAGGTCGGAACCCATAAGTGGTATGACGGCACGCAGCACCCGTGGGAGTTCAAGCGCGTGTGGCATCTGGAGCCATCGCTTACCGAGCCGGACACCGTTTTCGCCGGAGTCGAAGACGCGGCGCTTTTCAAGTCCACGGACGGCGGCGCGACATGGCAGGAACTCCCCGGACTTCGCGCCGCGAAAGGCACGCTCTGGCAGCCCGGCGCGGGCGGCATGTGCCTGCACACGATCATCCTCGATCCCACCAATCCCCAGCGCATCTATGCTGCCATTTCGGCGGCGGGTGCTTTTCGCACGGACGACGGAGGCACCACTTGGAAGCCCATCAACCGCGGCTTGAAATCCGCCTACGAACTTCCCGACCCGAATGCCGATGTCGGCCACTGCGTCCACCGCATTGCCATGCACCCATCGCGGCCCGACGTGCTCTTCATGCAAAAGCACTGGGACGTAATGCGCTCCGATAACGCGGGCGATATGTGGTACGAAGTGAGCGGCAATCTTCCGACTGATTTCGGCTTTCCCATCGAAGTCCACGCTCACGAACCCGAGACGATCTATGTCGTGCCGATCAAGAGTGACTCCGAGCACTTCCCGCCGGATGGAAAACTCCGCGTCTATCGCAGCCGGACGGGTGGCAACGAGTGGGAGGCGCTCACGAACGGCCTGCCGCAGGAGAACTGCTTCGTCAACGTGCTCCGCGATGCCATGGCCGTGGATTCGCTCGACTCGTGCGGCATCTACTTCGGCACCACCGGCGGGCAGGTCTATTGCTCCGCTGATTCCGGCGATTCGTGGAAGGCGATCGTCCGCGATCTGCCAGCCGTGCTATCAGTCGAAGTCCAGACGCTGGCATGATCCGGGTGGTGCTGCCCTACCATCTGCGCAATCTCGCGCGCGTCGGCGACGAGGTGCGGGTGAATGTTGCAAGCCCCGCAACCATCGGTGCCGTGCTCGATACCTTGGAAGCCACCTATCCCGCGCTGCGTGGGACCATCCGCGATCACGGCACACTCCGCCGCCGGGCATTCGTCCGCTTTTTCGCCTGCCAGGAAGACCTGTCGCACGAACCATCCGACACTCCGCTCCCGGAGCCAGTGGTCAGCGGTGCAGAGCCATTCTTGATCGTGGGCGCGATGGCTGGCGGCTAGCTGTGCTGCGGCCTGATCCAACCCGCAAACCTCCCGCTGCCGAATTCCTCGCAATCGCGCATGGCGCAGCGATATGATTTTCTCAGACCGATGAAATCTCTCCTCTTCTTCGTCATCCCGTTCGCGCTTCTCAACAGCCAGGTCGCAGCCGCTGGCCGCAAGACGCCCAAGCGTCATCCGCTGCTCCCGCCAATCACAAAACCGACTGAACCGGCCACGCCCGGAAAGATCTTCTCCTCGGAAATCGGCGGGAAGGATCTCCGCTTTCTCGCGGATGCCGTCGAACTCGGACTCAGCCAGGTCTTCCTCGCCAGCCTCGCCACGAGCGGCGCGCAGTCCGATCGCGTGAAGGCGCTCGCCAACGTCCTTTCACAAACGCAGAAGGAGGAGAACATCAAGATTTCCAGGCTCGCGCAGCTCAAGGGCATCAACGTCGCGGACCGCGACGCCGCCGCGCGGGACGGGCTCGTACGAAAATTCTCGAAGGTGTCACCGGATCAGTTTGATAGCACCTGGATCGGGGAGATCGTGGCACTCAACGAAAAGGCGGTCGCCAACTTCGCCGATGCCGCGGAATTCGAGGATCCTGACATCAAGACTTTCGCGCAAAAGGCGCTTCCGCTCGCGAAGGAAAAGCTCAGTCTCGTCAGTGGCGGTGGCGGTCCGAAGTTGCCGAAATTTCGCACGGAAATGTCGCAGCCGCAGCCGCGCTAGGCGACGCGCGGAATCCCAGCCAGACACTGCGGCAGCCCCATTTCCGCTAATGAAAGCGAGGCGGGAGCGGTTACGTTGGCGACATGCCAAAGCGCTTTCAGATTTTATCGACAGGCTGCCTCCTGCTCCTGCTGGGAGAAGCGCGCGCTCTCCCGCCGGAGCAGGCGGAATTCTTCGAGAAAAGTGTGCGCCCGGTTTTGGCGGAGCATTGCTACAAATGCCACGGGCCGGAAAAACAAAAGGCCGAACTGCGGCTCGATTCGCGCGCTGCGGTGCTGAAGGGCACGGACCTCGGTCCCGTCGTCGTCGTCGGCAAGCCGGATGAAAGTTCGCTGATCCAATCCATCCGCCATCAAGGCGACTCGAAGATGCCGGAGAAGGAGGACAAGCTGCCGGACGCGCAGATTGCCGCGCTCAGCGAGTGGGTTCGGATGGGCGCGCCGTGGCCGGAAAGTGACAACGCCGCGCCAAACGCGCGCGACGAAGCTGCGAAGAAACATTGGGCGTTTCAACCGGTCCGCGACTCCGCAGCACCAGCCATCGCCGATCACGGAAACTGGGTGAAATCCGAACTCGACCGCTTCATTCTCGCGAAGCTCGAACCGGCCGGAATCGCACCTTCCGCGCCGGCTTCAAAATATGTGCTGCTGCGCCGCGCGACTTTCGACCTCACAGGCCTGCCGCCGACTGCCGCGGAAGTGGCCGCGTTTGAAAGCGACACCGCCCCGGATGCCTTCGCGAAAGTGATTGATCGGCTGCTGGCTTCGCCGCGCTATGGGGAACGCTGGGGGCGCTACTGGCTGGATGTCGCGCGGTACGCCGATACGAAGGGTTACGTTTTTCAAGAGGAACGCCGCTACGGTTTTGCCTACACGTATCGCGATTGGGTCATCAAGGCGTTCAATGACGACCTGCCGTACGATCAGTTTCTCATCCATCAAATCGCCGCGGACCGCATCGCCAAACCGGACGACAATCGACCGCTTGCGGCGCTGGGATTTCTCACGCTCGGTCGGCGCTTTCTGAACAATCAGCAGGAAATCATCGACGACCGAATCGACGTCATCGCCCGCGGCACGATGGGGCTCACGGTTTCCTGCGCGCGCTGCCACGATCACAAATTCGATCCGGTTTCGCAGAAGGATTACTACGCGCTTTACGGCGTCTTCGCGTCGTCGGTCGAACCGAAGGATCTCCCGCTCCTGCCCGTGGAAAGCGACCCCGAAACCGCCTCGCGTTATCAGGCGGAGCGCACGAAACTCGAACAGGCTGTCGATCGTTTTTTTGCGGAAAAGTGCGGCGAAATCGCGCTGGCTTCGAGCGCGCTCACTGGCATCCCGGTGGTCCTTCCAGCAGTTCCGCGCGAAAATTTGAAGGGCCTGATCAATCGCGCCGAACGTGACAAAGCCCGCGAACTAGCGAACAAAATCGATGCGCTGAATGCCGGCCCGCTCGCGCCACCACGGGCGATGGCAATGGTCGATGGACCGCTGGTGGAACCGCACGTTTTCAAGCGCGGCAACGCCGGAATGCCTGGGGAAAAAGTCCCGCGCCGTTTCCTCACGGTGCTCTCCCGCGAAAACGCCGAGCCTTTCAAGGACGGCAGCGGCCGCCTCGAACTCGCGCAGGCCATCGCCTCGAAGGATAATCCGCTGACGGCGCGCGTTTTGGTCAATCGCGTGTGGCTCTACCACTTTGGGAAGGCGCTCGTTCGCACGCCCGGCGATTTCGGCGTGCGCGGCGATGCGCCGACGCATCCCGAGCTGCTCGACTGGCTCGCCTCGCGTTTCGTCGAGGACGGCTGGTCGGTGAAAAAGCTGCACCGCCGCATGATGCTCTCCGCCGCGTATCAGCAAAGCAGCGACGAGAATCCCAAGGCCGCGCTCGCCGATCCCGAGAATCGACTCGTCTGGCGCATGAACCGCCGCCGCCTTGACTTTGAGGCCACGCGCGATTCGCTGCTCAGCGTGGCCGACCGCCTCGACACCGCGCTCGGCGGACGCCCGTTCGACATCAGCGCCCAGCCCGCCCCGCGCCGCCGCACCGTTTACAGTTTCATCGACCGCCAAAACCTGCCCGGCGTCTTCCGCACCTTCGACTTCGCGAGCCCCGACACCACGAGCCCGCAGCGTTACGTCACCACCGTCCCGCAGCAGGCGCTTTATTTGATGAACAGCCCGTTCGTCATCGAGCAGGCGCGCGCGCTCGTGGCGCAACCCGCCTTCAAGGAATCGCAACCGACCGCCGCGCAAGTGCAGCAGCTTTACACCAAAGTCCTCGCGCGCTCCGCCGAGCCCGCGGAAGTCGAAGCCGCGCTAAAATTTCTCGCGCAGCCCGGCGAGCCATCCGGCCCGGCACCGCTGAGCCAGTGGGAAAAATACGCGCAGGTGCTGCTCGAAACGAACGAGTTTGCGTTCGTGGATTGAGCCGCGAGTCGCCCGCTATTTCTTCACGAAGCGCGCGAGCTTCCGATAGACCTCTTCGAGCTGCGCATCGTCTGCGAGCGAGAAGCTGATGGTCGTCGCGCTCGTCGCATCGCGCACCAGTGGTGCGTAGATCGGCGTGCCTTCCGCTTCGATCAGAATGCGCTGCCCGATCGACTTTTTCATGAGCCCGGTGAAAGCCCGCGCGTCCGGGTTTGAAAGCGTCATCTCGATCGCCGGGACCGTGTTCGAAATCTTGCGGACTTTACCGTCCGCGGATTCGATCTTCTTCGTCACGGTCGTCTGGATTTTTTTCACCGAGCGGAGACGCTCGACCTGCAGCGCAGGCGCTCCCGCGACATAGCCGACTTTGGGGAGCGACTTTGTATTGATGTATTTCGCGCCCTTGGTGCGAGTCGGACTCACCTGATAAAAGTCGATCGCGACCCCGGGCGGTGCGGCGACGATGGCCGGCTCGGCGGGCGCGGCGAAAATCGGCGATGCGAATGCACCGGAAATGAGGACCACGAGGCACGATTTCATTACAGAGGATTTAGTCATAGCTGATTGGAGTGATTATTTGCGGGTGACGCTAAGCCAGCCCGCGCGCGCATGTCACGCTATGTTCAAGGTGTTCGATCAGCGCGACTGCCGTCTTCCGCCGCCGTAGCCGCCGCGCCGTTCCCCACCACCGCCACCGCCGCGGCGCTCACCACCACCCCGCGGTCCCCTACTCTGCTGACCGGGCCGCGGGCCAAAACGCCGCTCACCGCGCTCGGCTTCGGTCATCGGCGGCGCGGCCTGGTCGTAGTTAAAACCCTCCGCGCGTTTCCGCACGATGCCGCGTCCGATGAAACGCTCCAGCGTCCGCAACGCCGCGTGTTCGTCGGAACTCACAAAGCTGATCGCGTCGCCGACTTGATTTGCGCGGCCCGTGCGCCCGATGCGATGCACGTAGTCCTCGGCGTGCATAGGAAAGTCGTAATTGATCACGTGCGAAATGCCATCCACGTCGATGCCGCGCGCGGCGATGTCCGTGGCGACGAGCACGCGCACCGTGCCCGCCTTGAAATCGTTCAGCGCGCGCAGACGCTGATTTTGCGAGCGGTTCGAGTGCAGCGTGCCCGTCTTGATCCCGGTGCTCTCCAGCTTTCGCGCCACGCGGTCCGCGCCGTGTTTCGTGCGGGTGAAAACCAGCACGCTGTCGAGCGCGGGATCGCGCATCAGATGGGCGAGCAGCGACGGCTTCAAGTGCTTGCCGACTTCATAAACGAACTGCGTCACGGTCTCCGCCGGATTCGAGCGGCGGCCGATCTGCACGATCTTCGGTGCGCGCTGAAACTCGTGCGTCAGCGTCTCGATCTCCTTCGAGAGCGTCGCCGAAAACATCAGCGTCTGCCGGTTTTTCGGCAGGCCTTTCACGATCTGCCGGATGGATGGCAGGAAGCCCATGTCGAGCATTCGGTCGGCTTCATCGAGCACGAGATATTGCAGGCCGGTAAAGTTTCCCTGCCGGAAAAGATCCAGCAACCGGCCCGGCGTCGCGATGATGATGTCCACGCCGCCACGCAGCGCGTCGATCTGCGGACGCTCGCCGACACCGCCAAAAACCGTGGCCATGCGCAGCGGCAAATGTTTGCCGTAAGCGCGCACATTTTCCTCGATCTGCACCACCAGTTCGCGCGTCGGCGCGACGACGAGCACGCGCGTCCCGCGTTTCTGCGGCGCGCCTGCCGCGGCGAGTTTCGCGAGGATCGGCAGGGTGAAAGCGGCGGTTTTTCCCGTGCCCGTCTGCGCGATGCCGATCACGTCGTGGCCTTCGATCACGAGCGGGATCGCCGCGGCCTGGATCGGAGTCGGCTCGGTATAGCCGGCTTCCTGGATGGCTTTGAGAATGAGGGCGTCGAGACCGAGGGCGCTAAATGGCATAAGGGCGCGGACTATCGCCGGGAAGCGCGCGAACGCACGCGATATTCGCCTACTTCCCGACGCAGACGATCCGCTCTGGCAGACGGATGAAAAGCTGGCCGCTCGCGACGGCGATCGACGAGCGTGTCGCCTCCGCGCCGCCCATCGGGATCGTCGCGAGGATTTTGAATTCATCGCCCGCGCCGCACACGAAGACGGTGCCCTTTTCATTCACGATGTAGATTTTCCCATCCGCCGCGGTCGGCGAACTGCGGATCACCGTGCGATCGCCGAGATTGCCCTGCCACTTCGCCTTGCCCGTGGCGGGATCGAGGCACGTGAGCGTTTGCGAGTCGCCGTTCAGGCTGAAAAGTTTTCCTTCGTAAAACGCCGGTGTGCAAACGTCCGGGCTTTGCTTGTCGTCCAAGCTCCAAGCCACCCCTTTTTCCGTGATGTCGCCGCTCATGTCCGTGCGAAACGCGATCAGCGGCTCCTTCTTTGGCCCGCACGCGATCGCCATTCCCCCGACGCTCACCGCACTCGGCACGATGCGCATCCACTCGCCGCGTTTACGATTCAGCCCGAGGCCGCGCCACAATTCCGCGCCCGTCGCCGCGTCGTGTCCGCTGATGCAATCGCCACCGACGACGAGGAGCTGCACTTTTCCATCCGCGCCGATGTGTGGCACGGGCGACGCGTAGCTCTCCATGGATTCCATCCGCGCATCGCTCGGGCGCACATGTTTCCAAAGCGTTGTTCCGTCCGCGGGATTCAGCGCGAGCAGATAGCTTTCGCGGTCGCCATCACCGCCGGCCATGTTTGGATAGTCGCTAGGCGCGGGCGTGCGTTGCAGCACTTGAATGTAGAGCTTTCCACCGAAAAGCAGCGGGCTGGAGCCATACCCCCACATGATCGCGAAGCGTCCGTAGTCCGCGCCGAGGTTGCGCTGCCAGAGGATTTTTCCGTTGAAATCCAACGCCGCGAGATCGCCGTTGCCGTAGAACGCGAAGACGCTTTTCCCATCGGTTACGGGTGAGGGTGAGGCCATGTTTCCACGACCGCCTCTCGGCGTGATGTTTCCGGTCGAGAGCGGTTTCTTCCAGCGCACTTTTCCGTCCTTCCGATCGAGGCAGAAAAGCAGCAGGTCTTTGTTGTCATCGGGCGTCGAGACAAACACGGAATCGCCCCAAACCGCCGGCGTCGCTCCGCTCGCACCGGGCAGCGGCGTGCTCCATTTCACGCCCTCGGTGCCGCTCCACGTCGAAGGTAGATTTTTCTCGGGCGAGGAGCCGTTGAAATTCGGGCCGCGCCACTGGCCCCAGTTTTCGGCGCGCGCGCAAAGTACGGTGCAGACGAAAGTGAGGACGGCGAGAGTGCGGCGGGCGGGAAGTTTCATGGCGAGAGAATCCCGCGAGGGAAGCGGGATTAGGCGCGGAATGCAATCGCGGGAACCGCCGCTTTTATTTCGCCGGGCCGAGCAAAGCCGCGCGCATGACTTCGAGCGGAGCGTCGCGCTGAAACCAAATCTCGAAAGCGAGCGCGCCTTGATGCAGGAGCATTGAAAATCCGTTGGTGCCGCGCGCTCCGGCGGCATCGCCCGCGAGCAGCAGCGGCGTGCGCGCGGCGGTGTAAATCGTGTCGTAGAGAAAGTGACGCGGCTCGATCAGGTCGCCGGGTATCGGTGAAGGCTCGTCGGGTTTCATGCCGAGCGACGTGCAATTGATGATGAGATCGCTTTGCGCCAACTGCGTCTTGATCGAGCCGGTCTCGAAGTCGGTGGCGGCCAGGTTTTCTCCGGGAAAAAACGCGCCCAGTTCCGCGACGAGCGGGTTGAGTTTTTCGCGCGTGCGATTCACGAGCGTGATCCGCGGGCACTGCTCGATCGCGCATTGCATCGCGATCGCCCGGCCCGCGCCACCGCCGGCGCCGAGGATCATCACGCGCAATTCGCGCAGCGCGACGCCGAGTTCCGCGCGGATCGCACGCACGAGGCCGGGGCCGTCGGTATTGTAGCCAGCGAGCTGGTTGCCTTCGACAACGACCGTGTTCACGACGCCAATCCGGCGCGCGTGATCGTCCGCGCGGTCCACGAGCGCGAGCGCGGCGAACTTGTGCGGGATCGTGCAATTTACGCCAATGAAACCGATCGCTGGAAGCAGACGAAACGCGTCGGCGATTTCCTCCGCGCGAAGATGCAACCGCGTGTAGCGCGCGTCGATCCCGCATTCCGCGAGCGCCGCATTGTGCATTTGCGGCGAGGCGGAATGGGCCACTGGATCGCCACAAACCGCGAGTCGCAGCGGCGGCTGTTCTGCTGGCCAGCGCCGCAAATCTTCGAGCGTATAGACTTCCTTCATCCCGCGAACATCGACGCCGCTCGATCCATCCGCGCCAGCACACGCTCGCGCCCGAGCACTTCGAGCATGTGATACAGGCTCGGCCCGACGGTCCGCCCGCTCACCGCGGCGCGCGCGGGATGCACGAGTTCCCCGGCTTTCACGCCACGCGCCTTCGCCAGTTCCTTGAGCTTCGCTTCGAGCGAGGCGGCGTTCCATTCGGCGAGCGAAGCATAACCTTCACGCAAGGACGCGAGCGTTTCGAGCGCGCCGGGTTTCCTCAATTTCTCCTCCGCGTCTTTTTCAAAAACAAACTCGTCCGCGAAAAAATACGGCAGCCAGCCCGGCGTCTCCGGAAGCTGTTTGATTTTCTCTTTCACCATCGCGAGCACCGGCACCAGCGCGGCCCGCGTTCCAAATGGGATTCCCGCTTTTTCGATGAAAGGCAGCGCGGCATCCGTGAACTCGTCGAGCGACATCGCCACGAGATACTGCCAGTTCAGCCAGTTGCATTTCTCGATGTCGAATTGCGCCGCCTTGCGATTGATCTTCGACGGCTCGAACAGCCGCACGATTTCATCAAGGTCGAGCTTCTCGCGATCATCCTTCGGCGACCAGCCGAGCAGGCACAGATAATTCCGCACCGCCGCCGGCACGTAACCGCCGTCGATATAGCTCGTGATGCTCGCGCCCTGATCGCGCTTGCTCATCTTCGAGCCGTCCTTGTTCAAGATGAGCGGGATGTGCCCGTAGCGCGGCGGCTCCGCGCCGAGCGCGCGGAAGAGCTGGAGATGTTTCGGCGTATTGGAAAGGTGATCCTCGCCGCGAATGACGTGCGTGATTTCCATCTCGATGTCATCGACCACATTCACGAAATGAAAAATCCAAGAGCCATCCGGCCGGCGGATCGTCATATCCGGCGTGATCTCCAGATTGTTGAAATCAAACGGCACCTTGCCGCAAATCAGGTCATCGACTTCCACCACCTCGCGGGCAAACCGAAAGCGCCACGCGCCGCCGTCGTCGTAGAGAAAATTGCCGTCCTTCAGCCGGTCGAAGTAACGCTGATAAACCGCCTCACGCTCACTCTGGCAATACGGCCCGTGAGGCCCGCCGACCTGCGGACCTTCATCCCAATCCAGCCCCAGCCAGCGCAACCCGTCGTAGATGACCTGCAACGCTTCCGCCGTGTTGCGCGCCTTGTCGGTATCCTCGACACGGAGGATGAATTTGCCGCCCGTATGCTTCGCAAAGAGCCAGTTGAAAAGCGCCGTGCGCGCTCCTCCGACGTGCAGATATCCGGTGGGTGAAGGCGCGAATCGAACGCGAACAGGCTGGCTCATAGTGGGCGGTGAACGTGCCGCATCCACGCCGCAGCGAAAAGCGAAAACAAAAGCGGAGAATCCCCGGCAGCGGAACTCGGTGGAGTGCCGCCCTCATGCGGTTGTCGCGCCGAAGTGCCGCGCGAAGATTCGGTGCCAGCCTTGCGACCACCGCGCGCCGCTGCCTCTTGCCACCTCCTCCGCGCCAAATCCCGCAGCATCCGGTTTTTGCTGCACGAGTGTCGTCCCGGCCACATACACCCACGTCGTCATGTCGTTACCTTTTTCCTCCGTGCTTTAGTTTTGGAAAAAAGCGACCTCATTTCCAGACCGGTCATGGCCGAAAATATGTTGAAATTCTAGCTCGGACACTTCTCTGCGTTTCTCTGCGCACTTCGGTCTCCGCGAAGCTGCTCAACGATGTCGCGCTTCAGGCCGTCCGCGAACAGCGCGAGACCGGAAGCGAAGGACAACAATCCAATACACGCGACGATCGTGCCTCTCGCACCGCCGCCGGATGACGGAACGTAAACGAGGGCAGCGAAGGCCACCCACAGTAGCGCGGTGCCGACCATCTTCCGCCAAGTAGCTTTCATCTGTGTGTTCATTGCGTTCATAGTTTTGATTGGAAACTGCTGACGTGTGTGATGCCGCCTAACATCAAACTTCCAACACCCAATGTTGCTCGCGAACATCCGCGAGGTCCATTGGAGCTGGGTGTTGGATGTTGAACGGGCTCCCGGTCACGGAAAGACCGGCGTCGTCTCGTCGATCGAGCGCAGGAAGGCGATGAGTTGCGCGCGCTGTGCGGCATTCGTGACGAAGTGATGGCGCGTCCCGCCGTTGCTGTCTTGCGAGCCGTTGAGCACTTCTTCGAGCGTCTGCGCGAGGCCGTTGTAATAATACGGCGCGGTCTCGTGGACGCTGAGCAGCGAGGGAATGTTGAAGCCGTTTGCTCCGAGCGGATTGATCGCCTGGCTGATGTCCGCGCCGTTGAAACGCACTTCGTTCGTGCGCCCGCCGCCGAGGGTGAACGTGCCGACGTTGGTGAGCACGGCGGGCTGCGCGGCGGTGACGCGCAGTTCCGCGCCGATCACGCGCTCGTTGCCGAGGCCGAGGCCGATTTCTGGCGAAGGCGGTCCGACGTAGGGCCGGTTCGAGCGCGTCCATTTTCCACCGCCGTGACACGTCGCGCAGCTAATGCCCGCCTGCACGAGACCGGCGGTGCCGAAGAGTGTGCGGCCCGCGACCGCCTGCGGATCGGCTGCCGCCACGGGCGCGACGGCGGAGCGCAGATTGCGCGCGACCCACACGGCGATGGCGTCCTGGCTCGCGTTGCGTCCGCTGTTGCGCACGGTGAGGAAATTCGTGACGCCCGGCGGATTCGAGAGCGCGAGGCTGCGGCGCGGCGCGGACAGATTTCCGCGCGTCACCCACGTCCCGCTCGGCGTGCCGGCGGGACCGGCGACCGGCCCATTGGCGGCGATGGTGTACTCGAAGACGCTCGTCTGGTCAGCGCCTCCCGCATCGACGCCGCCCACGACATAGATCTGATTGGAGGAAGTCGTGCTCGCGACCCCGAAACGCGCGCGCGGCGCGGGCAGCGCGGTGTGCGGCGTGGCGACGAGCAGCACGCTTTGCGCGGTATATTCCTCGACGGTGTCGAGCACGGTGCCGGCGGCATTCACACCGCCGATGACAAAGATGCGCGAAATCACGCCGCGCAACGCGACGGCGGCGCCGAGCAGGCGGCGCGGGGTGAGGCCGAGGCCCGAGGGATTCAAGGTGCTCCACGTACCCGGCCCGGTGGGATCGGCCTGGAAGCGCTGCACAGGGTTCGCGATCGTCAGCGAGGGTGCCGCTTCCGAGCCGGTGTTCCCCGCGACTACGTGGATGAGTTCGAGCGGCTCCGCGGTATTCACCCCGCCCGCGGCGGTGATGCCAAACTCGGCGACGGCCGTGGGCAGCGACGCGACGGTGCGCCACGTATTGGTGGCCGGATTGTACTCCTGGACGGTGGCGGTCGGAGAAGCCGACGCCAACGTGCCCGCGTAGCCGCCGACGGCGTAGATGCGCGGCCCGCCCGAGGTCTTCACCGCCGCCGCGCCGAGCGAATGACGCGGCGTGAAGCCGACCGCGCTGCGCGTGCGGATGATGTTCGTGCGCGGGTTGAATTCGAGCACCGTATTCGCGCCAGAGATCAGCGTCCCCTGTCCCGCGCCGCTGCGCCCGCCGAGGATGTAAACGCGGTCGTCGGAAAGCGTCGCCACCGCGAAATCCCGCCGCGCCCCGAACGCTGCGAGCGACGGCAGCGCCGTGCCATTGCGCAGATCGTTCGTCGTCGTGACCGCGCCGTTGGCATTGTGGAATTGCTCGATCAGCGCCGTGTCCGCGGGGGTCGCGCCGTTCACTCCGCCGATGGCGAGAAAGAGCCGGTCGTCGTCGATGAGGCCGCGCCCTCCGAAGACGCCGCGCGTGTTGAGTTCAAAGTCGTGATTTTCATCCCGCACCGCGCTCCAGTTCAGCAGCCGCTGATCGGCGGTGTTGTTCGGATCGAACATCCCATCGAGCGGGATCGTCTGCCGCGGCCCCGCGTCGAACATCCACGTCACGCCATCCGCGCGCCCGCCGAACGGATGGCACACGATGCAGCCGCCCCAGCTTTCGCTCGACATGCGCTCCTGCGGCCCGCGTCCGGTGAAGAAAAGTTCCGCGCCCAACTGCGCGGTGAAACCGATCGTCCCCGGCGCGGGCGGCGCGCTCGCCTGCACGGTGCCGACGATGACGGGCGCGGCGGGATTCGTGATGTCGATGTTGCTGATCGAGCGGCTGACGAAATTGTACACGTAGGCGCGCGTGCCGGTGTCGTTGATGACGATGCCGCGCGGGGCTTTGCCCACGAGCAGACCGGCGGGCGGGTTTTGCAAATCCACGCGCACGATCGTGCTCGGTCCCGCGACGAGCGGCGCGCCCGCGGACGGGATGCCGTTCGCATCGACGGTGAGCCGCACGACGAGATTGCCATTCTGGATCACCGCCCACGCATCCGAACCATTGGGCCGCCACGCCAGCGCCACGGGATTCGTGAGGAAAAGCCGGGGCGCTGGCGTGGTGGCGAGGTTGACGCCTTGGTTGAGATTGAGCGGCGCGGTGCGGCGCACGGTGGGATCGGTCTGCGCCGCGGTGATCTCGGTGCGCGTCGCCGCGTTGAAAACGGAGACGAGCCCCTGCGCCATTTGATTGAAACGCAGCGGGCCATTGGGCGAAGCGCCCGTGCTCACGACATAGCCGCGGCCCGTGGTGGGATGGAGCGCGATGGCGGCGAGCTGATTCGGATACGCGCCGGTCGGCGTGGTGAAAGTCTGCGGATTCGTCGAGGCGACGGCGGGCACCTGGCCGGGCGCGGGTGCGAGCCGGCCGTTCGAGTTGAAGCCGGCGTTGGCCAGCGGCCCGAGCACCGCGTTCCCGAGCACCGTGTTCGTCGCCGCCGAAATCGCCACGACGCGGCCCTCGCGCTGGTCGTCCTGGCCTTCATCGACGCTCCCTTTTCCCGGCCGGAGCTGGCCGAAAAACAGCGCGACATGCACCGTCTCGTCGGTGTCGTCGGTGTCGCCATCGTGGGTCACGGCGAGCGCGCCCGGCGCGGAGCCAAAGGCGCGCAAGTCCACCGTGGCGATGACGCTGAGCGACCCCGTATCGATGACACTGAGCGTGTTCGACGAATGATTCGACACGTAGAGCCGCGTGCCATTCGGCGAGAGCACCAGCGCCCTCGGCTCCGCACCCACCGGGATGGTGGCGGTGGTCAGTTGCGCCGTGAGGTTCACCACCGAGACCGTGCCGCTCACCGAATTCGCCACGTAGGCGAACGGGACGGATGGCTGAATCGCCACGCTGTTTGGCTCCGCGCCGACGGCGATCTCCGCGAGCTTCGTGGGCGATGGGGTCGCCGGATCAAAGAGCGAGATGGTGTCTTGATCGGGATTCACACACACCAGCCGGGATTCTAAAAATCCGATGGCGATGGGGGTCGATTGCTTCGGGCAAGTGAGAGTTTGCGCTCCCGCCTGCGCCGCGCCGAGCATCGTCAGCGCGCCGAGCACGCACAGCATCCCGCGCCGCCGCCGCCGCCGCGCGCACAGCATTGCCATTAGCGTGCCCACGCCGAACAGCGCAGTGCCCGGCTCCGGGATCGCGCCGGAGGAGAATCGGATCGCGCCGAAGCTGTGCCCCACCGCATCGCCCGCCGCGCCCGCTCCGATCGCCGTGCGCGCCGTGAGCGAAGTCTGCCCCACGGACATGAACGCCGCCACATTTCCCTCGCCGTGATCATAAAGATTTCCCGCCGCCGCCGGCCCGAGCTTGCCCTGCCACGCATCCAGCGCGGAGCCGGTGCCGCCGAGGATTCCGCCCGCATTCAGGCCGTTGATCGAAAACGTATCCGCCCCCGTCTGGCCGTCGAAGGCATTGATGAAGAAATGTGCCGGACCACCGTTGTAGGCCCCGAGCGTGAATTGATAGTCCGCCAGTGCCGGCGCGAAACCCTCCGGCGGATTCGACGTGTTCGAGGTGAGGCCGGAATAGACATAAATGTCGCTGCGCGGCAGGGCCGGATTGCTGAACACCGTCACCAGCGAAAACCCTTCGCCGTACGCCTCCGACACCACATCGTCGATCGCGCTGCCGATGCTGAAAACGCCATTGCCGCTCACCAAGGAAGTGACATCCGCCGTGTATGAAGCGGACGAGGATTTTCCCCAACCGACATCCGGCGAACCCAGCGCCAGCGTGCCCACCACCGGATTGCCATTGATGGTAATGCTCGCCTCGCCGGGATCGCCCGGCAGGTCGGTGAGATAAGTCCAGTTCGCGAACGCCTTCACCACCGTGCTCCCGGCCGGGATGCCACCGAGCGTCACGGCGAACGGATCGGTCTGCGAAGTCGGCGCATCGAACACGCGCGAATAACTCCCCGCGGTGACAAAATCGCCGTTCAGCGTCCCGCTGAAGATTGGCGAAAATCCATCCTCAGCCGCCGGTGCGGGCGGTGAGACGGAGAAGGATAATGCAAGCAGCACGAGGAGATTTCGGGCTCGGACTGCGATTCGGGCGATTGCTGCATGAACGGGTGTATTGCGATGTGTGTACATGGCGATGCGTTGTTGTTGGTTACTGAGTTGGTCACGGAAAAGGGGGAACGCCCGAATAGGCATCGAATGCGCCGAATCCTTGGTGCCGGGAGCGGCGGGGCAGTGAAGCGTGCGCGATCCATAACGAAGTAAGACGCGGACGCGATTGCACCACGCGCGCCGCCAATGTCCAGCCCAAAATCAACCGGGATCGCATTTTCATGGCACAGGCGGGTGTGAAAGGTGTGAAAGTGAAAGGGGGTGCCTCTTGAAATCCGCTCCTTTTCAACGGCATTTCTCCAGTTTTCGCACTGGTTCACTCTGTATATTTTCAACAAAATGAATTACTTAGCCGCATTTCCAAGCGCAAGCTCCCGGGCGATCCACGCGGTGGTCACTGTGGTCCGCTGTCGGATCAGCGCGGCGATTGCTGCTTTTGGTGCATCCCATTTTTTCAATCCAGCCAGCTCTTCCCGCTGCAATCCGAGCCAGCGCAGCCTCCTCAGATGGTCATGATTGCTCATCAACACAAAGGCACGCACGCGCCAGCCCGTCGGCACACGCTCTCCTCAGAGTTTCCAGAAACCGACGCCGGTCTGTATCGTCCTTGAAAATCGCCTCGCGCCGATCCCGCGGTCCAACACGTGGTAAACCGCTCCCTCAAGTTCGACGCGTGCTTTGCGGGCCATGCTTTCAGTGGCATGGCGCGCTGAGCGACGCCATCCACGTGGCTCGGGCTACACCTTCAATTCCGCGCCGGTGTTGGCATCGGTGATCGTGAATTTTTCCTGATGGCTTGTGGGATCGCTGCGGAAGGAGAGCCGTCCGGCGTACTTGCGCTCGATGTCGATGAGCAGCTCTTCGTCTTCGGTCCGCAGGCGCTCGAGCACGGTGGGATGAATGATGATCTTGACCTCGTGGACTTCGGGATACTTGCGCATCACTTGATGCAGCTCGCGCTGAAGCTCGACGCTCATCGTCATGGCGCTCTTGATTTTCCCGCGGCCATAGCAATACGGGCAGGGTTCATAAACGCTGCCGCTGATGGATTCCTGCGCGCGCTGGCGCGTCATTTCCATGAGGCCGAGCGGGGAAATCGGGATGACGTGGGTCTTCGCCTTGTCGCGGCGCAAGCGGTCCTTCATGCGCTGATAGACGTTCTGCTGATCCTTGCGCGATTTCATGTCGATGAAGTCGCCGATGATGAGTCCGCCGATATTCCGCAGGCGCATCTGGCGGGCCATTTCATCGACGGCTTCGAGGTTGGTTTGCAGGATGGTTTTCTCGACGTCCTTGCCGCCTTTGTTGCGGCCAGTGTTCACGTCGATGGCGATGAGTGCCTCGGTTTCATCGATGACGATGTAGCCGCCGCACTTCAGCCAGACCTGGCGGTGAAAGGCGTCGTCGATCTGCTTTTGCACGCCGAAGCTTTCGAAGATCGGCTGCGCGCCGCTGTAGTGCTGGATGCGGTGGGTCGAGCGCCGGGAGATTTGGCCGACGAGGTCGATCATGCGCTTCACGGCGTTTTCATCGTCGCAGAGGACGGCGTCGATTTCGTCGGTCAAAAAATCGCGCACAGTGCGCTCGATGAGATCGGGTTCGGCGAAGACGCAATTCGGCGCGGGCTTCTCTTTCATCGCGGCTTCGATGGCGCGCCATTGCTCGACGAGCAGGCCGAGATCGCGCACGAAGTAACGCTCGCGCTGCCCCTCGCCGACGGTGCGGACGATGAGGCCCATGCCTTCCGGGATGTCGAGATCCTTGAGGATTTTGCGGAGCCGCTCGCGCTCTTTTGGCGATTCGATCTTTCGCGAGATGCCGCTCTGGTCGCTGTAGGGCATGAGCACGAGGTAGCGTCCGGCGAGGCTGAGATTGGTGGTGATGCGCGGGCCTTTGGTGCTGATCGGGCCTTTGGTGACTTGCACGAGCACTTCGCTGCCGACGGGGTAAATGCTCGGGATGTCTTTCGCGGTGATGCGCTTTGCCTGCTTCCTGCCACTGGCGCGCTCGACTTCTTCAATGCCGCTATCGAGCGCCGCGGGCAGTGCGTCCCAAAAATGGAGGAACGCATTTTTCTCGAAGCCGATATCGACAAACATGGCCTTGAGGCCGTGCTCGATGTTTTTCACGCGGCCTTTGAAAATGCTGCCGACGATGTTGCGATCGGTCTGCCGCTCGATGCTGTATTCCTCGAGCTGGCCGTTTTCGAGGAGCGCCACGCGGCGTTCGAGCTTCTCGCAGTTGATGACGATTTTGTTGCCTGTCTGCCTGGGCGCGAGGCCGAGGACACGTTTTACACGTTCGGTCATGGAAAGTATTTTTGGGTAGAGTTTGCTGAACACTGTGGGTGGTGGGGATCAACGACCACCCGGCTTGAATGGTTTGGTTGGGGGACGGTCGCTGGCAGGTGGTGGTTCCTTCGATTTGATGCCGAAGATGCGTTGAAGGAAATTGCGTTTTTCCGCTGGCGGCGGTTGCACGAGCGTCGCGCGTTTGGCGACCCGTCCGCCCGAGTCGGCTTCCGCGCGGATGTTCGGTCTGGCGGCCCGCTGTTTCTCAATCCTCTTGTCGGAAATCTCCGTGCTGGTGGCTTCTTCCTCCTCGGGCTTCTGGTCGGTCGGCACGACGCTCTTTTTGTAATCGACCATCTCGATCTGCCGGAAACTTCCCTTCGCAGGTTCGAGCGCTTGCAGGCCGGGATCGTAACCTTTTTCCAGCGCGAGACTTTCCTCCATGATTTTCTGCGCGATCGGCGCGGAGACGCCGCCGCCTGATTTCGCGCCCTGCACAAAAATGCAGACCGCATATTTCGGCTGCTCATACGGCGCGAAGGTGATGAACCACGTGTGGTTGTCCTGGATTTTGACCACCTTGCCGTTCTCCTTTTCGAGCCGCCAAAACTGCGCGGTGCCAGTCTTGCCGGCGACGGTGATGCCTTTGATCTGCGACTTTTTTCCAGTGCCCGTCGCGACCACGCGCCTCATGCCTTCGCGCACGAGTTCGATCTGCGGATCGGTGATGCCAGCCTTGTGCAGGTCCGCGCGAATCCTCGGCTCATGCGGCATCGCGAGATTCCCGTTTTCATCCCGCGCGTCCAGACCCTCCTGGGTGAGCACGCGGTGGACGAGCTTCGGATAGTAGGAGATGCCGCGGTTTGCGATCGTCGCGGTGACCATCGCCATCTGGAGCGGCGACGCCTCGACCGCGCCCTGGCCGATGGAAACATTCGCGGTGTAGCCATCCGACCAGCGCTCGCTCGGGCTGACTTGCGCGAGCCATTTCGGGCCGGGAATGAGGCCGCCGTTTTCACCGCTGAGCGGCACCCCGGTCGATTGCCCGAGCCCGAGCGAATCGGCGACGGCGAGGATGTTTTCGATCTCCGCCTTGTTGCCCCATTGGTAAAAAAACGAGTTGCACGAGTTCTTCAGCGCATCCGGCAGATTCAGGCCGCCGTGCGGCGACATGTGCTGGGTGGTGACCCAGCATTTCATGAATTTGCTGCCGTAGGTGTAGCCGCCGCCGCAGTTCAGCGTCATCCGCGAATCGAGCCCGGCGCGGAGTCCGGCGAGCGCGGTCACGCACTTGAAGGTGGAGCCCGGCGCGTAGCCTTGGATCGCGCGATTGGTGAGCGGATCGGTGTCGTCGTCGTTGAGCGCGTCCCAGTCCGCCGTCGAGATGCTGGGGATGAAGGTATTCGGATCGTAGCTCGGCACGGAAGCCATCGCGAGGATTTCGCCCGTGCTCGGATCGACGACGACCGCCGCGCCGCGACCGATGCCCGCGTCGCGCAAGGCGCGTTCGGCGATGTATTGGATGCGGGCGTCGATCGTCAGGTAAATGTTGTTGCCCGGTTTCGGGAGAACGCTTTGAGCCTTGTCCTCACTCTCGATCACACCCTTGACGCTGCGCTGGAGCACCTTCACGCCGGGCGTGCCGCGGATCCATTTGTCGAGCGCGAGTTCCACCTGCGCCTTGCCCTCCACGTCGGGCTGGTAAAACGTGTACTTGTCCACGTCGGGCAGCTTGTCGATGTCATTGGGCGCGCCGACGTAGCCGAGCAGATGGGCGGCGAGCGCCTTGAAACGGTATTCGCGCACGGGCCGCACGGCGATGTCCACGCCGGGCAGGCCGACGTCGTGCTCGGCAAATCGCGCCACAGTTTCAAAGTCGATGCCTTCGAGATAGGTGAAGGGAACCTCGGTGTCGTTGCGGTAATGTTTCTGGAGCCGCTCCGAGCTGTAGTCCTTCGCGAGCTTCAATTCCTCGAGCCGCGGGATGATGCTCGAGTTCACGATTTGGACGATGTCCGCCTCGTTCTTTTCCGTGAGCATCTGGCGCACGGGCGCTTTGTATTTCGTCACCGGCACCCACTTGTTTTGCTCCTTGAATCCCTTCACCATCGCGGGCAGGTAAAAATCCACTTCGTAGCTGGCGCGATTCGCGACAAGGGTGATGCCGTTGCGATCGCGGATTTCTCCACGCACCGACGGGATGCGCACGGTGACTTGCGAGCGCCCGGCGATTTTTTTTGTCCAGAAAGGTCCGCGCGCCACCTGCTCCCACCAGAGCTTGGCGACCAGCACGCCGAGCCCGGAGAGCATCATTATCGCGAGGAAAAAGATGCGCCACTCGACTCGTGGTCCGCGACGGATTTGCGGGATGATGGAGGCCATCTCAGATTTTGGGTTCGGGCCGCTCGGGTTGCAATTCGTAGCCGGTGAGCGCGGCGAGGTAGTTGAAGATGAAAAAGATCAGCGGCGCGAGAAACGCCGCGGCCAGCCCGGCGCCGCCGATGCGCCACCAGACTTCATCGTTAAAAATAAAATGCACCGGCTGCCGGCGAATCGTGATCATCAAATACTCCGCCAGCACGAGCACCGACGTGCAAACGCCGGTGAGCAGGCAGTGAATTTCCCAACGACCGCGTAAAAACAGGGGACGGAATCCGCTCATGATCGCGCCGAGTGAGGCGAACAGGATAATGGACCAGCCCGCGGAGATTTCAACGGCGGCGTCCACGTGCTGGGTGTTGAGCGCGTCCCACATGAGCCCGCCCAGAAAAGTCAGCGTGAGCATTCCGGGAAGCGGCAGCGCGAGCGCGCCGTAAAACATGATGATCGGCATGAGCAGCACGCGCGCCTCGATGTACGGGAGCGGCCCGATGAAGTGCTGGATGATCAGCGATACGAACATGCTGAGCACGAGGACGGCGAAGAACATCATTTGCTCCCGCTGATGACGACGAAAACATCGTCGATGGTGGTAAGATCGACCGCGGGGACGAGCGTCGCGTATCCCTCCAACTGCCGGACTTGGAACTCCTTCACCGCGCCGATCAGCACGCCGGACGGAAAGACGCCGCCGACGCCGGACGAATACACTTTTTGCCCGCTCGTGAGATTGGCATCCTTTGAAAGCAGGCCGAGTCCGATCGCCGGGATGCCTCGATTCGGCAGGCGTTCGCCGCGCACGATTCCCTTGTGATTGCTGCCCTCGATGTTCGCCGCGACGCCACAGTTTTCGTCCGCAATCAGGATCACCGTCGCGGCATGATCGGAAACCACGGTCGTCTTTCCCACGAGCCCTTCCTCGGTCAGCACCGGCATGTCTTTGCGCACGCCCTCCGCCATTCCCCGGTCGATTTTGACGGTCTGATACCACGTGTCGGCATCGCGCGCGATGATGCGCGCTGGCATCAGCTTGAACACGGAGCGCTCACGATAGCCGAGCGCGTTGCGCAGCTTGTTGTTCTCCGCCTCCATGTCGCGCAGCGTCTGATTCGTCGCGCTGAGATCCTTGTTCGCGATGGTCAGCCGCTTGTTGTCCTCCTCGAGCCGCTTCAATGATTTCAAACCCTCGCGCATCTCCGTGTACTTCCGGTCGAGCGACGAGCCCTGCTTGAGAAAAGGCGAGATCATCCCGAGAAACGCCGACTGCAAACGCTGCGTCGTGTGCCCCTGGCCGAGCACGATGAAAGTCACCGTGACGAGGATCACGAACGCCACCACGGCGGCGATGTGCATGCGCTGCTTCATCGGGAAGCAGGTCGAAAGTCGAAGGTCGAAGGTCGAAGGATCGGACGCCGCGCCGGTGCAATAGCCTTCGACCTTCGGCCTTCGACCTTCGACAATCCGTCACTCATGTCGCGCGATTAGTTAAAGCGCGAATCGCTCGTCGCCACCTGACGCAGGAATTTGATCTCGCTCAATGCGCGGCCGGTCCCTTCGGCGACTGCGCTGAGCGGATCCTCGGCCACATGAACCGGGAGTCCTGTTTCTTCGGTGAGCAAACGATCGAGTCCGCGCAACAACGCCCCGCCGCCCGCGAGCACCAGCCCACGGTCAACGAGGTCAGCGGAAAGTTCGGGCGGGCAGCGCTCGAGGGTCACCCGGACGGAATCGACGATCGTCGAAATCGGCTCCAGCAACGCCTCGCGCACTTCCTGCGAGGTAATGGTTAAAGTCTTTGGAAGTCCGGCCACGAGATCGCGGCCTTTCACTTCCATCGTCGTCTCCTTTTCCATCGGATACGCCGATCCGATCTTGATCTTGATGTCCTCCGCCGTGCGCTCGCCGATCATCAAATTGTAAGCCCGCTTCATGTACTGGATGATCGCCTCATCCAGCTCATCCCCCGCAACCCGCACACTGCGCGAAAAGACGATGCCGCTGAGCGAAATCAGCGCCACCTCGGTCGTGCCGCCGCCGATGTCGATGATCATATTCCCCGCCGCATCCTGCACCGGCAGCCCGCAGCCGATCGCCGCCGCCATCGGCTCCTCGATCAGATGCACCTCGCGCGCTCCGGCATGGAGCGCCGACTCTTTCACCGCGCGCTTTTCCACCTCCGTGATGCCACTTGGCACGGCAATCACCACCCGCGGACGCGGGCGGAAGAACGTGCGCTTGCCATGCACCTTCTGGATGAAGTGCCGCAGCATCGCCTCGGTGATCTCGAAGTCCGCGATGACTCCGTCCTTGAGCGGACGAATCGCGATAATATTCCCCGGCGTGCGCCCGAGCATTCGCTTCGCCTCATCGCCCACGGAAAGCACGCGGTTCGTCCCCGCCTGCACCGCCACGACCGACGGCTCGCGGAGCACGATGCCGTGGTCCTTCACATAGACGAGTGTATTCGCGGTTCCTAAATCGATCCCAATGTCGTTTGAAAACAGCCCAAATAATCCATTAAGCATTCCGAAGTTTCTACAGGGTAAAAGTTGTGTTGACGTTCCAGTGCGGCAGCGGAGCCACCGGATAAATCGAAGCCCGGTGTTATTCTTTGGCCACTGCTCGACCGAAACGCCCACAGATAGGCGCGCGTCCTACACGCCGTAAAGCGAAATCGCAACGGATCGCGAGCCCTGATTCATGGGTAGGGCTATTTAACCAGATGCCGAAAAAAGTATAAATTATATTATATATAGCATTCGCCCCTCTCCTTCCGCGCCGCCTTTATCCTAGAAAAGGCGATGGGAATTGCCACGGAGGACGCGGAAAACGCGGAAGACGCAGAGGAGTAGTAATTTGGATGGCACACCCGAAACCAACTCGATCTCACCCATCCGGTGAATGCGATCGTCTCTGCCGCTTCGCAGCGAAGTCCCTCCTCTTCCGCGTTTTCCGCGTCCTCCGAGTTCTCCGCGGCAATCTCCGGCGCCGTTTTTAGGTTTGTTCACACCCATCACGTCTGGCTGCACCAGCGCAGCCAGCGGGTCGTTGGGCTGAATCTGCGCGATGGCGCGACCCGCTGGGAATAGCGGGCGCGGGGCGCTCGCTTTACCGCCCCTTGCTCAAGCCAAACGCCTCGTGCGCGAGGTTCGCGGCTTCGACAATTCTGGATTCGTCGATGATGACGGCGGTTTTGATTTCGCTCGTGGAGATGAGCTGGATGTTGATCCCGCCGACGCTCAGGGCTTCGAAAAGTTTCGCCGCGACTCCGCTGTGCGAGCGCATGCCGATGCCGACGATGCTGAGTTTGGCGATGCCATCGAGCGTCGAGATTTCTTTTGCGCCGAGTTCTTTCACCGGACCGGCGAGAGCTTTTTGGGCTTTGGGGAGTTCGTCCTTGTTCAGCGTGAAGGAAATGTCGTTGGTGTCACCGAGCGTTTCGCTCTGCACGATCATGTCGATGCTGATGTTCGCACCGGCAAGCGCGCTGAAGATTTTCGCGGCAGTGCCGGGCTGGTCGGGGACCTGGCGGATGGTGACTTTGGCCTGATTTTTTTCGATGCTGACGCCGCGTACGACGACATTTTCCATGCTCATGTGTTCCTCCTTCACGAGGGTTCCAGGGTTGTTGTTAAAGCTGCTGCGGACTTCAAAGACGACGCCAAATTTTTTTGCAAACTCGACCGAGCGCGACTGCATGACCTTCGATCCGCTGGATGCCATTTCGAGCATCTCGTCGTAGCTGATCACGTCGATCTTCGTGGCATTCGGAACGATGCGCGGATCGCAGGTATAGACGCCGTCCACGTCGGTATAGATCTGGCAAACGTCGGCCTTGATCGCCGCGGCGATGGCGATCGCGGTGAGATCGGAGCCGCCGCGACCGAGCGTGGTGATGCGCCCGTCCGTGGTCTCGCCCTGAAAGCCGGCGACGATGACGACGTTGCCCTCGTCGAGGTGTTTGTGGATTTGCTTCGGCGTGATGTTCGCGATCTTCGCCCGCGTGTGAACGCCGTCGGTGATGATGCCAGCCTGCGCGCCGGTGAGGGACACCGCTTTTTTCCCGAGCCCGTGAATGGCCATCGCGGTGAGCGCGATCGTCGTCTGCTCGCCAGTGGAAAGCAGCACGTCCATCTCGCGCTCGCTCGGACTCGGCGAAACGTCGCGCGCGAGTTTGATCAGCCCATCCGTCACGCCGCTCATCGCGGACACGACCACCACGACCTGATGTCCGGCTTCCTGCGTGGCGATCACCCGCCGCGCGACATTCAGGATGCGCTCGGGATTGCCGACGGATGTGCCGCCGTATTTCTGGACGATCAGACTCATTTGGAAAAAGGGGCGGCATAGTTGAACAGCGCTCCGGCTGTGTCAACGGCCCGCGCTATCCCCGGCGACGGCGCAAAAAAGTGGCGCCGCCGAGCAGCGCGAGCAGCGCAGCGGATGGCTCGGGAATGGCCGGGAGAATCTGGTAGCCGATGGCGTCGAGCAGCGCGAAATCGGCTTCGGAGGGACCGTACGAGACGCCGAAATCGAGCGTCGGATCCATGATGCCGATGAGGATGCCGGGCTCATAGTGGTAGCCGTTTTCGTCGATGACGATGGTGCCGGTGAGTTGGTCATCTTTCCAATGACTCGCCTGCCTGCCGTCACCGCCATTGAACCCAGTGGCCATTTCAAATTCGTTGATGAGGTCGTCGAAGTGGGCCGCGAAACCGGGCCTGAGATCGCGCGCGAAAGTGGTGAAATCGGCGGGGGTCGCGGGATCGGCGCCGGGGACATTTCCGAAGCGGAAAAGATCGAGCGGATTCAGGTATATCCGCGAATACTCCGCGACGGTGGTGTAGTCGATGTTATCGACGGCGGAGACGAAGCCGAGCGCGTGCGCGAGTTCGTGCGTGGCGGCGGTTTGGAAATCGACGAGGCCGACGCCGACGCCGTCGGAGCTGTCGAAGTCGAAGTTGAAATTTGTGCTGAAGCTGATCGTCGCGTCTTCGCGGTGGCCGGAAATGATTTCGAGCAGCGAACTGGGGAAGCCGAGCGCCTTCAAGTTTGCCTGCGTCGCGGACATGCTGTTGAAGACCGTCCGTCCCGCGGGCAGCACGACATTGAGCTGCGCGAAAGTCGGCAGGAACTGGCCGAGCGTGCCGCCTTCCGCGAGATCGTCCGCCGCCATGGCGTCGCGGATTTCTGCGAAGTTATCACCGGAAAGGTAGATGCTGCTGGTCGAGCCGATGATGGCAGGACCGAGCGGTTCGAGATCGGCTTTGATGACGATGGTGATGGGGTCCGCGATCCGCGCTTCCCATGCGGCGGCGGCGCGCTCGAAGGCGCTGAGCGCGGCGGGATTCGCGGAAAGGCCGGGGCTCGCATCGAGTTGGATATCGAACGCGGACGCGGACGCGCCAAAGAGCGAGGCGAGCGCGATGGCCTTCAGCGTTTTGGGGAGGAACATGCGTCCGACTATGGCACGCGGCGCGCGCCCCGCCAGTGAATGGTGGATGCGATGGCTACGCCGGCGGAGACCACGCGACCGCGAGCTTGCGCCCGTCTTGCATCGAGCCCATCCGCAGCTCACCCTCGGGAGTTGCTCCGGCGTAACATTCGATATTCGTGTGGCCGGTCGAGGACGCGCGGATGCCCGACACAGTGAAAGTTCCCAAGTCGCGCGGCGCGGGATTTCCACCCGACTGGCCCTGCTGAAAGCGGATCGCGACCTGAGTGTCCCCGGCGGCGCGGGTGCGGAAGGGAAAACGGTGCTCGGCGGGAAGCGGTTTGGCACCACCGAGAATCACGCCGCCGTCGCCATCATCGAGCGTCAGCAGCACGGGCCGGCGCAGGGCTCCGGCGCGGTGGGTTTCGAGCTGGAGGCCGCCATTGGCGAGCAGGCCTTTCCAGAAGTCGATCGTCACGGCGGCCGCTTGCTTGAAATCGGCGGGCGCGCCTTCGGACGCCGCCGCGTCGCGCAGCAGGGCGATCGCGCCGGTCGTGCGGTCCAGCGCGTGAAGCGCCTGCGCGTAGTTCCAGTCGAGCCGCTTGGAATATTTTCCGCGACGCACCGCGGGCTCGATCGCCTCGGCGAGTTTTTCGCCGTCTTTGTTGTCCGCGAGGATGGAGGAGTAATGCAGGAGCACTTCCTCCGCTTCGGGATTGATCGCGTAGGCGCGCTCGGCCCACTGCTGCGCCGTCGCAAAATCTTTCCGATCCCGCGCGAGGCTGCTTGCGACGAGGAATGCCATCCACGAATTCCGCTCCGCGGCAAATGCGGCGATGCGATCCTCGACTTCCTTGCTCGGATTGGCCGGATCGATGCCAAAACGAATGCCGATCGCCTGCTGAAAATTCGGATCGCGCGTGAGCACGTCGTCGAGCGCCTGCGTCTCGCCCGCCTTGTCGCCCGCGGCATTGAATGCCTGCGCGAGATGAAAAAATCCCCACGCATTTTGCGGTTCGATTTCCGTGACGCGGCGGAGCAGCTCGATCGCGCGTTCATTGTTCCCGCTCATCCGATACGCCGCGCCGAGGGAGACCATCGTGCGGGCGTGATCGGGGCGGAGTTCGAGCGCCTTTTCCAGCGCCTGCACGCCGATCTCCGGCACGAGTCCCTCGCGGAGCATGTGTTCGCCAAATGCGACGAGTTTATCGGGCTCCTTGGTGAGTTGCTCGATTTGTTGCGCCACCATGCCGCGGTATTGCTCGACCGGCACATAGATGACCGATTTCTGATCCTTCGGATCGCGCAGCAGTTTCACGGCGACGCGAAATTGCACGAGCCCTTCCAGCGCGATTTGGTCATTCGGATTCGATTGCAGCGCGGTCTTGAAAGCCGCGATCGCCTCATCGCGGCGTCCGGCTTCACCGAGCATCCCGCCCGCGTGCGACCACAGGAAACCGAGCGCCGGCGCCTTTTGCGCGGCGACTTCGTACATCGCCAGCGCCTCGGCGTCGCGGCCATTCTGCCGCTCGATGAATGCCGCGTGGAAAAGCCGAAATGGCGTGCCGGGATGCGCGGCTTCGATCTTGTCGAGCAACTCGGTGGCCTGCACGTATTCACTATCCTGGAGCGCTTCGTTCAGCTCCTGAATGTGCTCCGCCGCATTCAAAAAACCCGTCCACGGACCCGCGGACGCGGGATCCGTTTCCTCCAAAGTCTCGATCGCGCGCAGCAGACTCGGCGCGTCGAATGGCACCTTGGTCGCGTTCTCCGCGGGGACGTCGGAGGGCCATGGAATAAGGTGAGGAAGGGCGAAAAAATCGAGTTCCCACGCGGGGCATTCGATCCAGGAAATGGGTGCGTTCATGTGAAAGGGCGCGAAGCATCGGGGCGCACCCGCGCGATGTCAACGGTGCCGGGCGCGGGCCCCGCCAAGGTGCGCCTCACGCCGAAATATTCGTCGGTGCTTCCTCGGTGGCGGGCAAATACGAGTCTTCGCAACTGCTGCCTCCACCGGCGCAACTGGTATCTCTCGGTCGAGGACCGGCGCGACATCATCGAACAGCCCATCGCCGACGACTCGACGTGAGCGGCTGGGAGCTGCGCAAGGCGCTGCGCCTGCTCCGCAAGAGCAACCCGCCGCTGCTCGCGTGCCGCTGAATCGAGCGCCAGCTCGGCCAGGTTGCCGATGCTCTTCGCACAACTCGTGGAGAGCGTGCTCGACGAAGCCCGCGTGCGTGCCGCGCTCGCTGAACTCGTCGCGCGCAAACAGGCCGGCGACGAGCTGGCGGTCGCCCCGCCCGTCGAAGTGCTCTCGCGCCTAATCGAAGCCGAACTGCCAAGGCTCGAAGCGCTCAACGAGCCGGACGATGGCGCCGGCGAAGCGGAGGAGCCGAACGGCTTCTTCTGCCGCTACGCGCTCGCCGATTGAGAGGAGGAAATGCCCCGTCGGTGTCTGCAATTCGGCAGCGCCGATGGGGTCGCCTCTCACGCCTTGGGTTCACGCAAATTCTTTTCGAGACGCTCGCGCAGCGCGCGGACCTCCGCTGTCAGCGCGGCTATGTCCGCATCTTCCCGCTTCAAGTCGGGCGCCACAAACAACCGCGCGAACAAGCCGGTGAGGACGCCGAAGAGGCCGACGCCCATGATCATCAGGATCATCGCGACGACCTTGCCTTCCACGGTCACGGGAAATTTGTCGCCATAGCCGACGGTGGTCATCGTCGAGATGGCCCACCAGAGCGCGTCGAAGGGCGTGCGGATGTTCGACTGCGCGTCCGTTTCGAAGACAAGGATCGCGACCGAGGAAAACGTAACGAGCAGGAAGGTCGTGAGGATCGCGGTGAACGCGAGGCTGCGGGTGCGGGTGCGGTAGAGCACCACGGCGAGATGCCGCGCGGAACGAAAGGCGCGCAGCACCCGGATGATCCGCACCACACGCACGAGCCGGCCCCAGCGCAGGAAGTCGTAGGCCGGAATGCTCGCGAGCAGGTCGATCCAGCCCCAGCGAAGGAACGCGAGCTTCGAAGGCGCGCGGCGGAAACGGATGCCGAAGTCGGCGAGAAAAAAGAGGCAGACCGCGAGATCGACGCGCTGGAGGAGCGCGCTGACCGCCGGCGGCAGCGCGAAGCACGTCTCCGCGAGCAGCGCGGCGAGCACGTAGAGCGAGAGCACCAACACCGCGACATCGAGAAAGCCGAGGCGTTTTGCTTCGTCGCTCGTTTCACTAGCGGTCGCACTCATTCCTCAAGCTCGAATAGGTCATCATTCCCCGGAAAGTCCGGCTGCTTCCTCGGCGAGCATTTCTTTCTCCGCACTCTGCCGCAGGTGATACTTCTCCCGCTCTTCCGGAGTCATTTTCTCGAGCGCCAATGTCTCGCGATATTCGCGGGCATCGCCAGCCATGGTGAAGGTCACTTCCAGTCCTTTCTCGGCGGTGAAGGTGCGAATGCGTTCCAGCGGAATGCGAAAGAACTCTTTCCGGTAGTTCACCTTGTTGATTCGCGCATCGTCGAAAGCCGAGTGAAGCATGCTTTCGAGGCCCGGCGCATCCTCGCTTCGGATCATGGCATGGACATCGAAACCAAAGGGCACCGAAGCATCGCCGAGTTCCTTGATGCGATCTTCCGGAACGAGGCGGCGTGTCATGCCGATCTTGAGCACGTCGTCGCCGAAAGAGCCGACGTTTGAAATCACATAGACGTTTCCGGCGCGGGTCTGCTGGGCCATTGAAAGCGCGCGCTGGCCTTTTGCTTCGGCCTCCGCGAGGCGCTGCGTGAGTTCGGCCAGTTCGGCTTCCAACTTGGCCCGTTCGCCAGCGCTGGCGTGCTCGGCTTCGGCACGCGCTTTGTCCATCGCTTGCTTGATCGCGGCTTCTTCGCGCGCGGCCTCTTGCATCGCTCGCTCATATTCGCGCCGCGCCTTTTCCTCTTCGCGAATCCGCTCCTGAATCGCGCGCTGCTCTTCTCGTTCTTTGAGCCTCGGCTCCTGGACGACCACGGCCCACTTCAGCTCGGCAAGACGCGCGTCGAGATAGGCAGGAAGAATGCGCGCGTCGCGAAAGACCAACCCATTCAAGTTCACTACGCTGAAGGCGTCGCGAATCTCTCGTTCCAAAGTCCCGTAGTTATCGTGCTTGGTGCGGCTGAGAATGGCATCCACGCGCCCGTTGAAGGCATCGATCACGAACCGATTGGCGCGATCCCGCCGATCCTCTTCCTCATAGTTGCAGGC
>JANNWY010000094.1:0-10939 GCA_031409335.1 Chthoniobacteraceae bacterium | reverse complement strand
GCTCGCGCAGCAATTGCGCGCCTGGCAGTGCGACCGTAATCAAGCCGCCACGGGCATCCGCTGGCACTTCACCACCGCAGACGCCCGCGTGAAACTCATCAAGCTCTACCCATCATCTCACTGCTGACAAAGCACTAGTGCTGGAGCAGGGAGTTCCCAATTCCATTGCTCTGCTCGCTCCCGGGGCGGGTTGGCGCACAAATTGGGCATCTCGTTTCTCGTCGTATGAAATCTCGGAGCGTTTTTTGTCGCCAACGACTCCTGATCCGGCCGGCAAGAGCTTTCTCGTCCTCCGAGCGAACGTAACCGCACAGGTGCCACCATCGGAGACGGCTTTGCATCTGACGAGCAACTACGCCATTGGCCGAGCTCACCTCGCCCGGCCCCGGACACTTTCAGGCCGTTTGACGACTATGAGATTGGGCCAAAGCGGAGGCGTTGTCTTTGTTATCGACGGTCAGCAGGGCTCTTTTCCTCAACAGCCACCTGACCTGTCCGACTTGTCTCTCATCTTTTCATTGGACGTGCGCAGGACGGCGGCTGCGAAGAAGGCAAACAAATCGTTCAATGAAATAGTCAATCCGTGGCCACCGTTGCCGCGCCGGTGAGGTGAAAATTCAGGGCTTGATCGGACGACAGCGCAGGAAGCAAGCGTGCGTTGTTTAACGGTGCCGCCTTTCCCTCTGCCTTCTTTCCTTTTCGTGGAGGGTGGGTAACGTCTTTGTCCGCCCTTGAGCATTCGCGTTGACACTTTGGCCAATACCACTTTCGATCCCGCTCCGATGGCGGGGCGGAAGCCGCGTTTTGCGAAGCTGCGGCTGACGTTGCTGCTGTTGTTGCTCGCGCTGGTTTCGCTCGGGGAGCCGCGGGTGTTTCAATTCGTGGTGCGGCATGGGGTGGAGTTTGAGGCGTGGCGGCATGGCGGGCGCGCGAGTGTGCGAAGCGTCGAGGGTTCGCTGTTTGAGACGGTCGCGCTGCTGGATTCCGTGTGGGAGTTTGAGAATGGGACGGGCGCCATTTTGCGGGCGGATGTGAAGCGGGCGACGGCGGCGCTGGATTGGACGGCGCTGTGGAAGCGCACGCCTGGGCGATTTTTCCAGAGACTGACGCTGCACGGTGTGTCGGGAAAAATCGAGCTGCGGCGTGGCAGCCGGGATGGGGAAAAGCAGCGCAGGTGGCAGTCGCTGGACTTGGGCTGGTTGCGCGGAAAGTGGCTGCGACCTCCCGCGGCGGTGGAGGCGTGGGAGGTGGATTTCGTGGTCGCGTCGGGCGGAGAATTTGTGCGGCTCGAACAAGCGCACATTTTTGTGAACGAGATGGAGAAGGGGATCATCAAAATGGAACGTCTCGTGGTGCAGCAGGCGTGGCTGAAACGGACTTTTCCAAACGTGCGCGGCACGACAGCGCTGCAGGATGGGAAGCTCGTGATCGCGCGGTTGCTTTTGGAGCCAGGCGTGGAAGTCACTTCGTTTACGACGAATCTGGCGAAGCTGGCGCGGGGCGAATTGGATCAGGTGATCCAGGTCGATGCGTTTGGCGGGGAGATCCGCGCGGACGCGGGGATGCAGACGGATGTGAAGCCGCGACGATTTGCGGTGATGGGAAATTTTTCGCGGATCGATGTCGGACGGCTCGCGTCATTCCTGTCGCTCTCGGAGGCGGCGGGCGGGACGATCAAGGAGGGCAGTTTTTCGTTCAGCGGATCGCCGCACGATGTGCAGCGCTCGACGACGTGGCTGCATTTGGACGCGACCAATTTCCAATGGGAATCGCGCCAGTGGGACTCGCTGGTGCTCGGTGTGACGCTGATCGACCGGCGCCTTCAGGTGCATGAGTGCGTGCTGCATCAGGGGCACAACGCGCTGACGCTGGATGGCGAGATGGCGTTGCCGGAGTCGGCGCGCGAGTGGTGGCGGGGCGATTTCAACGCGAATGTTTCCGCGAAAATCGAGAACATGACCGAGCTGTCGGCGCTGCTGCTGCCGGAGTTTCGCTACGCGGCGGGGCGAGGGACGATCGAGGGCGCGGTGCGCGGGCAGGGTGAAAAATTTCACGGGCATTTGGTGATCGAGGGAAACCGGCTGCGCTGGCGGGATGCGCCGATCGAGCAATTGAATGCGACGCTGCGGATCGACGGGAACGAGCTGCAAGTCGCGCACTTCAATATTTTCAACGGCGACGATTACGTGCGCGGCAGTGGCGTGGTGAACATCCTCGGGCCGACTCAGTATTGGGGAACGCTGCGGGCGTCGGTGGCGGACCTGGATGATTACGCGGCGATTTTACAAAAGCCGATCGTGCCGGAGCCGATCGCCGGCGGGGCATTGATCGACTGGGACGGTGAGGGCTCGGCGAAAGGCCACAGCGGGAAGTTCGTCGCGCGTCTGCGCAAGCTGCGCTCGTCCGGCGCGCGCGCGGCGCAGTTGCATCCGATCAATGCCGATCTCGAGGGCAGCTACGCCGCGGGCGGCATGGCGTTCAGCAAGTTCGCGCTCTCGGATGATGAGTCGTCGTTCACCGCAAACGTGACGGTGGGGAACATGGCGCTCGCGCTGCAAGGCATCCGGCTGATGCACAAACAGGAGCTCTGGCTGGAAGGTGATGCGCTGCTGCCGTTCGACGTGTGGCGCAAGTGGCCGAATACGTCGCTCGATTCGCTGCTGAATGACGACGTGCTGAGCAAGGTCGCGCTGACGGCTTACAATCTGGGACTCGGCACGGCGTCGAAATTGACGGGGTGGAAATTTCCGATCGCCGGCGTGGTGAATGGAACAGTCACGGCGGAGGGTCCGCTGAAAGCGTTGAAGTCAGGCGGAAAGTTGTCGCTGACGAATGCGTGGCTGCCACTGGGATCGAGCGGGAACGGGCTGACCGAAGTCGAGGGCGAAGTGACTTTCGACGATCAGACGATGACGATCACGCGACTGGTCGGGCAGCATCCGACGGGGGATTTTCGGGCGGTGGGGAAGGTGGATTTGAAGAACGTGCGCGATCCGGGAGTGCAGGGGCTGATCGAGAGCGACAAGTCGGCGGTGACGCTTTTCAACGCGGCGGCGGCGACGACGGTTTCGCTGAAAGTCCATTTCGACGGTGCGTTGAGCGCGGGAAAAATCAGCGGATCGGCGACCGCGTTGGGCGGGCGGGCGGGAAACGAACTCGCCGGTCGTGGATTTTGGGACCAAGGCGCGCCCGCGGTGAACGTCACGCACTTCTGGTCCCAAGGCCCCGCAGAATTGCCCCCCGTTTTCCAACCACTTTCCGCGCCGTGGGATGCGTGGAGCCTCGACGTGGAAATCCGCGGTGGTCCGCTCGCGACGCCGAGCCAGCTTGCGTCTTGCGATTTGCATCTCGGCGGAAACGGAGCCGTGCCGGAACTGACGGGATGGCTGACTTTTCAAAACGTTCCATTCATCGCGGGCGATGTGCTGATGCGGAACGGCACGGGTTCAATCGCATCGCGCGGCGGCACGATCTTCATTGATGCGCGCGCGACGGGGGAACTCCACGATTGCGGATTCACTGCGCACTTTCTCGGTCCGCTCGAAGGGCCGCTGCGCTTTTTTGAATCCCAACCGCCGCTCACCGAGACGCTGCTGAACGCTGCGCTCGCAGGTCGTTACCGCGCGATTCCTTCGCTGGATACGGCGACGCGTTTCGCTTTCCATGCGCCGTCCGCTTTGATCGGAAATGTGGAAGTCTTTGATTGGACGATCGCCGATCCGCCAGCGGATGCGATCTCCACGGTCCCGCCGCCGTCCGACGGCTCGGCGCTCCAGTAGCAAAGACGCCGAAGGCTCTTGGACTGCGGTGATTCCTTCACCGCTCTGGAGAAAACGCGCAGCTTCGTATGGTGGCGCGGTGCCCGGCAAAAGCGGTGAAGGAATCACCGCAGTCCAAGGGCCTTCGGCTTTATTCGGCGAACTCGATCACGGCGAATCGCTCCGGGACGTGAAAATTGGCGAAGCCCGTCGGCGACCAGGCGGTGAGTTCGCGGGCGACATCCGGCGGGCGGTCGATGCGGGTGAAATTGGCACGCCATTTTTCGCCGGGTTTTGGCGGTGCGGCGGTGAGGCTGCGAAAGGGGATCGCGAGTTCGGCGCTCCATGCAGCGGCTTCGCGGTGGACGCATGTGCGCAGGTTTTCGCACTGCCACGCGAAGTCCTTTTTGCAGCCGCTGCGATTGCGCCGGAGCACGAGGTCCAGCACGGCGTTGAGCGGGTTCACTTCGATCTCGAAATAACATTCGCCGTCGCCCGCGGGATCGAGAAACAGCTCGACGACTTCCTCCGTGTAAAGTGGCGCGTCACGCTCGGTGAGCGTCGCGTGAATGTGCGTATCCTCCGCGCGAATAAGCACCCGCAATTCCTCCGCATCCCACGCCGCCCAAACGCGCGTGGCCTGCTGCGGCGCGGCTCCGCTGACGACATCGCAAAATTCCACCGACTCGCGCGCGCGCCAGAATTCGGATGCGAAATCCGCCGCGAGCGCAGGCAGCACGCCGCGCCGACACACGAGGCGCGGCAATTCTCCGAGTCCCACCGCGCGCGGCGGCTAGAGCGGAGACTTGAGCGACATCACCGCAGCCGCAGCCGCAGCGAAGGCAATGATCGCGACGACCGCGAATGCGAGAATCCCGACTGCCGCGGGATCTTTCTTTTTCTTCTTCGTCTGGAATGGCGAAGCGTTCGTGAAATTCGACGGGCGGATGGACTGCGCGGCGGGCTTTACCGCAGCCACGGTCTCCTCGGGCATCGGCTGCGCGTCGGCGGGATCCTCGGTTTCGTAAATTGCGCCGATGTTTCCGAAAACGATCTGGTCGCCTTCCTTGAGTTTGCCTTCGGTGTGCGCGCTTCCATTCAGGCGCGTGCCGTTGGTGGAATCGAGGTCTCTGAGAATGTAGTCGTCGCCGTCGCGCACGAGTTCGGCGTGATGGCTGGAGACCGAGGCGTCGTCGATCTGGATCATGTTATCCGCCACGCGACCGAGCGTGATCGTGTCGTCGGTGAGATCGTGCGAGGCGGTGGTGCCGTCGGGGAGAGCGATGTTGAGCTTTGGCATGGCCGGGAAACGTGTCAGAGGCTAACGCGCGTCGTCAATGAGTTTGGCGAACTGCGGGAAAAAATACGTGGCGTCATTCGGGCCGGGCGCGGCCTCGGGGTGATATTGCACGCTGAAGACCGGCTCGCTTTTGTGGGCAAGGCCTTCGACGGTTTGGTCGTTCAAATTGATATGCGTCACCGCGACGGAAGCCGGCAGCGACTCGGCATCGACCGCGAAGCCGTGATTTTGCGAAGTGATATCGACCTTCCCCGTGCGCAAATCCTGCACCGGCTGATTGCCGCCGCGATGTCCGAACTTCAGCTTGAACGTCTTCCCGCCGACCGCATAGCCGAGCATCTGGTGGCCGAGGCAGATGCCAAAGATCGGCGTCTTGCCGATGAGCTTGCGGATGTTCTCATGAACGTAAGTGAGCGCCGCGGGATCGCCGGGGCCGTTCGAGAGAAAGACGCCGTCTGGCTTCAGCGCGAGCACATCCTCTGCGCTCGTCTCCGCCGGGACGACGCGCACCTTGAAACCTTCCTGACGCAGCCTGCGCAGGATGTTCCGCTTCATGCCGAAATCATAAGCGACGATGCGGTGCCGCACGGGCGGGAGTTTCTTGAAGACTTCCTTTCCGTTGCGCACTTCCACGGACGCGCCATCGCCCTTCACGACTGTCCATTCGGGAGAAAGTGCGTCCGCAGGATCCCAATCGTAAGCCGCGCGCGGCGTCACCTCTTTCACGAAATCCGAACCCGCCATCGGCGGCGCAGCCTTCGCGCGCGCGATCGCTTCCTCGGCAGTGATGTTATCGCTCGTGATGCAGCCCTGCATTGAGCCGAGCGAGCGCAGATGTTTCGTGAGCGCGCGCGTGTCGATGCCCTGAATGCCGGGAATGTTCGCGCGTTTCAAGTAGCCATCGAGATCGCCGGTCGCGCGCCAGTTGCTCGCGACCGGGCTGAGTTCCTCCACCACAAAGCCGCGGACGTGCGGCCCGGCGCTTTCATTGTCGAACTCGTTCACGCCGTAATTGCCGATCTGCGGGCAAGTCATCGCGACGATCTGGCCGCGGTAGGAAGGATCGGTGAGCAATTCCTGATAGCCGCTCATCGAAGTATTGAAACAAACCTCACCGACCGCGGAGCCCGCGGCGCCAAAGGATTCACCGATAAAGTAACGACCGTCTTCGAGAGCGAGAATTGCGCGCATGTTGGGCGGGGAAGATGACGGGTGTTCATCAAAATCCAAAATCCAAAATCCAAAAAAAGAGGCGCCTCGGAGCGGCATCAGCAGCCGCCTTTCCGAAGCGCCAGGTTTTGCCCCGCATATGCCGTCCAGGTGGGGTTCCACGTTCCCCCTAAGGTTAACGGGCGGAGACCTGGGACGAGCTTCGATCTTCCAACGAAGGCATGATCTAATACCGCCCACCCCGGCCTCCTGAGTTTGTGTTAAATACCGGATCGGGATTTCCACCCTTTGGTCGAACAAAGAAGGGCAAATTGGTTTGCGGGAAAAATTTCCCGCGACATTTTTTGAAAGAGCGGCGCTCGCGAGGAGCGAATGCGCAGAGTGTCCGGGCGGGTGTGGATTCCGTCAACGATGAATCCGAGATTTCGCGGTGGGCGCGGCGGGCGGACAAGAGTGAATGACGCGGGATTCCGCGCGTGCTACGATCGCGCGTCCGCTTGCTGACACGCCATGAATTTTCCTGCCGAATCCCGCCGCCTCCTGATCCCCGCCGCATGGCTTGCCACGGCGCTGCTCACGTTTTGCATCGGGCGAATGTCATCGTTCATCGACGCGCCGGTCGCCAGCGCGATGCCGGCGACGCTGCCGACGGAACGATCCGCGTCCGGAGTGGACGCGCGGACTTTCGCGACGCCGATTTCCCGCGGCGAAGGCGGGACTTTTACGAGCCCATTGCAAGATCTCACGGGCGGCCGGGCGATCGGCGAGTGGTTGAAAAATCTGCTGAACGAGGAGGATGAAATCGCGCGCATGAACGGCTTCATGCGGCTCATGGACGTGCTCGGCACCGGCGAGGAACTCACGCAGGCGCTGGATGCGGTGATGGCGAATGGCAACGGCTGGTCGCGCGGAAAGGAATTTTCGATGCTGCTGCAAAAGTGGGCGCAGCTCGATCCGGTGCAGGCGATGGCGTGGGTCGGGAAAATCAAGGATCAGGACACGAAATACAGCGGGTCTCGCGCGGTAATTTCGACGTGGACGCGGCGCAGCCCGCAGGAGGCGATCGCGTGGGCCGGGAAGAACGGCGCGAGCACGAACGAGTCGGAGGGCAACTGGCCGATGGCGACGGTGGTTTCGCAGCTCGCGAAAACCGATCCGGATTGGGCGCTGCAGGTGATGCAGACGCAAAACATCAGCACGGCGCGCGGGCGCATGATCGACTCGGTGATCGGCCAGTTCTTCAGCCAGCGCGGCGAGACGGCGGCACGCGAGATGGTGATGAGCATCCCCGAAGAAACGCTGCGCCACGGCGCGATGGGCCGGCTGACGAGACGACTCACTGCCAACGATCCGCAATCCGCCGCGCAATGGATCGCGACGCTGCCGGCGAGCGAGGGCAGGCAGCGGGCGCTCACGGAACTCGTCTCGCAATGGTCGGAGAACGATCCGGCGGCAGCGGCGGCTTACCTTGCAAAGTATCCGGCCTCGCCCGAGACCGATGAGTCCCGCGCCCGGCTCGCGCAAAACGTCCTGCGCAAAGATCCCGAGGGTGCGCTCGCGTGGGCGGGCACGATCAGCGAGGAGCAATCCCGCACGCGCGCCGTGACCGATCTCGTCCGCGGCTGGATGCGGCGCGATGCGGATGCCGCGCAAAAGTGGGTGCAGTCGAGCCAGCTTCCCGACGATGTGCGCGCGCGGCTCGGGCTGCCTGGCCAGCGCGGCGGACAACAGTAGCGCGCGGGGCCGCGTCAGCGACTTGCTGCTTTCCAAATCGGGCCGGCGCGGGTAGAAGCACGGGAGTCGTCAACCTCCCCAAACTTTATGAAGACCTCCTCCCTCCATCGCTGGCTGCTTGCTACCCTGCTCACAGTTTCATCGCTGCATTCCACTGCTGCTCCGCCCATTCCCGCGGCGGACACTTTCGCCACCGCCGAAGACGCCGCGCTCATCGTCCCCGCAGTCTCCGGCGTGCTCGCCAATGATGATCCCAACGGGAATCCGCAGATCGAAGCCGTGCTCGCGACGCCGCCCGCGCATGGGAGCGTCGTGATGAATCCGGATGGCTCGTTCACGTTCACCCCGACGGCGAACTATGCGGGCGCGGACGCTTTCACCTACAATGCGCGCGCCGCGGTGCAGCCGATCGTCTTCGACATCAATCCAGCGCTGTCGAACTCGACCATCTCCGCGCGGGTGCGCGGGCCGCTCGGCATCGACCAGACGCGCAGCGACACGTCGCGCCTCGATGGGACGGCGACGGTGGGCGTGCTGGAGCCAAAGACGACCGGGCCTTTCAATCTGATCCAGGTGACTGGCTTGAACGCCGTCCTGATCGACGACATCGCGCTGAACTACAATTTCGGATTCTTCGTCGGCACAGCGAATCTGACAGCCGCGCCGGGCGCGATCTCGGTGAGCATGGATGTGGCCGGCGCTGCCGCGCCGGTGAATGGCGCGGGGCAGTTCACGCAGACGGGCAACACCCTCGCGGCGGACGGCACCGTGCATGTGAAATACAACATCACGATCATCGGCCAGTCCGAGACCGATGAGTCGCTCAACCACGCGACGGCCATCTCGGATTTCACCAACGCGACCATCGTTTCAAACGGGACGACGATGACGCTCACGCTGCCGATTGATTTTACGAGAAATGGGATCGTCATCGATGCGGCGAACAACGTCACCGCCGACATCCGCATCACCGGCACGATCGTCGCCACGGCTCCGGCGGGGGAAAATGTGGCCGAGGAATCCGCGGCGGCGACCGTCGGCCTCACGGTGACGCCGGTGAATGATCCGCCGGTCGCGGTGGCGGAAAGTTACATCGCGCGCGAGTCGGCGGTGATGACGATCCCGGCGGTGGCCGCGCAATCGACCGAGGAACTCGTGCCCGCGGGCAGCGTTTGGAAATACCGCTACGATGGGCAAAATCTCGGCACTGCGTGGAGAGACTGGCTGCACAACGATGCGTCGTGGTCCAGCGGCCCGGCGCAACTCGGCTTCGGCGACCCGGAAATCGTGACGAACATCCGGCCCGGCGCGACGCCGAATTACGTCACCGCGTATTTTCGGCGCGCGTTCACGGTCACGAATATTTCGAACACGCGGCCTGGCGTAAAACTCTACGTGAAGCGCGACGATGCGGCGGCGGTGTACTTGAACGGCGTCGAAGTCTATCGCGATACGGAGCTTCCGGCGGGCGCGGCATTCGACACGTTCGCGACGCCGCAGCGGCCGGATGCGGAGGAAAATGTGTTCGTCGAAATCAACCTGAGCCGCACCCTGCTTTTTGAAGGGGTGAACGTGCTCGCCGCCGAGGTCCATCAAGTTTCCGCAGCCAGCGGCGACCTCCGCTTCGACGCGCGGCTCACGCGTGAGCTGGGCGCACCTGGCGTGCTCGCGAACGACACGGACATTGATACGCCCGCCGCAAATCTCACCGCGAGCGTGCTGGCCGCGCCGACGCACGGATCGCTCGCGCTGCTCGCGAACGGCGGCTTCACTTACACCCCTGCGGCTGGATACATCGGCGCGGATTCCTTTGCCTATCGCGTGTCGGATGGCGGCACTCCGAACACCACGCCGCTCACGCTTTTGCCGCGAGGAAGCTCGTGGCGTTACCTGGCGGACGGCACCGATCCGGGAGCGTCGTGGAGTGCGACGGCTTTCGATGACAGCCTCTGGCCGGCGGGTGCGGCGGAACTCGGCTATGGCGATGCCGTGGATGGTCGCCCCGAAGTAACGAACATCCGGCCCGACACGGTGAACACGCCCATCTACGCGGCTTACTTTTTTCGCGCGCACTTCACCGCGCCCGCCAGTCTCACGTTTATCACGAATCTTCGCGGGAGAATCCTGCGCGATGACGCGGCGGCGATTTACATCAATGGCGTGCAAGTTTTCCGCGACACGGCGCTGCCGGCGGGCGCGCTCTATTCCGACTTCGCGACGGGCGGGACTCCGAGTGAAACGGACTACGCGGAATTTGCGATCCCGGCGTCCGCCATCGTCGCCGGCGACAATGTGGTCGCCGTCGAAGTCCATCAATCCGGCGCGACCAGCAGCGACGTGAGTTTCGATTTCGAACTCGTCGCGGGCGTCGTGCCCGGCGCGCGCGTGAGCATCACCGTCCTCAACGACGACGCCGATCTCGATGGAATGTCGGACACTTGGGAACGCGCGAATGGCTTCAACTATCTCACCGCTGCCGATGCCGCGACCGACGCGGATGGCGATGGCAGCAGCAACCGCAGCGAATTCCTCGCCGGAACGAATCCGAACAATCCCGCGCAATTTCTCCGCGCCACGGGCATCAGCCGCTCGGGCCTCGATTTGGTGCTCGGCTTCACCGGCACGCTCGCCGGGCGGAGCTACCAGCTCGAGTCTTCCCCGAACCTCGCCGCGTGGACCGCCATCGGCACACCCATCATCGCGACCGGTCCGACGCTCACGCTCGCGACCCCGATCGCCCCTGACACGCAGCGATTCCACCGGCTGCGCGTGCTTTACACCTTTCCCTAGTGTATTGTCAATTGTAGCGCGATGGTTAAAAGTGAAAGAATTAGCGGGTACTAATATTATCTCTGTATAAATGGGCGTGATGCCAAAGAAAAAGCATCACATCCGACTCAGTGGCGAGGAACGCGGGCAACTCGAAACCATCGTGCGCAAAGGCAAAGCCAGCGCGCACCGCCAACGCCATGCGCGC
>JANNWY010000093.1:0-37555 GCA_031409335.1 Chthoniobacteraceae bacterium | reverse complement strand
CGCGCCCAGCCTGCCGCCGCCCGCCGAGCGCCACCTTTACGCCGAAGGCGAACGGCTGCGGATGTTCTTCACGCGCGACCCGGCGCGCAACGACGTGACGCTCGAAGTGCAGTCCGCCGACAGCCCCGCCGGCCCGTGGACGACCGTGGCCGCGAGCACGCTCGGCGGCGTCACCACCGGCCCCGGCTACGTCGGCGGCGATGACGCGACGCCCGGACTCAAGACCGTGGAAGTGCGCGACACCGTGAACCTTTCCCCCACCACCGCCTCGCGCTACCTGCGCGTGAAGGTGACGCATTGAAACATGACACAGGCTGGAAAGCCCGTGTCACATTGCGCAAAGTCGTGGCAGCATTGGCGTGCCGATGAGCGCACACACCGCCACTTTCACCGTCCGCACGCGCGGCAAGGGCACGTTCGAAATCAGCAGCGAAGTCGCGCGGATCGTGCGCGAGAGCGGCATCACCACGGGAACGGCGACCGTTTTCATCCAGCACACCAGCGCCTCGCTCGTCATTTATGAAAATGCCGACCCATCCGCGCGCGCGGATCTGCACGAATTCTTCGAGCGTCTCGTGCCGGAGGATCAGGATTACTTCATCCACAACGATGAAGGCAGCGACGACATGCCCTCGCATCTGCGCATGGTGCTGACGCGCACGAGCGAGGTGATTCCCGTCGCGCAAAGCCGATTGATGCTCGGGACGTGGCAGGGTATCTTCGTCTTCGAGCACCGCCGCGCGCCGCATGTGCGGACGATCGCGGTGAGCGTTATTGGAGTTTGAGTTGAGATCGAGTTGTCGGGACTCTCACGAGCTGAAATGAAAGACTCCCTCAGCTCCCGCCGTGCGTTCCTGCGCACCGCCGCGCTTTCGACGGGCGCGCTGCTCGAAGGCGGCGCGCTGTTTTCCCAAACGCCGGGCGACCGTCCGTCGCGCCCGGAAGGCGTCACGGTGTTGAATCCGCGCGCCCGCGTGCCGGTCGGCCTCATCATCGACGACTCGACCGCGCTCGTGAACCTCAACCGCTTTGCCATGCCGCAGTTCGACGCGGCCTTCGCGGGCGCCAATCCCGCCTACGACAAGCCGTGGCGCGACTGGCCCGCTGAAATTCCCGACAGCTTCGTGCGCAAATTCGGCGAGTGGTGCGCCGCCCGCGGTGTGAAAGGCAAATACAGCATGGTCCCTTTCCCCGCCTGCGTCGGACGGATCGACCGCATGCTCCCCGGCTGGACGCACCGCGAACTCAGCGACAGCCTCGAACTTGTCCGCACGCTCCTCACGCCGAACTGGGACATTCATCCCGAGATGAATACCCACACGCGCGTCATCGACACCCGCACCGGCCACCCGTATCCCGATCACTCGCTCAAGTTCATGGAGAACTGGGATTGGACCACGGGTCGCAGCGCTGACGAGATCGCCGACTACATGGCTTACGCGCTGCGCATTTTGAAAGGCGTTGGCTTCACCTGCGAGGGGATCACCACGCCCGGCGGCTTTGGGAATAAAGCGCTGCCTCAACTCGCGCAGGCCACGCTCCAGTCGGTGCGCGATGTATTCGGAGCGGAACATATCCCGCATTACTTCCGCCACTGCTACGACAACGGTGCGGAGAGCGTCGCCCCGCGCGTCGAGCTGGCGAGCGGCCTTGATGGGGCCGACCCGCGCTGCGTCGTCAGCATCATCGGCTGCACGGGGGACTGGACCGGCGGCTGGGATTGCTCCGAGCCTGCCGGTGCCGACCGCTTCATCAGCGAAGACCTCCGCAGTGGCCGCATGGTGGAAATTATCGAGCGCGGCGAGCCTGCGCTGATGCTCGCGCACTGGACGGGCATCTACTGGAATGGCCAGGAGCTTGGCTTCAAAATCTTCCAGGAAGTCGTCCGCCGCCTGCACGCCCGCTTCGACCATCTCCATTGGATGAAACTGAGTGAAGTCGCGCGCTACTGGGCCGCGAAAGAACTCACGCGCATCGAGCAACAAGCCGCCCGCATCACCTTCCGCGCCCCGTTCGCCTGCCCGGACTTTACCGTCCGCTTCAAGGCACCCGAAAATGGCGCGCCGGAACTCCGCGCGGCGGGAAGTGCGGTCCCGCTCAAGGAGGTGTCGAAGCCGCTGCAACTACAGCCCGGCACCTGGTCCCGCGAGCGCGATGACGTCACCGTGTGCTTCGCCCTGCCGCGCGGAGAATCGTCGGTGGAGATGAAGAGTTGATCGCAGCTCCGCAGCCTGCGGCAATGTGGTGACAATTGCGGCGTTCCGGCAACAGCCGCGACGGATCGGTTACGCGCGGGTAAAGATTCGCCGTCGGCGCGTGACGGAGCTTTTCGGCGGACGCGGGACTGTGCCAATCCACAAGCCGCATCGCCGCGCTGTGCGGAATGCCCTCTTCCAACTCCGAACGCACCACCATCCCATGACTCCATCCCTTCTCTCGCGCCTTTTCCCATGCCGCGTCGCCCGCGCTTGCGCCCTGACTCTGGGCACGCTCGCCGTGCTTGATGCCGCCGCGTCGGCTGCGCCGAAAGTCATCCTCATTTCACTCGACGGCGCGACTCCGCGGCTCGTGGAGCAATACGTGAGCAACGGCGCGCTCGCGCCGAACACCGGGCTTCGTTTGCTGGAAGCGAAAGGGGTGAAGGCGCTGCAAAACCTCACGATCAATCCCTCGCTGACCGCGGCGGCGCATATCGCGATTGCGACGGGCTCGAATGCGGCGGCGAACGACATTCCCGGAAATGCCTACCGCCTGCTCGCCACGCCGATGACGGCGCCGAATACGACGAGTGGCTTCGGTGGGCCGATCGGCGGTTATCAGCTCAATCCGCTGGCGATGTCGCCGATGGTCACGGCAATTCCGATTTGGAATACGCTGCGCGCCGCGCCTTACAACAAGGTCGTGGTGACGGCGACATGGCCTGGCGGCGATGGCGTGAATGTGACTGCGCCGGGCGTCGCGGGCTCCCCGATTCTACAACCCGCGTCGGAGCGGACGGTGGATTACACCGTGCCGTTCGGCGCGGGCGCGGCTCCTTTTCAAAAAGGCTTTCCGCTCACCGCCGCGGATTTCAGCACGGACGTGACGGCGACAGTCGGACCGCTGCTCAGTGCGGCGGGCAAGACGTTCGACGCGACGACGCCGATCAGGCAGGCGGCGCTGGAAACCTTCACGGCTGGCGGCCAGACCTACCTCATCCGCGCAGCGGCATACGACACGACGAGTGATGCGACGGTAAACTACGATTCGATCGTCATTTTCCGTGAAGAGGCAGGCGTGCCGACCATCGCGCCGGGGCCATTCGCGCTGCCATCGACTGGCCCGTCTTACATCAAGCCATCCGCGGATATCTCGGCGCTCTTTTATCTCGAAGGCCACACCAACAAGGCGGGCGTTCGGTATTTTGTCTCAAACCTCCAGCCCGATCTTTCGGTGGTGCGGCTCGCGCGCAGCACGTCGGCTTTCATTCCGCGAAATGCGGCGGTGCTCGGGGATGTCGATGACATCAATAACAACGTCGGCTTCTGGCAGCCGCAGCCGGACTTCCGCATCGTCGAAAAACTCGACGCGGTGCCTTCCACTTTCGCTACGTTTCCCGATCTGGAACTCGAGGCGATCTACGGCGAACTCGTGGCCGAGTTCACGGAGTATCAGAAGAACATCGTGCTGCGCGCGCTCGCGCAGAAGCCGAACGCCGACCTCTCAATGTTTTACTTCGAGCAGCCGGATGGTTCGGGCCACCAGTTCCTGCTCACCGATCCGCGCCAGCCAACGGATTTCACCAATCCGAACTCGATCCTCGCTGGGCAGGACCCGGTGAAGAAGGCGCGTTACGCGCAGTATTTGCAGAACGCTTACGTGACCGCGAACAACGCGGTGCAGGCGGTGATCAATGCGGTGGGTGTGGACGGAAACGGCGTGCCGAACAGCAACATCATCGTCACGTCCGACCACGGGTTTGAGACGTTTCACACCGCCATCAATGTCAGCAATCTGCTCACGACTTCGGGCATTGATCTGAACAAAGTCCGCGTCGTCACGACCGGCCCGGCGGTGAATGTCTATATCCGGCTCACGGGTCGCAGTCCGGGCGGGGCGATCTCGAAAACGGAATACCTCACGCTCCAGTCGCAAATCGCCGCGATCCTTCGCAACTACAAGGACGTGAACGCAACCTACAATCCGGGCGGCGCGGTGAGCATCTTCGACCAGGTGATCTCGCGTCCGCTGCCGGCCGACATCAACGACGCGAGCTTCGGGCTGCGCACGAGCGAGTTCATCGGCCAGGATAGCGGCGATGTGTTTGCGACGCTCGTTCCGGGATACAATTTCGACGGCGCGCAGAACCCGCTCATTACCCGCCAGGGCGATGCCGCGAACAACGTCTTCTCGCTGCCGAATTTCTACGGCGCGCATGGCTACGATCCGATGCTGCCGAACATGAGCGCGATCTTCTACGCCGCAGGTCCGAACATTTCGCAAAGCGCGAATCCGATCCCGATCATGGCCAACATGGACATCGCGCCGACGATCGAGCGCATCCTCGGCGTCCCGCCCGCAGCCACGGTGCAGGGCCGCGCGCTGCGACTCGGGCCGGTCTCGAATTCGCTGCTGCGCGCGGTTTCGCGCAAGGCGCATGCAGCCGCATCGCATGATGTCGTGCTGCCGGTCACCGGCCCGGTCGGCATCGAGTCGCGGAAAGGCGGCGCGGGAAATTCGCACGATGTCGTGTTCATCTTTGCGAACAATGTCGTGAGCGGAAGTGCGGCGATCACCAGCGGTCCAGGCTCGGTTTCAAATGTGGCTTTCAACGGACCTGAAATGGTCGTGCGTCTGACCGGCGTGGCCGACGTGCAAAATGTGACGGTGACGCTGACAAATGTGATCGATGCGGACGGTGGCGCGGATGTCGTGAATGCGGCGCTCAGCATGTCCTTCCTGCTCGGCGATGTGAACGGCGACCGCACGGTGAACAGCGACGACGTTTCCGAAGTGAAGTCGCTCGGCTTCGCATCGCCCGCGGTGAACCGGCGCAATGCGCGCGCGGACGTGAACGTGAACGGCACGATCAACGCCAGCGACATCGCACTCACCAAAAGCCGCATCGGCAGCACGCTCCCGTAACTCGCATCTCAACCCATCCATCAAATGAAAATGCACCCACGAAACATTCCCACCGCTCTCGCCATTGCGACCGCCGGTTTCCTCGCGCACGGCGCTGCTGATGCGGCGCTTTCGCTCTCGATCGCTGACACGATCGGCGATCCACTCGCGATCACGATCGCGCCAGGCGACACGTTCACCTTCAAGCTGAGCCTCGTCTCGACTGCCGAATCGACAGTCGGTCTGACGTATCGCTTCGCGGCTCCCGGAGCGGGCAGCGGGCAATTCCAAATCGCCGCGCGTGACACGAGCACATCGAGCTACAGCGATCTGGTGACGAGCGATGCGATCGCGCTCAATCTGCCCGCGTCATTGCTCGATCCAGCCAACGATGCCGATCTCGGCGCGCTGCTCGCGAATATCGGCACGCCAAATGGCATCGGCTCGTTCGACGTGGCGACGCTGAGCTTCACCGCGCTCGTGGGAATCGCGGAGGGCGTTTACACGATCCAGACGACCAGCGATTCGATCGCGACGGACGAGGCCTTTGGCGAAGTGCCGCTCGCTCCGGTGAGCTACACGGTGACGGTCGTGCCCGAGCCCGGCAGCGCGCTGCTCGGGCTCGCCGGATTTGGCGTGATCGCCGGTCTGCGCCGCCGCCGCTGAACGAGCGCCAGCAAATTCCCCTCGGTTGGACAGGCGACCTCCGGTATCTCCGGAGGTCGCGCAGTTTTATAGCCCGGCATTTTTCACAAACGGCAGCGCCACGAAGCGGCGCGTTAGCGTGCCATCGGGCATGGCGCGGCAGACCCACCAGCCTTTGAGCGGCGAGCCGTCGCGGTTTCCGCGGACGCGGGCGCAGCAGCGATTCACGATGAGTTCGGCGCGTTCGAGGCGTTGCTCGTTGAGGCCGTGCCAGTGGCCGCTGAAGGTGGCGCGCAGATTCAGTTTGCGAAGTTTTTCGAGGACGGCGTCGGCGTTGAGCGGGCGGTAGATTACGTCTTTTCCCAAGGGGAAATGGGTGAAGGCGACGGTGGGTGCGGAGGCGTCGAGCGTGGGGATGGTGGAGTCGAGCCACGCGAGTGTGGCTGGAGAAATATTGGTTTGGTCGAAGTCCAGCCCCTGCGTGCTATCGAAGCCGATGAACTGCCAGCCGCCGTGCTGGAACATGTAGTTTAGCTTTCCGGGAAAGGCCGCGTCGTAGCTGGTGCGTTCGCCATCGATGGTGAAATCATGGTTTCCGGGCACGGGATGCAGCGGCATTTCGAGTCCGGCAAAGGCGGTGCGCAATCCGGCGTACTGCGCCGCTTCGCCGTCGTTCGCGATGTCGCCAGCCATCAGGCAAAACGCGGCGTCCGGCGCGCTTTCGCGCATTTTGGCGGCGACCATTTTGAAAAACGGCGCGCAGTCTGCGTCGAAAAAGTGAAGGTCATTCACCGCGATAAATGTGAAGCCTGCCGCTGCGTCCGCAGCGCGCGCGAACTGGCGAAGGCCGAGTGCGATGAGCGGCGCGGCGGTTGAGTTTTTTGGGAAGGGCGGGCGACATGCGGCTATTGGTTCGCGCCGGTCCAGAGGAATGTCACCGGCTTTTCCACATCGGGATGCAGACTCTGATGCACGGGGCAAGTCAGCGCGGCGCGTTCGAGCGCTCCACGCTGCGGGTGATCCGGCGCGAGCGGCACGCGGATTTCCGTGGCGAGTCTGCCGATGCGGCGCACGGGCGCGGCGATCATTTCCTTTTCGACGCGCACGGTCGTGCCGCGCAGGTCGATGCCGTGGCGTTCGGCGTAGATGCCCATGATCGTGACCATGCACGTGCCGAATGCCGTCGCGGCGAGATCGGTCGGCGAGAAGGATTCGCCCCTCCCATGATTGTCCACGGGCGCATCGGTGAGCAGCGTGCTCGCGGACGGCCCGTGTTTTGCCTGCGTGCGGAGGCCGCCGAGGTACTCGATGTCGATTTGGACGCTCATGCTTTTCTCTTCGCCGCCGGTCGCCGATGCGTCGAGCGCGGAATCAGCCGCGATGCTCGCACGAGGCGTGAAGCATGGCGTGAACTCCCGATTCGACCGCGCGCAGATAGCCCGCGGCGTCGCGGGCATAGCGGGCGTGGAGGGTTTCGAGATGATCGCTGGGAAGCTCCGCGGGCCGCGCCGCCTCGGGATCGGCGGGAAGCTCGAGGGTGACCATCGCCGGCAGCGAACCGTCGCGGTATTCCAGACTGTATCCACACCACTGCCCGAACGAGCCCGGGCACTCGACCCGCGCGATTTCACCATGCTGCTGGCTGCGCAAACGGTCGGGAATGCGAAGCCGGTAGGGCTGGCGGCCGGCATCGTCCATCCCGTCCCACATCGCCGTCGCGAGGGCGGCGGAGTGATGGCCGTCCGCCTCCACCTCCGCGAGCGCCCAGTGCAGGCTCACGATTTTTGCGGGCCGCCAGTTCAGGATGAAATCGCGCAACGCACAGCTTTCCGGCTCGGACCACGGCGCGGGGCCGGACGGCTCCTCGCTGTCGTGGCGCCAGTTGAAATCGCAGTTGCGATTCAGATCGACGCCGCGCGCATTGGTGCGCGTGCGCCGCTCGAAGCCGTCTGGATTCGCGAGTGGCAGGATCGCGACCGATGCGGAGGAAGGCAGGCGGGTGAGGAAAGTTTCGAGCAAGGTGATCGTCGCCATTTCATCGCCATGCAGTCCGCCGATGATCAGCGTGCGCGGCCGCGCCACGGCGGCATTCGTCACCCAAAGCTCGATCGCGCGGCCTTTCACCGAATGGCCGATGATCGCACGCTTTGCGGTGGGATGGTTCATGGGCGGAAACTTTCACAAATGCAGGAGTGTTCGGCAATCTCCGGTTGGGAGGACTGCGCAGAAAATGCAGATTCACGGACTTGGCAGTTTTCTTCAGCGACCCTTTACGATACGGGCTTTCGCCATGCGCATTCTTCGCTTGCTCGCCCTCTCGTTGTTCGTCCCGCTATTTGCCGAAGCCGCCGATTGGCCAGCGTGGCGCGGGCCGAGTGGCGATGGCATCGCGCTGGAGACGAAGCTGCCGCTGACCTGGAGCGCAACCGAAAATGTGCGCTGGAAAGTGGCGCTGCCCGAGCGCGGAAACTCGACGCCGATCGTCACGGGCGGGCGCATTTTCCTCACCCAGAATGTGGGAAAACAGCGCGCGCTGATGTGCCTCGATCGCAAGGATGGACGCACGCTCTGGCAGGCTGGGCCGACTTACGCGGAAGCGGAAGCCACCCATCCCACCAACCCATACTGCTCCGCCGCGCCAGTCACCGATGGCGAGCGGGTCGTCGCGTTTTTTGGCTCCGCCGGGCTGTGGTGCTGGGATGTGGCGGGAAAGGAGCAGTGGCATCTCGACCTCGGTAAACAGGATCACGAATGGGGTTACGCCGCTTCGCCCATTCTGCACGGCGATCTTTGCATCCTGAATTTCGGACCCGGCACCACGACATTCCTGCTGGCGGTGAACAAGACGACCGGGAAGGAAGTCTGGCGGGTGCCCTTTCCACGCATCACTCCCAAGCTTCCGCGCAACGATGGCTTTGGCGCCGCGGCGGATGGCATGATCGGATCGTGGGCGACGCCGATCATCATCGACGCTGGCGCGCGGCGGGAACTCATCATGGTCTGGCCGGAGCGTGTCGCCGCGTACGATCCCGCGAGTGGCAAGGAGTGGTGGACCTGCGCGGGACTCAACCCGCTGATTTACACGTCAGCGATGTTCGGTGAAGGCGTGGTGATCGGCAGCGGCGGATACGGTGGAAGCACGCTGGCGGTGAAGCCCGGCGGCGCGGGTGATGTTACGACATCAAATCGCCTCTGGCACCAGCCGCGCGACAAGCAGCGCATCGGCTCCGGCGTCATCACCGGCGGCCATCTTTACATCATCAACACACCGGGCACTGCGCAGTGCATCGACTTAAAGACCGGCAAGCCCATTTGGGAGGAGCGGCTGAAATCCAGCGGCGCGAAAGGCGAGAGCTGGTCATCGATGGTCCTCGCGGGTGATCGCATTTATGTGCTCAACCAATCTGGGGAAACCTTCGTCCTGCGCGCCGCGCCGAAGTTCGAGCAACTCGCCCGCAACGCGCTGGACGGCAGTCTTACCAACGCTTCCGTCGCGGTCAGCGACGGCGAACTTTTCATCCGCACGCACACACATTTGTGGTGCATCGGGCCGGGAAAATGAAACCGCCTGCCGCCCCGAATATTTGTCCGGTGAAAATCGCGGGATGCTGGCTAGGCTTCCCAAAATGAATTCGGAAGACTTCGCCCGCAGCGTCAATCGCCGCACATTCCTCACCAATTCCGCGTATGGCCTCGGCGGCCTGGCGCTGTCTTCGCTGCTGGATCGCGCGGGGGCGATTCCGGCGAAGGGTGCGGATGGACGGTGGCGCGGCGCGATCTCGCAGCCGCATTTTCCGGCGCGGGCGAAGCGGATCATCCATCTGTGCATGGCGGGCGGGCCGTCGCAGTTTGAGAGTTTTGATTTCAAGCCGGAGCTGCGGAAGCTGGACAAGCAGCCGTTCCCGGAATCGTTCACGAAAGGCCAGCAACTCGCGCAGCTTCAAAATATGAAGCTGGTGGCGATGGGGCCGTTTGTGGATTTCCAAAAGCACGGCCGGTCGGGCCAGGAAATCTCCGCGCTCTTCCCGCGCATCGCGACGGTCGCGGACGACATCTGCATCGTGCGCTCGATGTTCACCGAGCAGATCAATCACGACCCCGCGCACACCTTCATGAACACGGGCGCGATCGTGACGGGGCGGCCCAGCTTCGGCTCGTGGATGCTTTACGGGCTGGGCGCGGAGACGGAGGACCTGCCGGGCTTCATCGTGCTGACGAGCACCAGCAAAGGCATCGGCGGCGCGCAGCCGATCTCGGCGCGGCAATGGAGCGCGGGGATTTTACCGAGCAAATTTCAGGGCATCATGTTTCAGTCGAAGGGCGATGCGGTGCATTACATCGGGAATCCGGACGGCGTGTGCCAGAGCGTGCAACGGCAGGTGGTGGAGGAGGTGAATCGCCTCAATGGCATGTTGGCCGAGGTGCGGGTCGATCCGGAAATCCAGACGCGGATCGCGCAATACGAACTCGCGTTTCGCATGCAATCGTCGGTGCCGGAACTCACGGATTTTTCCAAGGAACCGAAGGAGATGCTGCAACTGTACGGCGTGGAGCGGCCGGGCGATGGCTCGTTTGCGTCGAACTGCCTGCTCGCGCGGCGGCTCGCCGAGCGCGGGGTGCGCTTCATCCAGCTTTATCACCGCGCGTGGGATCATCATCGGAATATCGCGACCGACATGCCGGTCGCCGCGCGGGATGTGGATCGCGCGACCGCGGCGCTGATCGCGGATTTGAAACAGCGCGGGATGCTGGAGGACACGCTGATTTTGTGGGGCGGGGAATTTGGCCGCACACCGATGTCGCAAGGCGGCAACGGACGGGATCACCACATCCTTGGGTTCTCGCTATTCATGGCCGGTGGCGGTGTGAAAGCGGGCACGACCTATGGCGCGACCGACGAGCTGGGCTATCGCGCGATCGAAGCGCCGGTGAGCGTTCACGATTTGCACGCGACGATGCTGCGGCTGTGTGGCATCGATCACAAACGGCTGAACATGAAATTCCAGGGCCTCGACGTGCGCCTGACCGGAATCGCGGGCGAGGTGGTGAAGGGGATTATGAGTTAGCGGGCGCGCCCGCTACACGCGGCACTTAAACCCGATGATCGCCAGCGGCGGCAGATTCACCAGCAGGCTGTGGCCTTTGCCCTGCCACGGATACGGCTCGGAAAATTGGCCGCCGTAGTTGCCGATGTTGCTGCCGCCGTAGGTTTGTGCATCGGTGTTCAAGACCTCATCAAACCATCCGCTCGAAGGGACGCCGATGCGGTAGCCTTCGCGGACGACGGGCGTGGCGTTGATGACGAAGATCATGATTTCGCCGGAGCGGCTGCGGCGCAGGAAGGAGACGACGGAGTTGTCGGAGTCGTTGAAGTCGATCCACTCGAAGCCGGCGTAGGTGTCGTCCTGATCGTAGAGCGCGGGCTCGCTGCGGTAGAGGTGGTTCAGGTGCTGGCAGAGGCGCTTGAGGCCGTCGTGCTCGGGCAGGGAGCAGAGATGCCAGTCGAGCGATTTGTCGTGATTCCACTCGCTCCACTGGCCGAACTCGCCGCCCATGAAGAGCAGCTTTTTTCCCGGATGGGCGAACATCCAACCGTAGAACATGCGGAGGTTCGCAAATTTTTGCCACGCATCGCCGGGCATTTTGTCGATGAGCGAGCGTTTGCCGTGGACGACTTCATCGTGGCTGAGGACGAGGACGAAATGCTCATGGAAGGCGTAGAGCAGACTGAAGGTAATCGCGCCGTGGTGGAAGCGGCGGTAGATCGGGTCGAGCGCCATGTAGTCGAGGAAGTCGTGCATCCAGCCCATGTTCCATTTGAAGCCGAAGCCGAGTCCGCCGAGGTAAGTCGGGCGCGAGACGCCGGGCCACGCGGTGCTTTCCTCGGCGAGCGTGATGATGCCGGGATGCTGCTCGTAGCAGACTTCGTTGAAGCGTTTTAGGAAATAGATCGCGTCGAGATTCTCGCGACCGCCGTGGATATTCGGCACCCACTCGCCGGGCTGGCGTGAGTAGTCGAGGTAGAGCATCGAGGCGACGGCATCGACGCGGAGGCCATCGAGATGATATTCCGCGAGCCAGAAGAGAGCGTTGGCGATGAGGAAGTTGCGGACCTCGTTACGCCCATAGTTGAAAATCAAAGTGCCCCAGTCGCGATGCTCGCCCTGGCGCGGATCGGAGTGTTCGTAGAGGCAGGTGCCGTCGAATTCCGCCAGCCCGTGCGGGTCTTTCGGGAAATGGCCGGGCACCCAATCGAGGATGACGCCGACGCCCGCCTGATGGCAGCGATCCACGAAATAGCGGAACTCGTCCGGATTCCCAAAGCGACTCGTCGGCGCGAAAAATCCGGTGACCTGATAGCCCCACGAGCCGTCGAACGGATGCTCCAGGATCGGCAGCAACTCGATGTGCGTGTAGCCCATTTCGAGGACGTAAGGCAGCAGCGTGTCCGCGAGTTCGCGGTAGCTCAGATAGCGATCGCCTTCCTCCGGCTTGCGCTGCCACGAGCCGAGATGCACTTCGTAAATCGACACCGGTGAGCGGTGCCATTCCTTTGATTTGCGCGATTCCATCCACGCGCTATCCGCCCATTTGTAGCGATCGAGGTCGAACACGAGCGACGCCGTCTCAGTGCTGTGCTGGCCAAAGAACGCGAACGGATCGCTCTTCAAAACGATCGCGCCGTGGCAGCCCTTCACCTCGAACTTGTAATGCGCACCCTCCGCCACGCCGGGTAGGAAAATTTCCCAAACGCCGCAGCCGAGCAGCTTCCGCATCGTGTGGCGGCGACCGTCCCACCCATTGAAATCGCCGACCACGCTGACGCGCTGCGCATTCGGAGCCCAGACGTGAAAAGTCGTCCCGCGCACACCGCCGATCTCGGTCAGATGCGCGCCGAGTTTTTCGTAAAGTTTCCAGTGCTGGCCTTCGCCAAAAAGATGCAGATCGAGCTGCCCGAGGATCACGCCAAAGCTGTAGGGATCGTGCTCCGTCCACTCCTTCCCCTCGCGCGAAGTGAGCGCCAGATCGTAGGCAAAGCGCTCCGTCGCACCCGCGAGCCGCGCCTCGAAAAATCCATCGGGATGCACCATCACCGCCGGGAAAGTGCGCCCGCCTTCGCGCGCCTCGCGCACCACGACCGCGCGCGCATCCGGACGGAAGACGCGCACCACGAGTGCCTCGCCCGCCTGTTGCATCCCCAGCACGCCGAATGGGTCGCTGTGATGCGCGCCGAGGATGGCGTCGAGTGCGGCGGAGTCGATGGTCGGGGAGTCGGTTGAGAGTTTCATGGCGCGCATTCAGTAAGCGGAGTGGGCGCGCATTCGTCACGGGGAAAATGGAGCGCGGGGGATTCCGGGTAGCACGCTCGTCCCGAGCGTTGGCGAAGGCGTCCCGCCTTCGCGAACTTCCTGCCGCGTCGTTTTCAGGATGGTTCGCGAGTTCAGTAGCGATGCGGCAACGGAAGTTCGTCTTGGCGGGACGCCTGGACCAACGCTCGGGACGAGCGTGCTTCCCGGATCGCTGGCTCAAGCCGTGCTGATTCCATACACATGAAAATCATTGTCGTCCTCGTCGTCATCGCCTGTCTCTACCTCTACTTCGGACGCCAAACGCCCGTCGCCGAAGTCGCGCAGACCGTCACCGGCCAGGAACTCGCGCCCCTGACCACCGGGCCGAAAGACGCCACACCCGCGCCGACGAACGCCCTCAAGCGCCCCATCGACCGCACGCACGAAGTCCTCGGCCAGGTCGGCAAACGGAATGGCGCGGGCGAGTTTTGAAAGTGAACGACTCCGGGATGATTGCCGATCTTACCGGCTCCGCGCGAGGACGTCCCGCGCGGCGTCGCGCACGTCTTCGCTGGGATCGGCGTCGAGGCGTTTGAGCAGTTCGCGCGTCGGTTCGTCGCGAAAATTCGCCAGGGCGTGGATCGCGGCAACGCGAGCCTGATCGGTGGATGCATCCTTGTTGCCGACTGCCGCATACTGGAGTGAGGGGAGCGCTTCCTCGCGATCGATCCGCGCGATGGCGGTCATTAGCCGGCCGGTGTCGTCGGGTTCCGCGGACGCGAGTTTTCCGAGCAGCAGGCTCACCGCCGGTGGCGTCGCGAGGGTGGCGAGCGCCTCGGTCGCGGCGACCGTCAACGGCTCCGGCGCGGTGGTGTCGTCGGCGAGTTCGATCAAGGCCGTGACTGCCTCCGCGTTGGTGATACTTCGGATGACTTTGCCGAGCCGGTAGCGGTCGTCCGCGCGGAAGGCCGCGGCGAAACGGAGTTTGATTTCCGCGATCAATTCCGCATCGGCGAGCGGGCCGAGGGCTTCGAGCGCGGAGCGCAAAAGCGCGCGATCCGTGGTGACGACTGCCCAGTCGAGGAGCACGGGCGCGGCCATGCGGTCGCGGATCGCGCCGACCTGCCGGGCGAGCTGCATCTTCTCGTCGCCGTCCGGCAGTGTCGCCATTTGGCGCAGAACCCGATCGTATTCGACGAGTGCGTCAGTGGGAGGCTCGGGGAGAATGCCGGAGCCCATGGTGACCCGATCCGCCGTCTCCGCGAAGACGGCTTCATTCCCGCGCGGCGGTTCATCGTTTGCCACCGCTACCTCGACCGAGGGCACCACCGGGGCGCTGTGCGGCACGACGGCGTGGCGTTGGAGAAAAAAGGTCATCAGATACGAGGTGACCAGCAGCCCCGCGAGCAGGGCGACGAAACGTGGAACCGAGAGCTTCACGCGAGAGCGGCGGCTCAGGGCAGCGGACGCGAAGTCACCGCCCCATTGGCGGCGCCGATCACCACTTCGACGCGCGCCAGGTTGTTTGTCTCGTTCGCTTCGTCGATGCGATTGGCCGTATCGAGCCGCATCTCCAGCACGTAAGTGCCCGGAGCGACGCCGGTGATGTCCACCCATTGCCCCGGCAGATTTCGCGTATAGAGGTCCGACCATCCGGCCTGGATGCCTTGATAGTCGCAATCGTACTGAGCGCGCGAATTGGCCGCCGGATTCCACCGCGAAACATCCTCCAGGCAGAAGCCGACTTTCTGCCCGATCGCCGCCTGCTGTCCCGCCGAGTTGATGAGCCGGTATTCGGCGAAGTTGTTGAAGTGATAGTGACCATGGCACGGCGCGTAGGTGAAGAGCGGGTTGTTCGCCGGGCTGCGCAGCACGAGATCGGCCGTGCCGACGTTGCGCGTCTCGGTGGTGAAGCGGAGCAGCCTCCGTGTGCCAGAGACGACCAGCCCCTCAGTCACATCGCAGGCGTTTCCACTAAAGGTCTCGGTCGTCGTGTAAGCGTTCAGCGAGCCGGTGTAGGGCGTGAGATCGGGCTTCGCCGTGGCCGAGTAAGTCGCAGTCAGGGTCACCCCGCTGTAGGTCGTATAGCCATGGAGCATGATGAACCAGTCGCCGCCGACCGGGCTCGATACGGAGACCGCTTCATTGCTCCCGCCGAGGTAAGGCCGATAGTCGTAGGTAGCAGTCGTGGGCTGTGAACCGCGACGCACATACAGATCGCAGTCCCCGCTTTGCGCGCCGCCGGCGATGGTGATGGCCAGGGCGCTCTGCCCCGCCGGCACCGAAATCTGGTAGTAGGTCTTACTGTCCTTGGCTGCCGCGAGGTTGGCCCGCGGGCTCCCGTTTTGCAGGATATTCACGCCGCTGCCGGAGATGGTGAAGGTAGCCGTCGCCACTGCGCTATCCGTCATCCCGCTGAGAAAACCCCGCGCTTTCAGCGTCGTGGTGCTGCTCAAGATGATCGGCGCGCTATACACCGTCGAACTCGCCGTCGGGTCAGTTCCGTTGGTGGTGTAGCGAATGATGGCGTTCGCCGTGACCGTGCGGATCGTCACGTTTTGCTGCTGCGGATACGTGCCGCCGACCGGACTGAAAGTCGGTGTCGCCACCGCCGTCGTGGTGCTGCCGCCAGTGAGAATCGCGACCAGCGTCAGGCCGGAATACGCCTTGTAGCCGCGCAGCATGATGAACCAATTGCCCGCCACCGGATTCGTCACTGTGACCGTTTCATTGCTGGTGTTCGTGTAAGGCCGGTAGTCGTAGCTCGATGTCGTCGGCTGCGAGCCCCGCTTCACGTAGAGATCGCAGTCGCCCGACCCGGTGATGCGGATATCCAGCTTGGTCTGCGCAGTGGGGACGGCGATTTGGTAAAACACCTGGCTGCCCGCGCTGCCAGATAGATTTGCCAGCGGCACGTTGCTAGTCAGCACGGTTTGGGCGGAAGCAAGCACACTCAGCAGACCAAAGACAAAAACCCAAACGGCAATTCCGAAATCCCGACACTTAGAATAGTTCATAATAAGTATGATTTGAGGGCTTTGGACCGTAAATGCCGTTCCGAGTCAAGCAGAAGATTTTTTGAAAAATCGTTGACGCTAACTTGTGACAATCTCCAAAGTCTGAACCGCAGCGAGTGCTGCATTGATCAGTTAAAACAAACCCAAAAACAGAAAGTAAGAACTAGAAAGGTATCCTAATATGAAAAAGAGCATCCTAGACCAATTCGCTTCTGACGCGATCAATGCCCCTGCCGCCGTCACCGGCGGTGGCGGAAAAAAAGGCAAAAAGAGCAAGAGCGGATCGAGCAAGAGCGGCAAATCCGGCAGCAGTAAATCCGGCGGCAGCAAATCCGGTGGCAGCAAATCCGGCAGCGGCGGCGGCAACTGCGGCTGCCCACCGCCACCGAAGTGCTAGTCGTCGGCTAACAGCCCCAGAAACGGCTGCCCACGGCGGTCAGATTAGTTGTCAGGAGGGCCTTCACCGGCCCTCCTGTTTTTTTGTCCTGAAAGGCCGGGCCTTCTGCTACCAGTTGGCCCCGTCTGCCACCGATGAAATCCCGCTTCCCTTACCACGCCCAGCTCGACGCCATGGATTGCGGGCCTGCATCGCTGCGGATGGTCTGCTCGCATTTCGGGCGCGAGTTCCCGCAGGAGCGGCTGCGCGAGCTTTGCCAGATCGGCAAGGGCGGCGTGAATCTGCTCGGCATCTCCGAAGCGGCGGAACGCCTCGGCCTGCGCTCGCTTGCGGTAAAGCTCAGCTTCAAGCGCCTGCGCGAAGAAGCCCCGCTCCCGTGCATCGCGCATTGGGAGAACGATCACTTCGTCGTGGTCTATGAAATCACCCGCAAGAAGGTCCGCGTCGCCGATCCCGCCTACGGCCTCATCGACTACACGCACGCCGAATTCATCCGCGCCAGCGCCCCGCCGGAGACCCCGCTCGTGGAGGACGCGCCCGGCATTTACCTGCTGCTCGAAGTCACGCCCGCCTTCCACGAGCAGAGCGCCTCGGGCCGCGACGACGCGGACGCCGACGGGCGCGGCCTCGCGTTTTTCTTCAACTACCTGCGCCCGCACAAACGCCTGCTTTTCCAAGTGCTGCTCGGCATGTTCGTCGGCCTCGGCATCGAGCTGATCCTGCCCTTTCTCACGCAGGCCGTGGTCGATCAGGGCATCGGCAATCTCGACCTGAATTTCATCTACGTGCTGCTCGCCGCGCAGCTCATGCTTTCGCTCAGCCAGACGGTCGCGGACATGATCCGAAGCTGGCTGCTGCTGCATGTCGGTGCGCGCGTCAGCATCGCGATGATCGCCGATTTTCTCGGCAAGCTGCTCCGCCTGCCCGTCCCGTTTTTCGAGAGCCGCACCGCGGGCGACATCATGCAGCGCATCGGCGATCACCGCCGCGTGAAGAGCTTCCTCATGTCGTCGTCGCTCGACATTATTTTTTCGCTGCTGAGCTTCGTCGTCTTCGCCTTCGTGCTCGCGCTCTATAGCTGGCAAATCCTCGGCGTCTTCCTCTTCTTCACCATTCTCTCCGCGGTCTGGCTCGGTCTCTTTTTGAAAAGGCGGCGCAACCTCGACTACAAACGTTTCACCCTCGAAGCCAAGGAACGCGACACCCTTTTCGAGATCGTCCACGCGATGCCCGAGATCAAAATCCACGGTCTCCAGCGCGCGAAACGCTGGGACTGGGAGCACCTCGCCGTGCGCTCTTACCGCATCGAAGCGCAGAGCCTCGCGCTCAAGCAGGCGCAGCGCATCGGCCTTTTTCTCGCGTCGAATTTTCGCAACATCCTCATCGCCTTCCTCGCCGCGCGCGCCGTCATCCAGGGCGAAATGACCTTCGGCATGATGCTCGCCACGCAATACATCGTCGGCCAGCTCAACTCACCGATCGGGCGGCTCATGGAGTTCATCTACTCCGCGCAGGACGCCCGCCTCAGCCTCGAGCGGATGCAGGAAATCTACCGCCATCGCGACGAAGAATCGCCGCAAGGCACCAGCGTCGCGATCCCCGAAGGTGCGACGCTCGAACTCGCCGGGCTCACCTTTCGCTACCCCGGCGCGGGCCACGCCGACGTGCTGCGCGAGATCGACCTCCGGATTCCCTCGGGAAAAGTCACCGCCATCGTCGGCGCCAGCGGCAGTGGAAAGACGACGCTGCTCAAGCTGCTGCTCGGCCTTTACCAACCCACGGCGGGCGAAATTTTTCTCGGCAACATTCCGCTCGTCGCCTTCGACGGCCAGGCCTGGCGGCAGCGCTGTGGCGTGGTGATGCAGGACGGCCACATTTTCTCCAGCAGCGTCGCGCGCAATATCGCGCCCGGCAGCGAGCCGATCGACCCGCTGCGGCTGCGGCTCGCCATCATGCTCGCAAATCTCGGCGACTACCTGCGCACGCTGCCGAACGGCGTCGAGACGATGGTCGGCGCGGAAGGCCAGGGCCTCAGCGGCGGACAAAAGCAGCGCCTGCTCCTCGCCCGCGCCGTCTATCGCAATCCCGAATTTCTCTTCCTCGACGAAGCCACCAGCGCCCTCGATGCGAACAACGAAAGCACCATTCTTTCCAATCTCCGCGAGTTCGCCGCAGGCCGCACCGTCGTCGTCATCGCGCATCGCCTCAGCACCGTGCGCGACGCCGATCAGATCGTCGTCATGGACCAGGGCCGCATCGTCGAAGTCGGCGACCACAGCGGCCTCGTCGCGCGCGGAGACACCTACTACCGCCTCGTGCGAAACCAGCTCGAACTCGAAAACACCGCCGCCCATGCGCGCTAACGCTTCTGACTTTGAAAGTTGAATGTTGAACGTTGAAAGTTGGACGTTGAGCGCCGCAGGCAACGCCGCTGCGCGGGGCTCAACTTCCAACTTTCAACGTCCAACTTTCAACTTTCAAAGACCGCCCCATGCCCGCTGACCCGGACCCCACCACCGCCCTCGTCCCCGCCCATCTCGCCCCCGGCGCGCTCAGCGCCGACGTGCATGAATTCATGGCCCGCCCGCCGCACCTCCTGCTGCGTTCCGGCATCCTCGTCCTCGCCGCCGCGCTCGCGCTCATCCTCGCGCTCAGCATCATCATCAAATATCCCGACACCATCACCGGGCGCGTCAGCATCACCGGCACGCAGCCCGTCGTCGAAGTCGTCGCGCGGCAGAGCGGGCATCTCGAAAGCCTGCGCGTGCGCGAAGGGCAGGCGGTGAAAAAAGGCGAGATCCTCGCCATCGTCGAAAGCCCCGCGCGCTCCGCCACCGTGCTACCGCTGGGTGAAAAACTCGCGCAACTCGCGGCCGTGATCGGCAGCGACGCGTCCGCGTTGAACCTCCGCTTTCAGCCCGAGGACGGCCTCGGAAAGTTGCAGCAAAGCTACGCCGATTTCCTCCAGACCTTCCGCCAGCTCGGCAGCCGTCTCGGCGATGACTACGCCGAAAAAGCCGGCGCGCTTTTGCGTCAGCAAATCGAAGGCAAGCGCACACAAGTCGCCTCGCTGCGCGAACAAAGCACGCTGATGACCCGCGAACTCGAACTCGCCCGCGCCAAATACGACCGCGCCAAATCGCTCGACGACAGCCGCCTCATCAGCATCTCCGATCTTCAGGAGCAGGAAAAAGCGATGATCCAGCAAATGCGCGCCGGCACCGTCGCTGCGCGCGCCGCGACCGACGCCGAAATCGAAGCCGCGGAAATCGAAAAGGAACTTCGCGACCTCGAACACGAGCGCACCGAAGCCCTCCGCACCGCGCGCGAACAACTGCGCGCGCAACTCAACAAACTCCGCGGCGAAATCGACGTGTGGGACGCCGACCACGTCCTGCGCGCCCCGGCGGATGGCATCACCGCGTTCTACGACTTCTGGAGCGACCAGCAATTCGTCACCGCCGCGCGGCAGGTTTTCCTCATCGTCCCGGAAACCTCCGCGCTACTCGGCCGCATGTCGGTAAAAACGGGCGGCGCCGGAAAAATCAAACCCGGCCAGACCGTCCGCATCCGGCTCGACGACTATCCCTACAAGGAATTCGGCCTCGTCACCGGCACCGTGCAAAGCGTCTCGATGGTCGCGCGTGACGGCGCGCATCTCGTGCTCATCGCTCTCCCGCACCCGCTCACCACGAGCTTCCACCGCCCGCTGCAATTCCGGCAGGAAATGACCGGCGAAGCCCGCATCGTCACCGAAGACATGCGCCTTATCAGCCGCATCCTCTACGAAATCCGCCGCGCCTTTGTGGACAACCAATGAGCCAAAACCGTCACTGTGGCGCAGGCGTCCCCGCCTGCCGTATCGCGGGCTTCCAGCCTGCCTCGGGCGCCCACGACCGGCAGGCGTCTCGCAGGCCGGAGGCCCGCGATACAGCAGGCAGGAAGCCCGCGCTACGAGATCGCCCACTCCCGTTCCCAGCATGAACGCCGCGCCCGCCATCGCGTTAAAAATCCAGCGCCGCCGCTACGCCCGCGCGGCGACTTGGGAAATCTACGTCCACCACCGCGTGCGCGAGTCGGGGCCGTGTCCCGAGATCGTCACCCTGCACGAATCCTTCCTGCACGACGGCCACATCTGCATGGCTTTTGAAAAACACGGTCGCAGCCTCGAAGCCGCGCTCCACCGCGGGCCGCTGCCGCTCGCTCGCGTCCGCCGCGTCACCCGCCAGATTCTCACCGCGCTCGACCGCCTGCACCGCTGCGGAATCGCGCACACTGACGTCAAGCCCGACAACATTCTCTACGACGCGCGCACCGGCACTGCCTGCCTCGCCGACCTCGGCAGCGCGCGGAACCAACTCCGGCAGGGCGGTGGATTCGGCTCGCGCGAATACACCCCGCCCGAAGTCATCCTCGGCGCACCGCTCCGCGTGGAAATGGATTTGTGGGCGCTCGGCTGCACCGTGTTCGAAATGCTCACCGGCCACCTTCTCTTCGCCCCGCGCCGCGCCGCCGCGCGAAAATATCGCGAATTCAGCCACGACGCCCCGCCCACCGAACTCGCCGCCACCGTGCTCGCCGACGACGCCGAGGAACTCGCCGAGCAACATCGCCGCGCCGACATCGTCGCCGGGAAATACCATCTCGAAAGGGCACTCGGCCGCGGCCGTTTCGCCACCGTCTGGTCCGCGCGCGCACTCCACGAAAAACGGCTGTCGCGTTCCCACAAACCGCTCTGGAAACACGCCGAAGCCATCGCCAGCGCACCGCGCGCCCTGACCGCACGCGACCTCGCCGACCGCGCATGGAAGCGTGCGAAAGGCGCCGACGACCTCCTCGACCTCGCGCTCAACTACGAGCACATCCTCCTCATCACCGCCCTCCGCGGCCCGATCCCCGCCGACCAAATCGCCGCCGCAAAATTTCGCGCCTCCTACTTCGAGCCCGACGGCGCGCTCCGCTTTCGCCCCACCATTGACCGAATCACGATCCGCGAACGCCTCCGCCGCCGCAGCACGCTCAACGCCCCCGCCCGCGCCGAAGCCGCCGCCTTTCTCCAGCAACTCCTCACGATCGACCCCGCAACTCGCAGCACCGCCACCACCGCGCTCGAACATCCGTGGCTGGCAATGTCGCGAAGCGACAGCAAGTAGCGCCTGGAAAATTCGCGACCCATGGCTGGCGCGCTGATGGCAATGGTCGCAGGCGGAAATGCTGCGCAACTATCGAGTGGACGACGCTAGCCTGTGGGAGGCGCGACGGTGCTACGGCTGCAAAGTCACGCGCACGCGGAGGTGGCGTTTAGTGCCAGCGGAAATCGGGATGGTGTCGCGGACGGTGTGGGTTTCGGTGCCGTCACCGTTATCGATTGTCGTGGTCGGTGGATTCATAAGCGGGGTCCATGTCACGAGGTCGGGGGTGCCGTCGATTGTGAAGTTGGCGTCGAGGGTGTTCTTCGTGCGGCGGTAGGTGATCGTGAGAAATGTGCCGTCGCTGCCGATGACGGTGAGCGCGGCGGCGGGTTGTTGTGGCGCGTAGTAGCCGAGGGCGTAGCGCAGGGCGTTCTTCACGCCGTTGGTGGAAACGAGCGCGCCGCTGATTGCGGGGTTCGCGAGTTCGGCGGGGGTGAAATAGGTGTAGCGCCAGCCGTCGAATTGCGTGCCGAATTGGCCGGTGTTCGATGCACCGGGCGTGCCGCCGAGCGTGGTGCTCGCGGCCCATTGACCTGCGCCATTCCACGCGCTGACGGCCGCGCTCGGATCTCGCACGACGAGCGAACGTCCGGGGCCGTCGGTGAGCGGGAACCATGCGTCGTCGTAGGTGAAGCTCTGGATCACCGCGCCGGTTGCGTCCACAAGCGTGATCGTTTCTCCGCCGTTGCTCAGGCTGTCGGCGGGGCCATACGCGCCGATGATGCGCGGGCCGTTCCCGTAGCGCGCTTGGAAGGCGGCGACGTTGCGAACGACGACGACGCGTTCGAGCAAGGCGAGGGTCGTGCTGCCGCCGATGGTCGCGTCCACTCCGACGGTGAATTTGCACCCGCTCACGTCGAGCGTAGTGCTGGCGAGGTTTTGCAGTTCGATGAACTCGAAGTCGTCGGGGTCCGGGCTCGCGGAGAGTTCTCCGGGCGTCGAGGGATCCGCGGGGTGGTAGTGGACTTCGGTGATGCGCAGCCAGTCGCGCGGCGTGGGTGGCGTGAGGGTGTTGTTGACGTTCGCCGTCGCGGTGCCGATGAGCGCGCCCTGGAAGTCGTAGAATTGCAGCGTGATTGCATTCGGGCCGGGGACCAGCGCGTAGCTGAGCGACCATGCGGTGTTGCCGGTCCACGTCCCGGGCAGCACGGCACCGGTGTCGGCGCGGCGGAACTCGCGGATGTTCACCCAACCGCTGCCGGTGAGCGTGACGGAATTCGCGGCGACATTCGCGGGCGGCGCGGGTGCGATGGCGAAGGCCACGTTCGGAATCGCCGCGTTGATGGTGTTGCGGATGTGCGTCTCGCGCGCTGCGACAAACGACATGAAGCCTGTGAGGTCTTCGTTCACGAACTTTGTGTAATGCTGCGCCCAATACGAGAGGTAGCCGGTGTTGAACGCGCGGTTGCACAAGTCGAGCAAGTGCCCGTAATACGCGCGGCGGTTTCCGGCGTCGCCGACGAACTTGTCCATCTCGGTGTTGATCCCGGTGATTCCCGCAGTCGCGCCGCCGGTCGCGGTGAAGTCCATATCCCACGGCACGTAGAGCGTTTTCCCGTCGGGCTTCACGAAAAGGAGCGCGTTGTGCGCGGAGTTGAAAGCGTAGTTGTCGCCCGCGCTCCACGCGACCGGCCCGGCCATGTTGCGCAGCCATCCGTCCACGTCGATCAGCGCGTTGGTTTGAGTGATGAACGTCGGTCCGCTCCCCTGCCCGAGCGCGGTGAGCGCGGTGATGAGCGGCGCGTAGTTGTCAGCGCTGCGATTATTTTTGATGAGCCAGTACCAGCGATATTCTTCCTTGCTGAGACCCGGATTGAGCTTGCGCACGCCGACGCCCGGTGCGGCGCTGTCCTGCGTGAGCTTGTTGCCCTCCCAAGTGCCGTTGTCAGTGGAAGTCGCGATGGCTCCCGTGAACATCGAGTAAGTCAGCTCGTACTCGAAGAAGGTCCCGTCGCCCCCGTTCGGCAGCCAGTTATCGAGGAACTCATTCGAGTCCACCTTCGCCTTGATCAAAATCGCCGGCCCGGTCGCGACGCCGGGCGCGATAAGGCGGCACAAATCATCCTCGCTCGCCGGGATGCCGCCGACAGCGTTGAGCGTGCGTTTCACGAGCATCTCTTTTTGCGAAAATTGATCGCCCGCGCCGCTGCGATCCGCCGCGACATCCGAGTGCTGTCCGAGGAAAAGTTGGTCCGGTGAAAAGCTGAGGTGAAAGCCCGTGCGCGAGGAGAACTTCGCGCGGCCATGCTCGCTGCCTTTGAGATGCACGCCCGCGCCGTAGTAAATGTCGCGCTCGTCGTAGATGACCGTGCAGGGGCGGTATTCGTTGCTCATCACGTTGTTGAGCGCGAGGAGGCTGCTGTTCGCGTCGGTCGTGGTCATGACGATGCGCACATTGTGCGGACTCACTCCGGTCGGGAGCGTGAGCGCGGCCTGACTGTCGTTCCACGGAATCATCGCGCGGCCCGCGGTGCCGTTCGCGGGGAAGGTCGCGGTCGCGCCGAGTGCGTCGGCGGCCTGAATGTAAAACTGCGCCTTCGCGTTGAGCGCCTGGCCGGGGATGGTCCCGCTCCACACACCGCCGGTGTTCGTCATCCCCACCGGAACGAATGCGCCTTCATTCACCGAGTAGAAAAGCGTGGCGGAAGTGACGCCGTCGCTGTCCGCGATGCGCGCGCTCACGACCGCCGCTTGTGAGGCTCCGGGCACGGCGGGCGCGTGTGTAGTGCCGGAAAAAGTGGGGCCGGTGTTGGCGACGAACCGCGAATTTTGCAGGCCGGGCGTGCCGCCCGTCGTGGGCATCGGCAGGAGTTCCTGACGCGCCCCGCGATTGAAGTAGAGCCGCGTTTGCAGACGGTTTCCGCCGCCAGCCCAGTGCGCGCGATACTTGATGCGATAGGTCTTCGCCGGGTTGATCGGCCACGGGAGCGTCGCGCCGCTGCGCAGCGTCGTCTCGCAGTGATTCGACATGTGCTCGGTGTAGCCCGTCGCGACGATTTTCAGCACCTTGTTGCCCGGCGATGACGGGTCGTCCACCACGGTGCTCGTGCGGTGATTTCCCTGAAAGCGCCACGACGCCGCGGTGCCGCCTGAGAAATTGCCATTCGCAAGCAGCGAGCGCGGAATGGTGAGCGGGTCTTCGATGACTTCGAGGTCGTCGATAAACGCCTCGCCGCCCGCCACCATGCCGACGAGAAGCTCGCTGTAATCCGTCACATTGCTTTCGAGATTCGCTCCGCTGAAGTCGTAGCTCACATTCACCCACGAGCCGTTGGCGACTTCGTTGCTCCCGGCCCACGCGACCGCGTTCGTATTGTCGGCGTTCGGATTCTTCAGCTCCAGCGATGAGCCGCCGCCGTCCGCGAATTCCGGCCACGTCCCACCGGTGAAATACTCCAGTTCGTCCGCGAGATTGTCGTCCGCATCGCGCAGCCGCACGCGCTCGCCCTTTCCACTGAGTCCGCCGCTGAGCGGTCCGAAGACACGCGGAAGTGCGGGATGCAGCGCGTTGAAAGCAGCCACGTCCCAAACCACCAGCGCGTATTCGCCAGCGCCGAGCATCGTGCCCGGCGGAAAGGTGTAGCCGATGCCGTCCGTGAAATGCCACCCGCCGATGTCCACGGCTCCGCCGCTTTTGTTGTAAAGCTCGACCCACTGCTCCGGCGACGTGCCCGGCGCATTGTACATGATTTCGTTGATCACGATCTCGTCGTGCGTCGTGAAGGCATTCGCCGAGCCGAAGGTCGCCACGCTCGGATGCGCCCACACGCCCGCCGAGTTGCGCCCGCGCAAACCAGTCGTCACGGTGCGTCCGTCGCCGAGGGTGTTCGCGACAGTATTCACGATGAAAAGCCTCTCGCCGTCGATCGGGCGGAAACCCATTTGTGTCTCGTCGAGTGAAAGCAGCGCGCCCGGCAAGAGCGAGCCACTGAGCGTGGAGCTGCCGCCGTTGCTGCCGCGCAGTTGGTAGTCCGCGAGGCTGACCGCGGAGCCGGTGAGATTCGCCAGCTCCACGCGGAAGGTCACGTCGTTCGCGCCGCCGATTTCATTCAACACGAGCGCGCCGCCGGGGAATGTCGTCGGCCCCGCCGTCTCGGTCGCGGTGAGCGACGCTCCGAAAACCAGATCGGGATTCGCCGTGTGCTGATGCACCTCGACCGCGAGCACGTTCGTCCCGACCACGAGATCGTTGGACGGGATGGCGACGTTCGAGACCAGAAAAGATCCCGTGACGTCGCTCGAGGCCGGCGTCCCGTGCGCGATCGCACCGCCGGGCATGTTCACGCGGAGCACTTCGACGCCGTTGAGATACACGACCGCGCCATCGTCGAGCAGATGCTGGAACGCGAGCGTCGTGCGCGTTTTGTCGCCGTTGAAAGTGAACGCGCGGCGGAAATAGTGCGTCGTCGGCCCGAGCGCGAGCGCAGTCGTGAGCGTGCCCGCCGTGCTCCCAGTCGGCGCGGTGAGCGGTGTCAGCGTGCCATTCGCGAGGCCCGTGATGGACGCCGCCGGCAGCGCCTTCGTCCACACCGCCACGTCGTCCATGCGCCCGCCCCAGTTTTCATTCACCTGATCGCCGCCGAAGTAGAAAGGCTGTGGGTTGCGCAGCGCCTGGGTGATCGTCCGCGACCCGGCGGCGGCTCCGTTTCGATAGTAGTTAAGCGTCGCGCCCTGCTTCACCACCGCGTGATGCGTCCACACGTTTACGAGCATGTCCGCATAGTCGATCCCCTCCTGCGCGCCCTCCCGGTAAAATTCAAACGACGCCGTCGTGAACTTCACGAACTCCAGCGGATTGAAACCCACGCCGTTCGTCGGCGAGAAACGGTTGCCGAGCACGACACTCGTGTTCCCGGTCGAGGCCGAGTAACCCCAGAACGACCACGTAAAATTGTTCGCCATCGTGGGCTGCGGGATGCTCCCGGCGTTCACGTAACCATCCACGCCGTCGAAGTTCAGCACCCGCCCGCGCGTCGCGTCATTCACCCACGTCACGCCATTGAAAATCGTCCCACTCGTCCCGCCAGGCGCCACATTCGGCACGGCGGTGCCCGATGTCTCCTGCAATGGCCAGTAGCCGAGCAGACCCTCGCCAGCGCCGGTGATATTCGGGCTGCCCGCGTAGAGCAGCGCGCCGCCGCTGGCCCACGCGCTGTCGTCGAAAGCCGTGTCCTTCCAAGTCGCGGGCGGAGCCACGTTGTCGTCGCGATATTTCCAAATCGCATTCAGCGGGATGGGCGTCGTCACCGTCGGCGGATCGGTCGGGCTGGGGAAATTCACCGCGCCGGGAGTGCCGCCGAGCTGATTGCTCGCCGACCACGCCAGCGGCCCGCCATCCGCCGAGTAGGCAATGCGCCGCGAGAGCGTCGCACCGCTGCCGTCCGCGCCCGCAGGCCAGTCGCCATCATCGGAATAATTCAGCACATCCATCGCGCGATCGCTGCGATTCACGAGGCGGATTTCCTCCCCGCCATTATCGAGAATCCCCGTGAATGGCCCGAGCGCGCCCGCGATTTGCCCCGGCACTTTCGCGACGACGAGATACGCCCCGCCCGCGATGCGCGTCCCGGCGGGAAACGTGTAGGCAATCCCGCCCTCCAGCCGCCAGCCCGCGATATCGACATCCACCCCGTGCAAATTGCGCAGCTCGACCCACTCCGTCTGCGCGACCTCGTTGGCCGGGTGATAGTGGACTTCGTTGAAAACGACGACGCTGTCCGCAGCGATGGCGATCACGGGAAGGGAGAGGAGACTCAGGAGAGTTCGTTTCATAAGGGGATTGGAACGCTGCGATGACCGCCAGCGGCTAGCGCATCTTCCCGCCTCATCTTATGTCCGCTAGGAGTTTCTGCCGGGGTTACGTTTGTTTTGCATCACTCCAGGCAACCACTCTCCGCGTTAGACCCGCCGGAACTACGGAAGGAACGACGCGCACGATCCGCTTCAAAGTTCTCCAAAGGAAAGCGCTCGCAGGGCGAATGCAGAGGCGATCATTGGGTCATCTTCAAAGCTTTCCGGACAGATCCCCGCCCACGAGGCGTCCAAGTTTCGCTGACTCACGAGGTCGCTGATTAACGACTGGTGCTGGGCCGTGGCCCATGCACAGGGAGAGGAATCATGGCTCGCGATCGGGAATACGGCGGCCAGCGCCTGGGCGTGGTAAAAGCGGAGCGATTCGCGTTCGTCGGTGCGGTCTGCGGCCCATGTGCCGCTGTGGTGCGCGCCGGCGGTGTGGCGCTGGAGCCATGTGACTGCGGCACGAAGGCGCGGGTCGGTGAGCGTCAGGCCGCAGGCGTGCAGGGCGAGGACTCCATCGCAAGTCGCGCTGCCGTACGAGTGATAGCGTTCGCGACCCGCGGCGTCGCGACCGGCGATGCCCGCCTTGTTTCTGATGGGATCGCCGGGAGCGAAGAAGAATCCGCCGTCAGCAAACGAATCGGACGACGACGCGGAGAAATTTTGGCATTGCGTGAGGAACGGCAGCGCCGCCGCGGTGCGATCGCGTCGCCCGGTGGCGATGAGTGCCTGAAGGCCGAGGACCGTCGCGGAGAGATTGGGCGCGAGCATGTCCGGCGGAGGCGAGGCGCCGGGTGAAAGCCGTGGTGGCGCGGGCGCATCGCTCCACGCGCCACAGGCGTCGGCATCCGCGGGCCATCCGAGCGATGGGGCGATGCGGAGTTGCTCGACGACATCGGCCCAAAATCCGGCGCGACGATCGTCGCCCTGTTTCGCGAAAATCTGCGCGGAGTAGCTGGCGGTGAAAAGCGGATAGCGCAATTCGGTCCACGCCTCGGGACGTGCGGATTGAGCGAGCGTCAGCTTTTCCAGCCAGCCGATCCCGTGCGCCACGCTTCCTGCATCCGCGCGGGGCACGCTGGTGAGCGCCCAGAGCACGAGCGGTGTGAGCGCGTCGCCGTCGCGGAACGCACCGTAGTGGGTCGAGCGCCACGCGCCGTCCGCCGATTGTCGCGCGACGAGAAAGGCCACTGCCGCGCGCCGCACTTCAGCAGCGTCGGTGCGCGGCATTCCGGCCCAGCCGGTGAGCGCGCCGCCGCACAGCGCACCGGCGCGCAGCAGGAATTCGCGGCGGGATTGCACCATCATCGCTACTCCGCGGCGACAGTCTTCACCGGCGTCGGCTCGCTTTTCTCGGGAGCTTTCGTCCCGATCACGGGACCCGCGGGAGCACGGTCGATGAGCAGCGTGAGCAGCGCGGTCGAGGTGCAAAAAATGCGCCCAGTGATGCAGTGATGACCCACCCAACTTCCGTCCTGATTTTGCGCGGAACAAAGCATCGTTTGCATCTTTGCCTTCCACGCATCCCATTCCTTGCCGCCGCGTTCGCGCAGGCTCTCGCCGAGATTGAGGTAGCTCAGAAATTCCTCGCCGCCGTTGTTGCCAAAACCGGCGACGAAACGGCCGTCGGTGAGTTTTCCAGCAATCGCCTTCTGCGCGACCTGGGACGCGGTTTCATCATCCGCAAACTGCTTCAACTCCTGCTCCGCCTGCGCCTTCTCCGGCGCGGGCGCTTTCGGATCGGCGATCCGCCGCTGCGCCTCCGCCTTGCGCGGCGCGTTCGATTTCGATTTCTCCACGAGTCCGCCGAGCTTCGCCGCTTCGCGATAAAGCGACACGCCCGCGCTCGTCGGCTCCGCCGCTGTGGTCGGCGCGCTGAAATCGCCCTTCGCCACATCGAGTCCCGCAAGATTTTGCTGCTGATCCTTGTCCAGCGCCTTCGCGCTCACCTTTGCACCGCTGCGCGCGGCGGAGTTCAGCGCCTTGCTGCACAAACCTTGCGAAAGCACTGCGGCCCAGCCTTTGTTTTCCGAAAAGGAACCGTCGTCCTTTTGATTGCGTTCGATCTTTGCCACGACCTTGTCGAGCGCTGAAGCGCGGCGTTTTTCCGCATCGTCATCGGCGAGCCGGCCTTTCAACTCGGACAGCGCCCAACCGGTGAGAAAGGTATCGACGTAGCTGCCGATCTTCACCTGCAACTGCGTGTCGCGCACCGCCGTCACGTAGAGCGAAGAGTCGTCCGCCTTCTCGACCTGCTGGCAGATGAACTCGAACGCCTTGCGCGCCGCATCGCGATGCTCGCCCTGCGCCGGCGAATCCCCCGCGCGCAGCAGCGTCACCACGCTCACGGCTGTATTTCCAAGATCGGACGGATCCTCCACATTCGCGCCCTCGACTCGCGCGCCCCGCTGATCGTTGCCCTGCCGCCAGCCGCCACCCTGTCCCCAGCCACCATCTTTCTGCTGCTGCTTGAGGAGGTATTCCAGACCGACACGCAGCGCATCTTCGGGTGATCGTGCCGGGATCTTCGTTTCCGCTTTCGGTTCCTGTGGCGCTTGCACCGACTTTCGCGCGGGCTCCTTGGCCAGAGCGCGCGGCGTCCATACGGCAGAGGTCAATGCGAGCGCCAGCCCCGCGATGAGCGCGCAGGCAGAGCCCGCGAGCGGTGAGGTGTTTTTTGAGGAATGGAGTTTGAGGTTCATAGGTTTCGTGTGTTCGACGAAAACCTCTACCTCATCCTTAGAACCGCGGTGCCAGAGCGCGGTAAAAGGAATGTCAAAAAAATGTCAGGCGAGCGCTGATGCGATCACTGCAACGATGGTGATGCGGCCTCTTGCATCGCCTCGCGGCACCATTTCAGGGACATGAGCGCGTAGCCGGTGCCGTAGGCCTGGCCGTAATCGTAGAGCGGGTAGTCCCACCACGAGCCGTCTTTTTCCTGCCGCGTGAGAATGATTCGCGCGAGCGATCTGGCGAGTTCGCGTTGTTTTTCCTTCGGCAAATACTGCACGGAGACGGTGAAATAGTAGATGCCGTAGTAGTAGAAATAGCCGGCGATTTTGAACGTGGATTCGTGCGGGACGGGCTTCTTGCGCCCGTGATCGAGCCAGTGTTCGAACTCGATGAAATTGTCGGCCCACTTCGTCAGCACCGCGTCGGTAATCTTCGCGTCGCCGAACGCGCGGAGCGTCGCGTTGCAGGCTTGCGAGCGTCCGAGCGATCCATTCCGGCGATTGATTTCATTCTGCGGCGCGAGGCGGTGGCTGTGGGAGTAGGCGTAGGTGAAATCCGGAAACTGCTGGCGGCGAATCGATGCGAGCGATGATTCGACGATTTTCGGATCGAGCGTGATGCCCATCGTTTGGCGCGCTTCGTGCATGGCGAGGAGCACGCTTGCGGTGGTAAATGAGGTCGTGATGCCCGTCGGCTTTTGCGTGTGCAGTTCCTCAAAGAGGTGCAGATATCCCCATCCGCCGTTCAGGTATTCGTAGCGGTCGGCGAGCCCGGCTTGCTGTTGGGCGAGGGCCTTGAGCGCAGCCTGTCGCGTGGCATCACCAGCGGCGGATTGATATAGCCGCGAAATTGCCCGCAACCCATACGCATGGCCCCACGCATTGTAAGTCGTCGTGGCATCCGCGCGGCGTAGCTCCGGCAGTTTGGCAAACGCCCACTTCTCCGCCTTCTCGATCGCCGCCTTTACTTCGGGTCGAGAATCGTGCGCATCGATCAGGCCCGAAATCGCGAGCCCGCTCGTCCCGGCGAGGTAGGCATCTTGGGCACCGGGAAGCGGCGCGTAGATGTTCAGCTCTTTCGTCCGGCGCGCACTGCCAAACGATCCATCGGCGTTTTGTTTTACCACCAAAAAGTCCACGCCCTTCGTCATCGCCGCCTCGACCGCGGCGAGCGTGATCTGCTCCTTGGGAATGAGCACGCGACTATCGACGACGGCAGATTTTTCCGGAACCGATTCCGCGAAAAGCGCGAGGCCACTCGCGAGAAACGCCACGACGATCAGCGATCTCATGCGCCGGGAATGATGACCGATTGGTCCGCCGAAAGGCCCGAGAGGATTTCCACTTTATCGCCCGACGTCATGCCGCGCTTCACAGGCACGCGCTTCGTCTTTCCCTCGGCCTCTTCGATCTCCACTTCCCAGCCACCGTCATCCGTCGCGTTCAGCGCCTTCACGGGAACGGTAAGCGCGGCGTCTTGGCGATACGCGATGATTTGTGCCGAAGCCGTCGTGCCAGCGACCAGCGGAATATCCGCGGGATATTGACCGCTGAGTGTGACGCGGTAGCGCCCATCGACACCCGGAGTCTGGGAAACGCTGGAGATCTTCACCGGAAAGGAAACGTCCGCCCGTCCCGTGACGTTTGCGAAACCCGCGAGTTCCGCTTTCAACGAACGCATCGTGGTTTCGTCCACGGCCGATTCCAGCAACATCGTGGCATTGGCCGGAACGAGCACCGCAAAGGGGCGTCGCGTCCCGACGGGCATATGCACGGTGGGCGCTTTCGCAGGATCGCCCGGCGACCAGCGCCCATCCTGGATGGTGCCGTAGTAAAAATAGCCGTCCGCCGGAGCTTTGATCACGAACAGAGCTTTCTCCGACTGGAGCTTCGCCAGGTTTTCCGCAGCGCGCTTGGCGGCGACGCGCGCGTCTTCCAGCGCGATCCGCTTCAACTCCAGACTACGCGGGATGCTCTGCTCCTGTTCCTTGATCGCGATGGCAGAATTCAGTGCCTCGCGCTCCAAAGTCACCGCCTCGCGCGGAAGCGAAGTTTCCATTTGCCGTTTGTGACTGAGCTTCGCCAGCGCCAGCCCGATCTCCGCTGCCTTCACGCTTTCGCGCTGACGCTTGAGCACGATTTCCTCGGTATTCTCCGTGACGTCGTCGGCCTTGTACATCTTCTCCAACTGCACCAATTCCTCCCGCTCCCCATCCAGCCGAAGCTCGGTCTGCTTCAGCGTCAGATTCGCCCTCGTGATATCCGCTTCGCGCCGCACATTTTTGAAATACTCCCACGCCTCCGCCGCTTCCTCCGCCTTGATTTTCGCCGCCTGCAACTGGATCGGCAGGCTCTTTTCCATAGTGATGAATTCCGCTTCCGCATTCGCCTGTGAGAGCTTGCCCGCCGTGGCGGCGGACTCGGCATCGCGGAGTTTTTTCAAAAAATCCTCGTCATCGAACCGAACGAGCACCTGATCCTTCTTCACCGCGCTCCCATGCGAAACGATCTCGACGATGGTGAAAACGCTCCACTGCCGCGCATCGACGGCGATCGGCAAGACCGCATCCGGAAGCACCGTCGCCGAGAGTGTCGGGCGAACGGTGAACGGTTCGCTTTTGACCGGAGCTTTGGCCGCAAGAGCGGCGGAGCAAGCGCAGAGCAGAGACAGGGCGGCGTATTTCATGAAGTAGGGAAATCAGAATCAGGCCGGTGTGGAAACGAAAACGTGAGGATCAGTCTGTGTGATTAAATGTGGTGCAAATCAATTGGTGGAATCCGTCCCGGAGGGACGAGAGGAAATTAGCCGGGGGAAGAGCGCAGCGGAACCCCCGGAACCCTCGAAGAAAACGGAACCGACCCGGCAGGGACGATGGAAATTCGGGAGCCAACTTCCACCGCCCCTGCCGGGGCGGGTACCGTTTGGCTGCGGGAGTCCGGGGGTTGCGCTCGTGGACTCGCTCCACCCCCGGCTAATTTCCGCTGTCCCTCCGGGACACATCGCGAGCGCCGCATTTGCACCACATTTAATCACAGCCGGATCCGTCTGCACCTGCCGCTCGGGAGAAAAACAAGTGGCCGATTTTCCAGCCGGAGCGCAGATACTACGCCGATACATGCCACTCGCAGCGGGGGCAAACGCTACGGCTGCAAGTTCACGCGCACCCGAAGCTGGCGTTTCGGGCCGGCGGACATAGGAATCGTGTCATGGACGGTGAGCGTTTCGGTGCCGTCGGCGTTGTCGATGAGCGTGGTCGGCGGATCGATCAGCGGGGTCCACGTCGCGAGGTCGGGCGAGCCTTCGACGGTGAAGGTGGCGTCGAGGGCGTTCTTCGTGCGGCGGTAGGTGATCGTGAGGTTGGTACCGTCGTTGCCGATGACGGAAAGCGCGGCGGTGGGCTGGTGCGGGGTGAGGTAGCCGAGGGCGTAGCGCAGAGCGTTCGTCACGCCGTCGGTGGAAACGAGCGGGTCACTGATCGCGGGGCTGGCGGCTTCTGCGGCGGAGAAAAACGTGTAGCGCCAGCCGTCGTATTGCGTGCCGAACTGACCGGTGTTTGAGAAGCCGGGCGTGCCTCCGAGGGTGATGCTCGCGGCCCATTGACCTGCGCCATTCCACGCACTGACGGCCGCGCTTGGATCGCGCACGATGAGCGAGCGACCGGGGCCGTCGGTGAGCGGGAGCCAGGCGTCGTCGTAGGTGAATGACTGGATCACCGCGCCCGTGGCATCGACGAGCGTGATGGTTTCGCCGCTATTGCTGAGACTGTCGGCGGGGCCATAGACGCCGAGGATGACCGCACCGTTCCCGTAGCGGGCCTGGAAAGCGGCGACGTTGCGGACGACGACAGCGCGTTCAAGTTCGTCCAGGATCGTGCCGGCGGGGATGGTCACGTCCACTCCAGCGATGAACTTGCAGCCGCCAATGCCGACCTGTTGCAGCTCGCTGATATTTTGCACTTCGATGAATTCGAAATCCTCCGGGTTCGCGCTCGCGGCGAGTTCGGCGGGTGTGGTCGGATTTGCGGGGTGATAGTGGACTTCGGTGATGCGCAGGAGGTCGCGCGGGGTGGGCACGGGGAGCGTGCTGGTGATCGTGATGCTATCGGTGCCGACGATCGTGCCGTTGGTGTCGTAGGCGTTCAGCGTGATCGGATTCGCGCCGAAGTTCAGGGCGATCGTCGTCGTCCACGCGGTGTCGGTGGTCCACGTCAGGTCGAGCGCGGCACCGGTGTCGGCGCGGCGGATTTTGCTCACGTTGATCCAGCCGCTGCCGGCCAGCGCGGCAGTGGTGGCGTTCACGGAAAAGTCCGCGCCGCCATTGGTCGTGATCGAAAAAGGGATGCTCGCGGGGAGTTGGTTAGAAGAAAGCACGCTGGCGCGGCGCGCGTCGATGTAGCTGGCATTGCCGGTGTAGGACTGCCCGACGACGCTGCCGTAGTGCGCGAGCCACGGCGTCATATAGGTGCTGTTGTAAGCCGTCTGGCAGAGGTCATACAGGTGGCCGTAGTAGGCGTGGCGCGCGCCGGGGACGTTGTCGATGACGCGCCGCAGATTTCCGCCGGCGAGGATGGGCGGTTCGTTGCTGGCGAAGCTGTGGACAAAATCCATGTCCCACGCGAGCGCGGTCACGTTCCTCCCGTCGCTCGGGACGTGGACGCGCAGATTGTGCGGGAAGCCGCCCGTCATGTAGCAGTCGGCGAGGCCGAACAGCGAATAGATCGCGGCGCAGCGCATCCATTCATTCACGTCCATGCGCGCGGCGATGTTCGCGGCGAAGGCCGGCCCGGTGTCGCCCATCGCCTGGCAAAACGGGATGAGGCCCGTGAAATCGTCCAGCCGTCCGCCCGCGCGCTGTTCGAGCAGTCCGCGGTATTGCTCCTTGTCCGTCCCGAGGTTGGTAAAGTCGGACTGGATTTGCGCGGCGAGCGGCACCGGGTTTTTCAGGCTCTCGAAGTTCCCGTCGGTCGTGGTGCCGGGCTCGTAGGTGCCGTCGAGATTGAAGACCGTGCCATCCCCGCCGAACTGCGAGGAGACAAACTCGCCGCCATAGCCCGCCATTTGCAAAATCGCGGTGCCGGTGTGGATGCCGCTGGGGGAGATGAAATAGACGAGGTCGTCGTACGTGCAGGGCACGCCGGCGCGGTGAAAGAGGTGCTTCACATAAATCTCGTGCTGCTGCCGGACCGCGGGTGCGCGTCCGCTCCGGTCGATGTTCACGTTGTTGTGGAGCCCGCGGAAAAGGTGGTCGGCAGGAAAGCCGACATCGTAGCCGGTGTGCTCTTCGCCATCGCGGATGCGGCCCGCGGCGGTGCCCTGGAGCCGCACGCCGACATCGTAAAAAACTTCGCCGCGCCGGTAGATCGCCGTGCCGCCGATGCGTGCATCGCTCAGGCGGTTCAGCGTCGCGAGCAGGCTCGTCGAATCGGCGGGGAGCATGATGACGCGCAGTTCGTGCGCGCTGAGCGCGGTGCCGGCGCCGTCGTTCACGAGGTAAAGCGCGCGCGAATTTGCGCCCGCGGCGGGGAGCACGGAAGTCGCGGCGGCGTTGTCGGCGGCTTCGATGTAAAACTGCACGATGGTCCCCGCGGCCTGTCCGGGGATTTGCGCGGAGAAGGTGCCGCCGCTCGCAGTCATCGCCACGCTCGCGAAAGACGCGCTCCCATTCAGCGCGTAGCGCAAAGTGAGCGAGGCCACGCCGTCGGGATCGCTCGCGATTGCGCTCACGGTCACGGGCGCGCCGGCATTCGGGATGACGGGGGAATGCGCGAGGCCGGTGAGCGTCGGGCCGAGGTTCGCGACGCCGCGTGAGTTCACCGCGCCCGGCGTGCCGATGCGTGTCGCCATCGTCAGTTCGGTGGTGCGTGCGAGGCGGGAGTAATACGCGCGGCTGTTGAGTTGGTTCGTGCCGGCGAGCCAGCGCGCGCGGAAGCTCACCGTGTAGGTTTGCCCGTCCACCAGCGCCGTGTTGCTCACGTAGGAAGTCTCGATGTGGTTGTGATTCCAACTGAACGCGCCGGTCGAGCGGATGTGCAGGATGTGATTGCCCGGATTGCCAGGCTCCGTCTCGATCGCGCTCGTGCCGTGGTTTCCGAGCAAGCGCCATTTGTTCGTGAGCGACTCGAAATTGCCGCCCTGGATGAGCTGCTGCGCATTGCTCACACGCACGACGCTTACGTCATCCACGAGACACTCGCCGCTGTCGTGCAGGCCGAGCCGGAATTCATTCCAAAGCGTCTGCCCAAAGGTCTGCCCGGCCACGATCGTGTAGCTGATGTTTTGCCACGCCGCATCACCGCTTTCATCGCTGGCCGCCCACGCGGAGCCGATCGTGTTGTCCGCGCGCGCGTCCCGCAATTCCAGCGAAGCGCCGCCGCCATCGGCGGTCTCGGGCCAAGCGCCACCGGCGTAGTAGCGCGTCTCGTCGGCGGGATTTCCGTTCGCGTCCTTGAGCGTGATCCGTTCGCCATTGTTGGAAAGTGAACCCGAATAATTGCCGATGATGCGCGTGTTGTGTTCAGGCCACTTGGCCGTCAGCGCCGCCGCATTTTTTGCCACCACGAGATAAGCGCCCGGATCGAGCGTCGTGCCTGCGGGGAAGGTGAACCCCACTGCGTCATCGAGCTTCCATCCCGCGAGACTCACGGACGTTCCGCCTTTGTTGAACAGCTCGATCCACTCCTCGGGATTTTCCGTCACGGGGACGGCTGGCATGGCGGGCGTGACGATCGACACGACCGACAGCCGCGCGCCGCACACCATGTCGTTGCTCGAAGGGACCTGCTGATGCACCTCGATCGAGAGCCGGTTGAGGCCGGCCTGGAGGTTCAGGCCCGCGATGGGGATGACCATCGGCGCGCTCAGCACGGCATTCACCACACCCACACCCGGCGTGGCAAAAGAAAACCCGGCAGGCAGGTTGAAGCGCGCGGACGTGATTTCGACGCCGTTGATGTAAAACGCCGCGCCGTCGTCGATGACGTGTTCCAGCCGCAATTCCGTGAGCGTCGCGAGCTGCTGTGCGGTGAGGGTGAAGTCGGTCTCGAAATAATAAGTCGGCGCACTCGACGAGAGGAACGGAGTGCGCAGCGTGTCCGGCAACACGGCGGGTGTCGTCTCGAATCCGAGCAGCGCCGGCCCGCTCAGCCAGTCGCCGCCGACCGGATGCGTGCTCTGCGCCCACGCCGCGCCGAGGTTGGTGTTGCTGCGGTTGTAGCGCCAGGTGGCGTCGAGCGGGACGATCACCGTGGAAGCCGTGACCGCAGGGATTTCCGGCGCGCCGGGATTCGGCGGGAAGTGATACATGATCTCGCTGAAGACGATGTCCTGTTGAAACGCGAACGTGTTTTCCGCACCGAAGGTCGCCGCCGTGGGCGCGAGCATTCGC
>JANNWY010000092.1:0-26451 GCA_031409335.1 Chthoniobacteraceae bacterium | reverse complement strand
CTTGTCGCTCCCGCGACAAGTCGGGTAAGTGGCGCGGAGCCTCCGTTTTTCCGGCTTGTCGCAGGAGCGGCAAGCCACGACGCGGGTCAGGCCGTTGTGAGCGAAATCACCGTCGCCCCGTTTTTCTGCTCGAATTCCTTGCACCAGCCTTTGATTTCCGTGTCGTTGAAAATCTTCCCGAGCACGCGGCGGAGCAAGCCCTTGAGGTTGGGGTTTTCCACATCGCGGAGCGTGCGGATGGCTTCTTCCTTGTAACGTTCGAGCAGATCGCGGCAGCGGGTGTCGGCTCCGAGTTCGGTGAAGAGGGCTTCGATTTCGGCGGGCGACGATTCGGCGAGGCGGCGCCAGTGGGCTTCGAGTTTGGTTTTCGCTGATCCCGTCGTGTCTTGCGAGGCGCGCTCGTAGGCGCTGGCGAGGAGCAGACTCGGGCGGAGGCCGGCGATGTCGTTGGTCTCGCCACTGGCACCGAGGTCGCTGAGGTCGTCGCGGATTTGGTAGGCGATGCCGAGCGCTTCGCTGTAATCGTTCAGGACTTCTTCCACATCTTCGAGCTGCCCGGCGTAGATTGCGCCGAGTTTGAGCGCGACGGAAAATGCGGGCGCGGTTTTCTGGCGGAAGATGTCGATGACTTCGAGCGAGCTGAGCGGCGCGGGATTCCGCGCCCAGACGAGTTCCGCACCCTGGCCGCGGCAGAGTTCGCGCTGACCTTCGGCGGCGATGCGGATCATTTCGGCTTTCTGTTCAGCGCCGGCGCGGCAGGCGGCGAGCAGGCGGTAGCCTTCGCCGATGAGCAGGTCGCCGACGTTCAGCGCGACGGCGATGCCATGTTCTTCATGCAGCGTTTTTTCGCCGTAACGCTGCGCGTCGTTGTCCTCGATGTCGTCGTGGATGAGCGAGGCTTTGTGGAAGCATTCGATGGCGACGGCGACTTTGCGGAGGTCTTCGGGGATCGGTGCGCCGGGCGTGGTGCGCAGCGCCTGATACGCGGAGACGGTGAGAAAGGGCCGCCAGCGTTTGCCCGCGCGCCCGAGCCACTCGCGCGCGATTTTTTCCGAAGCGCCCTGCGCCGGCCCCATGATCGTGTCGAGGTTCAGCGGCGTGAACCAGAAATCGACTTCCTCGCGGAGCTGGCCGAGATCCATTCGTCGCGTCTGATCGTCGCCAGTGAGGTGGATGTAATCCCAGATCCAATCGAGATCGACGGTCGTGTCGATGCAGTCGTCCTGCAGCAGCGGGATCGCAACGCCGGGAATCGCCGCCGCTTCCATGTAGGGAAACGCGCGTTCCAGCACGCTGATGCAGCTCACGCCGACGATCGCCTCGATCTTCCCCGTTTGGATCAGCGACATCACGATCGCGCTGCCTTCCGCGACGAGCACCGCGTAGCCGAGCCGCTCCGCTTCTGCCTGCAAATCCTGAATGGAGCAAAGCCCGCATTGTTTGCAAAGCAGCCCGAATTCATCGAACGGCGCGGGGCATTTGCTCTCGATGCGCAGACATTTCGGGAGCAGCAGCAGCCGCTTTTCAAAAGGCACCCCGGCGAGTTGCTCGCGCCACATTTCGTTGTTCAGCAGGACGCCGACGTAATCGCGATGGATCGGCTCCAGCCCGAGTTCCGCGACGATTTTGTCCGCGTGAATTTTCAACTCCTCCGCCGGCATCGGCGGCACCGGCGAAAACTCGGCGACATAACTGCGGCACCGCTCCAGCACTTGATTCCGCTGGATGGCCGTCTGCGGGATGTTCTTCTTCGGCTGGCGAAAACGCTGCACCGGCACCGGGCGCGGGAGGGTCAGTGAGACCGTGGGAGTTTCAGACCGAAGAGTGGCTGGCGGCATGGGTGGGAAGTATTCGTTCCCGAGTGCAAAGCGCAAGCGGGGAAGTTTCTTAGCAGTGGCTGCGACGGGGCGCCGCAGCTACGAGGGCGCGGCAGCCACGAAAAAACCGGCACCCGAATCGTTCCGGGTGCCGGTTTCAAAAACTGCGCGGAAGATCGTTCGGAAAGTTACTCGGCTTTCTTCGCTTCCTTCTTCATCTCCTTCTTCGGAGCGTCGCCCGCTTTCTTCATGGCAGCAGGTCCGAAGCTGGTGATCTTCACCACTTCATATTCGGTGTCGCTCTTCTTGTTGCGCAGGCCATTGACGAAATCGCCGGCCTTGATGTCCTCGAACTTCGCGGCCGCATCGCCGTTCTTGATCTCAGTCGTCGCGGTCACGACGTGCTTGATCGAGGCTCCATCCTTCTTGCGCGTCGTCGTGAAACTCTTGCCCGCTGCATCGATCGCGTCCGCGCGACTGTGCATCGGGAGCGGCTTGGCGGCTTTGACTGCATCGGCGGCGGCCGCGGCTGGTTTCTTGGCTTCTCCGGCCGCTGCCGCGGCTTCTTTTTTCGGAGCGGCGAAGCTGCTCAATGGCAGGGCGAAGGCGACGGCGCTGATGGTGGCGAGGGTGAACAGGGTTTTCATATCTAAGTGTGATTTCTCTCTGGGTTTGTTGGGTTGTTTATTGCTCTTGAGACATCTGCGGAGCCAATAGAAAAGCTACGCATGCCGCTAGGGAGGCGACCGGAAACCGGCAGCACATTCAAGCAGCAATTTGGTCATGAACCGGAGACGCGGGCAGCGCGCCTGCCATTCAATGTTCGTGCGAATCCCCGGAGTTTTGAAACATCTGCGCGAACCGCTCGATGCGCAGCGCGCGCCCGGTTTGCTCGTCGATGTCGATGATCGCTCCGTGCAGCTTCACCGCCCCGCGCGCGACGGGAAACATGACCGGTCTGCCCGTGAGAAATTTCTTCACGATCGGCTCAATCTCGCGCCCGAGGCAGCTCTCGACCGGACCGCACATCCCCGCATCGCAGAGGAACGCGGTGCCGCCTGGGAAAATCTGTTCGTCCGCCGTCTGCGTGTGCGTGTGGGTGCCGACGACGGCGCTCACTTTACCATCGAGAAAGCGGCCCATCGCGATTTTTTCGCTCGTCGTTTCCGCGTGCATATCCACGAAAATTACGCGCGTTTCCTGGCGCAGCCGCTCCACTTCCGCCTGCATGGCGAGGAACGGATTGTCCAACGGCGGCTGCATGAAAGTGCGGCCCTGCGCGTTGACGACGGCGACTTTGCCCTTCGGCGTATCGAGCACGATCGAGCCGAGGCCGGGCGTGCCAGGCGGGTAATTCAGCGGGCGCAGCAGCCGCGGCTCGGTATCGAGATACGGCACGATTTCGCGCTGATCCCAAATGTGGTCGCCACTCGTGATGACCGCCGCGCCCGCGCGCAGCAGGTCGATGCTGATCTTCGGCGTGATGCCGCGCCCCGCAGCGGAATTCTCGCCGTTCACGACGATGAAGTCGAGCCCGCGCTCCTCCTTCAAGTGCGGCAGGGATTCGACCACCGCGCGGCGTCCAGGTTCGCCAATGATGTCACCGAGGAAAAGAAGTCTGAGCACGCGGAGTGATTAGCGAGGCACTGCGCGGAGAGCACGCGGAATCTTTTCCGCTCGCAAAGTAGTCCGCGACTTTAGTCGGTCTGGACCCCCACCGCGGACTAACAGCCTGTTGAAAAACCTCGGCGCGGGCTCCTGATCCTGTTCTCGCGCCTGATCGTGATCCCGATCCGAGGGTCGGTGACTCGGTGGAACGGAGGAGCAAGATCAAGAGCAGGAGCACGAGCAGGAATCCGGAATCGGAATCCGCGGCTTCTTCGACAGTCTGCTAAAGTTCTGGACTACTTTGCGTTCGCTCCCTCGGATGCCTTCGGGGGCGATGCGGGCTCCGCGGTTCACATTGGCGGTGCTGTGGATTTTCACTTCGTCTTCGCGGGTGGAAAATGATCTGGAGAATCGCGATCGGCGATCGGTGCGTGGAGTTCACGGGATCAACGCAAAGCCATCCCGCCTTATCGAGACGTGCACTTTCCCGAAAGTTTTCTTTTGTGCTATAAAGTCCGCGTGTTTTTCCCCACCACCCATTGGAGCCTGCTCGCAGCGGCCAGCCTCAGCGGCGATGCCGAAGCGCGCTCGGCGCTCGCTCGGCTCTGCCAGTCGTATCGTGCGCCGGTCGTCGCGTTCCTGATCCAGCGCGGCTACCCGCCGAATGCGGCCGAGGATCTCGCGCAGGAGTTTTTTCTCCGCCTGCTCGAGTCGCGCGCGTGGAAGCGGGCGGATCGGGCGCGGGGAAAATTTCGCACCTTTCTGCTTGGCACGCTGATGCACGTCGTCGGGCGGGTGCGGGCGCGGGGTGAGGCGGAATTCCGGGGTGGTGGGGCGTTCATCGGCAGTCTCGATGAACTGGCGGAGAATGGTTTCGAGCCGGCGGCAGTGAGCGAGGAAGGCGACCGCGTTTTCGACCGGGAGTGGGCGCGGCAACTCATGGATGCGGCGCTCGCTGGCGCCGCGCGGCCGTTTTTGGAAGGTGGACGCGCGCGCGAGTGGGCGGTGATTTCGCAATTCCTGCCGGGTGCCAGCCAGCCGCCGACTTACGAAAACGGGGCGGCGCAGGCGGGGCTTTCATTGCCGGCATTGAAGACGGCGGTGCATCGCGTGCGGCAGCATTTTCGCGAGGAACTCCGCGCGGCGGTGGCGCGCACGGTCAGCGCCGCGCACGAGATCGACGGGGAACTCGCCTACCTGCATCGCGTGCTCTGCTCGCCGGACTGCGGCTAGCGGCCTCCTACTTCGATGTTCAACGTTCGATGTTCAAAGTTCGATGCTCAGCCCCGCGCAGCGGCCGTTCGCTTCGGGGAGCGGGTCCAAATTCCACGATGCCTGCGGCAGGCTGAACGTCGAACGTCGAACATCGAACGTCGAACATCGAAGTGGTCTCGCCGCGTGAAACTTTTTCCCCGGCATCCGCAATACCTGTGGCGATGATCTCCCCTCAAACCACCTGCAACACCTGTGGCGCTCCGCTCGACGTATCGCGGCATCACGGGCATTGCCCGGCGTGTTTGTTTTCGGATGCGTTCCGAGTCGCGGTGGAGGACGGCGCGCTCGGGAACATCGGCGGGCATGAGTTGATCGGCGAAATCGCGCGCGGCGGAATGGGCGTGGTCTATCGCGCGCGGCAGCGCGAGCCGGAGCGGGTGGTTGCTTTGAAAACGATGCGCGGGGCGGAGCTGGATTCGCCGGGCGCGCTCGTGCGCTTTCGCCAGGAGGCAAAGGCGATGGCCGATCTCGAACACCCCGCGATCCTGCCGGTGTTCGCATTCGGCGAGCAGGATGGCATCCCGTATTTCACCATGAAGCTCGCGGCTGGCGGCACGCTCGCGCAGCGGCTCGGCGGCTACGCGGGAAAGTGGCGCGAGATCGCGGCGCTGATCGCGCGCGTCGCGGAGGCCGTGCAGCACGCGCACATGCGCGCGGTGCTGCATCGCGATCTGAAGCCGGGGAACATTCTTTTCGATGAAAGCGCGCACGCGTTCGTCAGCGATTTCGGTCTCGCGAAACTGCTCGATGTGGCGGATTCCGAACTCACGCGCACCACCGCCGTGCTCGGCACGCCGCACTATCTCGCGCCGGAAATCGCCGAGCACGGCGCCCGCGCGGCGACGACGGCGAGCGACGTGTGGAGCCTCGGCGTCATCCTCCACGAATTGCTCGCGCAGCGCCGGCCTTTCGAGGGCGACTCGATCCCGGCGGTCTTGCGCGCGATCACCGGCACGGAACCCGCGCCGCTGCGCGAAGTCCCGCGCGATCTCGCCATCATCGCGCTAAAGGCGCTCGCGAAGGAACCGGCGCGGCGCTACGCGAGCGCGGGTGCGCTGGCGGACGATCTGCGCTGCTGGCTGGAGGGACGCCCGATCGCGGCGCGGCCCGTTTCACCGCTGGAAAAAACCGCGCTGTGGGCGCGGCGAAATCCCGCGCTTGCGACGCTCGTGGCGCTCACGGCCATCGCCACGGTGCTGCTCGCCGCGAGCGCCGCGGGCATCGCGGTGCAGTGGCGGCGCGCGGAGGCGGCGGAACGCAAAACGCGCGAACGGCTCGCGCACGCGCACATCCGCGCCGGGCTGCGCCTGGCGGACGAGCGCGATGCGCTGCGTGGGCTGCCGCATTTTGTCGAGGCGCTGCGGCTCGGGCTCGGCGATCCGGCGCGGGAGCAGGTGGCGCGGCTGCGTTTTGAAATGGCGGTGCGCCAGGCTCCGCGGCTCGCGCAGCTCTGGCTGCCGGAGGCGGCGAGCGATGTGCAGTTTGCCGGGGAAAGCGGGCGCGTGATCATCAATGCCGGCAACGAAACGCGCGTGTGGGATGCGGCGACGGGTGCGGCAGTTTCGCCGCCGATGTGGAACTTGGGCGAAGTGCGGCGGGTGTGGACGGATGCGCGCGCGACCCGCATCGTGACCAGCACGCGGGACGACCAGATCACGATTTGGGATGCCACCACCAGCACCGCGCTCGCCACCCTGCCGGGCGAACCGCATGTGCGCGCCGTGTTCGGCGGGCCGCGCCTGCGCCTCGCCGCGTGGCAGCGCGCCGCGGGCATTGCCACCTGCGTCTCCGCGCTCGATGGCGCGGTGGACGCGACCTTTTCGCCGCCGGAAAAAATCGAGTGGGTCGTGATCTCGCCCGACGGCACGCGCCTCCTCGCCGGCTCGAAGCGCAGTCTGATGCTGTGGGATGTCGAATCGCGCTCGCTCGTGATGCCGCCGCTGGATTTCGGCGGCGAGCCGGACTTTGGAAATTTCGACCCCGCCGGCCGCTTCGCCGGATTGCGCGTGAAAGGCGAGGGCCGGCTCGCGGTCCTCGATCTCACCAATGGCGCGATCGTGGCGCGCGGCGAGACGAAGGCCAGCGGCAGCATCAAGCACGGCTGGCTCAGCGGCACGCGCTGGGTGGTGCTCACGCGCGCCGTCGGCGGCTCGATGCTGCGCGAAGGCGCGACCGACCGGCTGCTCTTCGATGTCCCCATCGGTGCGCGCACCGCGGCAGCGACCTTTGCCGCCCGGCGCAATATCTTCGCGCTCGCGGGCGAAAACGGCGCGGCGCAGGTCTGGGATGCGGACGCGGCCAGGCCGCTCACGCCCTTGCTCTGGGCGGATGGACGGCCCGGCGGCGTCGCCCTCAGTCCCGATGGCAGGACGCTTCTTTGCTTGAGCGGCGAGCCTGCGGTGCGGCTGTGGAAACTGCCCGCGCTCAATGGCACCGCGTGGAGCGCGGAGCGAACATCGCCCGCACTCGCCATGTGGTGGAATGCCGCGGGCACTGTCCTGCACAGCATCGGCGGGGATGCGCGGCTCAGCGCACGCGATGCGAGCACCGGCCGGCCCGTAATCGCCGAGCGCAAGCTCGACGAGGAAGCGGTTCCTTTTCGCCCGGACCCGCTCCGCATTTTCGAGCCCGCCGGAGAAGATCGCGTGCTAGGTGAAGCGGCGACTTGCGCCGCGCCGGATGCGACGGGGCGGTTGGTTTTCGTCGGCGGCACGCACGGCGCGCGGCTGTGGGATGCGGAGAGCGGCGAGCCTGCCGGGCCGCTCATTCCCTGCGCGGGCGCGATCCGCGATGTGGCGCTGAGCGCGGACGGGCGGCGCGCGGCGGTGCTTTTGGAAAAAGAAACGCTGCTCTGCGATCCGGCCACCGGCACCGTGCAGCACACGCTCGCGAGCGGCGGCGCGCTGCACTGCGCGTTCGGCGCGGACGGCGCGCGGCTCGTCACGATCGCGGATGATGCCGTGCAGCTTTGGGACGCGGCGGCGGGCGCGCGCATTGGCGAGCCTTTTATCGAAGGCGGCAAATGGCGCGAGGCGGGCGCGCGCTTCGACGCGACGGGCCGACGGCTCGCCGTCTGGTGGTCGTGGCCGGATACGCTGCCCGGAGATTTGCGCGTGATCGATGCGGCGACGGGGCGCGAAATTCTCCCGCGTTTCAAACACGCCGCCGCCGTGAAGCAGGCCGCGTTTTCACCCGCCGGCGATCTGCTCGCCACCGGCACGCGCGATCAGCGGCTCTGGCTCTGGCGCTTGCGCGACGGGCAGCGCGCACTCGCGCCCATCCAGCACGATGACCGGATCAGCGACGTGGGATTTTCGCCCGATGGCCTGCTCGTCTGGATTCGCTCGAACCGCGAATTCCGCATCTGGGAAACCGCGACCGGCGACGCCGCAGCCACTCTACATCATCGAGGCCAGCCGCCGCGCAAGCCAAAGAACCAGCGCGATGGCACGATGGCGGAGGACGAAATCGTGAGCGCCCACTGGAGCCGCGCCGGGCGCGTGGCCAGCGGCGACAGCCGCGGCGGCGTGAACGTGTGGGATTTCACCGCACCACCGCGTCCGCTCGCCGAGATGGATGCGCTCGCCCGCGTGCTCTCAATGCACCGCCTCGAACCCGGCGGCGGCCTCGTCCCGCTCACGCGCGAAGAACTGCGAGCGGCGTGGGCGGCGGTGCATCGCCAGTAGCACCGCGCGCCTCGACTTGTTGCCAGCCGCCTCAGCGCGGCGACGCGCTTTCGTAGATTCGGAAAAAGCGCCGCGGCCCGTTCATCGGAGTAGCAAACACCGGAGCCGGGATCGTCGCCAGAGCGCTCCACGGCCCGGCCAGGTCGGTGGCGGTAAAGATCGCGAACGGCGCGGTGCCATCCGTCCAGTCCAGCATCACGTTCGTACCCGCGCGGGTGATGCGGAAATCGGTGAGCGCGGGCGGCGCGAGCGCGGGCGCGAGAGTCTGGGAGAAATCGCTCGTCACCACCCGACCGTCGGCCAGCGTGTAATTCGCCGTCGCCGTGATCCGAACCAACTCCGCGCCGGTGAGACCGAGCGCGCTCACGTCGAACGCAAACTCGCCAGCATCCGCATCGAGATCGCCCGCGCCATCCACCGCGTAGCTGCCGAGCCACACCCGGCCTTGCGGCGCGTATTCATAAAGCCCGGACGCATCCGCGAGATACACATCGAGCACCGGCGGATTCAGCCCGGCGGCGGCGGGCGGCGCGAGGCCCGCGAGCAACGTCGTGGTCGAGGCGGGGGAAAGAATCACGTCCGGTTGCAGCGGATCGCTCATGGCATCCGCGAAAAGTCGCTGGGGTGTCACCACGACGCCAACCGCGAGCGGGATCGCGCCCGCATTGCCGATCAATTCATTGCGCCGGAGGCTCACGCGCGCGGGCTTTCCGTTCGCGTCATTGTTCGTCCCGCTCCAGCGGATGAAGGGATCGCGGATGCCGCCGATGTGATTCGCCTCGTCGCTGTCGCCGACACCGTTCAAATCCGAGCCAATGCGGATGGAGGAATCTTTTCGCAAAAAAATCAGCCCGGTGCCCGTGCTGGAAAAAGCCGGGAACCCGTGCAGGTCGAGCCCCGCGGAATTTCCTGCAAAGACGACATCCTGCGCCGCGCGCCAAAACTCGACGAAGACCGTGTAGCGCACCGGGCCGAAAACGTTCCCCTCCTCCGCATCGCTCACGCCATTGCCATCGGTGCCGATGAGCATCGTCCCGCCGAATCCATTCTCGATCGCCTCCAGCGTTCCCTCCGGCAGCGGGAGGTTTTGCGTTTCCGGACGCAGCACGGAGCCGTCAGGAAAAAAGTTGAACCAGTTCCCGCTCACGCGCACACCGGGCGTCTCGAGATGCACGGCGATGAGCTGGCCCATGCAGATATTTCCCTCGCCAGCGTCGCCGGCACCGTCGCCATCCGTGCCGAAAATGAGGCCCGAGGAATTCAGCCCGCCCGTCCAGCGAAAGGAGGCCACTGCGCTGCGCGCGCCATGCACCCCGGCCACGACGCCATCGGATCCCGGCACCCACGAAGTGCGGCGCGGATCGAGGCCGAACCAGCAACCTTGCACCTTCGCGCCCTTGGATTCCTTTACGAGCGCGATGTTGTAAACCTGCGGGTCGGCCGGATTGTCAATGCCGGTTTCACCGATGAAGGCCAGACCGCGGATGGTCACATTCTGCGCGTCGAGCAGCCCGAGGATGCAGCTCTCGGAGGCACCGTAGCCGGGATAATTCAGCACCGTGCGGCGCTCGCCCGGCGTGCTCGTGCGGCTGTCGAGCACGATCTCAATGCGCGCGTTGCGCGCCGTGCGCGGCGCGGCAGTATTCGGCAGCGCGCCGGGCTGGGAGTATCCGTCGATGGTCACGCCACTCCCGGTGATGAGCGGATAGCCGCCCGGCGGCGTCACGAGGTAGTGCGGGCCGGTGCCGGGGATGTTGAAAGTGATCGACTCATTCGCACTCAACGCGGACAGCGCCTCAAGCAGTGAAGTCTGCCCGTCCCCGGCGGGGCTCGCATTGTCCGCCGTCGTCACCACCGCGGCGCGCAGCGCGGGCGCGAGCAGCAGCCCGGTGCAAAGGCAGGTGAACAGGGGGGAAACGCCGAATCGAAGGAGTGTCTTCATCAGTCTCGCGGTGGCGCGAAGCTCAACACACGTGCGGTTTTTCCACAAACGAAAACTGCGCGAAAAATGCGCGATGGGCGGCAAACGGGACGCTGGCGAGAGATAGGGCGGAGCGGGGCGCACAAGGAGCGGCAATTTCCAAATCGCCGACCCCAACCTGCGCGAAGCGCCAAACTCTCCGAGGGCGCGCGCCACTCCCGCCTCCTCGCCATCTGTGTGGCTGCTCTGTAGCGGAGGGTGGGTCGGCGATTTGGAAATCGCCGCTCCTTGCGCGCCAGCGCCGCTCCACGCAAACCGCCAGCCTCTTTTTACACACCGCGCGGCTACGATCGTCGGCGCAGTGCTTCGAGTTCGCGCCGCAGCGGCAGCCAGTAGGCGCGATCCGCCGCGCGCTCGGCGTGTTCCTCCGCACGCAGCGCCAGCTCGATTTCTTCCGGGGAACCACCCGCCGCGCGCAGGAGCGCGCGCGACTCCGCCTGCGCGGCGCATTCCGCCGGAAAGCGGGCGGCAAGTTCCGCGAGGAGCGCCGGGGTGCGCGCCTCGGCGAGCCAGAAGCGCACTTGCTCCGGCGTCGGTGCGGCGGTCGCGGCGAAGTCCGCTTCGATGAGCCGGCGGATCATCGGCCAGTCTTTGTCGCGCTGCGTTTTTTTCGCCGCGACGAGATCGGGCAGCGCGAGCAGTTCGTAGCTCGCGCCATCATCCGCGCTCAGCGTGGTGCGCCGTTCCCAGAGCGCGGGAAAGGGCGCGACGCCGCGCATCTTCGCCATCACATCCACGCGCAGCCCCGCGGCCTCGGGGTGGTGGCAGCGAAAATGGACCGCGTGCCCGCGTTCGAGATAGGCGACGTCAAAGGGCGGCACGGCGATGACGGTCGCCGCGAGTTCGTCCAGCGCGCGCTGGAGCCGCGCGAGATTTTCCGCGTCGGCGAGGATGGCGAAATCCGTGTCGCGGCTAAACTCCGCCGCGCCGTAGAACACGCAGGCCTGCCCGCCCATCAACAGGGCGCGCACCGCGCAGTTCTGGAAAGTCGAAAGGACTTTGCGAATCGGGTTCGGGATCAAGGCTGCCTCCTTGGGCGAGATACTGCGCCCACAGTTTTTCGCTTTCCCGCCAGCGCGCGAGCGGCGCGAGGCGGTACCACTCGTGCCATTCGTCTGTCGGGTCGGTGAACATTTGCCCGCACGCTGCCACACCGCGCGCCAGGCGCAAAGTGGGAAAAGATTTTCGGAAACTTTCCGCGCTGCGTTGGCAAAAGAAGAAAGCCAGCCTTCGCGCGGTTCGCTTTTGGCGGATGCGTGGAGGGCAGGAATGACGCCTTCACTTCCACAAAATCACACCATGAAAAAACGATCTGCCTCTCTCTCCATCCGATCAGCGAATGCCGCGCGCCGCCTCGCTCTGGCGGGGCTCGCCTTCTCCGCCGCGCCGCTGTTCGCCGCCACCTTTACTTCCACCTGGACGGGTGGGAGCGCTGTCTGGAGTTCCGGCGCGAATTGGACCACGCCCGGCGCGCCCGGCACGTCCCCGAATAACGGGTTGCCGACCCCGACCTACGATGCGGTCCTCGGCGTCAACAGCACCGTCACGCTCGATCAGAACATCACGATCCAAAAGTTCACCATGTCCACGGGGACGGTGACGGGAAACCTTGGACTAACGACGAATGAGTTGTTCACGTGGAGCGGCGGGATAATCGGCGCGACGGGCGCGAGTCCCGGCGCGTTCAATGCGAATGGCGGGCTGAGTCTGGCTGGGTCAACCAAAACGCTGAACGGGCGGACGCTCAACAACACCGGGGCGGCGATGTGGACGGCGGGCCAGTTGAGCACGGGCAACGGGTCGGTCTTCAACAACCAGCTCGGGGCGACCTTTGACACGAACTTTGACGGCAGCTTTCTGAACAACCAGGGCGGCCTCGGCACCTCGATCTTCAACAACGTGGGCACCTTCACCAAGAGCGCCGGGGGCGGGACGACCACTTTCGGTTCGACCTTCAACAACACCGGCACGGTCGACGTGCAGAGCGGCACGCTCACCTTGTCGGGCGCCGTGACGCAGCACAGCGGCACTGACCTCATCGGCGGGACTTGGAACGTGAGCAACGGTGCCATCATCAACATCACGACGGGCAGCAATATCACGACGAACCAGGGCAGCGTGACGCTCGATGGCGTGGGATCGAGCTTTACCAAATTCACGACCGTGCTCAGTAGCAATCAGGGCATTCAGGCCAACCTCACATTGAAGAACAATCGCGACCTGACGACGGCTGGCGCACTCGCTAACTCCGGCAATGTGACCGTGGATGGCGCGGGGACGACGCTCACGCTTCCGGGGGCCAATGCCTATAGCCAAACTGGGGGAGCCACGCTGCTGAGCAATGGCGGGCAGATCGCGGCACCGGCCGTCACGCTCACCGGCGGTACTTTTACCGTGAATGGCGGCACGACGGGATCGGTGCTCGCGGTGACGAATGCGGGCGCGGGCCTGACTTTTGGCGGCACGGGCAGCCCGACGATCACGCTGGATTCCTCCAACTCGGTGCCCGGCAAAATCCTGCTCACGAACAATGTGACGGTGGACAACACGCTGACCTCCGGCACCGCGCAAATCCTGAGCGGCGGCAGCGGGACGAACCCCGGCGCGATTGACTTGGGCGGTACGCGCACTTTTTCGGTGCATGACGGCTCGGCGGCGGTCGATCTGCGCATCTCCGCTTCGCTGCAAAACGGCGCGCTGACCAAGACCGGCTTGGGCACGCTCGCTTTGACCGGCGCGAATACTTTCACGGGGGGGACGACGGTCAGCGGGGGGGTGCTGGAGGCGGCGGGCAGCAGCGCGCTCGGGGGGACCAGCGGCGTCATCATCAACACGGGAGGCACGCTGCTTTTGAGCGGGACGGGTGATCGTGTGAATGACGCCGCTGGGTTCACCCTCGCGGGCGGGAAGCTCAGCACGGGCGGGCTTTCGGAGACGGTGGGCACGCTCACGCTGTCCGCGAGTTCGGTCATCGACATGGGCGCGGGCGCGAGCGTGCTGCGCTTTGCCGATAGCTCCGCGCCTGCCATCGCGGCTTTGTGGACGGGCACGCTCAGCATTTGGAATTGGTCGGGAAATCAGAACACCGGCAGCGGGACCGATCAGCTTTATTTCGGCAACGGCAGCGGGACCGGCCTCGTGGCCAGTCAGCTTTTGCAGATCAAATTTTACAGCGACGCGGGCTCGACGCTCCTGCCTTTCGCGCCGGGATTTTCGGGGTTCACCGGAGGCTTCGGCGAAGTGGTGCCCGTGCCGGAGCCGGGGAGCGTGGCGACCGCGATGGGCCTGCTCGGGCTGATCGGCTGGCGCGGCGGCACCGATAGAGCCCTTCATGCCTGTTTAGCTTTTTTGAAACACAGAGATACAGAGGGCACCGAGAAACACAGAGGAGGAATCCGTATCGGAGAATTCTCTGTGATCCTCCGTGTCCTCTGTACCTCTGTGTTTAGGGCGGTAAAGTGCAGACAGGCTCCAAGGATGGCCGACCCTTCATCCGGCAAGCGGACAATGCGGGAGTAGTGCGAGTTTTTTGGCGCGCTACTTTGGATGCCACTCCTGGAGCGGCTTCACGCTGAGGCCGTGCTCGCGGACGGCGCGGATGCCTTCGAGCGCGGCGCGGGCTCCGCGGAGGGTGGTGAAGACGGGGATGCGATTTCCGGTCGCGGTGCTGCGGATTTTTACTTCGTCCTCGCGGGCGACTTTGCCGCTCGGTGTGTTCACGATCATGGCGAGTTCGCCGTTTTTGATCATGTCGAGCGCGTTGGGGCGGCCTTCGTTGAGCTTGTGCAGTTTTTTTACGGGAACATCCGCGGCCTTGAGTGCGGCGGCGGTTCCGCTGGTAGCGAAGAGCGTGAAGCCCATTTCGACAAAGCCTTTTGCAAAGTCGGCGACGCGGCCTTTTTCGCGATCGGCAACGCTGATGAAGATGTTGCCTTTGGCCGGGAGCGGCGGCGCGGCGGCCATTTGCGATTTGGCAAAAGCGAGGCCGAGCGTGCGGTCGATGCCCATCACTTCACCGGTGGATTTCATCTCGGGGCCGAGCACGATGTCGATGCCGGGGAAGCGGATGAAGGGGAAGACGGCTTCTTTCACGGAGAAATGTGGCGGCACGATTTCGGTGGTGAAGCCGAGTTCGATGAGCGTTTTGCCGGCCATGATTTTTGCGGCTAGTTTGGGCAGCGGGACGCCGATCGCTTTGGAAACGAAGGGCGCGGTGCGGCTGGCGCGCGGGTTCACTTCGAGGACGTAAACCGTTTCGTTTTGCACGGCGAACTGCACGTTCATCAAGCCGCGCACGTTCAACTCTTTGGCCATCGCCTTCGTGCTGCGCGTGATTTCGGCCTTCACCTCTTCGCTCAGCGAAAACGGCGGGATGACGCACGAGCTGTCGCCGCTGTGGATGCCGGCTTCTTCGATGTGCTCCATGATCGCGCCGATGACAACCGTCTCGCCATCGCTGATGCAATCGACATCCACTTCAGTCGCGTCTTCGAGGAAATGATCGACGAGAATGGGATGTTGCGCGCGCGCGGCCTGTGGCACAGGCATCCTGCCTGTGGGGCCAGCAGGCGTCCCGCCTGCCAAATCATTCTGCAAAGCTCCCGCCGCGTCCAAAAAAATTTCCCCACTGCGCAATCCCGACTGCGCAGGATTATTGGCGATGTAAGCCCGGCACCGCACCAATTCGTCGAAATCGCGTACGATCCGGTCAAAGTTTTCGTCCTGCCAAAAAACCCCGTCGCGCCCGAGTAGCTTGTTCACTTCCTTTGCCGTAAAAGATTTCCACGAGTGCAGGATGTCGCTCAGCCCGTGTCCACGGATGGGCTTTACCAAAACGTGAACATGATTCGGCATCACCACGAACGCGTCGAGCACGTAGCGGTCGCGATTGAAATGCCGCAAGGCATCGACGACCCGCGCGGCGACGTCGGCCCGCCTGAGCAGACATTCCCCGTGCCCCTGATCGAGCCACTGCTCGCGGCCATCTTGAAAACGCTTTTGATATTCGTAACGGGTCGCCGCATCCCACGGTTCGGGATGATGCCGCCGCCACGTTTCGATTTCTTCGGACCATTCGCGGCGCAGCGATTGGGGCACCGCATCCGCGAGGCGGAAGGTGACGAAATACGCGACATCGTTTTGCTGCCAGTGAGGAAGATCTCGCCGGGAAATTTGCACTTCGGCTCGCGGATCGAAGGCTTTGAAGACCAGGTCGCTTGAAGCAAGCGTAACGCTTGCGGGCCCCACAGCCGGGACGGCTGTGCCACTTTCCATCGCGTCGCGGACATACTTCCGCAGGTCTGCTTCGTTGTGGACGAGCATCATCCCACGTCCGCCGAGCACGAAGCTCGGGCGCACGAGCACGGGATAGCCAACTCTGTCCGCGACGGCCACCGCTTCGCTCTCAGTGACAGCCGTGCCGCCGTGCGTTTGCCGGATGCCGAGCTTGTCGAGCATCGCTCCGAACAGCTTCCGATCTTCCGCGATCTCGATCGATTTCGGCGAAGTGCCGATGATCGGGACGCCCGCTTCCGCGAGTCCGTTCGCGAGGTTCAGCGGAGTCTGCCCGCCGAATTGCACGATGACGCCCCACGGCTTTTCCTGTTCGCAAATATTGAGCACGTCTTCGAGCGTGAGCGGCTCGAAATACAGCTTGTCGCTCGTGTCGTAGTCGGTCGAAACCGTCTCGGGATTCGAGTTCACCATGATCGTCTCGAAGCCCTCCTCGCGCAGCGCGAACGCGGCGTGGACGCAGCAGTAGTCGAACTCGATGCCCTGTCCGATGCGGTTCGGTCCGCCACCGAGGATGATGACCTTTTTCTTTCCCGAATCGCGCCGCTCATTCTCATCGCCATACGTCGAGTAATAGTAAGGCGTGTAAGCCTCGAACTCCGCCGCGCACGTATCGACGAGCCGGTAAGTCGGGATGACCCCGTGCTTGTGCCGCGCCGCGCGCACCGCCGCCGCGGTCGTGCCCGTCGCGACGCCGATTTGCACATCGGAAAAGCCGAGCTTCTTCGCGCGCACGAGCGCCGCGCGATCTTCGAGCAGGCCGGTTGCGTTCTGCGATTTCCACGGCGAAAGCAGGCTGCGCGGCTGCGCCTTTTCGGCGGGCGATTTCATCTGCGCATCAGCCGCCACGATCTGCCGCATGTTTTCCAAAAACCAGCGGTCGATCTTCGTCAGCTCGAAGATTTCCTCAACGCTCCAGCCGCGCGCCAGCGCGAGGCCGAGGAAGAAAATCCGCTCCGCATTCGGCACCGTCAATTTCGTCCGCAGCGTCTCGTCATCGACCACGACATCCTTGCCATCGCCGATGAATCCAAAGCGTTTGATCTCCAGCGAACGCAGCGCCTTTTGCAGCGCCTCTTTGAAAGTGCGCCCGATTGCCATCGCCTCGCCGACGCTTTTCATCTGCGTGGTCAGCACCGGATCGGCCTGCGGAAATTTCTCGAAAGTGAACCGCGGGCATTTCACCACGACATAATCAATCGTCGGCTCAAAGCTCGCCGGCGTCACTCGCGTGATGTCGTTGCGCACTTCATCGAGCGTATAGCCGACCGCGAGCCGCGCCGCGATTTTCGCGATGGGAAAGCCGGTCGCCTTCGACGCCAGCGCCGATGAACGCGACACGCGCGGATTCATCTCGATCACGATCATGCGCCCCGTGTCCGGCTCCACCGCGAACTGGATATTCGATCCGCCCGTTTCCACCCCGATCTCGCGGATGATCGCAAACGACGCATCGCGCATCATCTGATATTCGCGATCCGTCAGCGTCTGGATCGGCGCGACCGTGATCGAGTCGCCGGTATGCACGCCCATCGGGTCCACATTCTCGATCGAGCACACGATCACACAGTTGTCGTGACGGTCGCGCATCACCTCCATCTCAAATTCCTTCCAGCCGAGCAGCGACTCCTCGATCAGCACTTCGCTCACCGGCGAAAGATCGAGCCCGCGCGCCACGATCGTCTCGAATTCCTCCTTGTTGTAAGCAATCCCGCCGCCCGAACCGCCGAGCGTGAAAGCGGGCCGGATGATCAGCGGCAGCGTCCCGATTTCCGTCAAAACTTTGCGCGCATCCTCGATCGTGTGCGCCGTCCCGGAGTGCGGCATATCCATGCCGATCTTGATCATCGCGTCCTTAAAAGCCTGCCGGTCCTCGCCCTTGTGAATCGCCGCCGCATTCGCGCCGATCATTTTCACACCATGCTTTTCCAGCACGCCGGATTCAAAAAGTTTCATCGCACAATTCAGCGCCGTCTGCCCGCCCAGCGTCGGCAGCAGCGCGTCCGGCTTTTCCTTTTCAATGATCAGCTCCACGATCTGCGGCGTGATCGGCTCGATGTAAGTCCGGTGCGCAAATTCCGGGTCCGTCATGATCGTCGCCGGGTTCGAGTTCACGAGGATGACCGTGTAGCCCTCCTCCTTCAGCGCCTTGCAAGCCTGCACGCCCGAGTAGTCAAATTCGCACCCCTGCCCGATGACGATGGGGCCGGAGCCGATGACGAGAATTTTGTGAAGCGAAGGGTCTTTGGGCATGGCCGGGCGAAAAGTGCGCAGGTTCTAACAGCGCGCCGTGGTGGGCGCAAACGGTCTTTCGCCGTGGCCGGAAAAGAACTTTAACTCAGAGGTACAGAGGACACAGAGTTGCACAGAGAAAGTCAGGGTCGTCTTCCGTCTCTGTGAACCTCTGTGTCCTCCGTGCCTCTGTGTTTAAGAAAAGCCGCGCTACTTCTTCGCCTCGTCGCGCAGCTTCGACTTTTCCTTGTCGTATTCGTAAAACGGCTCGCGGAATAAATAGAGCAGCCAGTGCGCGAAACCGGCGAGCGGCGAGTGGTAGCCGAGCCAGGCGAGGAAGGCGTTGTTGAAGCAGATGAGGCCGGGATAATCGGTCCATTTTCTTTCCAGAAAAAATTTTCCCTTTTGAAAACGCGCCGGGTCGTCGTTCAGGCGAATGCTTTCCCACGGCGTCCACCAGCCACGCGATTTGAAATAACGCAGATACGCCACATCGGCCTCGTCGATTTGCATGATGCGGCAGCACACGCGGTCGGCGGCGACGAGATCGTTCGAGCCGAGCACGAAATTAAAATCCACCACATCGCCCAGCATCGGCCCCGTGCGATTCAGCCCGTAGCGCCCGTCGATGATCGAATACGCGCGCGGCAGCCGCGTCTCGAATTCATACATCGTCTCCGCGAAATACGGATGCAGCTTCAGCCGCTCATTCGGCTCCTGGATGCAGCCCCACTGGTTCTTGATCGACATGGAAACCAGCGTGTTCATGTGAATCTTCGGCACTGGCAGCGTGATGAAAGCGTCGATCTCGCGGAGCATCATCTTCGGAAAAGGCGCGCGCAAAGTCCGCCAGCCCGCGCGGATTTCCAGCCACTCCGGCTCGGCGAAACTGACATTCACAATCTCCGCGCCGGTGTCCTTCGCGAGCTGGTCGATGCCCATCCCTTTGAAAACTTCGTCGATCGAAAACCGGTTGTATCCGCCGCTGTCTGCCTCGCCGATGACCACGCGATAGCCGTGTGCGATCAGACATTTCGTCACCGCGCTCAGGCAATCGAACGAAGTCATCACGCCCGGCCGGAACGTGGGAAACGTCAGATTCGGCTTCAGAAAAACGCGCCCGCCGGCCGGCACATCGCGGAAGAAACCAATCTCCGTCAGCGTCTTTTCGATCACTGCCGGATAGCCGGTATCGACGAGGCTCTGGATGGAAACGATGGGATTCGGGTTCATGGGCAGCTCGGAATTTTCTCACGCAAAGGCGCAGAGGCGCAAAGGAAGAAGTGCCAGGCAGAATCTTGACGTCTTTGCGCCTTTGCGTGAGTTCCTCAACGCCGGTTTTTCAGACATTCGTCATAAACGGCGGTGATTTTTTCGACCATGCCCTTCAGCGTGAAGCGTTCCGCGATGCGCCGCCGTCCCGCTTCGCCAAAGAATTTGCGGAGCGCCTCATCGCGCAGCAGCATTTCCAGTTTGTCCGCGAGCGCCGCGGGATCATTCGGTGGGACGAGCCAGCCGCTTTCGCCATCGGCGACCTGCTCGGTGGAGCCGCCGATGTTCGTCGCGATCACGGGAAGCCCCATGCACATCGCCTCCATCACCACGCCGCCAAAGGGCTCCGGCTGCGCGGAGGGCAGCACGAAAATGCTCATCGCCGCGTAGGCCGGGCGCGGGTCTTTCAGCTCGCCGGTGAAAACCACGTCGTCGCGCAGATGGTGCTCGCGCACGATGTCGCGCAGGGCTTCGAGGTGCGATTCATTCCCCGGAAATGGTGCCCCAACGACGAGCCACTTCGCGGAAATGCCGCGAGCTTTCAAAATCCCTGCCGCCCGAAGAAAAACCTCCTGCCCTTTGCGCTGCAATTTGATTCGCCCGACGCACCCCACCACCGGTGCTGCACCGAGCCCGTAGGTTTCGCGGAACGCCACACCCACACGCGGATCACCCAGCTCAAATTCCGCCGGATCGAACCCGTTATTGATCACGCAAACCTTCGCCCGATCCGTGAACTGCCCCGCGATCGGTCCCGACACCGCGATGATTCGCGTCGCAAAAGCACGCATCCACTTTTCATAAAACCGCCAGAACCCCGCGAACTCCTGAAACCAGTCGCGGATATGCCAGACATGCGGCACACCCGCCATCCTCGCCGCCAGCCCCGGCGAAAGCACCACGCCCGTGTTCGTATGCACGAGGTCGATCTTCTCGCGCTTCAGGATTCGCCAGAGACGGAGCACTGAGACCGGAATGCCGAGCAGAAAAAACGGCAGCCGCCACGATTTGAAAACCGCCCGGTCAATCACGCTCAGCGCCGGAAAAATAATCACCCGCACCGGCAGCGCGCGGAACTGCTCCGCCAGCGGCCCCTCCTCCGGGAGCATCACGAGCGGATCGAATTTTCCTAGGTCGAGCACGCCGAGCAGCCGCACCAGCGAACGGCTCGCGCCGTAAATGTCTGCGCTGTTGTGGATGTAGAGAATGCGGGTGCTCATCGACCCCGATGCAGATTGCGCACGTAAAGAAACTTGCCGCTTTCGCTCGGCGGAATGTCGGTGACGCGGGAGATGCCGAGCTGCGTGCCCGGACCGAGCACAGCTTCAAGATCGCGTCGCAGGGCCACGGTGAGCCGTCCGAATTCATCGTCCGAAAACTCTGCATCGAGCGCGATAGAAAGCGTGTATTCCGCCGCGCCGGTCTGAACGAACTGGAAACGCGTGACGGCTCCAGGATTATGCACGACGCCGACGAGATGGACGATATACGACGGGGTGAGGTAAGCGCCGTTGGCCTTGGTGATGACTTCGGAGATGCGGCCTTCTACGCGTTCCAGCAGCGGCAGCGGGGAACCGCAAGGACATGGCTTGGTGCTCAGCCCGCCGATGTCGCCGATCTCGTAGCGGATGACCGGGAAGCGGCGGTTTTGCAGGAGCGTGACGAGGATGCGGCCCGTTATGCCTGCGGGCACGGGCTGGCCGGCGTCATCGACGATTTCGAGATGCACGCCGCTGGTGTAAATGTGGAACCCACCCGCCGCGCATTCGCAGGCCATGTCGGCGCATTCGCGGCTGCCGTATTTGTTGTGGACGCGCGCGCCGAAAACGCGGGAGAGGATCGCGCGGTGGTCGCCCGTAACCGTGCCCGCGCAGGCCATCACGGATTCGATGGGGCGCATTTTCACGCCGCTCTTTTCGAGAAAACGCGCGAGCTGATACGCGGCATCGACGTAGGCCATGAGGTGTCCTATGGACGACCCGTTGATCTGCCGCGCGTAGTCGTGCATGCGCGTGTCGTCCATGAGAAAGGCGTTGAGTGGATGGACGTGGAGGAGCGTGTTCAGCACGCGCTTCGTCACGGAGTCCTTCGACTCATTGATGTCGCGCATCGAGCCCCAGAGCATGAAGAAGGGCGTGCCAAGCGGGAATCCGCAGAGATGCTGCGAATACAGCCGGCCCGCCCGACCCCAGTCGCGGAAATCCCGGTCGTGGATCACGACCGTGGGCTTGCCGGTGGAGCCACCGGTTTTCACCTCGACCCATGAATAGCGTTCTTTTTTTTTCTCGCCGCGATACTCGGCAAGTAGCGACGGCTCCATCAGTTCCTCGAAGTGTGCGTGAACGTCCTCTTTCCGCAGGATCGGAAAAGCGGACAGCTCCGGTGCGCGCGCGCGGTCGCGATAGAACGGCACGTCTTTCACCGCATGCCGGAGCAGCGCGGCGAGGCGCTGGTCGTGCAATTCACTCAGCCGCGCGGCGGGCCAGTGCTCGGCGGCGAGAAATTCGCGGTAGTGCCCGCGCAGTCCGGAGCCGATGAGATCGTGCGCGAAGAGAAACGCTGGTTTGCGCCAGTTCATGCGAGTTCGATGTGGCCGCGCCAGCCGGGCGCTGGGATGAAGCGATGAATCACCGGCAGCGCGTCGAGCCCGGTCTCGGAGCGCACGCCATTCAAAGTGACCGCGAATTTTTCCGGCTCTAACGCGGCGAACGGCGCGTAGGGAAAGCGCCGGTAGTGGGCGAGCAACCGGATTTTTCGGACGTCGAAGCCCATGAGCTTCGCCATCGCGAAGTCGATGAGGAAAGGATTGCGTGAGGCTAGCAGCGCGTCCGCTTTTACCGGCAGCGGCTGGAGCGGGCCGTTGCCCTCGCCAGCGACGAGGCCGTCCATGATCGAGAGCACCGTGCGCTGGGGCTCGGCGCGGAGCGGGCCGCCGTCGGCATGCGCGAAGAGGATGATCATGTTCAGGTCATAGACCATGCGCCAGATGGAGTCGTTGCCGTACCACGAGCCGGAGCCGACGTAAAAGGTGCCGCCGAGATTTTCCCTCGTGCCGACGGTCTTGATGCAGCGCAGTTTCTTGACCACCTCCCAGCCGCGCTTCAGCAGATTGAAAACGACTTTTGATTTTTTTTGAAACCGCTCACGCAGCCGCGCCTGCCAATAGATGAGGCGCGAGGCATCCTCGGGAAACTCATCGCCGCCCTGCGAGGGAAAGCCGAGCTGGTGATGCACGAGATGCGCCTTCGAGCCGTTGATGCCGACGATGTTTTTCAACGCGCCGGTGATCCCGGATTTCTGGTGCGTCTTCATCTTCGGAAGATTGATGAAGAGGTCTGCTTCCAGCACGGTTTTCGCGATGAGATAGCGATGCACACCTTTGCGATGCACGCTGATCGTCTCCGCCGGATTGTAGTCCGAGACGCGAAACGAATCCGCGTTGTGGCTCACTTCCTCGAGCAGGCTGGTGTGGTCGATGACGATCTCACTGTAGCCGAGCGGATCGCCGGGGTGCGCGGATTCCAGTTCCATGAAGCCGTCCTTCGGGATCCATCGCTCGCGCCGCAAATCCAGAAACTGCACGAGGCTCCCGCGATATTTTTCCATCAGCCGGTCCACGCCCGTCTGCCGGATAAGGGCCGCCCAATCGCATGTTTGCAGCGGCACATCGCCGACGATGATTTTCTCCGCGCGCGGATATTTTTTCCGGCATGCCTCGATGCACGCCTCGATGAGCGCCGTGCCCGTGACAAGCGCCGCGATGGGAAATTCGGCGTGCTCCTCGTGCTTCACCCAGTTTGGTTTGAGCACGATCCGGCGGAAATTGCCGTCCGGCAGATTGCGCAGAATGAACGGCACGGGGTCGGTGTCCGGCCCGAGGGCAATGTCGATTTCGTTCATCTGAATTGGTGGAGATTTCGCAAATATGGAAACTTCCCACTTTCGCCGAGCGGAATGTCCGCGACCCGCCCGATCTCAAGTTGCGCGCCCGCGCCGAGCACTGTCTCGAGATCGCTCCGCAGCGGCGCGACGATTTGCGCGAATCTTTCCGCCGGTAATGCGGTATCCAACTGCAATGCCAGCGTGTAAGCCGCCGCGCCGGTTTGCACGAATTGGAATCGCTCTATGGAACCATCGTTGTGCGTCACGCCGATCACATGCCGGATGAAAACCGGGCTGACGTAGGCACCATCCGCCGCGGTGATGATTTCCGAAATGCGCCCCTCGACACGCTCCAGCAGCGGCAGCGGCGATCCGCACGAGCACATCGCCAAACTCAGCGCGCCGATGTCGCCAATCTCGTAGCGGATGATCGGGAAGCGGCGGTTTTGCAGCAGCGTTACGAGGATGCGCCCGGTCGTTCCGGCGGGCACGGGCTGGCCAGCGTCGTCCACGATTTCGAGGTGAATGCCGGTCGCATAAATGTGGAAGCCGCCCGCCGCGCATTCGCACGCCATGTCGGCGCATTCGCGGCTGCCGTATTTGTTGTGAACGCGTGCGCCGAAGACGCGGGTGAGTTTCTCGCGCACTTCGTCCGTCACCGTGCCCGCGCAGGCCATGATGCTTTTCAGCGGGCGCATCGGCTTCCCGCTTTTTTCCTGGAAACGCGCGAGCTGATCCGCGGCATCGACATAGGCCATCAGGTGATCGATCCGCGATTCGCCGATCTCGCTCAGGTAAGCGGCCATGCGCGCTTCGTCCATCAGGAAGGCATTCATCGGATGCACTTGCAGGAGCGAATTCAGCACGCGCTTTTGTGTGGAATCCTTCGCGTCATTGATGTCGCGCATCGAGCCCCAGAGCTGGAAAAACGGCGTGCCGATCGGAAACCCGCACAGCCACTGCGAATACAGCCGCCCCGCGCGGCCCCAGTCGCGGAAATCCTTGTCGTGGATCACCGTCGTCGGCGTCCCGGTCGAGCCGCCCGTTTTCACCTCGACCCACGAGTAGCCGCGCGGCTTTTTCGAAGCGCGAAACTCTGCCAGCAGCGACGGCTCCATCAGCGTGTCGAAATGCGCGTGGATGTCTTCCTTCCGCAGGATCGGGAAGGCGGCCAGCTCCGGCCGCGTTGCGCGCTCGCGATAAAACGGCACCACCTTCGACGCATGCAGCAGCAGGGCATCCAGTCGCGCCGCGCGCAGCTTTTCCAAACGCTTTTCAGACCAGCGCGCCGACGCGAGAAACTCCGCGTAGTGCCCGCGCAGCTCGGAGCCGATCGCATCGTGCGCGAGGAGGAAAGCGTGCTTGCGCCAGTTCATGCTGGCCAGCTTCGCGCGAAGTGGGCGGGTTTCATCAGGAAGAGAGCCGAGATAATCGGTTTGCGGCGCACTGTAAACCGGACTTCGCGCAAGCTTCTGGAGAAGCAGGCGGCGCGCGCGACTCAATGCTGGCATCGGACCGGTCCGGCGCGCTAACTTCCCGGAATAATCCAACCCCCGCACGCTATGACGACACTCCGCCCGCTTCGTTTCTGGCAAATCGCCGCCATCCTCGCCGCCGCGTTTTTCCCCGATCTCACTCACGCGCAGAAACCGGCAAATCAGGGAAATCTCAATGTCCGCGGGCGGCGTCACGTTTTCAAAAACGTGGTGGCGCTGACCGGAAATTACTACGGGGAAAAGCGCGTAATCGTGCTGGCGACGGGGGTCGCGATGAGCGCGGAGGCTTTGCAGAAAATCAAGGCGAAGGACGCGGAGGACAACGTGGACGCGGAGGTGGGCGGGCTTTATTTGAAGGCGGCGTTTTTGGAAGATGGCACGCTGCGGTGCATCAGTGCACGCGGTGAAAATGTCTCGTTCGGCGGCCGGGGTGCGCCGCTCGAGGGCAAGGCTGTGATCGCCAATGGCAAAATTCGTGGGAGCTTGAAGCTGGTCGAGGCGGGCGATTTTTCGAAGGACGTGTCGATGGTTTTCGATGTCGCGATTGACGCTCCGCCGAAGGTGGCCGGCCCTGTGAAACTCGATCCGCCGGTGAAGCCAACGGTCAGCGGGAAGTTTGTTGGCAATGGGAAAAATGCGGCGGTGAAGTTTGTGACGGTGGAGGGACACGAGGAGTTTAGCGGGAAGCCGGCGGTGACACTGATTTTCACCGAGAAAGATCCGGCGACGGCGAGGAAACCTTCGTTCGACGCGATGTTCGGAAAACTGGGAAGCGCGCTGATCTTGAACGTGCATCACGATGGCGGGATTTTCGGCTGCCAGGTGGCGCACAGCGCGCATGAGAAACAGGGTTTCACCGCGCTTGGGGAAATTCACATGGTCGAATTTGAGATCAAGGGCGGGAACGTGAAGGGGCAGGTGAGCACGGGCAACATGCTCGATACGTTCGGGGAAAAGTGGGACGTCGATTTGAAATTCGCCGCGCCCTTGCCGGAGAAGCTGCGCAACGCGCCCGCGGCTGCGCCAAAGCCAGTCGCGAGCGAACCGCACGAAATGAAGAAGGAGCCAAAAGCGCCGGCTGGCCCGTCGATCGCCGCGCGAAAACTTGCGCTGCCGAACGCCGCGACCGACGTGGAATACAAGCAACTCGTGCAGCACATTCAGTTTTCCAGCCCGCAGCCCGTCGCAGCAGTGGCGGGTGAGTTTTCCACCAAGCTAAAGCAGCAAGGCTGGAAGGAGAGCGGACGGGATTTGATGGGAAAAACGAATGCGATTCTCAAACGCGAACAGGGCGACGCGAAGCTCACGATCATGGTTCAGCCGACGTCGGCTGGCAGCGTCGTGAAAGTTTTTACGGAGGGACTCGACTGGACCGGTGGCGATGAGGGGAAACCGCCTGAACCCAAGCGCAAGCCCAAGGATGAAGACGATGCCGATGGCGACGATATCGAGAAGGAAGCGGAGAAGCTGCTCAAGGACGCGCTGAAGAAAATACCCAAGGGGTTTTGATTCGGCTGAGTTACAGCGCATCTTCTCATCGCGCAGGGTGTCCGCGCCTTTTTGAGTGATGTCCGCTGATCTTCGTTCAGCCCAATGAGCGGCGATGGAGATTGCCGCGGAGGACACGGATGACGCGGATGAGGAAGAGGTGTCGTTGCGGGTCGCCGGGAGGGCGTCGTTCACCGATTGGGTAAGTGGCTCAAGACTCGCAATCTCCGCGTTCTCCGTGTCTTCCGCAGCGTCCGCGGTTCCCATCGCCGAAGCTAGGTTAGGGCCTGTCCCACCGGTGACCGATTTCGTTAAGCCGGTTGGTGTTGGTGGGAGCGCGGGGCGTCGATTGGGCCTTCGATGGTTCGGTTTGGCTCGCCGGCGTTGGTTCTGGCTCCTCGGCAGCCGTTTTTTTAGCGACT
>JANNWY010000091.1:0-28153 GCA_031409335.1 Chthoniobacteraceae bacterium | reverse complement strand
GCCACGCAAGCAGCGAAGGGGAAAATCGTGCTCAAAGGCGGCAAACCGAATGGCAGCAAACCGGACGCGGTCCGTGTCACGTTCCGGCCCGGCGCCGTCACGAACATGGTGCGGCCACCCGAGTCGAAGATTAAGCTCACGCCGTTCCTCGAAAAACAGAAGGAGCGCCTGATCCAACTGCGCGATTCCATGGTGGATTCGATGATGGGCGTGGCGAAAGACACGCTGCGCTCACGCGCGGAAGGAAGTGAGGCGAGCGCGTTCGGGATGCACCAGGCAGATGCCGGCAGCGATGCATACGATCGCGATTTTGCGTTGAGTCTTCTCTCGCAGGAGCAGGACGCACTTTACGAAATCGAGCAGGCGCTGGGACGGATCAACCTTGGCACTTATGGAATGTGCGAGATGACCAACAAAGCGATCGCGCATGCCCGTTTGGAAGCGATCCCGTTTGCCCGCTACACCGTCGAGTGCCAGTCGCAACTCGAGAAGCAGAACAAACATTTTAACATCAGAAAACCAGTGACCTCGCTCTTCGGACTGACCGACGATGAGCCCGGTGAAGCAGAGGAAGAAGAACCGGTCGCCGACAACAAGGAATAACCACATCATTTTATGGCCCGCGAATTCATCATTCTCGAATGCACCGAGGCGAAAGCCGCCGGGGTGCCCGTCTCGCGCTACATCTCGACGCGCAACAAGAAGAGCCCGAACACACCGAACCGGCTCGAAAAGAAAAAATACAACCCGAACCTCAAGCGCCACACGCTCCATCGGGAAACCAAGTAACCCACGCCTTTTTTCATCATGCAGCCCAAAACTCCACAACGCCGCTCCAATTTCCGCCGGGCCAATCGCACGATGCCGCGCCGGCGCATCGACATCGCGCTCGAAGCGATCGACTACAAAAATCCCGACATCCTCAAGCGGTTCATTACCGAGAGCGGGAAGATTCTCGCGCGGCGCCTGACGGGAATGCCCGCCCACTTTCATCGGAAAATCACCCGCGAGATCAAGCGCTCCCGGCAGGTTCTCATGATGGCGTAGTCCGTTTCCGCTTCCGAAAAAAAGCCGCCCCCGCGAGGGAGCGGCTTTTTTTGCATACCAGCGGCGCGCTTCCCTTTTTCCAAAGTGCCGTTACCGTCCCGCACTCATGACAGAATCCTACGACGTAGCCATCATCGGAGGCGGCCCCGCGGGCAGCACTGCCGCGGCGCTGCTCGCCATGAAAGGCCGTCGCGTCGTTGTCTTTGAAAAGGAAAAGTTTCCCCGCTTTCACATCGGCGAATCGCTCCTCCCGCACAGCCTGCGCGCCTTTGACCGACTCGGGGTGCGCGAGACCATGAATGCGCGCTATATGCCGAAATTCGGTGGTGAAATTGCCACGGCTTGCGGCGCGCGGGCGCTGTCGTTTCTGTTTGAAAAGGGGTTCCGCTCGAAAGTGCAGAGTGCGTATCAAGTCGAGCGCGCGGACTTTGACAAAATGCTGCTCGATCATGCGGCGAAAGCGGGCGCGACGGTGTGTGAGGAAACGTCCGTCGAGCAACTCGATTTTGATGTGGACGGTGTGGCGCTCGATGTCCGCGATGCGGTCGAGACGCGGAAAGTGCGTGCGCGTTATTTGCTCGATTGCAGCGGCCGGAATGCGGTCGTCGGGCAGAAATTCGATCTCAAGGCACGCTACGCGCATCTGCAAAAATTCTCCGTCTTCGCCCACTACGAAAACGTGCAGCGCGATGAGGGCCGCGAGGGCACGCTCACGCGACTGGTCCGCGCGCGGGATCATTGGTTCTGGCTCATCCCGCTCGACGAAACGCGCACCAGCATTGGTGTGGTGATGGACTCCGCCGATTTCAAAGCAATGCGCAAAACGCCGGAGGAAACGCTCGCGTGGGCCATCGAAGATTCCGCGCTCATGCGCGAGCGGATGCGCGCCGCGGTGATCGTCTCGCCCGTGCGTTCGGCGGGCGATTATTCGTATCGGAATACGCGTCTCACCGGCGACCGCTGGATGCTTGCAGGCGACGCCGCCGGCTTCATCGACCCGATTTTCAGCACGGGCGTTTTCATCGCCATCCACAGCGGCGAGCAGTGCGCCGACATCCTCGAAACCGTGCTGGCGAACCCCGCAAAACAGCCCGGCCTTTTCGCGCGCTACGAGCGGAAGATGAATCGTCTGATGGACATGTATCTGCGCTTCGTCACCGCGTGGTATCGCGATGAATTCATCGACGTGTTCATGAACCCGACCGACAAGCTGCAACTCGCCCCGGCGGTGAATGCGGTGCTTGCGGGGAATGTCGGCGGGAGCTTCGCGATCTGGTGGCGGATGCAGGTCTTTTACCTTGTCCTCTTTCTCCAGCGCCGCCTGCCGCTCTGCCCGAAAGCGACCGATCACGCGCCGATGGCAAAACCGGAGCTGCTGCGCGCCGCGTGATTGAATGCAAGTGTTAGGCGAGTCATGCTTATGCCGGTGAACATTTACCGCGTCACACCAGAAGGTCAGAAAAACGAACGTCTCGCGTGGCTTTGCGATGGCGAGTGGATTTTGTCACCTCAGATCGAGGCGCTCGCGGAGTGGTTGGAACGGGCAAGCGCGAAACTGCCGGTTGCGGAATACGTCGCAAACGTTGGATTTTGCTGGCGTCGCAGCGCACGTGCTGGCGGTCCGGTTCTCGAGCCGGTTACGATGCGGCGCATGGGAGATCTCGGCATGAGCTTGGTCATCTCGGAGTATCCCGGTTTTGCCGACGAGAACACGACGAAGGACGGAGGGGCGAGTGAGTAGAACGGCGCTCAAATATTTTCCAATCGCCTCGCTTTTAGTCTGCGCCGGGTGCCAGACACCGCACGAATTCACCACGCCGGATGCCTCGTGGAAAACACGCGCCGGCCAGCTCAAATACACGAGCGGTGAGCGCGTGCTCGTGGGTGAAGTCGTCGTCAGCCAGCGCGGCGCGGCGGATTTTCAGATCGAGTTTCAAAAAGGTGGCGGGCTACCGCTGCTGAAGCTGCGCATGGATTCCACGACGGCGCGGGCCGAGGGGATTCTCGCGCGCGGCTCTTGGCAGGGCGCGCCGGATCGTGCGCCGAAGCCAATTCGCGGGTGGGTGGGATTGCGCGAGGCATTTGCGAAAACACAGCCCGCCCGCTTCACCGTCACGCCCCGCGATTCGGACGACCGGTTCGCTTTCATCTTTAGCCGCTGAGGCTCTCGCAGCGAAAGCATGAGCCTCGATCGCACGGTCGCCCATTTCGTCACGCATCGCCGCCGGCTCGTCGTGCTCCTCACGGCACTCATCACCATCACCGCGGCGCTCGTGATCGTCTTTGGCGTGAAGTTCAACTCCGACGTGCTCGATCTCTTCCCCGCGCACTTCGATTCCGTGCGCGTCTGGAAAATCTCCAATCGCGAATTCGCGCAGGGCCGCTCGCTGACCTTCGCGTTGCACGATGAAACGGGCGAGGTCGATCTCGAGGACTTCACGCGTCACTTTGGCGAGGAGCTGCGCAAGGAGCCGTGGGTCGTCCGCGCGATGGATCAGCTCCCGATGGGCGACGACCGCGCGATGCTCGAATCGCAGGCGCTCATGCTGCCGCTGCTGCTGAATCGTCCGCCCGCCGAATTCGCGAAGGTCGCCGCCGCGCTCAAGCCCGAGGCCATTCGCGAGCGCATCGCGAAATCCATGGCGCGCTTCAAAGCCGGCTCGATGCGCGATGAGCATTTCGATCTCACGATCGATCCGCTCGGCGTGCTCACGCCCGCGTTTCGCCAGCTCGGCGCGTCCGGCGTCGAGGACACTTTTTCGCTCACGTCGCCGGATAACACCGTGCATCTCGTCCTCGCGATCACCAATCAGGCGGACCTCGGCGCGCACGCTTCGCAGGACATGATGAAAAAGGTGGACGACTTCCGCCAGCGCGTGCTCGCCGGATGGGATGGCGCAAAACCGGAAGTGCTCGTGACGGGCCGCACGGCCTACGTCGGCGAGCTTTCCGTCATCATGCGCTCGGACATTCTCATGACGCTGCTCACGTCCGCGCTGCTCGTTGCCGCCGTGTTTTGGTTTGGCTTCCGGCGCGTCGGCCCGCTCGTCGCCATTTTGCATGTGCTGCTGGTCAGTTGCGTGATCGCCGTCGGGCTTGGTGCCGTCGTTTTCCACGAGCTGAACATGATCACGATCGGCCTGTGCGCGATCCTCATCGGGCTCGGCGTGGACTTCGGGATGATGCTGTATTCGATCTATGAAATCGAACGCGGTGAGGGCCAGTCGCACGAAGCCGCCATCGCCACCGCGCTGCGCAGTCAGGGCCGCAGCGTCATCTTCGGCGCCCTCACGAGCGCCGCGGGCTTTTTCAGCCACGTCTTCAGCGGCTGCCCCGGCTTCGCGCAACTCGGCGTGCTGATTTGTTTCGGCATCCTCGTCGCGGCCGGGCTGATGATGACGCTTTTCTTCGTCTTCATGAGCGATCGTTTTCGTCCGAGGAAAAGCGATCCGCTCCGCGCGGGGAGCGAGCGTTTTCTCGGCTGGATTTTCGTGGCACCGCGGCGCGTCTGGATCACGTCCGGCCTCGCGCTCCTCGGCATCACCGCCTTCGCCGCCTCGCCGCTTTTGGCGCTGCGTTTCGATGCCAACCCGCGCACGCTCGAACCGCCGGGAAGCGCCGCTGGCAATGCGCTGCGGCTCATCACCGAAAAATTTCCGGGCTTCGGCGAGCAGTTGCTCGTGATGCTGGAAACGCAGAGCGCGCAGAAGACGCACGACGACTGGACGCAGCTTCAGACGGCGTGGATGAAGCTCATCGAGCAGGGCCAAATCAAGAGCGCCTCGATGATGGCCGGCTCGCTCGTGCTGTCGCCCGCGAACGTCGATGCAAACGTCGCGCTGCTTGCCAAAACCGTGGATTTCAAAGCAGCGAACGAAGCCCTCGCGACGATCCTCGCGGAGACCGGCGCGCAGCCGATGCCCGGCGCGGAAAAACTGCTCGCATCGCTCGACGCCATCGCCGCCGGCGACCGCGCGCCGCTCGACTGGCGCGCGCGAATTCCCGCGAGTTCGAGCTGGTGGTTTCTCGTCGATCAATTCTTCGGCGCGGACCCGAACATCACCGCGGGCTACGTCCGCCCCACCGAAAAAATCTCGACGTTTGCGCAAAAGGAAAAGCTCCGCGAACAGCTCGCGCAGGGCACCGCCGGCGTGCCCTATCATCTCTCCGGCTGGACTTACACGCTTCAGGATCTCATCCAGTGGGCGAAGGGAAAAATGGTCGAGCTGAGCGCGATCATGATCGCGTTCAACGTCGTCCTGCTCAGCATCCTTTTCCGTCGTGCCTTCCCGCTCGCGATCCTGATGGCCGGCCTCGCCCTCGCATTTGGCGCGATGCTCGCGTCGCTCAAAGTGCTCGGCGTTGCGCTCAATCTTTTCAATATCCTCGCCTTCCCGCTCGTGCTCGGCATCGGCGTAGATTATGGCATCTACATCGTCGGCGCGATGCGCGGCGGCACCGATTTGCGCCGCTCGCTCGGTGCAGTCGTGAAGCCCGTGCTGCTCAGTGGACTCACGACGGTCGCCGGTTTCGCGTCGCTCGCGCTCGCGCGAAATCCCGCGCTGCAAGGTCTCGGCATCGTCTGCGCGCTCGGCGTCGCGTGGTGTCTCGTTTCCACCTTCCTCTTCATCCTGCCCGCCTGCCTCTGGCGCGCTGCACGCCATCCGTGACTTCGATGTTCGATGTTCGATGTTCAATGTTCGATGTTCAGCCCCGCGCAGCGGCGTTGGAGTTCTGGACACGCTCCCGGACCATCGCGGCGCCTGCGGCGGGCCGAATATCGAACATCGAACATTGAACAGCGAACAGCGAACGACGGACCGCCCGCCGCTTTACCAACTGCGCGCTTTCCAAGCCGCCGGAATCCTTGCGCGCCTTCTGCCAAGGCCCGTGTTGCAAAAACTCGCGCCGCTGATTGGCCGCGCTGCCTCCGCGCAGAATCCCGCCGGACGCAGCGCGATTCGCGAAAATCTCCGCGTGATCACCGGCAAATCCGGCGGCGCACTCGACGCGCTTTGCGCCGACAACATTGCGCATTTCAGCAGGATGCTTGCGGACTATTTCCGCTGCGGCGTCGGCGATCCATCGCTCGCCAACGAACTGCTGCGCGAGTGGCGCGGATTTGAGCATTTTGAAAATGCGCGCGCAGCGGGAAAGGGGATCGTCCTCGTCACGGGACACGTCGGAAATTGGGAGCTCGGCGGGACTTTGCTCGCGCTGCGCGGGCTGCCGATGACCGTCATCACGCTCGAAGAACCGAGCACCGAACTGACGCGCTGGCGCGATGAATTGCGGCAGCGGCTCGGGATCAAAACGATCACCGTCGGCCCCGGTCACGACTTCGCTTTTGTCGAAATGATGAAGGTTCTCCAGCGCAATGAAATCCTCGCGATGCTCGTCGATCGCCCGTACGCGGGCACCGGGACGAAGGTGAAATTTTGCGAACGCGATTTGGAATTTTCCACCGCGCCCGCGCTACTCTGGCAGCACACCGGCGCGGCGGTGGTGCCCGCGTTTGTCTTGCAGGAAAGCGGCGGTCGATACATCTCCTTCGCCGACGCGCCGCTCGATTTCAGATCGCATGAAGACAAACGCGCGGCGTTCGTCAAAAACACGCAACGCCTCGCCACGCATTTTGAAGACATCATCCGAAAACATCCCGAGCAGTGGTACAACTACGTGCGCATCTGGTGGAATGAAGGAAATGACCAATGACGCAATGACCAAACCCCGAATTTCACTCAGGACGCTGCTTGCGATTTGCGCAGTGGTCATTGGCCATTGGTCATTGGTCATTTCCGCCGAACTCCCTCCCGCCGAATCCGCCGCCCTTATCGAAAAACTCCAGGCGCACCGCGCAAAATTTCCCGCGCTGACCTCCGATTTTACCGAGGAAAAAACCACGCACCTGCTCAAAAGCCCGCTCACCGGGAGCGGGACGATCGCGTTTCAAAAACCGAACAAATTCCGCCGCGAACTGAAGGGCGCGAACCCGAGCGTGACGGTGAGCAATGGCGAGAAGCTGTGGATTTATTACCCGAATTTCAAGGAGGCCGAACTTTACACGATGGGTCAGCGCCAGTTCTTCGACGACTCGATTGCCGCGCTCACTGCCGGGATGAATTTCGATCGCGTCACGGATTTTTACCGCCTCCGCGCATTCCGTGAAGCCAGCGGATACCGCCTCGCGCTGACGCCAAAATCGGGCGGGCTCAAGCGCATGTTGAAGGAACTCGCGGTTTGGGTGGACGACGAATTCAAGATCGAAAAAACCGAGGCGACGCTGCCGAAAGGCGATCGCATGGTGACGACCTATCGCAATCAGCGCCCGATGTCGCTGCCCGCGAGCACATTCGATTTTACGCCGCCCGCAGACGCCCATATCTCGCAGCCGCTCGGGAAGTAATCGGCGCGAGTAATACTTGCCGAGTTCGGCGCGCGACTGTCACTTTCCCTCCCAAGGCCCATGGATTTCTCACAAGTCCTCATCCCAGTTGTCGTTCTCGCGCCGTTGATCGTCTTCATCCTGTTCGTGGCGAAACGCGGCACGGCGAAGAAGCCTGCGATTTCGATCATGGAACCGTCCGCCGTGCCGAGGCGGCCCCATCCGGAACTGACGGTTTCGCGTTCCACCACCGTGGCCCGGGAGATCACGCTCTCGGCGAAATACGAAGGCCGCCTCGCGCGGCTGCTCAAGGACCACGGCTGGAAGGGCGCGAACTGCCAGCTCCCGCCGCTGCCGCCTTTTTTCGTCGGGCGGCGGAATGAACTCGCGCGCGCGCTGACGCTGCTGGACGTGACCGCGCCGCCCCACGCGCTGGCGATCACTTCGGCGCGGGAGTTTACGGGCGTGGGTCTCTCGGGATTCGTCACGGCGCTCGGCCATCTGCTTGCCGAGCGGTTGCCGGATGCGCAGGTTTATATCGACTTGGAAAAACTCGGCGCAGAGGCCGCGGCGAACGGTGTCGTCGCGGCGATGAGTCATGCGGTGCGGGCGTTGAATCGCATCACGCCGATTCCAAAAGATCTCGCGGAGCTTCCGGCGCTTTATCAGAAGTCGCTCGAAGGCCGGCGCATTTTGCTGATCGTCGAAAACGTCCGCCCGCAGCCGTATCTCGAGCTGCTCCGCCCGCCCGCGGGCTCGCTGCTGCTGCTGACTTCGCATGAGCCGATCGCGTTTGCGCGCATCGACACCATCGCGCTGGAGCCATTGTCCAGGCCTGATGGCCGCGCATTCCTGCGCGCCACGAATGCCCGGATGAACCGGGAAACCGACACGCATCTCGATTTGCTCGCGGAACTTTCCGGGCATCTGCCCGAAGCGCTGCGGCTGAATGCGAGCCGGCTTCACGCGAATCCCGCGCAGTCGATCGACTGGCATTTCGCGCAATTGAAAAAGGCGGACGCGTTCAAGCGACCGCTCGATGCCGCCCGTGCGCTTTCGGGAATCTCCGCCGCGCCGGATGCGGTCGTCGTCCCGCTTTCCGTGGTCCAAAGCCCGCTGCCGAACGGCGCGTGCCGCAGGAGCGATCCGGAGGTGTGGAAAGCGACACGCGCGTTCGTGCAGCGATTTCAATCGCGCAGCGAGAGCGACTTTTCGCTCACCGATCTGCCCGCGCCTTTTGCCGATCCATCCTGCGGACCCGCGCCGGATTATCCCGACGCACTTCGCATCCTCGCGGATTTTCCCGAAGGCGGTGGTGACGATGCTCCCGCGGTCGCGTGTCTCGAGGCCGCCGTCTCTGCCGCGCGCGCGCTGAAAGATCCGCGCGCGGAAATCTCCGCGCTGGCGCTGCTCGGCAAGGCGCGCGCGAAATCCGGCGAACCGCGTCTGGCCGTCGCCTGTTTCGAGCGATGGGTGGAATTTGCCCGTGAATCTCGCGATCAGCGCGCGGAGGCCGAAGCGCTTGGCTGGCTCGGAGTCGGGTGGATCGGCGCGGGATTCGCGGATCGCGGGACGGGTTGTTTCGAGGCGCAATTGCGAATCGCGCGCGAGGTGGGCGACCGCGGTTCTGAATTGGTCGCGCTCGGAAAACTCGGGCAGGCCAGAGCCATCCTCGGTGATTTTCAAAGCACTGCCGGTTTGTATGGCCAGGAACTCACCATCGCCCGCGAAATGGGCGACCGCGTGGCGGAGCTGGACGCGCTGGAAAATCTGGGCATCGCCCATTCACGACTGAAGGATGTCGAAAAGGCCGCGCACTTTCACGAGGAACAACTCACCGCTGCGCGCGCGGCGCGTGATGCCGCATCCGAAATCCGCGCGCTCGGCTACCTCGGCCAGGTGGCGATGCATCGCGGGAAAATCGAGGACGCCGTGGCGCGCTACGAAGCGCAATTGGATCTGGCGGTCCGCAACGGCGACCTCGCCACCCTGAGCCACGCGCACGCCAGTCTCGGGGTGGCGTGGGCGCGGCAGGGCGATTTGCGAAAGGCGGTGACGCACTACGGACAGCAATTGCGAATCGCCCAGCAAATGCGCAATCACCCCGGCGAAGCGAGCGCCCACTCGAACATCGGCTCGGGCCTCGAGCGCCTCGGCGATCTCGCTGGTGCCGCCGCCGCGTGGGAACGCGCGCTGGCGATTTACGAATCGCTCGGCAGCCCCAGTGCCGACACGATGCGCCGCTGGCTGGAGCGCGTGCGAAAAGGGGGATCTGTCTAGTCCGTTCGATGTTCGATGTTCGATGTTCAAAGTTCGATGTTCGGCCCGCCGCAGGCGCCTTGGTGATTTGGATGCGTTCCCGATTTTCCACCGCCGCTGCGCGGGGCTGAACATCGAACAGTGAACGTCGAACATCGAACATCGAAGTAATACGGAGCCTCCCCAGACATGCCTCCTTTCCCATTTTTCCAATGAAGAAAATCCTCGGGATCTCCGCACTGCTCGCCGTCGTCTGCATCGCGACCGCGCTCGCGAGCGACAGTTTTCTGAGCGGATACAATCTTGAAAATCTCGTCCGTCGCACCGCGCTCTTCGGCATCATCGGCATCGGTGTCGCATTCGTCATCGTCACCGGCGGCATCGATCTTTCCATCGGCTCCGTCGTGTGTCTCGTCGGCTGCGGCCTGCCTTGGCTGCTCACCACGCATCACTGGTCGCTCCCCGCTGCGCTGCTCACCGTCGCCGCGATTTCGCTCGGCATCGGGCTCGTCCACGGGCTGCTCATCACGAGCCTCAAGATTCAGCCCTTCGTCGTGACACTCTGCGGGCTGCTGCTCTACCGCGGCATCGCGCGCGGCTTTACCAATGATCAGACGGTCGGATTCGGCAGCGACTTCAAAGGCCTCCGCACTCTCGCCACTGGCCAGACCGCGATCCCGTTCATCGAAGGATTCTCCATTCCCGCGCCGTGCATTTTCCTGCTCGTCGTCGCGGTGCTCGCCGCCGTGTTCCTCAATCGCACCATCTACGGACGCTACATGCTCGCGCTCGGGCGCAGCGAGGAAGCCGCGCGCTACAGCGGCATTGCCACCGATCGCATGACGATCCTCGCCTACGTCATCTGCTCCGGCCTCGCCGGCCTTGGTGGAATGCTTTTCGTCCTCGATGTGAACTCGGCGCAACCCGTCGATTTCGGAAATTTCTACGAACTCTACGCCATCGCCGCCGCAGTGCTCGGCGGATGCAGCCTGCGCGGCGGGGAGGGGACCATCCTCGGAGTCATCATCGGCGCGGCGCTCATGCAGGTCTTGCGAAACATGATCACGCTCGTGACCACGCACGGGAACATCGAGTTCGCGATCATCGGCGCGGTGATTCTGTTCGGCGTGATCGCGGATGAACTCGTGAAACGCTACGCTGTGAAGCGGCGGGCGGCGCTGGCTGGATAGCGGATCAAACCCAATCCGCCTGCGCTCCGGTCGAAATGACAGCTTTTGGCTTTGATGCGTCGGCCCTGGATATACAGCCGACCTGAAGAATCCTGATGGATTTATCGGCGAACGCGCTTGACGGGTCGGGCGTTGTCCACTGCGATCCAGCGCCCAAGCGTTATGAAGCAAAAAAACATTCTGGTCGTCGATGACGATGTGGACATCCTGCGCGTCGCGCGCGAAGCGCTGGTCACGATTGGCGATTGCGTGATCGATACGACTCCAAACGCGGAGTATGCCTTCGAGCTGGTGCTGAAGAAAAACTACGATCTGCTCATCTTCGATCTGACGATGCCCGATCTCAGCGGGGCCACGCTGTATTCGCTCATTCGCACGCTTTTCCGCGTCGCGCTGCCGGATGATCGGAAGTTGCCGCCGCTCGTGCTGATGTCCGGCGCGTCGGCAAATCGCCGGGCGCAGGAACTCCTGCGCGAGCCCGGCGTGCGTGCCTATATTCCGAAGCCGTTCACCCTTTCCCGGTTCGTGGAAACGGTGTCGAAAATCCTCACGGACTGAGTTCCGTCAGGCCTTCTTCGATTTTGTTTTCGGTCGGCTTTCGGCGGCGAGCTGGCGCTCCGCCTCGATCCAGTCCGAGTGTGAATCGCCGGTCAGGCCGAGCTTCTGCCGCTTTTCAGCGATGAAGTAGGCGCGCAATGCGAGGTCGTCTCTGCTGAAAGCCGCCGCTTTTTTCGCCTTTGGGACGGCTGGCTTTTTTGCGGCAGGCTTTTTCGCAGTTGCGACTTCCGCAGTTTTTTTCTTGGTGGTTTTTGCTGGCATAATCTTCTTCTGTGAGGACGTGCCTGGTTACACCTTTGGAGCGTTGAGGAACTTTTTGTGTTATACGCGACCCGACCGGAGAGCGGAAGATTTTTCTGCCGCTCTAACTCTTAAATGGCGTGATCGCCCGTTTCGGATGTGCGAATTCGGATGGCCTCTTCGATCGGGAGCACGAAAATCTTTCCATCGCCAATCTTCCCGGTTCTGGCCGCGGAAATGATGGCGGCGATAGTGCTTTCCACCTGCGCGTCGGGCACCACGATATCGAGTTTTATTTTCGGTAGAAAATCGACCGTGTACTCGCTGCCACGATAGACCTCGGTGTGTCCCTTTTGCCGCCCGAAACCCTTCACCTCGCTCGTAGTCATTCCGGTGATGCCAACATCGGTGAGCGCCGCTTTCACCAACTCGAGTTTGAAGGGTTTGATGATGGCTTCGATTTTTTTCATTGGAGATCCGGGAGTGTGAAAACCCCGCCAGCGAGCTCAAGCGGAAAAGGACCTTCGTTTCGCGGCGAGGCGCCAATCGACTGCTATTTGGCGACGAATTTGGCGCGCTTCTTTTGGCTCCGCGGAGTGCGCGATGCGGGCGCAATGAGTTTTAGAAACTCGCCGGCACCCCGGCTCGGTGGACGCTGTTTTGGCCAGAGGGCGACGATCTTTCGCTGCGGCTTTTGCGGCTGGAGCGATCGGTAAACCGGCGAGTCCTCGCGGTCATTTCTGGCAGCCATCGCCGGAATGAGCGAGAGGCCGAGGCCGGATGCCACGAGTGCCTGGATCGTTTCGAGTTGGGCGCTGCGAAAGCTGATTTTTGGTTGCAGCCCGCGATGTTCGCAGAACCCGAGCACTTGATCGCCGAGACAATGTCCGTCCCTCATGACGATCAGTCGTTCGTTTTCCAGATCGCCGATCGCCACCGCGCGTTTGCGGGTGAGCGGATGTCCCTGCGGCAGAGCCAGCAGCAACTCTTCCGCGAAAAGCTCCCGCACTTCGAGCCGCTCATCGTCGATCGGGAGACTGGCGAGGGCAAAGTCGATCTCGTAAGCGTGTGCGAGTTTCAGCAGCCGTGCGGTGGTGTCTTCCTGCACGATGATTTCCATGCCGGGAAATTTCCTCGCGAATTCCGACATCGCGGAAGAGAGCAAGTATGGCGCGATCGTCGGCAACACGCCAACCGTCACGGTTCCTCGCAAAAGATCGCGCGCATCGGTGGCCTCGCGCTTCGCCGCGTCCACTTCCTCGAGGATGCGGACGGCGCGGAGCAGGAAGGCGTCGCCGTGCGAAGTCGGACGGGCCTCGCGCTTCATTCGCTCGAAAAGCCGCTCGCCGAGCTCATCTTCGAGCTTCTGGATTTGCTGGCTGAGCGACGGCTGGGAAACGCGGCATTGCTCGGCAGCACGCGAGAAATTTCGCGTTCGTGCGACGGCGACGACGTAGCGGAGTTGCTGCATTTCCATAGGCTGCAGTTATGGTAGCGAGAGGAAAAAATTATTTCAACAATACCTCGCGAGTTGGTTCACTGGATGAGTGATCCCGAATTTCCATCCAACCCATTAAAAAAGAAAACACATGACCGCTGAAACCCCACTATCCGCCACAGACCAATCCGCCGTCGCTCCCACCGCGGGAGACTCGGCCGCCAAGTGCCCCTTCCATCACACCGCCGGCGGCGGGACGACGAATCGCGACTGGTGGCCGAACCAATTGAAGGTCGAACTGCTGCACCAGCATTCCGCGAAGTCCGATCCGATGGGCGGGGATTTCAACTACGCGGAGGAGTTCAAGAGCCTCGACTTCGCCGCGCTGAAGCAGGATCTCGCGGCGCTGATGACCGATTCGCAGGACTGGTGGCCGGCGGACTTCGGCCACTACGGCGGGCTCTTCGTCCGCATGGCGTGGCACGCCGCCGGCACTTACCGGACCGGGGATGGTCGCGGCGGCGGGGGCCGGGGTCAGCAGCGGTTCGCGCCGCTCAATAGCTGGCCGGACAACGCCAACCTGGACAAGGCGCGCCTCCTCCTCTGGCCGATCAAACAGAAGTATGGGCGGAAGATTTCCTGGGCTGATCTGATGATTCTCACCGGCAACGTCGCGCTGGAGACGATGGGCTTTAAGACGTTTGGTTTCGGGGGCGGCCGCGAGGACGTCTGGGAGCCGGATCAGGATGTTTACTGGGGCCGGGAAACGACCTGGCTGGATGACCAGCGCTACACGCCGGAACGCGATCTCGAAAACCCGCTCGCGGCCGTGCAGATGGGTCTGATTTACGTCAACCCGGAAGGCCCGAACGGCAATCCCGATCCGCTGGCCTCGGCGCGGGATATTCGCGAGACCTTTGCCCGCATGGCGATGAATGACGAGGAGACGGTGGCGCTCATCGCCGGTGGCCACAGCTTTGGCAAGACTCACGGCGCGGGCCCGGCGTCCCATGTGGGGCCTGATCCGGAGGCGGCCGGGATCGAGGAGCAGGGCATGGGCTGGCGGAGCAGCTATGGCATGGGTAAAAACGGTGACGCGATCACCAGCGGCCTCGAAGTGACCTGGACCACCACGCCGACGAAGTGGAGCAACGATTACTTCAAGCACCTCTTCGGTTACGAATGGGAACTCACGAAGAGCCCCGCCGGAGCGAATCAGTGGAGACCGAAGAATGGCGCCGGTGCCGGCACCGTGCCGCATGCGCACTACCCCTCGAAGCGGATCGCACCTTCCATGCTGACCACCGACATCGCTCTGCGGGTGGACCCTGCTTACGAAAAAGTCTCGCGGCGTTTTCTTGAGAATCCCGACCAACTCGCCAATGCGTTCGCCCGCGCCTGGTTCAAGCTCACGCACCGCGACATGGGACCGCGCGGGCGTTATCTCGGGCCGGAAGTGCCGGCGGAGGAACTCATCTGGCAGGACCCGATCCCCGCCGCGAACAACCCGCTCATCAATGCGCAGGACATCGCCGCGCTGAAGAGCAAGATCCTCGCTTCCGGTCTCTCCGTCTCGGAGCTGGTTTCCACCGCCTGGGCGTCCGCCTCCACGTTCCGCGGCTCGGACAAGCGCGGTGGTGCGAATGGTGCGCGGGTTCGTCTAGCTCCGCAGAAGGATTGGGTCGTCAATCAGCCCGCCCAACTGGCCAAGGTGCTCCAGACTCTGGAAGGCATCCAGGGCGCATTCAACAGCGCAGCGACCGGCGGCAAGAAGGTTTCGCTGGCGGACGTGATCGTGCTGGGCGGTTGCACCGGCATCGAGCAAGCGGCGAAGAACGCCGGCCACACGGTGACGGTTCCTTTCACCCCAGGACGCACGGACGCCTCGCAGGAGCAGACCGACGTCGAGTCCTTCGCCGTGCTCGAACCGATCGCGGACGGCTTCCGCAATTATCTCAAGGGCAAGTACACCGTGCCGGCCGAAGCGCTGCTGATTGATAAGGCGCAATTACTCACCCTCACCGCGCCCGAGTTGACGGTGCTCGTGGGCGGCCTGCGGGTCCTGAACACCAATGCCGATCAGGCCAAGCATGGCGTCTTCACCCAGCGCCCCGAGTCTCTGACCAACGACTTCTTCATCAACCTCCTCGACATTGGCACGGAGTGGAAGCAGGTTTCGCCCTGCGGCAATGCGTTCGCTGGCTTCGACCGCAAAACCGGCGATACCAAGTGGACCGGGACGCGCGCCGATCTGGTCTTCGGATCAAATTCCCAGCTCCGCGCCCTCGCGGAAGTCTATGCCTGTGCGGACGCGCAGACCAAGTTCGTCCAGGACTTCGTCGCCGCCTGGAACAAGGTGATGAACCTGGACCGCTTCGACCTCGCATAATTCACGGCGATTGAAACGAAATCGCCCGGGCGAGTGCATCGCCCGGGCGTTTTTAGTTTCAGGATGAAGTTTCCGGTTATTTGTCCGACGGCTTTCCAGCCACGATCGGATAGACGATCCCGGCAAGCGCCGCGCCGATGATCGGAGCGACCCAGAAGAGCCAGAGCTGCTGAATCGCCCAGCCGCCCACGAAAAGCGCCGGATCGGTGCTGCGCGCGGGATTCACGGAAAGATTCGTGACGGGGATGCCGATGAGATGGATCAGCGTCAAGCCAAGGCCGATGGCGATTGGTGCGAATCCTTGCGGAGCGCGCTTGTCAGTCGAGCCGAGAATGATGAACAGGAAAAAGAAAGTGAGCACGACTTCGGCGATGAACGCTGACATCTGCGAATACTTGCCGGGCGAATGTTCGCCGAAGCCATTCGATGCGAAGCCGCCCGCGGTCGAGAAACCGTCCTGACCACTGGCGATGAGATACAGCACCCCCGCGCCGGCGACGCCGCCGACAACCTGAGAAATGATGTAAGGGATCAACTCAGACTTGCTGAAACGTCCGCCAACACACAGACCGACCGAAACCGCGGGATTCAGGTGACAGCCGGAAACGTGGCCGATTGCGAACGCCATCGTCAGCACGGTCAAACCGAAGGCGAGCGACACACCGACGAGGCCGATTCCGAGATTGATGGGCGTTGCGCCCTCAGTTGCGATGAATTTGGCAGCGAGGACGGCACTGCCGCAGCCGCCAAATACCAGCCAAAAGGTTCCGAAGAATTCCGCGAGGAGTTTATTTTTCATAATGTCCGCGACTGCTGCGGATTTCATTTTGAAACGTCAAGGATTTCGGTTCCTACGAAAACAATCCGCGCCGTCCGACGATTGGTTGTGCTGGATTCCGACAATGCGTCACATGAATGACTCGCGTCGAAGAAAAGCACCACTTCGCAAAATCCGAATGCGAGAGGTGCGTGGTTCACTTGCGAAGCGAACCAAAATACAGACATTTGGTCGCCGGAGAAACCGGCCAACCACCCTAAGCCTCGGGCTTGGTCTTGCGCAGGCCGATGACCTTGTCGCCAGCCTTGAACTGACCGCGCTTCTTGAGAAGCTCGACCCGCTCGAAACGTTTCAAAACGTTGCGTTTGGCGGCGATGGTGCTGAGGCCTTTGAGGCTGCGATGCTGTGACATAAAAGTGTGACTCCGGTTACGAAAGGGGCGGGACTATACGGACCGTCGCCATGCTGGCAACGCCCATTTTCTGGATTGTGCGCAAAACGCCCTCAGACCGTCTGCGGTATGACGAATGGCGCGCGGTAATCCCGCGTCAGCAGCGCGTCGGCGGCGGCGTTGCCGATGAACTTTTCCGTCTTGGGGTCCATCTTGAGGAATTCGCCGAGCGCGAGTTTGTCCATCGTGAGGTCCACGCCGTTTGCCGCGAGGTGTCCCGCGAGCCGGTCGAATGAATCCATCGCGTCGGCATTTCCCTTCAGCTTTTCGCGGATCGCATCCGGCGCGGTCTGTTTCCCGAGCCGGTAGGCGATATTGCCAGTGTGGCACAGCGCGCTGGAGATATGGCCGTCGGTGATGTTTCCGTGAAGGTCCGCCAGCTTCCGGCTGCGCACCACCTTGATGAAATTGGCGTAGTGATTCTCCGCCTCCTGCCCGCCCTCGCTCGGCATCGCTTCAAATTCCGCGGCCTTCACCGCATCCTTCGGCACGGATGGATTTCCAAATGTGCGGAGCAGTTCGTCCTTCTCGTTGTAAACCGCCGCGTTGTTGTAATCCGGGCAGACGACATAGCCGTTGTCATATTGCACCAGCACGCCGACACCGGGCGACATGCGGTGGCGGTCCATGTCCTTCGCACCGGTCTTCGCGGGCAGTCCGCGCACTTCAAAGATCAGCGGCGCGGCTTTGTAGTCGTGGAAAACGATCATCGAATTCGGCGTCTCGCCGTCATCGACATAGCCCACCCGTCCGCCGAGCGCCCACACCGCGGGCGACAGCGCTTCTTCGCCGATGAAACGGCGCGCGATGTCCATCTGGTGAATACCCTGGTTTCCGAGATCGCCATTCCCGGTATTCCACACCCAGTGCCAGTCGTAGTGCAGCTTCTCGCGCATCAGCGGCTTCACCTCCGCCGGGCCGTACCACAAATCCTTGTCGATCTCCGCCGGCCACGCAGTTTCCGTCGCGACTTTGCCAATGCTCGCGCGCCTTTTGTAGCACAGCGCGCGGGCGTATTTCAGCTTCCCGAGCGGCGCGGATTTTAGCCACGTCAGCGCGTTGGCGAGGCCGACACCGCTGCGGCTCTGCACGCCCATTTGCACGACGCGATTGTGAACCTCCGCAGCCTTCACGAGCTGGCGGCCCTCCCAGACATTGTGCGACACGGGCTTTTCCACGTACACATCCTTGCCCGCCTGGCAGCCCCAGATCGCCCCGAGCGCATGCCAGTGATTCGGCGTCGCGATCGAGATCGCATCGACATCCTTGCTCTCCAGCATTTTTCGGACGTCCTGATAAGTTGTCACGTCCGCGCCTTTAGCCATGAGCTGCGCCTTGCCCTTTTCCAGCACGCGCGTGTCCACGTCGCACAGCGCCACGAGCCGCACGCCTTTGATGCGCATGTAGTTTCCGATGTGATCACCGCCACGGCTATTGAAGCCGATGACGCCGACGCGGATGTCTTCGTTCGCGCCGCGTGCCTGGGCATGGAGGCGCGCGGGTAGTGAGAGCGCGGCGGACGCGGCGATGGTGGATTTTAGGAAAGTGCGGCGGCTGATTTGTGGTTTCATCGGGATGTTTGAGTTGGGAAACGTCGGTTACTTCGAGGCTTTGGTAAATTCGGTGAATAGCGCGTCAATCGCCGCCACATCCGGCTCGCCCGAGTGAATCACGACGCGGTATTTGAAAGTGACGCTCTTTCCTGCCGCGAGCGCGAAATCGCCCGCGCCCTTCGGCTGCGACTTGTCCATTTCCACTTCGCAAAAAGGGTTCGCCGCGAAAAGTCCGTAGTCCCGCGCGTGCCAGCGCGTCGGGTGGCGCAGGTTCGATGGATGATCGAAAATCGCGATGCCATAAGTCTTCCCATCGACTGGCCCGCTCATTTCCACCCACTTCGCGCGAGCGCCCCACACCTTGTCATCGCGCAGCCCTTCGCTGTTCACGATGCGTCCCGCGCTCGCCGTGTTTTTCGCGCCTTTCAGCCGCATCGACTCTGCGATGCGAATGGCAAACGTGCCTTCTTTCGTATCGCCGATCGTCACATCTTTTTCGCCCGCCGTCAGCGTCACTTCAAAGTCGAACATCCGCTCCGTCTCAGGTCGCTCATACACGCGCAGGGTCTGCAAACTCGTCACCGGCACTGACCCATCTGGCGCGATCCACTTTTGCAAAGTCGTGACGATGCCGATCTCGCCGCTCTTCGCGGCCACGACTTTTTCGAGCACGATCTTCCCGACCGGATGTTTCGGCGTGCCTTTGTAAGAAGCGGGTTCGCCCCAGAAATCCACGCCATTTACCAGGCCATGCGAAAACCACATCGAGCGGTGATGCACATGATCCTGCTCCTCGCCCGGCACTTCCGCCATCGGCCACGCCCGCGTCATCTTCACACCGCCCGGTCCGATCAGCGGCCAGTAATAGACATGCGGCGAATCCCCGTGGCGCACTTCGGTGAAAAGTTTCCCGCCGATCTCCACCCGCACGCGATCCGGCAATTCCTTTACCTCCACGGCGGCGCGGGCGGAAAGACACGTTGCGACGAGTGAGACGACGGCCAGCGAGCGAGGGACGGGAGACATGCGGCGTAGATTGCTTCACTCCCGCCCTGCGGCGCAAGCTCGCGCGCGGCGTTCATGGCTTCTTCACATCCGCCACGTACTCCGCCACAGCCCGGCGAATCTCCTCCGCGACTTTCGCCCGCTGTTTCACGAAGCGCGGCGTGAACCACGGATACGCGCCGATGAGATCGGGCGTCACCAGCACCTGCCCATCGCAGTCCGCACCGGCTCCGATTCCGATGGTGGGAATTTTCACGCTCGCCGTGATCTCGCGCGCCGTGTCTGGCTGGACGAGTTCCAGCAGCAGGCCAAACGCGCCCGCATCCTCCGCCGCGCGCGCATCCGCCAGCAGCCGCGCGGCATCCTCTGGCGTCTTGCCTTTCACGCGATAGCCACCCTCGATCCGCACCCGCTGCGGCATCATGCCGATGTGCGCCATCGCCGGAATCCCCGCCGCCACCAGCGCCGCGATTTGCCGCGCGTGCGACGCTCCGCCTTCCAGCTTCACCGCTTGCGCACCGGCCTCGATCAAACGCCGCGCATTCTCCAGCGCCCCCTCCGGCGTGTCGCAAGTGCCGATCGGCAAATCCGCCAGCACCGCCGCGCGCGTCCCCGCCCGCGCCACCGCCCGCGTGTGATGCAGCATCTCGTCCATCGTCACGAAAGTCGTGTCCGGATAACCGAGCACTACCATCCCGAGCGAGTCGCCCACCAGCAGCACATCGACGCCACTTTCATCCAGCAGCCGTGCCGTCGGAAAATCATAAGCCGTCAGCATCGCGATCTTCTCGCCCCGCGCCTTCATCGCCGCGAATGCCGCGAAGCGCGGCGCGTTTTGCGAATGCTTTTGGATGTCCACTTTTTTAGCGCCCGGTCAGATTTTGCTGCATCTCCTCGAGCAACGGCGCGAGCTGCAGCTTCACCTCCGGGCTCGCCTCGGAGTAAAACGACTTCAAACCGGCGGCCATGATTTTCTGGACGTTTGGATCGTTGAGATTCGGCGGAGCCTCCCCGCCTTCCTCGCGTTCGCGCCGCAAATCCTCGACCGCCTTGTAAACAAACTTCATCCGCTTCTCCGGCGTCATCCGATTGATCGCCTCCATCATCTGCTTGAAGCCCGCGGGAACCGTGCGATCGACGAAGTAAGCCTGTTCGTCAGGCGTCAGATTCTTGAAGAATTGTTCCGGGCGTTTTTCCATCCGGGTCGCCTTCCGTTCGTCAAAGTCGAGCCGGCTCAGTTGTTCGGTCACATCGTCGATGACCTTCTTGCGGACTTCCGGCGGGCGTCCATCGAGCGGATTCGCATCCATGTATTGCGCCACCGATTGCGGTGAAGTTTTCACGCTGCGCGCCCACATGATAACACTCCCGGCGACGAGCCAGATGGCGGCGAGGGCGGCGGCGGCTTTGATCCAAAGTTGACGCATGGCAAAACAGTGGTCGCGAGATGAGGACTCGCGCAACGCCTTTTTGGAGGGCGGAAGATGAAGGGCCGCGATTGTCTTTCCCTCGCGGAGCGCTAGCTTTGCGCCCATGCAGGCTTCACTTACTACATTCACCAGCGATGGATGCGTCGTAATATCCTTCCCTGAATCGGCGGTGCCCGCAAAGGAACGAGAAGACTTCATTACTTTTCTCAAGGCGGAATGGATGGCCCGCCAGAGTCGATTTACGGAAGCCGACGCAACCTCGCTCGCCGACGCAGTGGATGCGGGATGGTGGAGCCGGAACCGCGAACGGATTCTCCGAAGCATCGGCGAAGCATGAGTCGCCGCGTGGTCGTCGATGCGAATCGGGTATTCTCCGATCTCATCGCGACGAAACAACGCTTGCGCCAGATTTTGACTGCCGAGCCGGATGTCGAGTTTTACTGCCCGAAGTACGTCGTGGTTGAGCTATTCAAACACAAGGAGCGCAATTGCGGTCGCCTCGGCACTCGAAGAGTCTGCGCTGCTCAGTCTGCTGCATTACCTGCTCAGTCACATCCGCTTCTTCGACGAGGATGCAATTGGTATCGGAAGCTGGACCGAGGCGTGGCGTCTCTGCCGCGATGTGGACGAAAACGATGTGGCCTACGTGGCGCTGGCGCTGGAACTCGATGCCGAGCTTTGGACTAGCGATAAAAAGCTAAAGTTGGGATTGCGCAAAAAAGGATTTGCTCACTTTTTCAAAACTACAGGCTGATGCTGGAGTGGAGAAACAATTGCTTATGAGTGAAGGGCGCATCTCAGTTTCTTGCAACAGCGCCAACGGCGCGAGACATCCCAGCCCAGGGCAAGCGAGGAACGAGGAAACGTGCCAGAGGGCGCAAGCCCTGAAAGGGCGGGACAAAGGAGCTGGCATCCCGGTTGTCCCGCCCTGTCAGGGCTTGTCCGCAGGGCGCGCAAACCCAGGGCTGCGCTCGTTCCTCGCTTGCCTTGGGCTGGGATGTCTCGCGCCTTTGGCGCTGCATGAAAGTGAGATGCGCCCATGAGTGAACGGCGATTGTCGTAAGTCAACGCCCTCGTGTTTCAGATCCGCAGGAAAATCCTGCGTCGGTACATCCAGAAGAGGATGAGCCAGAAAGTCAGGACGACGCAGGTGCCGAGCACGAAAGCGGCATACGCGGTGCCGAACATTTCAAAGAAGCGCGCGCTGACGTGGCGCTTCCACGCGTCGCGGATGAAGGCGTAAAACAGCCATTCGGCCATGACGTAGGCGGCGATGGAATTCATGCCGATGACGACGAGCGGGAACGACCACGCGCGCCACCCGCGCAGGTCGATGAGCGCGAGAAACGCGGCCATGAATGCGAAACACCACCCGCCGCTGAAGAGCACCCACGCCGGAGTCCAGATGCGTTTCACCACCGGACAAATCCCGAGCGCGCCGAGCAGCCAGCCGGTGGCGAGGCTGATGAAGGCTGCGATGGCGAGCCAGCGCACTTTTTCCCAAGTCGATCGCGCGCTTTTCAAAATGCCGCCGGTGAGCAGGCCGAGGATCATCGTGCCGAGCGTCGGGATGAAGCTGAGCGTGACGTAACCGCCGCCGTTTTCGATGAATGGTTTTTGGCGCGGAAAGAGATTCAGAAACCATGTGTCGAACGCGGACGCGGGGTTGGTGTTTTTGTTCCAGTGTGCGGCGAAACCGGTGAGCGGTTGCGATGTGGGATCGAGCGGCCAAAGCGCGAACGCCAGCCAGTAGCCGGCGAGGATCGCGCCGAAGGCGACCCATTGATCCCGCACGGGTCGCGTGGCGAGCAGGAAGAGAAAAGCGTAGCCGAGGCCGATCTGGGTGAGCGTGTCTTCAAATGTGAAATTCGTCTGCGGGAATCCGACGGAGCGCAGCGCGATGCCGAGGAAAACGAGGATGAGCCCACGGGCGAATGCGTGCAGCGTCATCGCGCCAGCCGACTGTCCTTTTGCGCGACGGCTCGCAAGCGAGAAGGGAAGCGCGACGCCGACGAGAAACGAAAACGACGGCTGGATCATGTCGTGCAACACGCAACCGGTCCACGCGACGTGACTTTGCTGGGCGTGCAGAAAATGCCAGAGCCGCGAATCCGGCAGCGCCTTCGCGACCGCGCCGATATCGAAACGCTCGGCGATGAGCAGAAACATGACGAATCCGCGATAGGCATCGATCGAGCCAATGCGCGCAGGTGCGGGGGAGGCGGGAGCGGACATGGCCCGGATGGTTGCGCGACGTTTCGTTTCGCGGCGAGTGTGAAAAGCAAACACGCGCGGCCCTTGCCGCTGCTCGTGAAGCGCGACACTGTGCGGACCTTCATGCAATACCCTTCGAGATGAGAGAATTCCTCAGCGTCCACGGCTGGTGGGCCGCATTCCTCCTCGCACTGATCGAGAACGACCTGGCATTCATCGCGATCGGCGTCGTGGCAAAGCTCGGCGACGGGAATCCGCTAACGCCCGGCATCAATCTTTTCGCTGCTCTCCCGGCGGCGATCGTTGGCGCGATCATTCACGATTCCGTCTGGTTCGCGCTCGGCCACATGCATTCGGACACGATCAAATCGAGCCGCGTTTATCGCCGCGTCGGGCCAATGATCGAACGGCTCGCGCGTCGTTTCGGGCCGTGGCAAATCTTCCTCGCGCGCTTCATCTACGCGACGCGGAATCCGTCATCCGTCTTCTGGGGAATCCAGCGATTGCCCTGGCTGAAGTTTGCCGGCATCGAGTTCGTGGCGCTCGCGTTGTGGGGCGGAATCCTCGTCGGCGTCGGCTTTCACTCGACCGGATGGGCGCTGCGGATGCTGGGAAAAGTGGAGGGCAAACATCACCCGTACTTTCTGCTGGGCACGTTACTCGTGGCGTTCATTGTCATCGCCCTGCTGCGTTTTTTCAATCGGCGCGGCATCGTGAAGATCGAGGAAAAAGTGGAGGCGATTGAACACGCCCGCGACGCGGAGTCCGGGGCGTTGGCCAAAGGTGAAAGCCGCTGAGCCTTCGGCGTTCATCCTGCGCGCGTCTAGCCGAGCCGCAGCACGCGCGCGGCTGCGTCCGGCGGCATCCAGTCGAGATGCGTGGTGGTGATGAGCTTTTGTGAATCCGCAGGCAGCGCGGCGAGCAGCGCGTTGCGGCGCGAGGGGTCGAGTTCGCCGAAGATGTCGTCGAGCAGGAGCAGTGGCGGCGTGACGAAATGTTCGGCGAGGAGTTTCGCCGCGCCCAGTTTCAGCGCGAGGACGAGCGTGCGCTGCTGGCCTTCGCTCGCGAAGTCGGCGCTGATCTCGTTCAGGAAAAAGCGCACGTCATCGCGGTGCGGGCCGACGCTGGTCTGGCGCAGGCGCGCATCTTCGCTGTGCGAATGCGCGAGCAGCGACGCGAAGTCCGCGCCCGCGCCCGGCTGGTAATCGACTCGCAAATTTTCCCGCGCGCCGCTGATCGCGTGATGCGCGGCCTGCGCGAGCGGCTGTAGATCCGCGAGCAACCGCGTCCGCGCGGCGGTGAGGATATTCCCATACGCGACGAGCGGCTCGTCGAACGCGGCGATCTCGCGCCAGCGCGGCTGCGGCGCTTTCAGCAGCAGATTTCGCGAGCGCAGCGCGCGTTCGAAATCGCGCAGCGCGCTGCGGTATCCGGCCTCGCGTTGCACCGCAATGAAATCGAGAAACCGCCGCCGCACCTCACCCGACCCACGCACGATCTCGATGTCCGAATTCGAGAAATAAACGAGCCGTCCGAGCTTCAGGTATTCCGTCGCGGACTTCTGCTCCACTTCGTCGAGCGCGAGTTTTTTCCGCTCGCGGCTGAAGTAAAACTGCAGGTGCCGCTCACCGAAATATCCATCCACGACAAACCCGCGCCGCTCGTGCTGCACCACATGGCCGAGCCGCGAGACGCGCGGCGACGCGAGCCGGAGAAGGATGCACGCGGCTTCGAGCAGCGAAGTCTTGCCCTGCGCATTCGGGCCGACGATCAGATTCAGCCCCGGCTCGAACGCGGCCTCGAACGCGTCGAAGCAGCGGAAGTGGCGGACTTTGAAGGAGCGGAACACGGCGAGCATGGAATCCGAAGCGCCCGCCCCGACGCAAGAACCACGCGGTACTATACGCCGAGGTTCGGGCCGTCTGGAAAGCCGATCCTTGCACGCTTAAGCCAGCGCCAGCCCGTGAGGCACAAAGGGCTGAAAGTCGTCGAGATTTCCCGTCGCTACGCGGGCACCGTTTCGCGGCGCCACTGCGGCGATGAGACAGTCCGCCAGCGAGCGGGACCGTCGGCCAGTGGCGTTGAAAAGCTCCGCGCCTTTTGCCGAGTCAGCCGGAATCAGCGGCTCGACGACCGGGAACAATGCCTCCGCGAATTCCCTGTCGCCGGGGGCGAGCGGCCTGCACAAAAACTCCGCCCAAGTCATCGCCGAGATTCCCACGGCTTCCTCCGCTTCGAGCCACGCCCGTAATTTGGCGTCCTCATCGGTGCCCGGCTGGAGGGCGTGGATGAGAAAATTCGTGTCGAGATGGATCATGCCCCGTTACCGTCTCGCCTCACGCACCGCCGCGACCCACTCGCTGGTTTTTCGCGCGTCGAGGGCCATCCGCGCTTGGAGAGAATCGAGCGCTTGCAGACGCGGATTTCCTATAGGAGCCGGTGAAGCGGCCTGTCCATCCCGGATGCGGTGAAGCGCCGCCTCCACGCGTGACAACTCCTCCTTCGTCAACTTCGGCAATGCTTCTTCGATTTCCGCGAGCGTGCTCATTGGAAAGAAGATGCCCAAGCCAGCTGCACTAGGCAACCGTTGAGTCGTCCGGTGTCGCGCCGCGACAACCTGCCGTAGGCGGGCGCGCGGTCAGCGCAGGAACATGCGGAGACACCGGCGGCATTCCGTCTTGCGCCACGAGGCTCGACCGCTAGCGTCTGCGCTCCGCTTATGCAATTGCTCCCAGGTTTCCGCGACTTTTACCCCGAGGACTGCGCCCGACGGAATTACATCCTGACAAAATGGCGCGAGGTCGCGCGGCGCTGTGGCTTTGTGGAATTCGACGGGCCAGTGTTGGAGCCGATGGCGCTTTACGAAAAGAAAAGCGGCGGCGAACTCGTCTGCCAGCTTTTCGATTTCACGGACAAGGGTGGGCGCCACGTGGCGATCCGCCCGGAGATGACGCCGACGCTGGCGCGCATGGTCGCGGCACGGGAGCGCGATTTTAAGAAACCGCTGAAGTGGTTCTGCGTGCCGCAATTCTTCTGCTACGAGAAGCAGCAGCGCGGGAGGCTGCGTGAGTTCTATCAACTCAATTGCGACATCATCGGCGAAGCCTCGCCAGCCGCGGATGCGGAGCTGCTCGCAGTGCAGATCGACATGCTGCGCGCGTGTGCTTTCACCGAAAAAGACTTTGTGGTGCGGCTGAGCAGTCGCAATGCGTGGGCACAATTTTTCGCCGATCTCGCCGCGCGCGAGTTCGGTGCCTTTATGGAAATCGACTACGCGATCGTGCGCGGGCTGGCGTATTGCACGGGCGTGGTCTTCGAGGTGTTCGATCGCGGGCTGAACGAGCGCGCGCTTTCCGGGGGCGGACGCACGACAAATTGCTGAACTTGATGAGCGACGGCAAAGTTGATCTGCCGGCGCTGGGCTTTGGCTTACCAATGCAGCCGACCAAGGCGTCGTTTCAGGCCGTGACGCCAGTTTTTTAAACGATTTATCCAGTCAAAGACTCCAAAACAAAACCAGTCCCGCCGGCCCAATTTCAGTTTTCGCTGGTTGATGAAAAGCACATTCATATCGCCGAAGGAGGGATCAACGATGGTCCGAAAGCCCAGGAATTCGAGGCGCATCCGAATCCTCCAAGTCCTGTCCCAATCCTGCAATTCTGGAATGAAGTTATGAAATTCCACCGTGATTTGGCCGATCGCGCTCAATTCGTCGTCCGTCATAGATTCCAAAAACGCCGACTCCGCACCTTCCACATCCATTTTGAGCAGGTCTGCGGTGTTGATTCCAAATTCCCGCAGCAAGGAGCAGTAACTTGCAACCCTTACCTGCTGCCCGGCGTCGGCGTTTGTCGCGGTATAACTACTGGGAAATAAACTGTGAGCTTCGGCGTTTTCAGAACGCAGCAAACAGGAGTTTCCATCGGCGGGACCGACGGCGGCGAGGCATTTTTGAATTCGCGGAGAAGTAACGATCTGGTCGAAGTTGTTACGGTCGGGTTCAACACAATAACACAAGCAGCCCAGGCTCTCCGACAAACCCCGGGAAAACGACCCGATATTTGCACCCAAGTCGAGGACGATCGACTCTGATGTCAGGACGGACGCGAGATAACTGTGGCCACAGGCGACGCGAACCGTTGTGAGGGCAATCACAGCTTCACTGAGTTTGGCTAGGTAACTATTGCGCATTTTTTCCCGGATCGCTGCAAAGTCTCGCAATGGTTGCTGTGTTGTGCCTCCTGCACACGAATGGAGTAAATCGCAAGCACGGGGCAGTTCATTAATTAGGATAAGCAGACGAGACGAGTGCCGAGAGACGTGGACTGCGGTCATACATATGAACCAGCGAGTAAGGGCTGCCGTTGGTTTGGATCACTCGACCAGCACCATCCACTGCAATCTCAGTATCCGGAACACCGTGAACGGTGAACACCGGGGCCGAGCCGTTGGAATGCAAATGCACCTCCGAACCCAGTCGGCCAGTGTGCAATAGCATGTTATGCACCGCCTGGTCGTAGCCCATACCCTCGGCGATCGGCACGGTGAGGCGGCAAAGTTCGGCGGTCATCGCGGCTAGGTATTGCCGCATACTGCGGCGATCGCCGATCGTGATGCCCGCACAAGAAATTGGTTTGCGACCGAGCCGCACGAGGACATCTTCGCTATAGAGATGACGCAGCCAGGCAGCATTGATTCCACGTTGAAATGTCCCGTCCGCTGCGCGGTACTCGTATTCTGCATTCACGCCGTTTTCGCCGTCCAGTAGATTGCCGCGCGCATCCTCGAGAAAGACATGCAGACCAAGGTTAGCGGCAAATTCCGCGGGGTTGCTCTGCGCGACTACATCTCGAACGTCACAGAGGATAATGCGTTCCACCCCTGGATTCTGATCGAGCCAATCCCAAGCGTAAAAGTAGCGCGCTATGCCGATGTGATGATAATTCACACCAATCCGGGCGAGCAGCCGCGTGCGGAAACGTGGAGGCAGAGGTAGCCAGCGGACAAGATTGAAAAAATACCCGCGAAAGGGCCGAGCGCGCGGCGATTGAAGTTTCAGTTGCACCCTTCTAGGGTAGGGCCTGTCCCACCGGTGACCGATTTCGTTAAGCCGGTTGGTGTTGGTGGGAGCGCGGGGCGTCGATTGGGCCTTCGATGGTTCGGTTTGGCTCGCCGGCGTTGGTTCTGGCTCCTCGGCAGCCGTTTTTTTAGCGACT
>JANNWY010000090.1:0-32337 GCA_031409335.1 Chthoniobacteraceae bacterium | reverse complement strand
AGACGCGGCGCAGCAATTTCGTGTCGTAGCCAAGCACGAGGGCATCGCGCTCCGTCGCGGCGAGCGGCGCGAGGACGTGATACGCGCCGATCCTGGGCAGCGCCTCGGTGGCACCGACGGGCTCGGCGGCTTGCGTCACCGACTCGCGCGTTTGGTAGGCGGCCTTTTCGATCACGCGCGTTTTCGTGACGAGGTCGATCACCGTGGCAAAGCCATTCTGCCGCCGCGCGGTCAGGGCAAGCAGCAATGGGTAAAGGTAGGCGAAGACACCGAGAGCGATGGAACCCGCCTGCAGGTGTGCCTTGACCGGCGCATTGAGCAGGGTGGCGATGACCGCGGGCACCAGATAGATGACCGCGCGCAGGAGTGCGCGTGGGATGCCGGGCGCAGTGCGGTCGAGGCCACCGACGCGCAGACCCACGATCGCTTTGCCCGGAGTGGCACCCCACCGACCTTCGCTCACCGCGTAGTAGGCGATCTGAAAAAGCAGCGACGCGGCGAAAATCCAACGGTGCGCCAGTGAGGCTTCGTTTTCCTCGATCATGAGCGCCGTAAAATCGGCGGACAGTATCATCGGGAGGAACCCGCACACAAACATCACGATCAAACCGTCGATGAGACCCGCCAGGAAGCGCCGCCCGAGCGTCGCGGGCGTGGGCGCGGTGGAGGTGAAAGGGAGCAGCGCGCGGCGCAATTCGTCGTAGGTCGCCGGGCGCGCGGCGGCTTGTTTGGCCAGGCAGCGCAGGACGATGCGCGAGAGGGCCTCGGGAATTTCGGGGCGCATTTCGCGCGGCGGCTGCGGCGCTTTGTCGAGCACGGTGGCGAGGAGCTGCACCACGTTTTCCGCGCGGAACGCCGTCTTGCCGGTGAGCAGGTAGTAGAGCGTCATGCCCACGGAATAGATGTCCGAACGCACGTTGAGTTCTTCGCCGCGCAATTGCTCCGGCGACGAAAATTCCGGCGTGCCGAGGATCGAACCCGCGAGCGTCAGCGCGGAATCGCCGCGCGAGAGCGTGGAGATCGAAAGCCCGAAGTCGCCCACCTTCACCGTGCCCGAGGGCTCGATGAAACAGTTCGAGGGCTTGATGTCGCGATGCAGGATGCCGACCGCGTGCGCGGCTTCGAGGCCGGCGATGATTTGCAGGATCGCATCGACCGCCTCCGCGACCGGCATCGGCCCGCCGTCCTTCACCCGCTCGTGCAGCGTGCCGCCGGGCACGAGTTCCATGGTGATGACCGGCGCCCCTTCGATCTCCTCGGTGCCATAGACGTACACGCTGTTCGGGTGATTGATCGACGCCGCGAGCCGTCCCTCACGGATGAAGCGCTTGCGCGTGTCCGCCGAATCGAGCGAATGCCCGAGCACCTTCAGCGCGACGCGACGCCCGCTCGCCAGTTCCTCCGCTTCATACACCGCACCCATCCCGCCTTTGCCCAGCAGTCGCAAAATGCGATAGCCGCCAAACTCGAACGGCTCGATGACCGTGCGCTTCGACGGATCGACCGGATCGAAGCCGAGGAATGGCGGCGGCTCCGCGCCGGTCTCGATGAATCCCGGCGAAAGCTGACTGGCGAGCCCGAGCTTCAGCAGGCAGCGCGGGCACAGCCCCTTGGCATCCGCAGCAATCGGCGCACCGCATTCGAGGCAGTTGAGGACGGGGTTCATGGTGGTGGTTTCGTTGGGTGAGGTTTCCATTTACCCGATACAGAAGGATTCCCGTGAAAAGGTTACGGATGATTTTTTGAAAACGCAGAGACGCAAAGACGCAGAGGGCGCAGAGGAGGGAAAAATGGAGAATCCGTTCTTCCTCTGCGTGCTCTGCGCCTCTCCGTCTCTGCGTTTTTTTCATGAACTCAGCGCCGCCAGCAGCGCGCGCAATTCATCCTCGATTTCCCCTGGCCCCGCCACCGTCTCCGCGATCTCCGCGCGGAGCAGCGCACGATACCGTTCGCGCATCCGATGCACCGCCACTTTCACCGCACCCTCACTCATCGCGAGTCGCGCACCGACTTCCGCGTACGCACTCTTTTCGCCAGTCAGACAAAATTTCAGCGCCTCGAAATGCGCGAGCTTTCCCGTCCCGGCCATCTCCGTGCGCAGCCGCGCCATCACCTGATCGAGCAGCGTCATCGCCCAGCGCCGGTCGTAAATCTTCTCCGGCGAATCCGTCGCTGGCTCGTGCAACATGCGGCTCTCGGCATCGAGCCCATCGAAGGAAAACAGCACCGCCCCGCCGCCGCGCTTTCGCGCGCGATTCCGGTCCCATTCATTCGCGAGAAAATGTTTCATCGAAGCGAGCAGCCACGAGCGGAAGCGACCGCGCTCGCGTTCCACCCCGTCGAGCCAGCCCTTCTCCAGCAGCCGCGCGAAAAATTCCTGCGTCAAATCCTGTGCATCGTGCTCGCTCTTCCCCTGCCGCCTTACGAAGGCGTAAAGCGGATACCAGTACGCCGCGCAGAGTTTTGCCAGCGAATCGTGCGCACCGCTGCTGTCGCCCTTTGCCGACACGATGATGCTCCAGTGCGTCGTCGCAAAGATTTCGCCGCCGGCGGAACTCGGGTCTGCGCGTGGGAAAGCCATGCGTTGGGCGTATCACCGGCTCCGATGCGGCTCAACGCGAATGCGCACCCGCATTCTTATTTCTTTGCCGGCGTCCGCACCGCATCGAGCGCGCGCTCGACCACCTCGTCGCGACCCTCCGCCAGCCCTTTGCGCGTCGGCTCCACTGGCACGGTCGGGCGAATGCCGATTCCGTGATGCTGCGCGCCGTCGTGCTTCAGCACTTTCATGCCGGTGAAAATCATCGTGTAACCGCCGGGCGTGCGGACCGTGTTGATGTTGCCGTTCGTGCCGATCGTCGGGCTGCCGACGAGTTCGCCGAGTTTGTAATGCTCGATGATGCCGAGGCAACTTTCGGCGTAGCTGATGCACGAGGCGTCGATGAGGAAGGCTTTGGGGCAGGGGATCAGCGGCGGGCGCGGTGGCAGCATCCACGACATTGAGCGAGTGAAGGTGAGATCTTCGCGATCGGGCCGGAGCACGGCGGGGACGTGCCACTGCGGGCTGACGAGCAGGGTGGTGGCGAAGTGTCCGAAGAAATCCTGGATGTCGATCTTGTTTGGATAATTGCGAAACTCGAAGACGATCCCGCGCGCCTTTTCCAGCCTCGGCCATGCCGCGGCGAACTCGGCCCCGGTCCATTGGTCGAGGTCGAGATAGAAAATGCCGGGAGACAGTTCGCGTTCGCGTTCCCGCTTGGGACGTGGTGCCTGATAGACCGGCGTATCGCGCGGCAGATTGATTTCCCGGCGTTCACCCGGCGTGGCGAAGGGTTCGATCGCGATCCGCACCGTGCTTCCATGTTCTCCGGCAAGGACATGCTGCGCGGACAGCAGCTTCGCGCCCTGCGACGATGGAACGGAAATTTGCCGCAGACATTCCTCGACGGCTTTTTCAATCGCGACCCCATCAATCGCGAGCAGGGCATCGCCTGGCTTGAGTTCGCCCACGTCCGACTGCGCGACGCACAGCTTTCCCTCCGCCCAGGCGAGCCGGACTTTCGGCGCGAAAATCCCCTGCGCGCCGGGGCCGGACACGCTGACGTGACCATCCTTCAGCGCCGCTCCGAGCCGCTGGAGCGTGCGCAGGAATGCTTCCTCATCCGCATCGGTGGCGGCGGTGCGAAGACTCTCGCGCAACACCGCCGGCCAGTCCGTTTTCACGACATCGAAGTATGGGAAAAAATGTTGCGGGACATTCCACGCCGTCACCACCGCGGCCAGTCGCACGGCGCGATCGCGGGCGGACAAGGCCCACGCACCGGTGATCGCGGGGGCCGCGGTTTTCGGGGTCTCGACTTTCGGCAGCGTCGCCGCGCCGTCGTCGTACACCATGAGCGGCACCGAGCAGGCCACGCCGCCGCCGATGTCGCGCATCCACGGCTCGCCGGGATCGCGCTTCTCCACTTCCCGCCGGACGCGGGCGCTGCGATAGATTCCGCCCTGATTCTGCGCATCCGGCGATCCGTAACCGGCGTGCCGCCATGCCTGGACGTGCGACCCTTTCGGAAGCGCCACCGGAGTCGCGGTCTTGCCCGCGGCGATGGCGACGGTCGGCGCGAGTGGTTGAAAGAGCGTGCTCAGCCGGGTCGCGAGTTCCGGCGCATCGTCCGCAGATTCCACCACGCGAATCCCCGCCACCGTAAACCGATCCCACTCCGCCCCGGTGAGCGCCGCCGCCTGGTCGCTCGGATGAAAAAAGCGCACGTAGCCAGCCAGCCGCGCGAACGCCACGACGTTCTCCAGGCCGCGATCCGTCAAAACCCGCGCGCCCTCGACCGGCGTGGCGTCGCCGCCGACCTCAAGCTTCACATCGTCGAGCCGCCCGGAGCCCGCCGCACCCAGCACCATGAAACCAAACACCAGTTGCTCCGCATCCTCCGCAATATCGCCCGCGATTTCCACGCGCGACCACTCGTTCGCCGTGACTGGCCGATCGTCGCAATTGTCGAAAAATCCCATCTTACGCCCGGCGCGATCGACGCGGAACCAAAGCTGGCTCTTGGTTCCAGCGGGACCAGCGTTTTTCACGTGGGCGGTAAAACGCAGTCGTTTCCCGCGAAATGGCTGCGCCTCCAGCGTCCGGATCATGTTTCCAAATGTCTTCGTCTCACCGGTGCCGGAGCGTTCGATCGAGACACAACGCTGCCCTTCGATCGCGCCTTCATTCACGACGCGCACCGTCCAGCCATCCTGCATGATCGCGGGCGGGATGAACCATCCGGACGGTGCCGCACCCGCGGTCGCTTGCTCAAAGCCGCCGTCATCAATGAGCGGCTCGGCAGCGGAGGCTGATGCAACGGTGAACGCGACGGCCAGGAGGGTGCGGAGCGCCGAGAGAAGTTTCATGGGTGACGATAGTTTCCGGCGTGGCTGCTACAAGATGGCAGCCCGCCGCGACAGGCAAATCGCCCGCTTCAACGATTGACGGGTGTGAAAAAAAGTGGTGCAGGCTGGCGAGGCGGCACCCTTTGAACGCAATCGGTTGTCCCCAGTCTCAGCTTACGCCTGTCAGCCAGTTCCCATAGTTTGCAACATGCCGTTACCCGCAGTTTTCATCGCGAAAAGCGAAGCCGCCATCCGCGCGGAACTCATCGGGTTCTCTGCCGCCACCACCGCTGCCGTGCTGCGCTTGCGTGAATGCGCAACCCGCGACGCCTTGCGCGCCGTGCTGCCCGGTATGATCGCATTCCACCTTCCCAGCGGCACTCCGCCGCCGCGCGAACCGCTGCTCGACGAGATGCGCTTGCGCGAGGACATCGGGCTCGATTCGCTGGCGCTGACCGAGATGGCTTTCAAGTTCGAGGAACTCATCGGCGTGCGCATCGAGATCCGCGAAGTGACCAGCATCACCAGCGTCGGCGGGCTGCTCGCGTTTTTGGAAAGCAAAATGCAACTTTGAATCTCGCGCCCGTCATCACCGGCCTCGGTTTCGTTTCGAGAATCGGGCACTCGCGGGCGGAGGTGATGCGTGCGCTGCGCGAGCTGCGCCACGGGATTGCGCCCTGGCAGGCGGTGCCTGGGGTCGATCTTCCGACGAAGGTCGCGGGGATTTTGTGCGGCTTCGATGTGAGCGATGCAAATCCTGCTGCTTGGATTTGGCCCGCGGAATTCGATCTCGATCCGGCCGTGGTGCAGCCGATGCCGCCGAGCGGCGTGTATGCGCTCGCGGCGGTGCGGCAGGCGCTCGCGGAGGCCGGCCTCGCTGGCGCGGACTTCAGCGATGGGAGCACCGGGCTTTACTGTGCGTCGGGCGGGTCGCCGCGATTTCAGTTCCAGCATTTCAAAAAGCTGGAGGCGAGCGGCTGGCGGCGGGCGCATCCGCACGCGGTCGTCAGCTCCGTCGCTGGTGCGTTGAACTTTCATCTCGGTGCCGCGCTGGGCATTCGCGGCGCGTGCTGCGGCTTTAGTTCGGCGTGCGCGTCGGGCAGTCACGCGCTCGGTTTTGCGCTGGATGAAATCCGGCTCGGGCGGCAGCAGCGGATGATCGTCGTCGCGGCGGAAGACTTGAACGCGGAGAGCGCGCTGCCTTTCACCGGCATGGGCGCGCTGAGCGAAAACCCTGATCCCGACAGTGCCTCGCGCCCGTTCGATCGCGAGCGCGATGGCTTCGTTCCCACCGGCGGAGGAGTCGCGATCGTGCTGGAAAATGCTGCGTCGGCGGCGAGTCGTGGCATTCGCGCGCAGGCGGCGATGGCCGGATGGGGACAGGCGTGCGACGGCCATCACATCGCCATGCCGCACCCGGAGGGACGCGGCATCGCGGATGCCATGCGCCTCGCATTGCTCGATGCAAAACTCGCGCCAGAACTGGTCGGCTACATCAACGCCCACGGCACCTCCACGCCGCAAGGCGACCGCGCCGAAGCCGTGGCGATCGACAGCGTTTTTGGAAAATGGCGTCCGCCGGTGAGCAGTACCAAGGCGCTCACCGGCCATGCGCTTTCCATGTCCGGCTTGCTCGAAGCCGCGCTCTGTGTGCTCGCGCTGGAAGGCGGCTTCATCCCCGGCCAGGCGCATCTCGCGGAGACCGACTGCCCCGAACTCAACCTCCCGCGCCACACCGCGGATCATCCGATCGAGATCGCGATGAACAACAGCAGCGGCTTCGGCGGCAGCAACGTCGTTCACCTTTTTTCCAAATCCCAATCATGAGCCACATCACCACCACCATGCTCACCGTCGTCTGGATCGGGATGCTCCTCGGCGTCGTCAGCGGCGCGATCATCGGCATCTATTTTACCCGCGAGGATTGGATGGGCGGTTACGCCAGCCACCGCCGCCGGCTCACGCGCCTCGGCCACATTTCGTTCTTCGGACTCGCGTTCGTGAATGCCATCTTCGCCTTCACGCATCACATCACTCCGATCCGGACGCCGTTCGACGCCGTGGCGCTCTGGGCCTTGATCTGCGGCGCGGTGACGATGCCGACGGTGTGCTTTCTCTGTGCCTGGCGGAAGCCGTGGCGGCACCTGTTTTTCATCCCCGTCGGCGGCGTGCTCACCGGCATTCTCTGCGTGCTTTTCGGCAGATGAAAATCGGCCTGCTCGCGATGAGCGGCGTGCGCTGTCGCAACGAGGAACTGCTCGCGCTCGGCCTGAATCTGCCGGGTTTCGTCGAGCGCAGCAAAGTCGTCGCATCGCTGCCCAGCCTCGGCCTGCTCACGCTCGCCGGGATGACGCCGGAGCACCACGACGTGCGCTATCTCGATATCCCCGAGCCCGATCAACTCACCGAACTGCCGGGCGATTTCGAGGTCGTCGCGATCAGCAGTTTCTCCGCGCAAATCAAGGAAGCCTACACGCTCGCCGACCGCTACCGAGCGGCAGGAGTGCGCGTCGTGCTCGGCGGTTTGCACGTCACCGCGCGGCCAGATGAGGCCGCGCTGCACGCCGACGCGGTGGTCATCGGCGAAGGCGAAAGCGTGTGGCCGCAGCTCATCGCCGATCTCGAAGCCGGGCAGCTCCAGCCGCGCTACGACGCCCGCGCGCACAACTTCGATTTCCGCCACGCGCCGATGCCGCGCTACGACCTCCTCGATGTCTCGCGCTACAATCGCATCACCGTCCAGACCCAGCGCGGCTGCCCGTACAATTGCGACTTCTGCGGCGCGTCCATCCGGCTGAATCCGCGCTTCAAAACCAAACCCATCGAGCGCGTCATCGCCGAGATTCACCGCATCAAGGAAGCGTGGGCGCACCCGTTCATCGAATTCGCCGACGACAACACCTTCGCCGACAAAACGCATGGCCGTGAACTCGCCCGCGCGCTCATCCCCGAGGGTTTGCGCTGGTTCACCGAGACCGATGTTTCCGTGGCTCGCGATCCCGAGTTGCTTGCGCTGATGAAAGACGCGGGCTGCGCGCAAATCCTCGTTGGTTTGGAAAGCCCGACTTCCACCGCGCTCGAAGGGCTGGAGCACAAAGCCAACTGGAAACGCAAACAACTCGACGATTACCTCCGCGCAATCGCCGCCATCCAGGACGCCGGCATCACCGTCAATGGCTGCTTCGTCCTTGGCCTCGATGGCACCGATCGCACTTCATTCGACGCCGTCTTCGACTTCGTGCGCGAGACCGGCCTTTACGAAGTCCAGATCACCGTGATGACCGCCTTTCCCGGCGCGCCGCTTTACGATCGCCTCCTCGCGGAAGGCCGCATCCTCACCCCCGATGCGTGGGAACTCTGCACCCTTTTCGACATCAACTACCAACCCCGCGGCATGAGCGTCGCCGAACTCGCCGACGGCTTCCACGAACTCGCGCGCCGCATCTACGACGAAGGTTTCATCGACGAACGCCGCCGCCGTTTTTTCAAACGCCAGAGCGCCCTCCGCCGCGCGCGCGAAAGCCGGGGCTAGTCGCGCATCTGCGTGAGCGCACGCAGTATATTTAGCCGTGTTCATTCGCGTTTGTCCGTGGCTAAAAGAGTCCCTGAACATGAATCCCATGCTTTCCGATTCCGAAGTCCTCGCTCTTTTTCGTGAAACCAACGCGCTGCTCGACGGCCATTTCGTGCTGCGGTCGGGGCTGCATTCGCGGCAGTTTTTTCAATGCGCGCTGCTGCTCCAGCACACGCAGATCGCGGCACGCGTGTGCGCGGCGCTGGCGGATAAGCTGCGCGGGATCGACGCGGATCGGGTGATTTCGCCGGCGCTCGGCGGGATCATCGTCGGCCATGAAATCGCGCGTGCGCTGGGAATGCCGCACATTTTCGTGGAGAAAAATGATGCGGGCGGGCTGGTGCTGCGGCGCGGTTTTAAGATCGAGCCGGGCACGCGATTCATCGTGGCGGAGGATGTGGTGACGCGCGGCGGGCGCGTGCAGGAGACGGTCGATATCGTGCGCGGGCTCGGCGGCGTGGTGGCGGCGGTGGCGACGCTGGTGGATCGCAGCGGGGGAAAACTTCCCGATTTTGGCTGCCCGTTTATTTCGCTGGCGAAACTGAACGCGGAGACCTTCGAGGCGGACAATCTTCCGCCCGATCTGGCTGGCACTCCGGCGGTGAAACCGGGCAGCAAATAGCGGCTTCCAAATATCCGACTGCGACGGCTCGCTTCCCTACACTTTGCCAGCAGCGCGAAGACTCTCGAATGCCATTGGGTGATGGGTCTTGAGACAGTCCGGACAGATGCCGTGGGTGAGGTCCGCTTCGGTGTGGGCTGTGACGTAGGATTCGACGCCCTGCCAGTAGCCGGAATCGTTGCGGATCGCCTTGCAGTGGGAGCAGATCGGGAGCAGGCCTTGCAGCGTCTTGATGTCTGTCAGCGCGTCCGCGAGTTCCGCGCTGGTCCGGCGTAGTTCCAATTGGGCGATGATTTGGCGCGCCAGTGCCTGGAGTGCCAATTTCTGATGCGCGGCGAGTTGTCGCGGCTTCCGGTCGATCACGCAGACCGAGCCGAGCGCATTCCCCTTTCCATCGAGCAAGGGTGCGCCTGCATAAAATCGGATGCGCGGATCTCCAGTCACCAGTGGGTTCTCCGCGAAGCGCGCGTCGCAGGTCGCGTCTTCCACGATCATCACGTCCTCCCCGAGAATCGTGTGCGCACAGAAGGCATGTTCGCGCGGCGTTTCCGAGACATCGAGTCCGACGCGAGCCTTGAACCACTGGCGGCTGCTGTCCACCAGCGACATCAAAGCGATCGGCGTGTCGCAGATGACCGAGGCCAGAAAGGCGAAGTCGTCGAACGTCTGCTCTGCGGGGGTATCGAGAATCCCATAACGGATCAGTGCGTCGAGTCGTTTGGTCTCGTTTGGCGGAAGCAATCCAGTCATGAAATATGTGGCGATTAATAGGGCGAGACGCGAAGGATAGCAAGAGATGGAACCACAGCGCTCCGAAAGCCCGCTGGTGCGCGCGAATAATTGGGTTCACGGCCTTCAGTGCAGAATTTGACGATTGCAAAACCCGGCATTTGACCGACACGATTTCCCAACCACGATGAAAACTTCCGGCTTCCGTTTCACCCCCTCGATCGAACCCCTCGAAAGCCGCATCGCGCCGGCATCGGTGTCTGTGGGAGGCATCACAGTGAACGTCAGCAAAGGAACCCTTGCGGACCTTCAAGCCGCGGCGAATTTCGCACTTGGCCGACTCGCGGAGCTGCGGCTCACGGGCAATCCAGCCTTCGACGGCGCGGACATCACCATCACTGGCGGCGATGTCGGTTTTCTCAATGCAGCCGATCTCGACCTCGGCACGGTCCGGATTTTCGGCGACCTGCGGCGCATTCAAGTCGGCGACGCGGATTCGACGGACGGCTCCATCGCCACCCTCCGCGTCAATAGCATGGGCATCGGTGCGACTGACATTCTCCGGAGCAGCTTCGTCGGCAAAATCGGCACGCTGAGATCGATCGGCGACTTGAACAATGTGAGCATTCTCGTGAGCGGCGGCATTTTCGATCTCGATGGGCAGATCGGCACGCTCGACATCGGCGGCGATCTCATCGGCGGTGCGCGGAAGCACAGCGGAACGATCTACGCGAAGGGTGCGATCGGGACGGCGCACGTTGGCGGCGACATCGTGGGTGGCACGGGGATTGAATCGGGAAACATCATCACCGAGCGCAAGCTGGGCGCGATCACCGTCGATGGAGAAGTGAACGGCGGTGGCGGATTTCGCAGCGGGCGCATCTTCGCGGCGGATGTCTTTGGTTTTGCGAAAATCAGCGGAGATGTCGAAGGTGGCACTGGCAAGGAATCCGGCACGATCGCCAGCTTTACCAAGCTCGGCACCGTCCTGCTCGAAGGCCAATTGCTCGGTGGAGCCGGCAACTCCAGTGGTGCGATCGGCAGCGGTGGCAATATCGACAACGTCACCGTGTCCCAACTCATCAAGGGCGGCGCAGGTGCGAGAAGCGGTGCGATCCTTGCCAAAGGCGATATCGTTTCCGCGACGACGGACGATGTTACCGGAGGCGTGCAGGCGCTGTCGGGGATTGTCGCGGCGGACGGTGTCATTCGGAGTTTGAGGATCGACGGGAATCTGACGGGCGGCGACGGACTTCAAAGTGGAGTCGTGGGAAGCAAGAGCGGCGTCGGAAAAATCGTGATTACCGGTAGCATAGTCGGCGATGACGGTCGGCAGAGTGGCGCGATCCTTTCCCGCGCCACGATCGACACGCTGACGATCCGTGGCTCGATCGTCGGCGGCGCGGGCCTGGAGTCGGGGACCGTCGGCGCGAATGGTTTTCTCGAAACGATTTTTGTCGGCGGCTCCGTCTCTGGCGGCGTCGGCGTGCAGAGCGGCGCGATCGGCAGCCTGCAAGGCATTGGCAGCGTCCAAATTGTCGGCGATCTTCAGGGCGGCAGCGCGGAACGCGCGGGCGTCGTGCTTTCCGGCGGCGACATCGAGAATGTCCGCGTCGTTGGCTCGATCCGCGGTGGTGGCGCGACGAAGTCTGGCGCGGTCGTCGCCTTTGGCACGATCCAACTCGTTACGGTGGACACCGACATCATCGGCGGCACGGGCACGGATTCCGGCAGCGTGTCCGGCGAGAATGTGGTGACCGATACCGGCGTGACTGGCGGCGCGATCGTGCGCGTCGTGGTGCAGGGCCGGATTCAGGGTGGTGCGGGTGAAAATTCCGGCACCGTCCAAAGCACCGAGGGCATCGGCAGCGTGATCGTCGATGGCAATCTGAACGGTGGCGCGGGCGAGTTTTCGGGCTCCATCATCAGCGGTGGAAAACTCGGCACGGTGCGCATTGGCGGCGCTGTCAACGGCGGTGGCGGACAATCGAGCGGAATCATCGAAACCGACGGCGAACTCGAAGCGGGCAATCTGGGAGCGGTCGTCGTCGTGGGCCGTCTGAACGGCGGTGGCGGTGCGAATTCCGGCACGATTTTCAGCTCTGGAAATCTCGGCAGCGCCACGGTCGGCGGCATCGTCGCGGGCAGCGGCCTGTTTAGCGGAGGCATCGGCTCCGCGCTGGATGCAGGCAGGATTGTGATCAATGGGGACATCGCAGGCGGTGCAACGGATGAGGCGGGCAAGATTTCGATCGGTGGAGATCTCGCCGCTCTGACCGTGCGCGGAGACGTCATCGGGAACGATGGCAACTTCGACAGCGCTGGCGCGGGCATTGAGGAATTCGGCCAGATTTATCTGAGCGGCATTCTCGGCGCGCTAACGATCACCGGCAATCTCATCGGCGGCGATGGCACCTACTCCGGTCAGGTCCGCGCCGGCGGGATCGTAAGCGCGGAGATCAGCGGATCCATCTTGGGTGGATCGGGAACGGGGAGCGGCGGGCTCGTCGCGGCAGTCGGCGATCTCGGCAGCATCAATATTAGCGGCGGTTTGAAAGGAGGCAGCGGCAATCGCGCCGGTCTGCTCGCCGCCGCGCGCAATATCGGCACGATCAGCATTCTCGACATCAACGAGAGCGAGGACGGGGCCGACCTTGCCACGATCAGTGCCGCGGGACGACTCCGCCCGGCGACCGACGCGCTCGCCGTCGCGATTGGCAGACTCACCGTGACGAACTCGATCGTCACCGTCGATATTCTTGCTGGCTACGACATCGACGGTGTGCCCGTGAATCCCGACGCGCAAATCGGTGTCGTGACGATCGGTAGGACCACGGGCGGCACGGGCGCGCTGATCGATTCCAACATCGTGGCCGGTGTTACAGCAGGCCTGAACGGACATTTCGGCGACGACGACGATCGGGTGATTTCCGCCACGACCGATTCCGCCAGAATTGTCTCCAAGATCGCGCGCCTCGTCCTCAATGGCGGTGTTTTCGCGAACGATCCGTTCGGTGCCGCAGCGCAGGAATTCGGTTCGATCATCGTTTCAGGCTCCCCAGTGCAACTCACGCCGGGTCCTGCCAACGACGCCGTCGGTCCAGTCGGGAATTCAAATTTCCGCGTCTTTGAAACGGGCACGCCAGTGCCGGCTCCGTGAGTCTGAAGGGATTCGCGACAGCCTTACGGCTGGGCGACAAGTTGGATGAACATTTTCGGCCCGGCCGATGAAACCGGCAGCGTGCTGCGATAGGTCACGGTCGCGGTCCCGTCGCCATTGTTGTGGGTGCCGACATAGGTCACCACGGATGGGCCACCCGTCCACGTCGCAAGGTCATCGCTGCACTGGACGAGGAAGGTGAAGCCATCCGCCGAAAGGTTCCGGCGATACTCCATCTTGAGAAAGTTTTCCGTGCCGGTGATAAGGCTGAATGGCGCGATCGCAACGATGGGCAGATAGCTGGACGCCGCGCTGTTCATGTCCGAGCCACTCGCGTATTCGAAGAAATCCTTCGCACCGTCCCCGTCGGTATCGCCATCGGCCTGGCCGGAAAATGCCGACCCATTCGCGAGTCCCGGGGTGCCACCGTTTTGCGCGCTGGAGCGCCAGTTGGCAGCGCTAGTGTAGTCGATGCCTGCCGCGGGGTTGTTCAGCACGAGGCTGTAACCGGGTCCGCTCGCAGCGACCGGCCATGGCTCCGCGACTGCGTAGGTGAAGTCCGCGATGACCGCGCTATTCGCGGCGAGCAGGACGATCCGTTCGCCGCCATTGTTCAGGTTGCCGGAATACTCGCCTGCGATCTTCACCGCGGGATTGTTTCCATGGCGGAACAGGAAGGCGCTCTTGTTATCGACGAGCACGACGCGCCCGCCAGCCGGGACGGTGAGCGTCGTCGGATCGGCGATCGAGAAATCGAACGTCACGCCGACCGTGAACTGGCAATTGCTGAGATCGACATTTTGTCCGCTGACGTTGAGCAGTTCGACATATTCGAAGTCATTGGCTGAGGTAAAACCGGCGGCGATCTCGGCGGCGGTCGGTGGAGCAGGATCGTAGTTCAATTCGGAGACGACGATATTCGCGGCGCCGGCCACGACGGCATTGACCACGAAAATGCCGGACGACAGCGGGGACCATCTTGCGGAGACGGAGTTATACAGCCGCGCCTTGACGACCACCGATCCACCTAGAGCAACAGGTGTAGCGTACGTGAGCGAGGTGGGAGAGGGCGCGTTGTTCAAGCCACGCGGATCGCTGCCATCAAGGGTATAGCGAATGGAGCCCGTGGCATAGGTGAAGCCCGCGGGCGGCGTGCCGGTGTAGGCACTCATCGTGAGTGGGTAGTCGGTGGCGACGTTTCCGCCGTAGCGGCTGAAATTCGGCGGACGATAGATCACGGTCCCGGTATAGTTTTGATCGTCCATCCATGCGAGCCGGGTAGTCATCCAGTTCTTCAGGTAGTCGATCTCAGCCTTGAAGGTCGTGCGCGATGCAAACCCCGGCGGATTCGGCCAGTAGTCTCCTCCGAGAAGATTGGAGCCCATGCCGGGATAGCCCGCCACGTACTTGCGAAAATGCCGCGCGGCAGGGCTTTGGATGGATGTGGATGAGGTCGCGGTAACAAGCGCCGGATTTCCGCCGTCGCACAAAGCCGCCACCTCGGCATCCACGCGAGCTGAAAAAGCCGCAGTGGCCACGACCGACCGGCGCCATTCCCAGTAGCGATCGAATGTTCGCAACCGATACCATGCGTCCTGATGCAGCCTGGGATACCAAAGCCCGCCGACGCCGAGCGAATTTACGCCAACCGTGTCATAGTTCCATCCGTTCGCCCGTTCGCCTTCCGCGTAGTTTGCGTTGCCCAGCGCGATATTGAAATCCCAGATGGGTCCCGCGCGAATCTTGCCGGCGCGGTCTTTGTGCCAGTAGGTGCTGAAGACATAGCCGTCGATCTGCTTGGTCAGCTCCACCGCGAGCTGGCCATCGATAAACGACGAGACATCCATCCACGCCGCATAACCGCTCGCCGGGTCGGCAAAGCTTGCGCCGTTGAGTGCCGTCTGGAAGTTGTTGATGTAGGTCGAGAGAGCGTTGAGTTGCGACGGGATGTAGATGCCTGGCTCGTGGGACTGCATTCCGATGCTAAACGGTCCCGACGTCGTCCATGGGGTCGCTCCGGCATCGTCTTTGTCGCGCTTGAAAATGTATCCGCCGCTGAGAGTGGCAGGGCTGGTGACGAGATCATTCAGCTTTGCAACATCCACGCGATTCTTCCCGCGCGTGACCTTTTCCAAGAGCGTATAGACGCCGCGATAGTCCGCATAGCTGACGGGCTGCCCGGCTCCCTGATTGAAGAACACTTCGACCAACCGCGACCGCGAGGCGAGATAGTCGGTTCGCATTTCGTTCATCATGGAAAAGACCAGGTGATTTCTCATGCATGACTTGTCTGAGAACGGTCCGTGCAACACCCAGTCCGAGCCTGCGGGAATTCCGAGGAGGCTGACATCCTTGTCCTGGCCGTCATTGTCCCAAGTCTCCCAGTTATACGATCGCTGCGCGAAACCCGCGGAGCTTTCGCCGTGGACATGGGTGGCTCCGCGGCCTTGAAAATCGGAAATGCCCGTGAGGCTCGCGCGCCCGGTGAGTGGGTCTTTGTCGATGACCACGGCGTAGGTGTAGCGATCGGGACGCACGCCGCCATTTTCACCGTCGAGCACGGTGCCGAAACTGTCGAAGACGATGACCGGAATGTTCGAGCTGAATGCCTGGCCTGGACCGCTGTAATTCGTGAGTGACGAGTCGATGAGCAGGAATGTCCGGCTGCTCACCGCGCCCGGCAGCATGCCTGGAGTGAACACCCTGGCGCGGAGATTCGTACTCGCGGTGACATTGAACGGCGCGCTGTAAATAGCGGATGCGCTGTTAGGCTCGGAGTTATTGAGCGTGTAACGCACGACGGACCCTGCCGTGAGCGGCGAGGCAATCGTCACGACCGTCGCTCCGGTGATGATGCCGCCGACGCGCGACCACACGACGTCTTCCGCCGGCCCGTTTGTGGCTTGAGCTGCGTTGTAGTCCGTCTTCTGGCCGGGAGTCGGTGCTTGAAAGTAGCCCAGCGTCCGCGCCAGTCCTTTCTCGCCAAATGAGACGTCCTCGAACTGTGGGCCGTAGGTCAACTGCGTCGCGATCGTGACTCCATCGGGCTTGACCAACGCAAGGTAGCCGGCCTCCTTTTGCAGCGTGAAATTGGTGTGAAGCTGGCCAGAGGCAATCGTGCGGTTTTTCGCGGACGCATACACGATTTTGTAGGCATACGGTGCGAGGGTGATCGAAGGGAACGTCCAGAGGGTGTGATTGCCTTGGAGATTGGTAAGGCGGTAGCCAGCCAGATTTGTGGCGGTGCTTTGCCCGTTGTAGATCTCGATCCAGTCCGGGGAATCGACATCTTCATCTTCGAGGGTGCTGGCATTCTCAGCCATGAACTCCGAGATCACCGGACCGCCGGTCTCGATGGGCACTGCCTGCGTGGTCGCCAGGGTGACGTTATCGAGGAAAAAATCCATCGTGTTGGAGGGTTCGCAGCGCGACGAGAAGGCGAACTTGTAGCCTGCTGCGGGCACAAATCCCGGCGTCGGGAGGTTCGTGAAAACCGGGGTGCCATTCACGGTGACGTCCAGCCCATCGTAGTCCCAGTGGATCGACACCGCGCGTCCGCGGTAGGCGAGCTGCGTGAATTTCCATTGCTCGTTCGCGGTGGCGTTTCCGAGCACGATCTTGGCGACGGTGACAGCGGAGTTCGCAGGCACCATTCCGATCGTATCGCTGATGGGATCGGAATAGGCACCGACCACGCCATGATTGACGACCCAAGGCGAGCCGATGGTTCCCGCACCGCTGACCGTAACCGCTTCCCACCCTGCGATCAGCCGCATCGCCGCCTCGACCGAGGCTGCGTTCGCGGTCGGGGCAATCGGCGCGGTCGTGCCAGCGGTGACCGGATTTGTCAGCGTGAAACCACCGCTGTCGGGCAGTGGCGAATCGGTCAGTGTGGCGGAAGGGAAATTGCCCACGCTCACGCTGTTGCAGAAGACCTCGATCGAGGGATTGTCGCCGCTGCCGTTGTTGAAAACATCCCACGCGATGAAGATGCCATTCGGCACCACGAAGCCTCCATCACCGGTGCCGTTGCCAGCGGGAATCGGCCCGAAATTCAGCGACCAGCCGGCGCCAGGGGTGGCGGATGCGCTGGTCCGGTAGGTCCCGGCGGTGAAGGTTGCATCAAACGACTGGATCGCTTTTCCCGGATCAAGGTCGGCAAATTTCCACGAGGCCGAACTGCCTCCGCTCGCGGTTTGCAGGAAAAGCGCCTTGTTATTCTGCGCCCAAATCGCGACCGCTCCGGTGCTCGATGACGAAGCGATCGTGGTGCCATCGCCCAAGACCGTCGAACCGACGGTGGCGCCTGTGAAGGCCTGCGCATAGTTGCCCGCCTGTAGCGGACTATTTGCAAGCAGGAGCAGCGCCGAAGTGATCGCGGCGAAAACGCGCAGTGCGCGGTGATGAAAATCTGGATTGCTCAATGTCAGACGGGGAATCGGCGGCCCAAAAGTTGGAAGGATGCCACCCGCGGAAGCAACACCCTGGCATCGCGCTGCGCAAGTTCGACCGCGATTCGGTTGGCCAATCCGGGAGCTCGTTCTTGCGGTGCGAAGGTTTATCGCGAATCTCTTGAACAACGAAACGCGCGCGCTACAGTCTGCGCGGAAATCCCCCCCGGATAACCATTCGATGACAGAACAACCGTCGCCAACGCTTTTCGCCCCGCTACCGGGAACTCAAATTGCTAAGGGATCGTAACGGCTGCAATCCAGCCGGAATGCCGCTTTCGACCAGCCTCTACCCACTTTTGCTTCACTTGCCGTTCAGCTTCCAAAATCACAAACACACATCGATCGTCCCGCGCGCGCTGCGCATCGGGAAAGTCGTCTGCGCGACGCTGTCTGTAGTGATCGCCGGAGCGTCCATCCCGCTGCACGCCGAGCCGGAAGCCGATGGCGAAACGGTCGCTCCGCCGCCTGAGTCCTCGGCGCTGCCCGCGCAGGTGATGCCCGTTACTTTATCCGCGCCAGTGACGCCGGCGGCTCCCCCGAAACAGATGGAGGTCGATGTGCCGGCGATTCGGGCGAAGTATCCCAATTTGCTGAAGATCCAGCATTTCAGCACGGTGGATGTCGTCATCATCGGCAGCAAGGCGCGGCTCGGGCTGAAAGATCCGACGGTCGAACTTCAGGACTTCGCCACGTATTGTTTCGGCCAGCTTTTCAAGGGCTACGATATTCAGCCGCTTCCGTCGGGTCCGCAGGTGGGAAAGGCGAGTGAATATGGGACTTTGAATATCACGATCAATACCTACGCGATCGGGATGTCGTGTGAATTGCGGATGGGCACCGTCGGGAGCGAGAACACGTGGGTGACGAACGAACTGCGGGTTTCATCGGCAAACGCGATCAAAGACGCCCGACTTTTGAAGACGACGATCGCCCAAATGATCGCCAAAGGAGCCTACACGCTCCGCAAAACGCAGGGCCGGTAGGCGACAGAAAAAATGGCGTCCGGAGACGCCATTCTTGACTGACTGAATCACTGCTTCGGGAGGCTCAAAAAGGAATGTCGTCGCCTTCCGTGTCCAAATCCGGATCAGCGGCTGGCCGCGGCGGTGGGGATGCTGGCTTTTTGAAGGAACTCGACGAACGGGCTTCCGGGCGCCCGCCTTCGCTTGATTCACCACCGGCACCACCGCTGCCTCCGGCACCGCCTTCGCGGGAGCCGAGCAACTGGATGTTTTCGCCCACCACTTTGAGCTTGCTGCGCTTCTGTCCGCTTTGTTTGTCGTCCCATGTGTCCAATTGAAGCCGGCCTTCCACAAAAAGGGGACGCCCCTTTTTGCAATACTCCCCGACAATTTCCGCGACGCGGCCCCACAGCGTCACGTCGATGAACGTGACTTCTTCGCGCTTCTCGCCGGAATCCGTCGAGTAGGTCCGGTTTACCGCAAGTCCGATGTCCGCGATGGCGGTGCCTTTCGGCGTGTATTTGATCTCGGGATCGCGGGTCAGATTCCCGATCAGCATGACCTTGTTCAGACTCGCCATATCAGTGGATGACTTTGAAGTGTGGAAGCGCCTGCGGACTACGCAGCCTTTTCAGCCTTCACAGCCTTCGCAGCCTTTTTCGCGCGGAGCTTGAGGTAGTTCTGCCGATAGACTTGCTCGTCGAGCTGGAATTTCGCCTTCAGTTTGGTCAACGCGGCGGGCTCGGCTTGAAAAATGAAATTCACGTAGTAGCCGCTGTCCAGCGCACCTGCGGCGTAGCTGAATTTGCGGCGGTCGAGACGCTGGACTTGCTCCACGTCGGCCTTCTCTTTTTTGAATTCCCCTTCGAGGCGCTCGATCACTTCTTTCGCGCCGTCTTCGTTGCCTTTGATGTTGAGGACGAGAAGTCCTTCGTAACGATTTTTCATATGAGTTTGGTTGGTTTTGTTAGTTGTAAGAATTCATCGCGGCTTGCAGTCCGCGCTCCATCGCACAAGCGATCGCCGCCTCAGCGCGTTCGAGACTTTGCTCCAAGGCGGGCTTTTCCTCCAAGCCAAAACGCCCAAGCACATGCTCAATCGCCTCGCCCGGCTCCGCCTCACCAATTCCGATGCGCAATCTTGGCACCGCATTCGTCCCGAGGTGCTCGATCACGGATTTGAGACCGTTATGACCGCCAGCCGAGCCTTCGGGGCGAATCCGCAGCCGCCCCAGCGGAAGGGCCGTGTCATCGAGGACGACCAGGACTTCCGCGGGAGCGATCTTGTAGAAGTCGCTCACGGCGCGCACGGATTTACCGCTCAGATTCATGAAGGTGAGCGGCTTGCAGAGCAATAGATCGTCGGACTTGGACATGGACGCTTTCCAGTCTCGCTCGGTGCGGAAGACAGCGCGGCTTTTTGCCGCGAGGCGGTCGGCGATCATGAAGCCCACGTTATGCCGCGTCTCGGCATACTCGCGTCCCGGATTTCCCAGCCCCACGAGGAGGCGGAAACACGGAGGTGCAGACAGCGAAGACATTCATCGAGCGTCCCGGTTTGAGCGGGATTATTTCTTGTCGCCAGCGGGTTTCGCGGCGGCAGCAGCACCGGGTTTCGCGGCGTCTTCCTTCTTCTCCTTGATGACTTCCGGACCGGCGGCAGCAACGGCGGCCACAGGCTCGATTTCCACCTTCGGAGCTGCCACGCGGACGACGGTGAGATCGCCATCGGCGCGGGCCAAGACGCCGTCGGGAAGCGTGATGTCTTTCACATGGATCGCCTCGCCGACATTCAGCGCCGTCACGTCGATGCGAATCAAGTCCGGCAAATCCTTTGGCAGACACTCGACCTCGAGCGAGTGCAGCGCGATTTCCAAAATGCCGCCGAAATTTTTCACGCCGGAAGGCTCGCCAAACGGTTCGACGGGGATTTCCGCATGCAGCTTTTCATCCGCCCGGACGGCGTGGAAATCGACGTGCAACACATCGCGCCTGAGCGGGTGATGCTGCACTTCCTGAATCAACGCGAGGCGGCTGGTTTTCTGCGCGCCGTCCACGATTTCGAGATCGACCAGCACGTGCTCACTGGTTGCCCGCGAGAGCAGGGTCGAGATTTCCCGCTTGTTCAGCGAGAGATTCACCGGCTTGTCGTGTCCGCCGTAAATGGTCGCCGGAACGAGTCCCTGCGCCTTGATTTTGTTAACCGCCGAACGTCCCACGGTGGAACGAGTCTGCGCCGATAGTTTTAGTTGTTTTGCCATGGCTATTCTTTTTCGTGTTTTTTGATCTCAAAAAGGGAACTGACAGATTCGTCATCGTGGATGCGCTTGATGCCTTCGCCAAGCAATTCCGCGATGCACAGCGATGTGATCGGAAAACCTTCACCGGAACGCACGGGAACGCTGTTCGTCGTGATCAACTCTTTGATGTCCGACTTGTTCAGCCGCTCGATCGCGAGGTCGGACAATACCGCGTGCGAAACTCCCGCAATCACGCTCCTCGCACCGTTTTCCCTCAACATTTTCGCCGCGCTCGTCAGCGTGCCGGCAGTCTCCGTCAGGTCATCCACGAGGATCACGTCCTTCCCATCCACCTCACCGATGATATTGAGCGCCTCCGTTTCCGTCGGGCTCACCCGCCGCTTCGCTACGATCGCGAGTCCGATCCCGAGCGACTGTGCGTACGCCGACGCCATTTTCAATCCGCCCACATCGGGTGACACGACAATCGCATTGGCGAGTTCTTTTGTCCGAAGGTATCGCAGCAATACCGGCGACGCGAAAAGGTGATCGACGGGAATATCGAAAAATCCCGCGACTTGCTGCGCGTGCAAATCCATCGTTAGCACCCGATCCACCCCGGCAGCCGTGAGCAGATTCGCGACGAGCTTTGCCGTGATCGGCACGCGCGGCTGATCTTTCCGATCCTGCCGGGCATAGCCGAAAAATGGAATCACCGCCGTGATCCGCGCCGCGCTCGCACGCCGCGCCGCATCCACCATGATGAGCAGTTCCATCAAGTTTTGATTCGTCGGCGGGCACGTCGGCTGCACGAGGAAAACATCGCGACCGCGGATGTTTTCATTGATCTTCACAAACGTCTCGCCGTCGGGAAACGAGGCCACCGTCGCGTCTCCCAGCGGGACCCCGATGAACGTGCAAATCCGCTGCGCCAGTTCGCGATGCGCGGAACCGGTGAAAATCTTTAACTCTGGCGACGAGCGGAGCATTACGGGAAAAGAGGGGCGCGACATTACGGTGGGTCGATCGAAAGACAAACGGAAAATCCGTCGATGTGAAAAAAGCCGAAAGTTCCGTTTCCTTGAGCACGGGAAAGGCTTCCCTCGCTGCCCGCGTCGGAGTTTTCCCTTTACACAAAAACTTCACCGCGTTAGCGAAACAACCCAGCGTCGCAATTGCCGCGCTATCAAACCAAACCAACCTGAAATGAAAACCATCGTAATTTGCGCACTCTCCGCGCTTGCACTCACCACCGTCACATTTGCCGGGCAGCCCATGGCCAGCGGTAAAGATTACAAAGGCATGGCCGAACCGTGCATCAAGGATGTCGAACTCCAACTCGACATTTTCGGCAGCTACACCGACAGCCGCTCATCCGCACACGGGGATGGATTCGGTGGCGGTCTCGCAATCAACTATTTCTTCATGCGGTATCTCGGCGTCGGCGTGGAGGGCAACCTCTATGATGGCGACTCGAGCGCTGTCTGGAACATCGACGGACGCCTCATCGCGCGATACCCGATCGATTCTTCGTGCCTCGTGCCCTACGTCTTCGCCGCCGGCGGCGTGCAGACGAACGGCGAAACATCCGGGACCTTCGGCGCCGGTGGCGGCCTCGAATACCGCGTGTCGCCGCAGAAGCTCGGCCTTTTTGCCGAAGGCCGCTACACATGGGCCGGCAGCAGCGACGACAGCGCCCAGGTGCGGGTCGGCGTGCGCGTTGTTTTCTAAAGCGGCGTCATCGTTCATTCATCGAAAACGCCGGAGCGGAAACGCTCCGGCGTTTTGTTTTTCTGATGGCGCATCGCGCTTCGCGAAGGAGGCAAGCATCGCGATTTGTAGCGCGGGGATGTTTCCCGGGAACGCAACCCACGCAGGGCTCCCCCTGAAAGTTTTTCCAAAATTGTTCTTGCCGTGCATTGAGCACTCGCATAAACGTCCCGCCCCTTTTCGCGCTCTCGCGTTCGACGCGCTCTCGCGACTCCCGGCCAATGGCTGGCGAGTCTTCGAGCGGAAGACCGTCGGGAGTCGTGAAAAATGGGTCGCAGTTTGCAGGTGAAATACGTTTCACCGCAGGCTGGGAAAAATATCTGCGCGGTCTTGGAAAATTCGCTTGCGTCACAAACGGATTCCCCTAATGTCCGCGCTCCCCGCCGCCAAAGGGCTTCGCTTCCAGAGGCCAAGGCGGGTTTTTCGTCTCTGGTAATGCCGGTGACGGAGGAAAATCAGAAGCGAAAAACTCCAACGAAAACTTTTAATGCCCACAATCAACCAGCTCGTCAAAAAAGGACGCAAGAAGATCAAGGTGAAATCAAAATCACCAGCTCTGACTAATTGCCCTTTTCGCCGTGGTGTCTGCACGCAGGTGATGACGCGCACGCCGAAAAAGCCGAACTCGGCCCTGCGCAAAGTCGCCAAGGTCCGGTTGACGAATGGATTTGAAGTGATCGCCTACATCCCCGGCGAAGGGCACAATTTGCAGGAGCATTCGATTGTCTTGGTGCGCGGCGGACGCGTGAAGGATTTACCGGGTGTGCGTTATCACATCGTGCGCGGCACGCTCGACGCACTCGGAGTGGACGGTCGTCGCCGCAGCCGCTCGAAGTACGGTGCGAAGCGTCCGAAGGCTGGCGCTGCCGCGGAAGCAACCAAGGGCAAGAAGAAGTAATCAGCTTCGAATTTTACAAACCCACTCACCATGTCTCGTCGTCGTCGTGTCATTCATAAGGAAGAGAAGCTAGATGGCCGCTATGCCAGCCCGGTAGTGGCGCGGCTTATCAGCGCGGTGATGCAGAATGGAAAGAAATCGCTCGCGGAGCGGATCGTTTATACCGCGATTGAGGAAACCCGGACTGGCACCGATGCAGTCGATCCTTTGGAAGTGCTGCACAAGGCGCTCGATAACGTGAAGCCGCGTCTCGAAGTGAAGAGTCGCCGTGTGGGTGGAGCGACTTATCAGGTGCCGATGGAAGTTCCGCCAGCCCGGCAGTTCGCCTTGGCGATGCGCTGGATCGTTGGTTATGCGCAGGCTCGCAAGAATGTGCCTTTGATGAAGGCTCTGGCCACTGAGATCAAAGAGGCTGCGGCGGGGCAGGGGAATGCAATCAAGAAGCGCGATGACACCCACAAGATGGCTCAGGCGAATCGCGCCTTCGCTCATTTCCGATTCTAATGTCCGCCGCTGTTTCCAAACCCGTGAGCACGAACCCGAATTCGCCGGACAGGGCGTATCCGCTCGAAAGAACCCGCAACATTGGAATTGCTGCGCACATTGACGCCGGCAAGACCACGCTGACCGAGCGAATTCTTTTCTACACTGGCATGATCCATAAGATCGGTGAAGTGCATGAAGGCACGACCGTGACGGACTGGATGGAGCAGGAGCGCGAGCGGGGAATCACGATTACTTCCGCAGCAACGACTTGTTTCTGGCAGCAGCGTAAGGAGGTCGGCGTTTACAAGGCATACGAAGCGATCAAGATGCGGGTGAACATCATCGACACTCCCGGTCATGTGGATTTTACTGCCGAAGTGGAGCGCTCGCTCCGCGTGCTCGACGGTGCGATCGCCGTGTTCTGCGGTGTGGCTGGTGTGCAGCCTCAGTCCGAAACCGTCTGGCGTCAGGCGACGAAGTATAACGTCCCGCGCATCGCGTTCGTCAATAAGATGGACCGCACGGGCGCAAACTTTAACAACGCGATCAACGACATGCGCACCAAGCTCGGTGCGAATGCGTGGCCGGTGCTCATCCCGATCGGTGCGGAAGATCAACTCAAGGGGCAGTACGATATCATCAACAAGAAGGCGATCATCTATCTCGACGACGAGAAGATGGGATCGAATTACGTCATCGAGGAAATCCCTGCCGAGGCGCAGGGGATGGTGAAGAAAGCCTACGACGAATTGGTTTCCGCGATCTCCGACCTCGACGACGAAATCGGAACTGCGTTCCTCGAAGAGACACCGATCACGATCGAGATGCTCAAGGCGGGCATTCGGCGGCAGACGATCGCAAACAAATTCGTGCCAGTGGTCGGTGGCTCCGCTTTTAAGAACAAGGGTGTGCAATATCTCGTCGATGCAGTGATCGACTACCTCCCGAGCCCGATCGACATCCCGCCAGCGAAGGGTCAGGATCCTGATAGTGCCGTGCCGATGGAAGCCATCACGGATGACAATGCGAAGTTTTGTTCGCTGGCGTTCAAGCTGTGGACCGATCCCTTTGTTGGCAAGCTCGTTTTCTTCCGCGTGTATAGTGGCAAGGTCACCAAGGGTGATACCATTTACAACCCGCGCACGAACAAGCGCGACCGCATCAGTCGGCTCATCCAAATCCAGGCGGACAAGCGCGAAGACATCGACACCATCTACTCCGGCGACATTGCCGCGATCGTCGGTATTAAGAATGTCACCACTGGAGATACCCTCTGTGATGAAGACCATCCGATCTTCCTGATCCCGCCGTCCTTTCCCGACCCCGTGATTTCGATGTCCATCGAGCCGAAGACCAAGCTCGATCAGGAAAAGATGGGCGTCGCGCTCCAGCGGCTCGCCGAAGAAGATCCGACTTTCCGGGTTAAGACTGACGAAGACACCGGCCAGACGATTATCGCGGGAATGGGTGAACTGCACTTGGAAATCATCCGCGACCGGATGCTTCGTGAGTTCAAGGTTGAAGCAAACTCAGGCAAACCGCAAATTGCCTATCGCGAGACGATCACAGCAAAAGCGACTGGTGAAGGAAAACTCATCAAGCAGTCCGGTGGTCGCGGTCAATATGGCCATGTCGTTGTGGATGTCCGCCCCGCTGAACGTGGCAAGGGGTTGGTTATCGAAAACAAGGTGGTTGGCGGCACGATTCCAAAGGAATACATCCCCGCGTGTAAGAAAGGGATTGAAGAGGCGATTTTGAACGGGGTTGTGGGTGGGTACCCAGTGATTGATGTTGAGGTGGACATCATTGATGGAAGTTACCATGACGTTGATTCCAATGAGTTGGCCTTCAAAATGGCGGCAATCTTTGCGGTCAAGGATGGGTTCAAAAAAGCGAATTCGATCCTACTTGAGCCGATCATGAAGGTCGAAAACAGCACACCGGAGGAATATCAGGGCGATATCATGGGTGACCTGAACCGTCGTCGGGGCAAAATCATGAGCATTGAGAACAAGGTCAACCTCTCCATCGTCAATGCCGAGGTTCCGCTCGCGGAAATGTTTGGCTATGCGACGGCGATTCGTTCGCTATCGAAAGGCCGTTCAAGTTACTCAATGGAACCATCGCATTTCGAGCAAGTGCCCGCGCAGGTATTGGCGGCGGTTCTGGATCAAAAAGGCAAGTAAAGCCAGGAACCTATCCGTAACCCTTCACCACTCTTACTAACCAAATGACCGGACAACGCATTCGAATCCGACTCAAAGCATTCGACTTTCGCATGCTCGACACCTCTGCGGCGGACATTGTCGAGACCGCGAAGCGCACTGGCGCGCAGGTCGCGGGTCCGATCCCGCTTCCCACGCGGATTGAGAAATTTACTGTGAACCGCTCGCCTCACGTGGACAAGAAATCCATGGAGCAGTTCGAAATCCGCACCCACAAACGCCTGCTTGATATCATCGAGCCGACTGCCAAGACGGTTGATGAGTTGAAGAAACTCAACTTGCCGGCTGGCGTGGATATCACCATCAAAATCTAACTTTGAGCGAATTACCGAAAATGAAGATCGGACTGCTAGGCAGAAAGCTGGGAATGACGCGGGTCTATGACGAGAAGGGCAAAGTGACCCCTGTGACCGTTATCGAGGCTGGCGGAAATACAGCTCTGCAAATCAAGACTGATGAAAACGATGGTTACTGTGGCGTACAAGTCGGTTTCGGTTCACAGAAGCCCCAGCGCGTGTCGCAACCATTGCTCGGACATTTCAAGAAAGCCGGATCAGAACCGAAGAAATTCGTCCGGGAATTCAGGCTGCCTGATGGGACAACGCTGGAGGGTGCGGTCGATTTGAATGTCAGTCAGTTCGCGCCAGGAGATGTGGTTGATGTGATCGGACAGTCCAAGGGCAAGGGTTTTCAGGGTGTCATGAAGAAGCACAACATGAAGGGTCAGGGTGCTTCGCACGGCTCCATGATGCATCGCCGCAATGGTGCCATCGGAAATCGTTCCACGCCGGGTCGTATCTGGAAGAATATGGGAATGCCTGGTCACATGGGAGATGAGCGCGTAACCGTGCAAAACCTGCGTGTCCTCCAAGTCCGCGAGGAGGAGGGGGTAATCTTGATCACAGGAGCGGTTCCGGGAGCGACTGGAAGCTATGTGGTCGTGCGTCCCGCAAAGAAAGCCAAGGAGGCAGCGAAATAATCCATGAGTGCTACAGTTTTAACTATTGAGGCTGCTAAGAAGGCCAAAATCGATGTCATCGAAAACGGTAAATATACTCAAGCCGTTCATGATGTGGTGGTAGCAATGCGTGCTGCTCGACGCAGCGGCACCGCAAACACCAAGTCGAAGGCGGATGTGAATTTGAGCGGTGCGAAACCGTGGCGCCAGAAGGGCACCGGACGTGCCCGGGCGGGGTATAAATCCTCTCCAGTGTGGGTGGGTGGCGGAGTTGCATTTGGCCCAAAGCCTCGCGACTACACGAAGAAGGTTCCAAAGTCGGTGAAACGAGTCGCCTTGCGCAAGGCGCTATCCGAGCGCATCAAGCACGGCGATATATTGATGGTGGACGACTTTGCGGTGAAGCAGCCGAAGACCAAGCAATTCGTTGCCGCTCTCAAAACCGTGACGCCGGAGCAGAAGGTGCTCATCGTGGGAGCGAAGTTCGACGAGAACACTTACCTAGCCGCGCGGAATGTTCAGCCGGCACAACTCGTCACGTCTGCGGAAGTGAACACGGAGCAATTGCTGGCCTATCGAAAGATCGTCCTAACCCACGACGCGCTGGCCCAACTCGCCGAAAGGACAACGAAGAAATGAAAGACCTTTACGATATCGTTCAGACTGTCTGCTTGACTGAGAAAGCCACGTTGCTCAGCGAAAAGCTGAACAAATATGTGTTTCGCGTGGCCCCAAGCGCCAACAAAACGCAGATCAAAGCCGCTGTTGAGAAGCTGTTCAAGAAGTCGGTCCTATCCGTCAATACTTGTAACTATGCTGGAAAAAAGAAGCGGGAGAGGACCGCATCCTTCGGGCGAAAGGCCCATTGGAAAAAAGCGATCGTTACGCTGAAGCAAGGTGACAAGATCGAGCTCGCCTAATAACTTTACCTAGTCATGGCACTTAAAACATTTCGTCCATTCACCCCGGCAAACCGCTTCAAGGTGTTGCCGGCGTTCGATGAGATTACCAAATCAAAGCCGGAGAAGTCCCTTGTTGAGATTAAGCGGCGCAGCGGCGGTCGTAACAACAACGGACGAATTACGACACGCCACATTGGGGGTGGCCACAAGCAGAAATACCGGATTGTCGATTTCAAACGCAAAAAACGCGACGTGGTCGCGGAGGTGGTCGGCATTGAGTACGATCCGAATCGGACAGCGCGCATTGCCCTGATTCAATATGCCGACGGTGAAAAGGCATACATTCTCGCTCCGATTGGATTGGGAGTGGGTGCAAAGGTGAGCGCTGGTGAAGGTGCGGCTCCCGAGGTCGGCAATGCGCTTCCCTTGCGCACGATCCCGCTCGGAACGGCAATTCACAATGTGGAACTAAAGCCAGGACGTGGAGGGCAAATTGCGCGGAGCGCCGGGCAGCAAGTGATCCTGAACAACCGGGAAGGTGACTACGCACTCGTGAAGATGCCTTCAGGTGAAATCCGAAAGATTCATGTGAGTTGTTATGCGACCATTGGACAGGTCGGAAACATCGACCATATGAACGTCTCGTCCGGTAAGGCCGGACGAAGCCGCTGGCAGGGTATTCGTCCGACCGTGCGCGGCATGGTGATGAACCCGGTCGATCACCCAATGGGTGGCGGTCAGGGTAAGTCGAAAGGCGGCGGTGGACGCCACCACCCGATGTCGCCGTGGGGCCAGCTCGCGAAGGGTTTCAAGACCCGGCGCAAACACAAGCCGAGCAATACCTTCATCATTGAACGTCGCAAGATAAAGAAGAAGTAACCTTTACGTAACCAAGCTAACTGAATTATGGGTCGATCCCTAAAAAAAGGTCCGTTTGTTGACCAACATGTCTTCGACAAGATAGACAAGGTGAATGCGGCCACCGTGAAGAAGCCGATTAAGACGTGGTCGCGCCGATCCACGATTACACCGGAGTTCGTGGGGCACACTTTCCTCGTTCACAACGGCAAGATTTTTAACTCCGTTTTTGTCACGGAAAACATGGTCGGCCACAAGCTGGGTGAATTTTCGCCGACGCGAATCTTCAAGAAGCATGGTTCCCATACCGCGAAAGTGACAAAATAACGCGAATTCGAGGCTCCGGCTTGGTGAAGAAAGAGTCACGTTACGCGCAAGTCGCCATACGATGAGACTCTCAATCCCAAGTCTAAGACTCACCGCAGTGATAGTTGGTTTGTGTTTAGCGCCAGTCTCAAAGCTGGCGGCACAGAGGGAAGGTTCTTTGAAAAACTTAAATTTTGAAAAAACGGAGTCCAAACTCGCGAGCGAATTGTTAGTGGCCAGCAATCTGGAACTCACCAAAAAGCTGGAAACTGCCGAAGCTGCCTTGATTGCATTGCAGAAAAATTTCGGATCAATCTCGAGCGAGGCGGAAGTATTTCGCCGCAAGGCCACTGAGTTGAGCGTCCGTCTTGAAGCGCTTGGAACCGGCAAATTAGACGATCGGCTTTTGAAGTTGCTCGGACAACTGAAGATTTTGGGCGATGAAAAGGCAAAAATGAGAGATGCGCTCATTGGCCTATACGAAGGTGTGCGCCAACACGAGCAGAAGTCAGTTGGCAGCGACCCAGTTTCACGTTTGGAACTCGAAGTTGCGCTGCGCGAGTCCGCAAAGGCACTCGGAATCGCTCCCGCTGAGAACGCGAGTGCGGCCCCGCTGACCTCGACGCTTACCGATGGAATGGTAGTTAGCGTAAAGGAAGACCTAGCGCTGATCGTCATGAATATTGGCAGGCGTCATGGTGTAAAGCAGGGAATGCCATTCGAAGTAATCCGGAACCAAAGAGTGATCGGAATGATCCGCGTGGTGGACGTTCGCGACAGGATAGCCGGAGCGCTCATTCAGAATTTAGGTGACAAGGAAGCAGTTAAAGTAGGCGATCGACTAAAGGTCGGTGCCCAACAGTAAAAATTTCATTAACAATACAGACATGCAGATTAAATCCATCTACCGAGGCGCACGCATCTCGGCCTTCAAGGCCCGGGAAGTGACGCGCGCTATTCAGGGATTGCCGGTTTCGGCCGCCCTAGACTTGCTCGCGTTCACGCCGAGAAAGGCAGCGGCCCTGGTGGCAAAAACGCTTAAGAGTGCGATTGCAAACGCGGAGAACAACGCAAATCTGCGCGTTGAAAAGCTCGTGGTAAAGGAAGCCGTCGTTGGAGAAGGTCCGACGATGAAACGTTCCCAGCCAAAGGCGCGGGGAAGTGCCGGGCCGATTCGGAAGCGAACCAGCCATATCCGCATTATCCTGACGGATGAAATCGAAGTGCGAGTGCGCGCTCCCCGGAAGGGCGCTGGCAAGAAGAAGAAGTCAAAATCCAGCGACGGACGCAAGGGCGAATCGAGTGGACGGAAACCAGCGGCACCGGAGGCCGCGTCTGAACAAGCTGTCACACAAGAATAAGTATGGGACAAAAAGTAAATCCGATTGGCTACCGTCTAGCGGTCACCCGCGAGTGGCGTTCACGTTGGTATGCATCTCCTAAAGAGCTTCCCGAGTTCCTTCATAGCGACTTGAAGATTCGCGCGTACGTAAAGGACAAGCTGCGGCTTGCCGCGGTATCCCGGATTGTCATCGAGCGCGCGTGGAACAGCATCCGCGTCACCATCTACACTGCGCGTCCTGGTATCGTTATTGGACGAAAAGGCACTGAGATTGAGAAAATGACCGAGGAGATCAGCAAGATGTCGGGCGGGAAATCCGTCAAGATCGACATTCAAGAAATCAAGACGCCCGAACTGGACGCCCAATTGGTCGCTGAGAACGTTGCGCTGCAAATCGAGCGTCGTATCAGCTTTCGGCGGGCGATGAAGAAGTCGATTCAGACTTCCATGGAGTTCGGAGCGGAGGGTATCAAACTTCGTTGCGCAGGGCGGCTCGGGGGTGCGGAAATCAGTCGTGCGGAATGGTACCGGGAGGGCAAGATTCCATTGCACACGCTGCGCACGCCGATCGACTATGGCTTTGCCGAGGCGAACACAGTTTACGGAAAGATCGGCGTCAAATGCTGGATGTGTAAGAAAGAGGACGCAAATGCTCAACAGCCTGAGAAGAAGGCCGACGCTGCCCCGACCGAAGCCGTCGCGTAACTCTGGAACGAAGACTAATCAAGGAGACCGTATATGCCGCTGATGCCCAAACGTGTGAAGTATCGCAAGACCCAGCGCGGGTCGCGCAAAGGGAATGCTTCACGGAACATTACCATCGACTTCGGTGCTTTTGCGCTGCAGACGCTTGATCGCGCGTGGATTACCAATACGCAGATCGAAGCCGCGCGAGTTGCACTCACCCGCAACATGAAACGCAAGGGCAAGCTGTGGATCAGAATTTTCCCTGATAAGTCAGTGACCGCCCGCCCGCCTGAAACCCGAATGGGTAAGGGAAAAGGCGCACCCGAATACTGGGTGGCGACCATTCGGCCAGGCAACATTCTGTTTGAGCTGGACGGCGTCTCCGAGACGGTAGCCAGGGAGTCATTGCGGCTGGCGGCGGACAAACTGCCGATCCGCACCAAGTTCATTACACGGCATCGTGCTGTTGTCTAACCATCCATTGCGAGTATGAAGATCAAAGAAATCCGCGACCTGAGCCGCGAAGAGCTGAAAACCCGCAAGCGGGAGTTGAAGGAAGAGATATTTCACTTGCGACTGCAACAACAAAGCGGACAACTAGAGAGGCCGAGCCAGATCAGATTACTGCGTCGCGAAATTGCGCGCGTTGAGACTGTCCTGACCGCCAAGACTTCCGAAACCGCAGTCGCGGCCAAATAATACGTCATGAGCGAGGAAACAACAGCTACTACCACCGTCGGCAACGATCGCGGACTTCGCAAAGAGCGGGTCGGCCAAGTCGTTTCGACCAAGATGCAAAAGACCGCCGTGGTTGAAACCACGACGCGCGTTCCACATCCGAAGTTCGGCAAGATCATCAAACAGATTAAGAGATTTTACGCTCACGATGAGGATGGAAAAGCGCAGGTTGGCGACACCGTCCGAATTGCCGAGACCCGGCCACTTAGCAAACTAAAGCGCTGGAGGCTCGTTGAAGTCGTCAAGCACTAGCGTATAGATCGCTTTCCATTTTATGCTTCAGATCAGATCCAGACTAGATGTTGCCGACAATACCGGTGCACGCATGGCCAAGATGATTGGTGTCATCGGCAAGTCGTCGCGTCAGGCGGGTATCGGCGATGTCATCACAGCTCACATTCGCGAAGCGTCGGCCGGTGGCACTGTAAAGAAAGGCGATGTTGTGCGCGCGGTCATCGTTCGGACACGCCAGGCGATTCGTCGCGATGACGGCAGCTATCTTCGCTTCGATAACAACGCGATCGTCATCATCGACAAGGA
>JANNWY010000089.1:0-7162 GCA_031409335.1 Chthoniobacteraceae bacterium | reverse complement strand
GTGCTCTTTCCCGAGCCGGTCTTGCCCGCGAAGAGGGCGTGCTGGCGCGTGCCTTTGCCGATGGCGAGATACTGGTGTTTCGTCGCGCCGGTGCGTCCAATGGGAATGCGCAGCTCGCTGGTGGTGTCGAGGGTCCAGCGTTCTTCCGGCGCTGGCGTGATTTGGGCGAAGGGGACTTCGACACGATTGGAATCCACGCTGGCTTTGCCGATTTTGTGGACGAGTTCGACGGCGAGGCCGGGCTCGGGCGGCGGATCGAGAATGAGCACGCCGCCGGCTTCGAGCTGTTTCTTGGATAGGATGAATTGCTCGCCTTCGCGCCGGATGCAGATGCTGTTCTTGCGCAACTCGTCGGCGACAAAACCGTCCGGCATGTCCTGGCGCTGATCCCAGTGGATGAGCGTGAAAATTCCGCAGCGCGGTCCACTGATGGCGATGCTCTGGAGCCGCTTCACGGCGGTCTCGGAGAAGTTTGCGGGGAAGTCGGCGATCACGAGGAACTGGTATTTTTCAGCGATGCTGCCGGCCTGCTCGTTGTATTCGGTGATCGTCGCGTACTCATTGCGCAGATACATCTGGATGACCTTCTCGATGTGCTCGGCAAGCTCCGCGAGGCGCTCCTCGATTTGGTCGCGCTGGGTCCAGATGCGGCGGTTGATGAGGCTCTCTTCGTAATCGCCAAGGTGCATGAGCCCGGAGAAGTTTTGCCCAAGACCGACGGGGTCGATGATGGTGAAGGCGAGCTTGCCCGGCGGTGTGGTGGAGAGCAGGCGCAGGATGACATTCTCCAGCGCGCCGATGACCGCGGTGCCGCCGGATTCGCGCGTTTCAAAAAGCAGCGAGGCCCGATCGGGAAACGTGAGTGAAAGCGGAATCGTGACGCGCGGCGAACCGGGGAGCGCGAGTTGCGTGAGGTCTTTCGGACTCGCGTCGTGGCGCTGCGTGAGGTTCAGGTGCAGCTCCGCAAATTTTGTCACGGGCGTGAAATTCGTCGCGGGTTTCCAGTGCTCCGCGAAGCTGGCGTTCCATTCGGGAAAACGCTCCGCGGTGGTGGCATTCATTTGATCGATCGCGCCGTATTGCGATGTGATCTGGCGGTTCCACTCCTCGTGCAGCGCGGCCCACTGCGTTTCCTCGGCGGAGGTGACTTCCGCAATCTCCGCGTCGTGCGCCGCTTTGAACTGCCGCATCCGCGCCTCCGCTTCTTCCTTTGTCTGCGTGATGCGCGCCGCGCAGTCCTGTTTGATGCGGCGGACCCGCGGAACGAGCATCTCCTTGTTTTTCCACGCCGCCCGCGGCACCTGGGCTTGCAGCTTGCCGCGCGCGGTGTTCTCAAATTCCTTGGCGACCTCGTCCGTGCGCTCCCACTGCTTCTGGATCGCCTCCGAAGTCTCGCGATACTCCGTCGCCACGCGCTCGCGTTCCTCGGCATACGCAGTCTGCGACGCCGAGGCGCAGCGCGCGCAAAGCTGCCGCGCTTCCGCGAGCGTTGTCGCGATCGCAGTCGCGGGCGGCTTTGCCTTTTTGAAGCCGATGTTGTGAACGATGAAAACCAGCCCCAGCAACGCTGCCACGGCGGCTCCGGCGATCATGAATGCAGTCGAATTTCCCCCGAGAAAAATCGCCAGGACGCCACCCGCGACGATGACGATGAGCGCGACCGCGACGAACGGCAAATCGCTGAAACCGCGCGGAATCACGAGGCGGCGAAATGCGGCGATTTGCGCATCGGCATTCGCGATTTTCGCGCGGAGCGCGTTGAACATTTCGACGAGATCATCCGCCACCAAGGGCGGCCCGGCCGTTGTCTCGCGCAGTAACTTTACCAGCGCGCCGTATCCGCCAAAAAACTTTTGCGCGTGGCCTTCCAGCGTCCCGAGGCTGGACTGCTGTCCGGAAAGGCGCGCCGCAAAATCCGCGGCCTCGGCGTCCGCGGCTTTCAGCCCCGAGTCGCGGTTTCGCTCCGCGTGAAAACGGCGCATTTGCAGCTCGCCCATCCAGCGCCCTTTCTCCGCCTCCACGCGTTTCGGCAGACTGCGCGTGGCGATGCCGCCGAGCTGATCGATCCGCGCGCCGCGCGCCGTGTGGATCGCCTTCACACGCGCTTCATCGCTGGCGAAATGCTCCTCCGTTTCCGCAATGCGCGACGCGAGTTTCGTTTCCGTGCGCTCCATCGACTCGCGCAGTTTCCGGTTTGCGGACCCGCGCCGCGCGAGCAGATCGCGCGTCAGCAGTTCCTCGCGTTTCGCGAAATCCGCGACGGTCTGCTTGAGGGCGACGAGCAGATCGAGGCTTCGGGTGACTTGCAGATCGACCGCGCTACTCACAATCGCTCCGCACCTTTCTCAAAAGCACATCGATCTCCTCCATGGCCGCACGGCTGCGCGTGATGTATTCGGAAATCATGTCGAGATAATCCCTCGCGAATTGCTGGCTCTTGGCATCGTTCCAATAGGTCCGGGTTTGCTCCCACTCGAAAGACAAATCCTTCGCAGCCTGATAGAGATTTGCGGCGCTGGCGCGGGCGTTCATGTGGCGGGAGGCGGCGGGGGTGATTCGGCGTATGCCTCCAGCGTCTCCTGCGCCCGCACGAGGAAGGTGAGCGCCTTTGGCAGATCGTGATCGAGAAAGTATCGAATCCCCTCCAGCCGCCTCACCAGCGGATCGGCGTTGTTGTCAAAGTCGCGGTTCCACTTTTTCAACGCGCGCAATTTGTCCTCCGCCTCGGCCATCGCGCGCTTCGCCTTCCGCACCGCTTCCTCCTGCACGATCGTCCGGTCCTTCAGCCCGGAAAGCCGCGCGCTGTAAAGATCCGCCTCGGCCTGATCGAGCACGCGCTTGCGCAGCCGCGCCTGCCCTTCCCAATGCATCCGCTGCTCGCCTTGCAGCCACCCCCGCGTCCGCTTCACCTCGTCGCTGGCCTCATCCACACAGCGATGCGCGGTGGTGATGAAAACGATCAGGTCCGCGCGAAACCGTTCGAGCGCATCAAGCGACGTAACTTTTGCCTGCTCGGCCATCGCTCAACGCTGATCGAGATACTCCTCAATGCGCTGCGCCTTCCGCAGCAGGTAGGGCGTGTGTTTCTCGGAGACTTCCACGAACTTTTTCAGCACCTTCATCGTCATCAGGAATTCCTCCCCAAACTTGTCCGCCTCCTGATCCTGCCACGTCCCGCTGAGCGCGACGAACCGCGCTTGCAGCGCCGAGGCTCTTCCCGCCACGTCGTCGTTGAAGCGCTTCAACTCCTTCGCGAAGCGGCGCACTTCTTCGGGGTCCATGATTGCTTGTGCCATAGGTCTTTGGAGTTCGGGGTTGGAGGACGATTACCGTTTCCCGCTCACAATTCAATCACGGCTTCGGTGCCGTCACGGGCAATTCCCCGCGCAGCAGCTTTGCGCCGGCACCGGTCAGCTTGAGGTAATAGTCCGAGGGCAGTCCTTCATACGTCACGAACTTCGATTCACCATCGGGCGGCACGTCGTTCGTGCATTTGAAAATCGCGGTCCCCTCGTCCACTTCGTCAAACATCGCGACGTAGATCATCTCCGCGCCTGCCCTTTTTGCAGCGCCAAATTGCGACCAGAAAAACTCGCCCTTTCGCCGCGGGATGCCGTTCTGCTCCTTGCCATACATGTTGAACCAACTGAACCCGGGAAACACGACCGGCAGAAAATCGAGTTTCTGCTCCGCGCACCACACGATGTCGGGCTTCCAAACTTTCTCTCCGTGGCGCGTTGCTTCGGCGGGGTCGCGATAGCGCCCGACGGTCCACGGACTAATGACGTCCGCGAGTTTCAATACATCGTGCAGCGCCGGATCGCGCACGCTGTCGCGATCCAGCGCGCGCCAGCCTGTCGGCACGCCGAGCATCACGGAGCAACCGTCCTTTTTCAAAAGCTCCACCAGCTCGCGGCACTCCGCGACCGTGTATTTCCGGTCATCGTTAAATCCGATGCCCCACACCGCCACGAGCGGTTTTCCCCGATGCCGCAAATACGCCGGATCGTCAGCGATGCGCATCCGCGTCCGCAGCGCAGTCCAGTCGTCCATCACCTCGCGCATCCTCCCCGCGCCGAGCCCGCTCAGATCGTACATCACCGCATAGGCGCGCCCGTTGTGGTTCGCCCCCTCGCGGCAATGCGCGAGGACGACATTGTGGTGCCGCAGCGCATTCGCCCCCCGCAGACTCGCGATGAAACGCTGCACAAACGCCCCGTCGATCCCGTAGTCGCGCATCCACTGGAAATGGCGGAGCACCGTCGGCTGCTTGAACGAACTGAACACCTCCGCCGGTCTGCCATCGGCGAGTTGGAATCCCGTGCCGAAACGCTCATCCGCGCCGAGTTCCGAAACGTCCGGCCACAAATCGATCTTCGCATTTCCCGGAGCCAGCGGCCCGCGCCGCTTCGTCCAATGCTGATTCCCGATCTCACTCCCATCACCTTCGCAGGCAAACCAGCCCTGATACCCGCACATCACTTTGCCGGTGAGCGTGCTCGCATCCACGCCGCGCGCGGAAGGCCCGGCGTAAGGTAAAAGCGTGGCCGCAAGCACCGCCTCGCGCGTGGTCGGCGCGGCGTGCAGTTGCGCCGCGAGGAATGCGATCGCGAGTGGGTGAAGTTTCACGGCGTCGCCTTCGCCTTTGGCTTGTCGCGGCCCGGCAGCGCTCCCCAGATTTCCGCCATCAGCGCGAAAATCTCCGGCTCGGCCTGCTTCAATTCGCCGGTTACGAATGGGTAGAAATCATTCGAGCCGAAGTAACTCTCGGTCATCTCGGCGAAGAACTCTTTTTGGTTCGTGACACCGTAGTGCTCGCGAGTATTGCCGGGGCTGGTGAGGACGGATTGATACTTGCCGCTGTCGCGAAACTTTTGCCACGCGGCGACGACTCGCGGCTCTTCAAAACCGAGCACTTGGTCGTGATACGCGTGCGCCAGTTCATGCAGCACGACCCATGGCATCCGGTGATTTTCAAATGGCGAGAGGAAGTCTTCCACGTTTGGAATGTGGGCGCATTTGGCAAGCGCCTCGCTGTAGCCATTGTCCTTCAGCCAGTCCGCGCTCGGATGATATTGCATCGGCCGCAAATCGCCGTAGTCGAGGTCGAGTTCGATCGTGACTGCGCGCAGTTTTGCCAGCGCCGGTTCCGGCACGACGATCGTGATCGCGACGAGCCGCGCGCCGAGGAGTTTCAAGGCGCGTTCGCCCCGCGCAGCGCCATCGCCGCCCAGCAGCCGGTCATCGACTCGCACATTCCAGCCTTCCATCAAGCGCGGGGTGTGAGCAGTGGGGATCGGGTTTTTCCCAGCGGCAAAGCTGGACATGCTGGCGAAAGCGAGGACGGGAAGAAGGAATAATTTCATGGGCAAGGTGCGCGGATATGAAAGCGTCCGCGGCCTGCACGCGAGCACGAAAGCTCGCCCTCACTCCACTATCTGTGCGCCATCGCGGCGCGGATTTCCTGCACGTACGAGGGGTTCACGTCGAAGCGTGCGGCGCGAAATGTCTCGGGCGCGGCGTCCTCCGCGTATGGCGTCATTTCGAGATAGCCGGGTCCCATCAAACTGCTCAGAACGCTGACCAGATCGTCCGCTTCGAGGCGCGAGCTTTCGAGCAATTCCTCGCCGGTATTGCCGCACGAGAAGTCGAGCACGCGCAGTACGCTGCGCTCGCGGCCAGTGAGTTTGATTTGTTTCATGCGGATTGGACGATTTGCCAAAGCATCGGGCGTGCATTTCCGGCGGATTTTTTTGCAAAATCTCCAGCTCGCGATTCGCGCTTGCTCCCGCGCGAGATCGTCCTACTCCTAAAGCTATGAGGTCGCATCATCCGCAGTCCGCCAAGATCATGCAGCACGCGCAGGGCCTCGGTGCCCCGACTCCCGAGCAGGTCCGGCAGCGAGCCGCTGAACTCGCGATCATCGCCGGGCACGATGAATATACCAACAAGGACTGGGACGATGCGAAGCGCGAACTGCACGGAGGCCACGACCACGCGAATGGCGAGGATGAGGCCGATATGACGTCGCTCGTCTCCGGGCACGACATGGTCGCGGCCAATCTCGGTCATCACACCGAAAATATGGGCATGGAGGACTCGACCAATATCGTCGAGGAGCTGATCGCCGAGGGAATGGATGAGGCCGTTCACGAGCAAATGCTCGAGGCGCGGCAGGCGGATGTCCGCGAGCAGGAAGCCGACGAGGACGAGGAAGAATAGGCGGGTTGGTTTTGGCGTGAGCCGCGCGCGCGGGCGAAGATTCGGGCTTGGTCATTGCGCATTCGTCCGGCATTCGTCATGTCGTCATCCGCCACTGTGAAACCAGACCCAGCCATCGCCCGCACCGCGGACATCCCGGACACGCCATTCGACATCTCGCTGCGGCCGCCCATGTTCAGCGAATTCGCCGGACAGGAGAAAGTCTGCCAGCGTCTCGAACTCATGGTGCAGGCCGCGCAGCAGCGCGGCGACGTGCTCGAGCACATCCTCCTCAGCGGGCCGCCGGGTTTGGGAAAAACGACGCTCGCGCACATCGTCGCCACGGCGATGGGCGTGGGCATGAAAAACACAAGCGGGCCGACGATCGAAAAAGCGGGCGACCTCGCCGGCCTGCTGACGACACTGGAACGCGGCGACGTGCTGTTCATCGATGAAGTCCACCGCCTCCAGCCAGCGATCGAAGAGTATCTGTATCCGGCGATGGAGGATTACAAACTCGACATCCTCATCGACCAGGGCCCGAACGCCCGCAGCGTGCGGCTCAATCTGCCAAAATTCACGATGATCGGCGCGACGACCCGCGCGGGGATGATTAGCGCGCCGCTGCGGTCCCGGTTCGGGATGAATTGCCGGCTCGATTATTACACCGCGGATGAATTGCAAAAAATCATCTGCCGCAGCGCGGGCTTAATTGGCATCGCCATCGACGACGCCGGCGCGCTCGAAATCGCCGCCCGCGCCCGCGGCACACCCCGCATCGCAAACAATCTCCTGCGCTGGGTGCGCGACTACGCGCAAGTCCGCGCGGATAACAAAGTGACACGCGATGTGGCGGATGCCGCGCTTTCGATGCTGGATATCGACGCGGATGGTTTCGATGAAATGGACAAACGCATCCTGGAGGCGCTCATCCACAAATTCGGCGGCGGCCCGGTCGGGC
>JANNWY010000088.1:0-24487 GCA_031409335.1 Chthoniobacteraceae bacterium | reverse complement strand
GCCTCGTCCCACCCGATGACGAACTTCGCGCCGAACATTCCGAGCGAATTCATCACCTCATCAAATGCGGCGTGGATTTCATTCTCATCGAAACCATCAACACGCTGCGTGAAGCGCTGGTCATTGCAAAACTTGCGGCGATCACAGGCACACCCGCCATCGTCAGCTTTGTTTGTGATCGCGGGGGAAAAATCCTTTCGGGCGAAACGCTCACCGAAGCGGCGGGGCAATTGCTCCCGCTTGGCATTTCAGCAATTGGCGTCAACTGCGGACCGACTCCCTGTTTGGCCAGGCCGCTGGCGGAATTACACACCGCCTGCGGCGAGGATTTCCCGTTAATTGCTTATGGCAACATCGGCTACGCGGATGAAAAGGTCGGCTGGGTCAACACGGAATCTGAAAACGCCAGTGTCTATTGCGAACATGCATCTCACTGGCCTGCAAAAATCATCGGCGGATGCTGCGGCACAACACCTGACCATATCAAGCAACTGGCAAAGGCTATAAAGTAAATTGACGGCCAGATTGCTCCAAACTTCATCCATCAACATCTGACCCGAATGGCATTAAGTTAAGGGCGATTTAGGATAAGAAGCCGCTAACATTGCGAGATGGCTTCGGGTAATTAAGTATGCCTAACATTACTCCGTTCTTTCAAGCGTTTGGTCCACTCTTATTCGGCAGAACGCCGCGTTCTCAGATGGAAAGGGTCAAGCGGGTGGATAGCCTTGGCGAACTCTACGAACTCTTTGGCGAGTTTCTCCCGGATCGCCTGCTCTTCATGAGTGGGTAAAACAAAGGGACATGGTAAAACAAAGGGACAGACCTTATATCAAAAAAGCGCTTGCTATCATCGCCTGCTTTGGCGAGTTATGGGCTATTCGCCAGCCCCGTTTGAAAGCACCGCCGGATTTGCCCGTGGCCTATTATCATTGTGTCTCCCGAGTCGCGGATCGGGAGTTTGTGCTGGGAGAAATCGAGAAGGAGCAGTTCCGGAAGTATGTGCGGCTCTACGAGCAGTTCTGCGGAGTGCGGGTGGTGACTTATTGCGTGATGAGCAATCACTTTCACCTCCTCCTCGAAGTGCCGAAGCGGCCGGAGGTGCTGCCGGGCGATGAAGAATTGCTGGCGCAGCTCAAGCGCACTTACAGCGGGCTCGGATTCGCCACGATCAGGCAGCATTTGGCGATGTTACGCGAGGCGGCGTCGCCGACGGACGCGGAGGCGTATCGCGAGACGTTTTTTGTGAGGATGTGGGATGTGAGCGCGTTCATGAAAGGACTCAAGCAGCGCTTCACGCAATGGTTTAACCGGCAACGCGCGCGCAAGGGAACGCTCTGGGAGGAACGTTATCGCAGTGTCCTCGTGGAAGGGGCCGGCGAAGCCCTGGCGGCGATGGCGGCATACATCGATCTCAATCCCGTGCGCGCAGGAATGGTGACCGATCCGAAGGACTACCGCTGGTGCGGCTACGCGGAGGCAGTCGCGGGAAAAAGTCAGGCGCTGGGTGGGTTGAAGATCGTGACGGACACCTATCGAGGACTGCCCGCGCCGGTGGGTGCCGTGTTGAGGGAATATCGGGAACTGCTCTACGGGCGAGGCGAGGAACGTGGGGAGGACGAACGCAGGATGGCGGTGCGCAAGGGTTTCAACCGGGAGCGGGTGGACGAGGTGCTGGCAAAGAAGGGCAAGCTGACCTGGGGCGAAATGCTGCGTTGCCGGGTGCGATATTTCGCCGACGGCGCAGTGCTGGGATCGAAGGAATTTGTGAACGCCGTCTTCGCCGCCGAACGGCATCGCTTCGGGCCGAAGCGCCAGACGGGAGCGCGTCCACTGCGGGGTGCGGATGCAGGCTCGCTTTGCACGCTACGCGATCTGCGCGTGACTCCCCTGGGCTGAAGCGCGGAGACTTTCCGACGAGTCATCTGGCGGAAGCGCCAGCAGGAGGATTTCCTCTTGTGCAGAATAGGAATCGGCAAGTTGCCAGGCATCGAACGCCGACGCTTCGACCCGCCTCCGTGGCTGCGAGGGACGGCTCTTCCGGAAACGTTCCGGTCGAGCGAGACCCATCGGAACGAAGCGGAGCCGAACCCCAGCGCGCTCCCGGCCCCGTCTCCATCCTGCTACTTCATCGTCCGCCATCCGCCCGCCGCGCTTACTCCTTCATCCGCGCCAGGGCTTCGATGCTCGGGTAGCGTCCTGTTTCAGCGAGAGTTTCGCGTTCGCGAACGCGGCTTTCGTGATTGAGTTGGAGGAGTTTGACGGTGGCCTCACCGGTCGCATTCACCGGGTCGATGCGAACGCCATGCAACAGAAAGCAGCCGCTCCAGCGGTCGGTGCGCGGATGGAAGAGCTGGAGGAGTTGCGGCGGCTGGCCGACGAGGGTGCCGAGATCGCTTCCCTTGGTGTTATTGCAGCAGGCGCAGGCCCAGGGGAGATTGGTCGGCTCCGTCGCGCCGCCGTGTTTGCGGCTGATGATGTGGTCCACCTGACAGCCCCAGAAGGTGTCGTCTTCGTGAACGAGGCAATACTCGCAGACGCGATAGGCGCGCTCGGCAACCTCCCGGCGCAGCCGCTCGCCGACGTCACTACCCATGCGCCAAGAGCTGGCGGGCGCGGGCTTTCGCCAGCCGCATCAGGTGTTCGATTTCCAGATAGTGATCGAGTTCCGATTTCTCGTCAGGTGGAAGCGGGGTGGCCTTCTGGCGCTCGATGAGATCCCAGACGCGCTGGCGGGCCGGCTCGGAAGGCTTGAAGTCAACCACCTCGCGGGGACTCAGCGCGGCGATGAACTGGACGAGTTCTTCGTAAGGTCTCATGTGGGTAGGTTCGCATTGGCGAGACGGCATGACAAGCGTGGGAAGGGGTAGGAAGAGAGGATGCGACCCGTACTCCAAGTCCGCCCGACCCGCCGTGCGAGCCGAAATGTTTCATTTCACGAATGGTCCGCATCGGACGGTTCAACAATCAAAGCGAGGTTGTCCGCGAGGCGCTGCGCCGGATGGCGGCGGCTGAAACCGAATACCTTGCTCCGCCACGCTTGACGGAGGCGGAGACGGAACGCATTTACGGCCGCCATGAGACGCCAAAGGAACGGGCATTCGGAAAGGCGGCTTTCGCCTCGCTGCGCCGCGCCGCCGCGAAGGGGCGCCGTCCGTGAACGCCTGGGAAATCCACTCGTGCGATCTGGGACGGGGACCGCTTCCGGTGGTGATCGTCTCCCATCCCGCCCGAGCCGCCCGGCGGGATTTTGTCGAACTTCGCAACGCGCCAGCCGTCCACCTCAGCCGAATGAAGTGCGTCTCGATGATGCCCACGGTCTCGATGGACCGACTCTTTGCAAATTGCGACTGCATCTTCGCCGTCCCGCGCGGGGAACTGACGCAGCAGCGCGGAGTGGTTTCGCCCGAACGCCGCAGGCAGATCGTTCGGACAATCATTCAGTCTCACGGCTGGAACCTGCTGTAGCTGCGCTCGTGGCAAGTGCGGATACGGAAGCCCGAAGATGCCGGCGCAGCGGCCGGGGAATGCAATGATCGAGCAGGATGCGCTTCACACCGGCTCAGCGACGGCGACGGCGGCGCGCGCGGCATCCAGCACGCCGATGGCTTGCTCGCGGGTCACGCCCTCGAAGGCGTCGAGAAACTCGTCGAGGCTGACACCGGCTTCGAGGTTGCCGAAGAGGGCGTCCGCGGGAACTCGCGTACCGCGGAAGCAGGGCTTGCCACCGAGGCGCTGTGGATCGCACCAGACGAGATTCGCGGGAAGTTCGATGGGCGGCGTTTGCATGTCGCGAAGTTCCGCGCTCGCGTCCGTGTGGTCGTGCGGCCAGCTTCTCGACGTTTGCGGAATGGATTCTTGCCCTGCATCGGAGTCCGCGGCTGCCAGGCACCGGTCGCCAACACTTCGACTCGCCTCATTGGTTGCGAGGAAAGGCTCGTCCGGGAACGTTCCGATCGAGCGCGACCCTTGGAACGAAGCGGAGCCGAAACCCAGCGCGCTCCCGGCCTCGTCTCGCAAAGCGATTGGGCGATTGAATGGTGGGAATTGAATTTGCCGCGCCGATCTCCGCCCTCACTCCTCGCGGCTCGACCAGCGGTCGCGATCGCTGTAGAAGACGCACTCGTTGTCGATCGGCATCGCGGTGACGGCGCGCAGCGGGAAATCTTTTACGTTTACCTGCCTAAGAATGAATGGCGCCCACTCCTTAAATTCGCCCTTCACGACATCCCGCATGAAGCCGCGGTCGCCGGTGACGGGAGTGAGGTAAAGGCCGACGAGGTGATTCCCCAGCGATTTGTAATCGTTGAGGGCGATGAAGTCGGCGACGGTCTTGGGCACCCAGAGGCTTTTCCGATCGGCGTACCAGGCGACGGCCCACGGCATGTCGGAGGCGATGATTTCGCGCTCGTTCGTCCATGTATTGAGGATCGCGATGAACGGTGGCACGTACGGCGGCCACTGGATGCGGCCCGCCGGTGGTTTCTCGAGTTCGATCAGTTGCTGGATGAAGGGCATCGCGCTGATGAAATAGACCGTGCTCATAAAAGCGACGCGGACGAGCCGGACGTTGATATCCAGGCGCGCCCACATCATCAGCACGAATGCGAAGCCGTAGCACGTCAGCAGCGGGATGAAGAGGACGTGCAGGTCGTTTGCGCGGAGCGAGCCGGGCACGGCCTCGCCGTTGAGGCCAAAGACGGACATGCCGATCACCGCGGAGATCCACATCAGGAAAACGCACCATCGAAATGCGGCGGTTTCCGGTCGTTTGAAAAGGTGCAGCATTGCCAGAAAGAAGACCGGCGCGGCGATGACGTAGCCGAGGTAGCTGTAAAGGCTGCCGAGTTGAGCGATCGTCTGGGCCTGGAGTTTTAGGCGAAAGATCGTGGGATTGATGCCCTCAGCCTTCATCTCCATCGAGCGCATGATCTCGCTTTCGGTGCCCTTGATGTCCACCAGCCCGGAATACCAGCTCACGCCAAACGGATTGCCGCAGACCTTTGCGTTGCGCGCCATCCACGGTCCGTACATCAGCGCCACGATGGCGAGCATGATCGCGGCATCGCGTCCGCGTGGGACGAAGAACATCAGCGCAAAGATCAGCGCGCCGCCAAAAATCCACAGGGTCAGCGCGTGAGAGAGCGCGAGCAGGCCGAATAGCACGCCCGTGCCCATCGCCCACCAGAGCGAAGTCCGCCCCGCGGTCCGCGCCTCGATCGCCCGCACGATCGTGTAAGCCGCCGCGCTGAAGAGCATCAGCATCAACATTTGCGGCAGAGCCGACATCGAGAATTCCCAAAACCGCTGGCACACCAGTAGCAGCGTCGCCACAAACGTGGCAAGCCGCTGATCGAAGAGCCGCCACGCCGTGAAGTAATTGATCAGCACCGCGATGAGAAAGAAGGCGGTCTGCACGGCAGCGAGCACCTTGTCGCTCGGATACGCAGTCTCCTTTGTGGACATCTGCCACGAGTCTTTGGTGAGCCGGAGGAACCAGGAGTTGATCCACGGATTGAGCGGCGCGTGGTAAGTGTCGGGCGTGTTCTCGAGCGGGAATTTTTCGCCGGTGTTTTGAAACTGCCACAGCGCCAGCGGGCGGATCATCTTCGTCGAAAAGCCATTCCCGCGCGCGATCTCCCGCGCGATTTCCGCCTGCTCGATTGATTTTTCGTGATTCAGCCCCTTGAAGCCGCTGTCGTGAAACATCCAGAGATTCACGACGTAGGCGACCGCCGTCACCAGCACCGCACGGCGGATCCATTTGGCCCAGCCTCCTTCTTCGAGTTTGTGGACGAATGCCTGGATTGAAGTTTCAGTAGCCATAGTGGGAAGGGGAATATCGAAATCCGAAACTCGAATTGCGAAACAAATTCAAAGTGGTGGAAAGATTGGAAAAACGACGGGACGCCAGTCCTGTGCCACCGGCCAGTTCAAGTTCGCGGCGTTCATTTGTTCGGTTCGGGATTCTCCGGTTTGGGGGGCTTGAGTTTCAGGTCTTTGATCTTCCGGTGCATCGTGCGCCGGCTGATTCCCAGCTTCTTGGCCGCGTGGGTGATATTCCCGCCGGTGTCGTCGAGGGCTTGCAGGATTAGCTGCGTTTCGTGCTCGTGCAAATTGAATTGCTCTGTCTTCGGTGCCTCCCACTTCGGCGTGGTCGCGGGGAAAGCCGCGCCGCCCTGGCGCACCGCCATCGGCAAATCGCGCAGCGTCACCTTCGGCCCCGTCGCCATCACCACGCCGTGCTCGATCCCGGTCCGCAGCTCGCGCACATTTCCCGGCCAGTCGTAGCGCAGGATCGCCTGCATCGCTTCGCTGGTCAGTTCGCTCTCGGTCTTCCCGTTTTCCTCCGCGCAGGTCTTCAAAAACGCCTTCACCAGCAGCGGGATGTCCTCCTTCCGCGCGCGCAGCGGCGGCAGCGTTACCGGCACCACGCTCAGGCGGAAGAAGAGATCGTCGCGAAATTTCCCCTCGCTCACCAGCTTCGCCAGATTCTTGTTCGTCGCCGCCACGAGCCGCACATCCACCTTGATCGGCGTATTGCTCCCCACGCGCTCGAACGCCCGCTCCTCGCCCAGCACCCGCAGCAGCTTCACCTGCGTGGCCGCGTCGATCTCGCCGATTTCATCGAGAAAAAGCGTGCCGCCATCCGCCTGCTCGAAGCGCCCGATCCGCCGCTCGTGCGCGCCGGTGAATGCCCCGCGCTCGTGCCCGAAAAGTTCGCTCGCCAGCAACTCCGGCGTCAGCGCCGCGCAATGCACCGCCACGAACTTCTGCTTCGGCCGCCCGCTCAGCGCGTGCAGCGCCTGCGCCACCAGCTCCTTCCCCGTCCCGCTTTCCCCCTGGATCAGCACCGTCGCCCGGGTCGGCGCGACCTGTTTCACCGTCTCGAAAACCTCATCCATCGGCGCCGACCCACCGATCAGCTTTTCCAGCCCGAACTTTTTCTCCACCACCTTCTTCAGCTCCACTACCTGCTGCTCCGTATCCCGGCTCCGCAGCGCCCGCGCGATCAGCACCTCGAGCCGGTCGATGTTCAGCGGCTTCGTCACAAAATCATACGCCCCGCGCTTCATCGCCTCCACCGCCGCATCCACCGATCCATACGCCGTCATCATGATCACGATTGGCGGATTCGCCCGCGCCAGCACCTTGTCCACGAGCTGCATCCCGTCCTCGCCACCCAGCCGCAAATCCGTCAGCACCAGATCGACCTGATCGCCGTCCAAAACATTCAGCGCCCCCTGAATATCCGCCGCGACATAAACCTCGAAATCATCCTCCAGCGACGCCCGCAACCCATCGCGCGTGTGCTTTTCGTCATCGACGATGAGGATGGTGGGATTCATGCGGGCGGCGAGGGGTTTAAGAATACGCGCCGGGTGTGGCAAGCCGTTTAGCTGCGTCCGCACGATTGAGTTGCTGTCCCGATTTGGACCCGGCAGGTTGCTCCGCTGATGAGCGAGCACACCGACGCAAAAACCCTTTCACTTTCCATCGGGGCGCTCGGCGTCGCATACGGAGATATCGGCACGAGCGTGCTTTACGCGTTCAAGGAGTGCCTCGCGCATGGGATAAACACGGACCGGGAAATCGTCGGCGTGCTTTCGCTGATCATCTGGAGCCTCATCATCCTCGTCTCGGTGAAATACATCGCCGTCATCACGCGGGCCGACAATCAGGGCGAAGGCGGCATCCTCGCCCTGCTCTCGCTCGCCTTCCCGAGGGACGCGAAAACCGTCGGCGTGGCCGCTGGCGGCATGGTCGCCGTGGGCATCGCCGGCGCGGCGCTGCTCTATGGGGACGGGGTGATCACCCCAGCCGTCTCGGTGATTTCCGCCGTCGAGGGGCTGCTCATCGCGACGGAAAAGGTGAGGCCTTTCGTCATCCCGCTCACGATTGGCATCCTCGTCGGTTTGTTCGCGCTACAGTCCAAGGGGACGGGAGCTTTGGGGAAATGGTTTGGGCGGGTGATGCTCGCCTGGTTCATCACGCTGGCCGTGCTGGGGATCTACCAAATCACGCAGAATCCGACCGTCCTCAAAGCGCTCAGTCCAGTGGAAGGCTTTTACTTCCTCACCCACCACGGGACATCCTCCCTCGTCATCCTTGGCGGCGTTTTCCTCGTCGTCACGGGCGGTGAATCGCTCTACGCGGATTTGGGGCATTTCGGCCGGCCCGCGATCGCCCGCGCCTGGGCTTTTGTCGTCTGTCCCGCGCTGATGCTGAACTATCTCGGCCAGGGCGCGCTCGTGCTGTCGAATCCCGCCGCGCATAAAAACCCCTTCTTTTACATGGTGCCAGACTGGCTGCTATACCCGCTGGTCGCGCTGGCGACGACGGCAGCGGTGATCGCCTCGCAGGCCCTCATTTCCGGCGCGTTTTCCCTCACCATGCAGGGCATTCAGATGGGTTACATCCCGCGAATGGAAATCCGCCACACCTCGAAGGATGAGCGCGGCCAGATCTATATCCCGAAGATCAACGTGATGCTCGCGCTCGGTTGTTGCGCGCTGGTGATCGGTTTCAAAAGCAGCTCCGCGCTGACCAATGCCTACGGCATCGCCGTGACGCTCACGATGATGGCCACCACCACGATCTTCTACTTTGCCGCGCGGCGTCGGTGGAACTGGAGCCCGCTGCGCGCCGGGCTGACATGCCTGCTTTTTGGCTCGCTGGAGTGCGGCTTCCTCGTCGCCAATTCCCTGAAAATCCCGCACGGCGGCTGGTTTCCACTCGTCTTCGCCGCGCTCGTTTTCACGGTCATGGTCACTTGGAATGACGGACGCCTCCTGCTCCGCAAATTCCTCCCGCCGGCCATGCCGCTGGATGATTTCATCGCCTCCATCAGCATGGCGGGAACGCTCGATGCGCAGAACAAACTGCATCGCAGCCAGGGCACCGCCGTCTTCCTCGCGGGGAATCCCAACGGGACGCCAAACGCGCTCGTCAAAAACATCAAGCACAACCAAATCCTGCACCGGCAGAACATCCTTTTGACGATCATCTCCGATTCCACCCGTCCGTACGTCCCCGCAGCGGAGCGCGTCGAGGTGAGCGATCGCACGGAGGGTTTTTTCCGGGTCGTCGCCAGCTTCGGATTCATGGAAACGCCGCACGTCGATGAGGTGATCCGCGCCGCCAAAGAAAAGGGTCTCGCGATCAACCGCGACCGCACGACGTTTTTTGTGGGCAAGGAGCGGATCGTGGTGACCTCCAAGGCCGGCATGGCGATCTGGCGCGAGCATCTGTTTGTTTTCCTCAGCAAACATTCGGAAAACGCAGCCGACTTTTTTCACCTGCCGCCGGATCGTGTGTACGAGGTGAGCCAGGTCGTGGAAGTATGAGGGGCGGGCAAAGATCGGGCGATTGAATCGGTCGAGAGCGCTGCATCGCATTCACACATTTAGGAATCGACGCGCGCTGCGCAGCGCGAAAAGCTGCGCCGCCTCGATGATCCTCCGGTGCGCAATCTCGATCCTCCTTTTCACGCTACTCCTCTCCGCCTGCACCGACTCGCGGGCTCGCGCGAGGACCGCACTGAAGCGGGTGGACACGGACCAATTGCGCAAAGACGCGGCGATTTTTTACAAGAATCTCTTCGCCGAGAACCGGAAGACCATCCCCATCGTCAGCCCGCAATATTGGTCGTTCGCTTTCAAAGAACTGCGCCCGGAACGCATCTCCGCGTATCCCGATGGATTCGCGTTTTGCCTCGAATCCACGGGCAACGAGGAGTCGGGCCTTTACATCGTTCCGCTCGGTATGGAGCATGATCCGAAGCCGACTCCCACGGCCTCATACGAGAAGCTCTCGGAAGGTATCTTCTGGTATTGCTTCAAGCCGTAGTCCGTCTGGAGTCGCCTCCCCACCCGATGTTTTCACCCACTCTCGCCGCACTTTCCACGAATGGCCTGCTCGCGCTCGCGCTCACCGCCATCATCCTGCTCATCGTGCTGATCGCGCATTTCAAATGCAACGCGATCGTCGCGCTCGTGCTCATCTCGATGGCGCTGGGCCTGTGCGCCGGCATGGAGCCGTTGCAGGTGGTGAAAAGTTTCGACGAGGGCGTCGGTAAGACGCTGAGTAGCCTCGCGATGGTCATCGGCCTCGGCACGATGCTCGGAAAACTGCTCGGCGAATCCGGCGCTGCGCACGTGATCGCCACGCGCATCACCGCGGTCGCCGGGCGCGAGCGGCTCGATTACGCGATCATGGTCGCGGCTTTTGTGATCGGCGTTTCAGTGTTCTTTCAAGTCGGCGTGCTGCTGCTCGGCCCGATCGTCTTTGCGCTCGCGCGCGAAACCCGGACGCCGATCCTGCGGCTCGGGCTGCCGCTGGCGGCGGGCATGTCCACCGCGCACGGGCTCATCCCGCCGCATCCGGGACCGATGGCGGCGATCGGCATCCTCGGCGCGGATCCCGGAAAGACGATCGCGTGGTCGATGCTCGTGGTCGGCCCGCCGGTGGCGCTGCTCACCGGGCCGCTGCTCGCGCGATGGGTGGTACCACGCGTGCCGCTGGAAATCGGCGGACTCGGGGCGGTGGCCAGCGCCGAACCGAGCGCGCCGCGGCGGCCCAGCCTCGGCATCAGTCTTTTCACGATTCTGCTCCCCGTGCTGCTGATGTTGATCGCGAGCTTCGTGATGGTGTGCTGGCCCGAAAAGCAATTCCCCGCGGAGACTTGGCAGGGTGGACTGCGCAAGTGGACGGACTTCATCGGGCAACCCACGGTCGCGATGCTTGTCGCGGTGCTGGTGGCGTTTTGGACGTTTGGTGTCCGGGCCGGAATCGGCGCGGACGGCATCGGTAAATTCGCGGAACAATGCCTCGCGCCGGTCGGTTCCGTGCTGCTGGTCATTGCCGCCGGCGGTGGCTTCAGCAAGGTGCTCGGAGCTTCCGGCATCGCCGCGGCATTCGCGGACATCGGCGGCAAACTCGATATGTCGCCTCTGCTGCTCGGGTGGCTGGTGGCGGGAATGCTGCGAGTCTCCGTGGGCTCCGCAACGGTGTCCGTGACGACTGCCGCGGGCATCATGCTGCCGATCGTGAACGCCGATCCGACGATCAATCGCGAACTCCTCGTGCTCGCGATGGGCGCGGGGTCACTCATTCTTTCGCATGTGAACGATGGCGGATTCTGGCTCGTGAAGGAGTATTTCGGCATGACCATTCCGCAGACTTTGAAAACGTGGACGGTGGTGGAAACGGGCGTCGCCTGCTCGGCGATCGTCATCATTTTGATCGTCAACGCGCTGCTGTAATGCCGGGCGGCGAACTCGATTTATTCGGCTCCCCGGAGCCGCAGCGCGATGAGCCGCGGGTTTTTTCCGTGTCGGAAATCACGCGAACTGTGCGCGCGGCGATCGAGGAAAATGTGGGGACCGTGTGGGTCGAGGGTGAAGTCAGCAACTACCGCAGACAGGCATCGGGCCATCAGTATTTCACATTGAAAGACGCGACCTCCCAGTTGGCGTGCGTCCTATTCGCGCGCTCGGGTTCGCTGCGCAAAGCGGTGCCGCTGGCCGACGGAATGCAGGTGCAGGTGCGTGGCGCGCTGACCGTGTACGAAGCGCGCGGGCAGTACCAGATGAATGTGCAGCTCGTGCAGGCGGCGGGGGCCGGCCTGTTGCAGGCGAAGTTTGAAGCGCTGAAGCGGAAACTCGATGCGGAGGGTTTGTTCGACGCGGATCGGAAGCGGGAACTTCCAAGATTCCCGACGACGATCGGCATCATCACGTCGCCGACCGGAGCGGCGCTGCGCGACATGCTGAATATTCTTTCGCGGCGGGCGCCGTGGCTGCGTGTCATCGTGAGTCCGGTGCGCGTGCAGGGCGATGGTGCGGCAGCGGAAGTGGCTGCGGCGATCGGTGAGCTGAACCGTTTTCGGGAATGCGGATTGCCAGCGATCGACCTCGTGGTGATTGCGCGCGGCGGCGGAAGCGCGGAGGATTTGTGGGCGTTCAACGACGAGGCGCTCGCGCGCGCGATTGCGGCATCGGAACTGCCGGTGGTGTCGGCGATCGGACACGAGATCGATTTTACGATCGCGGATTTCGTCGCCGATCTGCGCGCACCGACGCCGAGTGCGGCGGCGGAATTGATCGCGCCGGATGGGACGGAATTGCTCCAGCGCATCGGCACGCTGGAATCGCGCTTGAAGCGATCGCTCCTCAGCGAAATCGCCCGCGGCAAGGCGCGGCTCGAAGTGCTAACCAGCGGCGCGCTTTTCCGCGAGCCCCGTAGCCGCCTGGATGCCGCCGCGCAAAATCTGGACGCGCTCGTGGATGCATTTCAACGGCAAACGCAGGACCGCCTGAGCGACGCCCGACGCCGCGTTGCCGATCGTTTCGCCGCGTTGCGCCAGCATCGGCCGGATCAGTTGCTCGCGCTGCTGCGCCGGGGCTTCGAAGTATCGCGGGATCGACTGATCGAGCGCACCACTCAGCGTGTGACGCAGCAGCGTCAGCGCCTGGAGCAATCGGCGACGCTGTTGCGAGTGCTCGCGCCGGAGTCCGCCCTGGAACGCGGTTTTACGATGACGACGCGCGCGGATGGCAGCGTGGTGTCTTCCGCAAAATCGCTAAAAGTCGGCGCGAATTTGGTGACGCGATTCCGCGACGGAACCGTGCGCTCGACGGTGGATTGAAGCACCATGGTTAGTCGTTCCGGCGACAACCGGGAGATTGTCCCGCCACTTTTCCCGCTCGCCGCTGGAGCGGCAAGCCACAGGGAAAAAAAAGCCCCGTTCGAACGAATTCGAACGGGGCTGGGAATTTTGCGGAGTACTTTTTGAAGCCTACTTTGGATTCACCACTTTGTTGGTCGGCCCCATCCAAGGCACGTCGGAGGTTCCGCCTCCATTGTCGAAAAGGTCATCTCCTTTCGGACCACCAGGAACTTTGAAGGTTTTGTTCAACTTTTCGATTGAGGCGCTGTTATCGCAGCGAAGCACGATGGCCTTCTTCCCTTTCCAAACGCCTCCTTCTTCATCCTCCTTCGGGCTATAGGTGTGATCGCCCTTGCTTTTGAATCCGTCGGCAATGAGCGGATACGCCGCATTCGAGGTGGTGGTCAGGTTGAGCACATACGCGAAGTGATTTTCACCTGCGGTCAGGATTGACCCGCTCTCCATTTTTTCGTCCGGCGGCGTTTTTGTGAATGCCGATTTCGCGCAGAAAAATAGCTGCTCGGACTTCATATAACCCGCCTCGAAAAGTTGAGCGAACGCGGAATTGGAGTCGGTGACCTCGTTCTTGCTCAGCTTGCCGGTCGATTCATCAATCGTGTTTGTGGGGAAAAGACCGTTATAGTCATCGGCAAAAAGTCGGCAGGCTAGGCCGACTTGTTTGATGTTTGAGAGCACTTTGGCCTGCGCGCCTTTGACTTGGACTTCGCCGAAAACCGGCAAGGCGATGCCGGCCAAAATGGCGATGATCGAGATCACGACGAGCAATTCGATCAGCGTGAATGCGGACTGAGATTTGGGAGATGATAGTTTCATGTGATTCTTTGGAAGTAGAGGCTCGCAGAGGATACGGGTGGCCGCGGAGTCGGCAAACTTAATCTGACAATCGGCCTAATTTTTTTCGCGATTCCGCACGTCAGCCTTCGATCGTGTTGATCTCGACCGGCTCGACTTTGACGCCGAGTTCTTCCAGCCAGGCGATGGCTTTCTGGATTTCGCCGCGCTCGCCTTCGAGCGAAAGCGACGCGAGGCCGACCTCGTCGGTGACGCTGCACTGGCGCACGTTGGTCACGATGTCGAAATTCTTGCCGAGTTCCCAGATGATCGGGCGGGTGATGAGCTTGGCGGGAAACATGAGCCAGAGGCGTTGTTTGTCTTTCATGGATGGAATGGTCGAAGGTCGCGAGCCGAAGGTCGAAGGCAATCGACGCAGCCACTAGCCGCCCGCGATGGCGGGCACGATGCTGATTTCGTCGCTGTCCTTCACAGCGGTCGCTTTCTCGTCGAGAAAACGAATGTCTTCACCGTTGACGTAGATGTTCACGAAACGGCGGACGTTGCCAGCTTCATCGCAAACGCGGTCTTTCAGGCCGGGGAAGGCTTTGTCGAGATTGTCGATGAGTTCGCCGATATTGGCCCCGGCACCGCTGACGGTTTCGAGTTCGTTGGTGAGCTTGCGGAGCGGGGTCGGGATGAGGACGGAGGGCATTGGGAAAATTTAGGAATAGGATTTAGGATTTAGGAATTCGCGGAAACCAGCGCCGCGTCGGGGTTGTAGATGCGTTCTTCAAACTCGCGCAGGCTCGGGGCGATGGTGCGCGGTTCGCCGCACTTCCCGACGATCGCTTCCTGAGTTTTGAGGCCGTGGCCGGTGATGCACAAGACCGCACTTTCGTTCGCTGGAATCTTTCCGCTCGCGATCAATTTCCGCGCGCAGGCGACGGTGACGCCGCCCGCGGTTTCGGCGAAAACGCCTTCGTACTCGGCGAGCTGGCGGATGCCTTCGACGACTTCCTCATCGGTCACGTCCTCCGCAAATCCGCCGGTTTCTCTCATCGCGTGGATGGCGTAATAGCCGTCCGCCGGCGTGCCGATCGCGAGTGATTTTACGATCGTGTCGGGCTTCGGCACGGGGCGCACGATGTCGGTCCCCTTCTTCATCGCGTGCGCGATCGGGGCGCAGCCGGTGGCCTGGGCGCCGTGGACGCTGAATGGCGCGGCATCGACCAGTCCGAGCTTGGTGAACTCGCCGTATGCCTTGTGGATTTTCGTGAGCAGCGAGCCGGACGCCATCGGCGCGACGGTGTGCCGCGGGATGCGCCAGCCGAGCTGTTCGCAAATCTCGAAGCCCATCGACTTCGAGCCTTCGGCGTAATACGGACGCAAATTCACGTTCACAAAACCCCAGCCATACTTGCCCGCGATCTCCGAGCAGAGCCGGTTCACCTGATCGTACGCACCGTGAATCGAGACGACATTTGTCCCATACACGAGCGAGCCGAGCACCTTCCCCTGCTCCAGATCGGCGGGAATCAGCACGTAGCTTTTCAGCCCCGCGCTTGCCGCATTCGCGGCCACCGAGTTCGCGAGATTCCCCGTCGAAGCACACGCGACCACGCTGAAACCAAGCTCCTTCGCACGGCTGAGCGCCACGGAAACGACGCGATCCTTAAACGACAGCGTTGGGTAATTCACCGTGTCGTTCTTGATATAGAGATCGCGAATGCCGAGCACCTTCGCGAGCCGGTCTGCTTTGATCAAAGGCGTATATCCCACTTGCGTCCCGACCGTCGGCTCGCCGTCGATCGGCAGCAGCTCGCGGTAGCGCCACATCGACTGCGGGCGCGATTCGATGACCTCGCGCGTGAGCACCTTTCCGATCGCCTCGTAATCGTAAGCCGCCTCGAGCGGACCGAAATCGAAGTCGCAGACATGGATCGCCTGCTTCGGGTAAAGTTTGCCGCACTCGCGGCATTTGAGGTTGCTGAAGTAGGGTGAAGGTTTTTGCATAGTTTCGGAAAAAACTTTCACCAAGCGCTGCGAAGGTCGGGGAATCAGCCTGCGGTTGCGGAACTGATTTCCTTCATCTTCTGCCCGCTCGCGCGGCTCTGGATTTGGCACCTGGTCCCCGATCTCTGCCTGCGCAAATTTCGAGCGGTTGCCGTGACGTCAGCGGGCCAGTCCCTCGGTCACTCTTGATGAAAGTGCCCGGAAGCTAGAAACCACGGAGGGGACCGTCAACCGTTTTCTGCGTCCCGGGCTTTGAACGTTGAATGTTGAACGTTGAAAGTTGAACGTCCCTCCAAGCCCCATGCAAACGCTCTCCCACACCGCCCCCGCCGGGACATTTCTTACCTCCGCGCAAGTCCGCGAACTGATCGCGCAAGCCTGCCCGACGAAAGAATACAAAGACCGCCGCGTCCTGCTCATCGTGCCCGACGCCACGCGCACCTGTCCGCTCGGGATGCTTTTCGCCGGGCTCTTCGACCAAATCGGCGGCGCGACCAAACACTTCGACGTGATGATCGCGCTCGGCACGCATCAGCCAATGAGCGAGTCGGCGATCTGCGAGCGGCTCGGGATTTCGCTGGAAGAACGGCGCGCGAAATACGCGGGCGTGCGGTTTTTCAATCACGAGTGGGACAACCCCGCCGCGCTCGAACAAATCGGCACCCTCACATTGGCGGAAACCCGCGCGCTCACCGACGGCCTGCTCGAAATGGAAGTGCCGGTGAAAGTGAACGCGAAGATTTTCGACTACGATCAGGTCATCATTTGCGGCCCGGTTTTCCCACACGAGGTCGTTGGTTTTTCCGGGGGAAACAAATACCTTTTCCCCGGCGTGAGCGGCGCGGAGGTGCTGAATTTTTTCCACTGGCTCGGCGCGGTCGTGACGAACCCGATGATCATCGGCAACAAGTGGACGCCCGTGCGCCGCGTGGTCGATCGCGTCGGCGGGATGGTGCAGGTGTCGAAGCTGTGCCTCTGCATGGTCGTCGATCACGCGCAGCTCGCGGGCCTTTTCATCGGCTCCCCGGAAGGCGCGTGGGATGAAGCGAGCGAACTCTCGAAGAAGCTGCACATCGAAACCAAGGACCGCCCTTTCCACACCGTCCTCTCGTGCGCGCCGAAGATGTACGACGAGCTGTGGGTCGGCGGGAAGTGCATGTATAAACTGGAGCCAGTGGTCGCCGACGGCGGCGAACTCATCATCTACGCGCCGCACATCCGCGAGATCAGTCTCACGCACGGGCACGACATCCGCCGCATCGGCTACCATTGCCGCGATTATTTTTTGAAGCAGTGGGACAAATTCAAGGACGTGCCGTGGGGCACCATCGCCCACAGCACGCACGTCCGCGGCATCGGCACGTACGCGGACGGCGTGGAAAAATGTCGTATCCGCGTGACGCTCGCGACGGGTATCCCGCGCGAAGTGTGCGAGGAGATCAGCCTCGGCTATCGCGATCCCACGACGATCCGGGTGGAAGACTATGCGAACCGCGAAGACGAAGGCATCTTCCACGTCCCAAAAGCGGGCGAAATGCTCTACCACCTAAAGCAAAGGCCCGCATGGGCGCGCGAGATGTAACCGCGCGAAGCGCCCTTTCCAATCTTACCGCGATTTAGCCTTCGACGCGCCGCCTGCCTCCAGCCATTCCAGCGGGAAGCGCGCAAAAACGATGCGCTGATAATTGTCCGCCTCGAACAGAACGCCAACCGTTCCATCCGCCAAGTGCGTGGGAACGCTGTAGGCAAATCCGCCCGGCCACAACTCGCGCTTCACCGGCCAAGTCGCGCCATCATCAAGGCTCAGATACACCGTGCCGTGATCGCGCCTCATGCTGTCCGGCCCTGTGTGGATCAGCTTTCCCAGTCCGGTGCCATCGTCGAACGAAACCCGCGCCATCCCCGCCATGCAGCTCGGATCGGACAATTCGGGCAGCTCCGCGACCGGCGACCACGTTTCCCCGCCATCGCGACTCACCGCAGTCCGCCGCACTTTCGCGCCCGCAAATTGTCGGCTGCTCAGCCGCACCGCGCCATCGTTCATCTCGACCATCTGCACTTCATTGATCTGACTGCGCTCGCCGCCCTTCCCATCCGGCACCAGCGCCCCCGGCACGTCCGCCCCAAAGCGCCACGATTTCCCCACATCATCGCTAAAAACCGCGAAATTCTGCCACCGCCCATACGGCCCTTCGTTGAAAGGAAAAATCAACCGCCCTTTCCGCGCCCCGCGCGAAAGCTGGATGCCAATGCCCGGCCCGCTCGCAATCGTCGTCGCACGCTCCGGCCGCTTCGTCGTCGCCGTCGCATCCAGCGGCGCGCTCCACGTCACACCATCGTCATCCGACCACATTAGCAAATTCCGATAAATATCCGCCCCCTCCAGCCCCGCCGCCGTCCCCGCGCTGTGCTCTTTCAAATGCGCCGGGATGCGCTGGAACATCAAAAAAATCCGCCCACTCCCCCGCTCCTGCACCAGCGTCGGATTATTCAGCGAATGCGCCCCGTCCTCATGGATGACGCGCAGCGCACTCCACGTCCGCCCGCCATCCACGCTGCGTTTCCCCACGATGTCATTCTCCGCCTGGTCGGCGGGTCTCACGCGGCCTTCGGCAAAAGCGAGCACCGTCCCCTGCTTCGTCACGATCACCGCCGGGATGCGAATGGATGCGTAGCCTTCCTGATTATTCGAGGTAAAAACATCCGCGAATTCCGGCTCCGCGGCGCTGGCGATTAACAGCGTTAGCGACAGAAAATAAAGCGCGAGCTTCACAACGGACACGCCGTCGCAACGGCAAAAATCAGGAAACGTCGTGGCATTGATCGGAGTTTCGCCACGACTCCGACGATGACCAGCGTCAATTCAAACGGTCAACCCAAAGGCCCGCCGCTCCGCAGCGCGAACCTGCCGCATCTTCCGGCGCTCGCGCCAGCCGACCAATCCGAGCAATCCCACGGTCACGGCCGCGGCGGAAGGTTCAGGCACAGCGGAAACTTCACCGTCCAAGGGTCCAAACGTGGCAGGCGCGCCACCCGTGGGGGGTGATGCCGGCGTCGGTGTAGAAGAGGATCTTGCCCAGCTGGCCTCCCGCTCCGGTGGTCAGGCCAGCCCCGAAAACACTGCCGAAGTAAAGATGGTCGAAGTCCCTCGTCCAGTTGTGGATGCTCAAGGTGAACGCGCTCCAAGCGGCTCCACTGCTGTCGGCAAAGCGCAGGGTATTGCCGCCGGCGAACGTGCCGAAGTCGATGATCGAGTTGCCGCTGAGAGTGAGTGCCCCAACCTGCTCATCGAGACTGGCGCTTCCGCCTAAAGTGATCTTACCGCCCGCGAGGGTGAACAAGGAGCTGTTGTTGATCTTGTTGTTGTTCGTCCCGCTCAGCAGCAGGGTGCCGCCGGTGTTGACGGTGACGTTGGTGGTGGCGGAGATGGAACCGCCCGTGGTCAAGTCGAGCGTGCCACCGGTCAGGATGCTGGTGGGGCCATTGTAGGGGTTGTCTGCCGTGAGCTGCGTCGTGCCCGGGCCGATGTCCAAGTCGGAATTGGGGGAAGCGCCGACGATGCTGCCAGTGACCTTGATTCCGTTGGCGCCGCCGCTGAGTGTGAGCTTGGTGCCGTCTTTGGTGAGCGTGCCCGAAAGGGTCAGAAGCCCGCTGCCGCTGTTCTGGACGGTGTCCGACCCATTGCCCAGGGCGTTGATGTTCTTGTCTAGCGTGCCAGCTCCTCCGGTATAAACAAGGGTTCCGGAAGAGGTGGCCGCCACACCCAGGTACACAGCAGTGCCGGTACCGAGAGCCTGTGCATTCGAACCCGTGTTGACCGAGTTGATTGAGAGTGTGCCAGTCTGAATCGCCGTGACGCCGTTGTAGGTGTTCAAGCCGTTCAGCGTGAGGGTGCCGGTTCCAGACTTGGTCAGATTGCCGGTTCCTGTACCGATGACGCCGGTGACGGAGGTGTTGCCCGGACCATTGAATGTCAAATCCGTATTGGTTCCGGTGATGGCAGCTAGCGTGAGGAGTGTGCCGCTACCCGCCGTGAAAGTCGGTGCGCCCGTGAGGGTGACAGCCCCCACGGTAATGCCAGCCGTGCCGCTGGCGACATTGCTCCCTGCGGCAGTGGTCAGTGTCTGGCTGCCAATGGAAAGTGGGCCGAAGGCCTAAGTAAGACCCGGTCCTGCGATCCTGCGGTCGCTAGTGAGCGTTGAATTGGCAGTAACGGTGAGACCATTAGCTGCTGGACCGCTAAAAGTCGTATCCACACCGGCACGACCTGAGAGATTGCCTCCATTGAGTGTGACGCGGTCGGCTACCGATCGACCAAGTGCAGCGGGATGTCCGAGTTGCAGCGTTCCAGCATCAACTGACCATCCCCCTAAATAGCCGCCCGAGTTGCTGAAATTCACGAGGATCGTGCCCGATCCGGCGATATGGACCGCCGCGCCAGCTATCCCGCCGACAATGTCGTTTTCGAAATTTCCGACACTAAAGACGTCACTTGCGTTAGTCGTCGAGAGCGTGGCCGAAGGGGTGCCGCTGGACTGGACAGTGATCGCGCCGTCAACGGAGTTGGTGCCATTGCTATTGATCGTGCCGCCTGTGTTCAGACGGAATTCGTAACCATTGTTGAGCGCGATGCCGCCGCTGACCTGCAGCGTTCCACTGTTGTTCACCGTGACGGGCAAGGAGGTCGCGCCAAGGGCCAACCCGTTGGCGGCGACCAGCGTTCCGGCATTGATAGTAGTTCCATTGCCGTAACCGTTGGAATTAGAGAGAATTACGGTACCAAGGCCGGATTTCGTCAACGCGCCCCCCAAGTTGCCGCCTATATTGGTGATCACGAGAGTGCCGCCTGCGGCTTGGCTGATGTTCAGTGCGGAGTCTAGGAAAAGGCTGCCCGTGAGCATGTTTGTGCCGCTGGTGTTCTTCGAGTCGATGAGCAGGGCGTTGGAGGTATTGCCCGTGACAGTGTTAATGATGCCGCTGAAGCTCACGCCACCCGTGAGAGGAGCCAGGGCGAGCGTGCCGCCGAGGGTTTGGTTCTGATTGCCCGTATTTCCAAAGTCACCGCCGAGCCGCACCGCCGACGTCGTGAGCGTGCCGCCAGCGAGGTTGAGCGTGTTGCCATTCATCACGTAGAAATCACCCACCGTGACATTCGCCCCCGTGGCGATGGTGACGCTGCTGCCGTTCGCGTTCGTAAAGCCCATCCACTTGCCGCTCGCACTGACGGTGCTGGCAAAGGTGACGTCTCTTCCCGCGCCGCCAAAGAACTTGATGCCGTTCACCGAGCTGCCATTCACCGTGAGCGTGTCGGAAGCAAAAGTTATGTTGCTGCTTACCGCATTGATCTCGCCGAAAGGATTATAGCCATTCGGATTGCCAAATGGGCTGTTGTTTGCCGCGAAGGTGATCGGCGCATTGATCGTCACGCCGCCGGTGCCGAGGCTCTCGAGCTTGGCCTGGGTGCCGCCATTGTCGAAGAGGCTGAGCGTGCTGGTTCCATTCATCACCCACGCGGCGGTCCCGTTCCAGTTCACCTGGTTCATGGCGGTGATGCTGTTGTTGTTGTTCGTCGTCTGGGTATTGCCGGAAAAGACGAGCGTGCCGTAGCCGGGCGCAGCGCCACCCCAGTTGTTGTTGTCATTCCAGTTCGTGGAGCCGCCGCCGCCGGTCCAAGTGTTGCCTGCCTGTGCGGAGATTACTGCCAGAAAAGTGAGCGAGAGCGTAATGGGGGCTGGAAACAACCAACGCCATGGTTTTGAAAGCGGGCGGAACCGTATGCCAACATACTGAGTAGTTATGGGCGACCGGGCGGACTGGGATCTTGCGTATGAGGTTTTCATTTCACCTACCCACAACAATGCGGCCAGAAACGAAATTATGGCAAGCGCGAATTGTGTGACAATACAAGCGCCGTACAGGAGGCGAGCGCTGAGGAGAATTCTCGCTTGGTACCGGCCCTGATCGACGCGTGGTTACGGGTTTCCCGCCGCGCCGCGGCTCCTTTTACCGCGATCCCACAGGGGGCCATTCTTGCGTCGCTTCATTCTTCCCCACTGCTCCCGCGTTCATTGGAATGTCCACCTTTCGGTTCGCGCCAGAAGCGCTGCATTTCGAGGAACGTGAACGAGGCGGACCAGCCGAGCAGGACGAAGCCGGTGAGGGCCTCGGTGGCGGCGATGAAGCGGATCGGGCCGCGCGGGATGAGATCGCCGTAGCCGACGGTAGTAAACGTCATGAACGAATAGTACACGTAGTCGAGCCACTCGCTCCGGGCGGCGGGGTCCTGGACGTGGGCGATGGTGCCGAAGTCCGCGACTCCATCCATGAGGGCGAAGCCGAGGGCGTAGATCCAGATTTCGAAGATGTGCGTGGTGAGCAGGCCGAGGATCAGGACGAGGACGCGGGTGCGGTGAAGTTTGCGCATGCGTGACAGCCAAGCGGAGAGCTTTCGCAGCACTTCGTAGTGGACGAGGACGCAGGCGATGACGAGCACGACCGAGCAGAGGGCGACCACGTATTGTCCGGACGGGATCGCCGAAACGCCGGTCGCGGCGATTTCGACGGGGAGGAGAGTGAAGTGGGGCGTTTGGGTCACGTATTTGGGGAGCAGGCGCAGTGATTGAAACGGGAATGAGGAGCGAGCGAAGGGCGCGCCTTGGAGCGCGGTGGCAAGCGACAGCGCGACACCGTTTTCGCACGCGCGGGGCGCGTGCGGCTGGCGCGAACCAACCGCCCGCGGAACGCTCCGAAGGCGGCGTGGCGCTGTCGCTTCCCGCCGCGCTCCAAGCCAGCGCCCATTCTCTTCACGGCTGACCGGGCCCTACGCCAGCGCGCGGCGTTCGGCGGCGCGGGCGGCGCGCGCCTTCCGGCGCTCGCGCCATCCGACGAGGCCGAGCAGGCCCATCACCGTCGCCACACTCGAAGGCTCCGGGACGGGCGAGACTTCACCGTTCAGTCCGTCGAAAGGCGTCCCATTGAAAGCTCCACCTTGGAAACCGTTGGAAAGGCTGCCCGGTGCGCCGCTATAAAACGATATCTGACCCAGCTGGTTCGCGGTGAGCCCGCCGGTAGTCGTTCCGACATACAGATGATCGACGCCAGGCGTCCAATTGTAGATGCTCAGCGTCTTGCCCGTCGTCCACAACGCGGTCAACGCGGCACTGTCGTTGAATCTGAATGTGGTGCCGAGGGCAAAGCTTCCAAAGTCGATGATCGAATTCTCGGTCAAGGTCAGCGTGCCAACCTGTTCGTTCAGACCATCGACGTCACTGATGAGCGTGCCTCCGTTCATCGTGAACGGCGCATTATCGGTGACCTGATTACCCGTTCCGCTCAGCAGGAGCGTGCCGCCAGTGCTGATCGCAACGCTGGCCGTCGTGCCCAACGATGACAGTCCGGCTGCCTTCAGCGTGCCGCCGGTGATTTTGGTGGCGCCGGTGAACGTGTTCGTGGCCGTCAGCACCGTCGTGCCGGAGCCGCTTTGAATCACTTCACCCGCACCGGAGATTTGATTCGGGGCGGTGTAGGTATTCGTCAGCTTGAAGAGGAGCGTGGTGCTGTCCAGCACCGCGCCGCTGCCCAATGTGCCGGTCGTCCCCCCATCGCCGATTTGCAGGATGCCATCGCTGATGGTCGTCGTGCCGGAGTAGGTGTTCGCACCGGTGAGGATCAGCGTGCCCGTGCCGATCTTGGTCAGCGCCCCCGTGGTCGTCGTGGATGCACCGCTGAGGGTGAGGTTGTTCGTGGTGATGTCGAACGTCCCGGTCATGCCGTTATTGATCGTGAAGTCGCGATCCGTGCTCGCTGTCAAGCCAGTGTATTGCAGCGTGCCGCCGTCGAAGATGAGGTTTGTCGCGGCGCTGGTGGCCTGGCCGAGATTGCCGGCGACTCCGCCGTTGCCGATCGTCGCCACGCTCAATGTCCCCGCGCCAAATATCGTGACGCCGGTGTAGGTATTCACGCCGGAAAGTTGGAGCGTGCCTGCGTCTGTTTTCGTCAGCCCGCCGTTTTGGATCGAGGCGGAGACGAGCATGTCCACGGCTGCGAAGCCGTCGTTGATGCGCCATGTCCGCGTGCCGCCGTTCATATCGACAAAGCCGGGATTTGCCAACGCGCCGCCATTGAGAATCTGCGCAGTGCCGTTGGTGAGCGAGCTGTCCACGGTCAAGTCCTGACGCAGCAGGATTTGCCCGCCGGGGAGGCTCGCCGAGGAATCGAGCGTGATCGTCGGGCTGCCCGTCCCGCCGAAGAAGAGTCCCGCAGTGGGAGCGCCGAGTTTCACTTCGAGCAGACCGTCTTCCTGCACCGTGTTCGTGCCGCCGGTAATGACCCAATGCTTGTCGCGAACAATGCCACCGACGCTGATCGTATTCGTGCCGCCGGACCAGGTGACCGTGGCTCCGCCGACTTCGAGCGTGTTATCTCCCGTGGTGAATGTGCCGCCGCTCACCGTCAGCTTGTCGATGGTTTCGGTAAGACCGGTCGCCGCGCCAAATCCGAAGGACCCGCTGCTCATGTTGATCGAGCCGAGGTCGCCGATCTGCTCGCTCGCGGCGATCTCGAGATTGCCACCATTGATCACGATGTCCGAAGTCGTCGCGATGAGGCCGTCGGTGGGAATGGTCGTGTTATCCGACGCGCCGCGATTGAGCCGCAGCGTGCCGTTGGAGACGGTCGTGACGCCGCTGAACGTGTTCATTCCCGAAAGAATCTGCGTGCCCGTGCCGATCTTGGTCAGGCCTCCAGTGCCGGCGATCGCGCCCGCGTAGGCCGCCGGACTGGTGTTGTCTCCGCCCGTGCTCAGGGTCGCCGCACCGAGGGTGATATTGCCGCCGAGCGCCCCGCCACCGGTCAGTGAGCCGACCTGCGTGTCGAAGCCCGTGATATCCATCGTGGCTCCGGCCACATTGGCGAAAGTCACGGCCGAGTTATTGCCGAACGCTCCGCTGACATTCGCCACCGAGGCCACTCCCGCCGCCAGCGTGCCGGCATTGATGGTCGTCGCACCCG
>JANNWY010000087.1:0-9395 GCA_031409335.1 Chthoniobacteraceae bacterium | reverse complement strand
GTCTGGCAGTATGCCAAGACCAACGGGGTGGCCAAGAAACCCCTGCGCCGGAATGAATCACTCAAGGAGCGCGTGACCCAAGACCTCGCGAACATCAAAGCGAACCAACCTCTGGTCCGCTCCTTTTTTATGGGTAAGAGTGTATTCTATGCCAAGGACTAGTAAGTAACTATACTACCCTCACAGTTGTAACTTGGAATCTAAGTAACAGTCCTCCCGTTTTCTTAAATTCTTGATGCGCGCGAGTATAAATCGGCGGGCCTTTCACCCGTATTGAAGCACGCTTCACGGGCGCACCGAGTCTCAAACAGGCAAACAGCGAAACCTTTCCACCTTACCGCATTGGCGTCGCTCCCACCCTTCGTGATGCAAAACGGGTTCTTGCCACAGTTTTGAAGGCCGGGAGATAACACTGCGTGCCATGCTGTCAAAAAACGTCCGGTTGAGACGATACTACAGCAAAAATTGTCGCCGGAAGAGGTGTTGCAGATTTACTTGGGCGAAAATTGATAATTTCGGGGCAAGTAAATCTGCACAGGGGCTTCCTGCCTCTCATAAAGGAGAAAGGCAGATTTACTTATCTCGGAATTGTTGATTCGTCCTCCGTGGCTGTTGAGCAACCGCATGGTGTTGGCGCGGATGCTATTCGCCGACTCCCAGCGCGGAAGGAAAACATGCGCTGCGCCTCAAATTGGCTGCGGCAGGGCTATGGAATGCGGTGGTGCCGCGCGACCGCTCCAAAGCTTCGCCCCGTCGAAGTCGCCGACGTTTTCGAGCCGCAACTTGATGCGATGCGGCGCATTCATTTGCAGGAGGAAAACCGTCGTGTGTCCCGTTGCGGTGAGGCCGGTGATTCTGCCATCATCCAGTCGAAAATGCTCCGCCCACTGCTGCCTGCGCGGGTGGTAAAGTGGCGTGGTTGTGCCGGTGTCCGGGTCGATGCTGGTAAGGTTCGACCCCTTGAGAAGATTGCAGTTGTTGCAGGCGAAAGCGAGGTTGCCGCGCTCATCCAAGCCGCCGTGCTGTCGCGCGACGATGTGCTCGACGTGGTAGGTGAAGAAAGGCTCCCACGCCTCCGCCATGCGGCAGTATTCTCAGCGACTGTCCGCGTGCTGGCGAACCACCCGCCGATCCGCAGCCGAAACCGCCATTACGCTGCGGTGCGCAATTTCCGCCGCACCTTCGATTGAAGCACCCCGAGGAAGTTTGCGAACATCACGCAGCTTTCGTATTCGCCGCGCTCGCTCGGCGTCAGTTCACCCTCATTCGCGCGCTCTGCCAGCCACTCCATCCGCTGCGCCGCATCCGGCGGCGCTCGCAATTCCACGAGTGCGCGCAGCGATGGCCCGTCCAAACAGTCCGTCACAGGCGACATCAGCGAGTCCAAAGACATGGCATTCATTGACGCGACGATAGCGCGCTCGTGGCAACGGGCAAGGGCGCGAGAGTCAGGGCAATCGCATCAAAATCACTGGCTTGGATGCGTCGGTTTCGACGAGAGACCGCCGCTGCGCCGCGGCCCATCGTCCAAACCTGTCATTCTGAGGAACGAAGAACCTCTGACTCTTTCCGGGGAGGAAGGCGGGGCGCAGCTTCCATTCGCTCGTAATCCCCGCCGCCTCCGCCCGCCAAAAATCAGAGGTTCTTCGTTCCTCAGAATGACAGCACGGGCCGCTGCGCCGCCATCTCCAACTTTTGACGCATTGCCCTGGCGCGAGAGTGCGGTTTGCGCCGCCTTTCCTTCTTCGCGACTTGGCGCGTTCGGCTCGCAGGTGCGCTTACTCGCCAAGCCTAGCCACCACACAACGGAATCCGAGGTTAGCGTAGCGACGGCCGGGACCGCCGACGAAGCGGTGCGACGAGAGCAGATAGTCGCGGGTGCTGATGTCCCACGACGCGCCCCGCATCACCCGGAATGCCCGACCGCCGCCATCTCGATCGAGAATCGGCCAAGTCTTCCGTGCTTCCGCGCTATTCATTTCCTTGCGATACCAGTCCTCGCACCACTGCCAGACGTTGCGCTCATGTCGTACAAACCAAACTTGCTTTCTTTGAATCGTCCGACTGGAGATGTGCGGGGAAAGGTATCGTCGTAACCGATGATGAAACCCCAATTGGCCGACATACCGACCTTGCTTTCCTCGTCGGCGTAGTTGCCCGCGCCTTCGGGCGGCGTGTCCGGCTCGCCCCACGGATATTTGGTTTCGCCCACAGCAGCGCTCCATTCCGCGTCGCTCGGCAGCCGGTAGGTGTATTGCCGCTGGCGTGTTCGGCCTTGGTAAGCCATGCAGAGAAGGACTGCGCATCTTCCCAACTCACGCCCACTACTGGATGTTCTTCGGACTGTGCAAAGCCTGGGTTTCTCCACGCTCGGACCACTTGCTTTCATGCAAAACTTTTTCCGTCCTTTGCGACTTCGAGCGAAAACATGCCTGTGGTGGCATCGTGCCCAGTCGCATCAACGAACGCGGATAAGTCTTTCACCCGCGTCTGACAGATACAGAAGAGCACCCGCTTCCCATCGGTTGGACCGCCGTTGACTGGCACGGGGACAAACTTCATGCCGAGAGAGTTAATGAATGGGCGCTCCTTGGTGGCCATTTCCGGCGTGACGGTATTGCGTTCGCGCGTGCTCAGCCAAGTTGTGATCGCGGCGAACACGATGAGTGCAATCCCGATTCCCAACTCCACGCGCGGCGACTCGCCGCTGCTTTGGAAGCGCGACGGCGCTGTGTGTTCGGGGATGGCCGCGGCGGTAGTGGTTGCGTAGTCACCGGTGCGAGCAGTACGTACGGCAGTGTTTTCAACCGATGCAGAAATCCCCCCGCGCTCTGCGGTCTGTCCTCCGGTTCCTTTGCCAGACAGGCGGCGATGGCTTCCTCCCACATCGGGGAGATCGCGGCGCGGCCGGTGATGCCGAGTTCCTCACGGCGCGCGGTCATCGTCGAGGGCGGCTCGCCGAGCACTTGCATGGGGATGTTACCCCGGAAAAAACGCGGCTTGCTGGTGAGCAGTTCGTAGAGCAGCGCGCCGAGGGCGTAGAGGTCGTCGAGATGGCTCGGGCGTGCGCCTTGCAACTGCTGCGGGCTCATGTAGGGCGGGGTGCCGCTCGTGTTGGCTTGGAGCGAGACGCGGCTTTGCGAATCGCTGAGGCTGGAGGCGATGCCGAAGTCGGCGACTTTCACGCGGCCCTCGGCAGTGAGCATGAGGTTGCGCGGCTTGAGGTCGCGGTGGGCGATCTTGGCGGTGTGGTGCGCGTAGTCGAGGATGGGGCAGAGTTCTTCGATCCACGGGAGGAGGTCCGCGGGGTCGAAGCAGCGGTCGGGCTGCTGCGCCTTCAAGTCGGCGAAGGTGCAGCCTTCGATGTATTCCATGACGATGGCGGCGCTCGTGCCGTCGCGCGCGAAATCGTGGGTGCGCACGATGCCGGGGTGCGTGAGTTCGCGACCGCGGAGGACTTCCTTTTTGATATCGTCGATGGCTTCGGCGTCCTGCACGACGAGGTCGGGGATGAGCTTGAGAGCGACGTCGAGATGGAGTTCCTCGTCGTGCGCGAGATGCACGACGCCCATGCCGCCGCGGCCGAGTTCGCGCAGCACGCGGTAGCGTCCGAAAAGGAGCGGACCATTCGCCTGCAACGGCGGCTCGACTTCATCCGGCAACGAATCGTCGCCGCCAGCGGGAGCAGGTGGAATGGATTCGTCCATACGCGCGGCACAAGGATGTGCGCGAGGCGGTGGAGCGCGGCAAGCGCGAAGCGAGCGGGATCGAATCGCGCGGATGCGCTCCGCGAGGCCTGCGAGGAAGAAGCGATCCTCGTGTGAAACGACGGGAATTGCTCCGGCATCTCACCGTCCACGGCTGCGCACTGGAGCACGAGGGCAGCGACCATTCGTGGCGGGGCAATCCGGCAAACGGCAAACGATCGGCAAGGCCGCGACACACGTATATCAACGGGAACATTGTGCCGCGACCTTGGCTTACCCGAGGCGTGAGCGGCTTGCCATCGCCTTCGACCCCGCTACGCTGCATCAATGAAAAGCGATCAGATTTCCGCTATCATCTTCATTGACCCCGAGGTGCAGGGAGGCGCGCCGGTGTTTCGCGGGACGCGCGTGCCAGTACAAAGTTTGTTTGACCATCTCGAAGCGGGTGAGTCGATCGACGATTTCCTCGCCGGCTTTTCCACCGTGAAGCGCGAGCAGGTGATCGCCGTGCTGGAATTCTGCCGCGCGGATGTGCTCACCGCAGCGGCCTGAATGCGCATCCTGCTCGACGAGAATCTCGACTGGCGGCTGGCGCGCTCGCTACCGGGGCACGAGGTCGAATCGGTGCAAGAGAATGGATGGGCGGGGATCAAGAACGGCGAACTGCTGGCGCGGGCGGAGCAGGAGTTCGACGCTCTTGTGACGATGGACGGCCACATCGAGTTTCAGCAGAATTACGCGCGGCTTCGGCGGGCGATTGTCGCGCTGCGCGCCGCGAGCAATCGTCTCCGGGACACCGAACCATTGATGCCAAAGGTGCTCGCGCTTTTGCCCAAATTGCAACCGGGCGCTGTGACCTTCGCAGAGTGATTCGTGTCGCCGAACTCTGGAAGCAATCCGACGCGCAGGCGATTCTCATCGTCGCCACCCTTGAGCTTTTTCACGTCGCCAGCGAGGTCGCTTTGCAATGGGTCGAGCCGGAATCCGATGTTGCGCCGCAACTCGTTTGCCGTGGCGCGAAGCTCCTCAATGACTTCGTCGCCCAATTTTATTCGATAGCGCATCGGCAAACACATTGAAAACTTCGGCTCTAGGTTTTCCAATTCGATTGGAATCTTATGAGCAAACCGCTTCCATTCGCGCCCATTTCACAAAACCTCATCCATGCGTCTCTCGATCTTCATCACGACCCTCGCCCTCACCGCCTCGCTTTCCGCGCAGGATTTTTTGCACTTCGATGGGAAAGCCGGGCCCGGCAAAGGCAAGCGTGTCGTCTTACTCGCGGGCGATGAGGAGTATCGCAGCGAAGAGGCGATGCCGATGCTGGGGAAGATTCTCAGCCAGCGGCATGGGTTCGATTGCGATGTGCTTTTTTCCGCGGATGCGGATGGCACGATCCAGGTGGGAAAAGGCGAGCTGCTGTCGCATCCCGAGTCGCTGGACAAGGCGGACGTGATCGTGATGTCGCTGCGCTTCCGCCACTGGCCGGATGCGACGATGGCGAAATTTGAGGCGGCGGTGAATCGAGGCGTTCCGATCGTGGCGCTGCGCACTTCGACGCACGCGTTCAATCTTGGAAAGGAAAGCGCGTTCGCGAAGTGGACTCACAACTCGAAGGAATGGGCGGGCGGATTCGGGCGGCAGGTGCTCGGGGAGACTTGGGTGGCGCATCACGGCGCGCATAAAAAGGAAGGCGCGCGGGGAATCGTCGAGGACGCGCAAAAGGCGCATCCGGTGCTGCGTGGCGTGAGCGATGTCTTCGGCGACTCGGATGTTTATACCGCGAATCCGCTGCCGGACGTGACCGTGCTGATGCGCGGTCAGGTGACGGAAACGCTCGATCCGAAAAGCGCGCCGGTCGCGGGAAAAAAGAACGAGCCGATGCAGCCGATGGTGTGGACGCGGACGCACAAAAATGAATCGGGAAAGACGAACAATATCCTGACGACAACGATGGGTGCGGCGTCGGATTTGAAAAACGAAGGGCTGCGCCGACTCGTGGTGAATGGCGTTTTCTGGGGACTCGGGATGGACGTGCCCGCGAAGGCTGATGTGAATTTTGTCGATCCGTGGATGCCGAGTTTCTATGGATTTGGAACGCAGCGCGCGGGATTGAAAGTCGCGGACCTCGGGCTGGGCAAAGCGCTCGGTGAACCCGCCGCGCCGGAAAAGAAGGAAGAAAAAAAGCCGGAGGAAAAAAAGGACGATCGCCCGCACGCGCCGAAGACGGAGCCGGCGCCGGCGGCATCCGTGCGTCCGCAGAAAGTCGCGCCGCCGGCGCAGGGCGAGCGCATCGTGTTTCTCGGAAACGGGCTGGCGGAGCGGGATGTGTATTACAGCCGGCTGGAGTCGGAGCTGCATCTGCGCTACCCGGCGCAGCAGCTTTTTGTGCGGAATATGGGCCGGCCTGGCGACACGCCTGCCTTCCGCCCGCATCCGGCGCGTGTGTCGCAGTGGGCGTTTCCGGGCGCGGAGAAATTTCATCCCGAACTCAACGTGCATCACGGCAAGGGATTTTTCCCGACGCCGGATCAGTGGCTCACCCATTTGAAGGCGGATACGATCGTCGCATTCTTCGGCTACAACGAATCCTTCGACGGTGCGGAACGCGCGGCGAATTTTGAAGCCGAGCTTGATGCGTGGGTGCTGCATACTTTGAGCAAAGCCTACAATGGCACCGCCGCGCCGCGGCTCGTGCTGGCCTCGCCGATCGCCTACGAAGACCAAAGTGCGAAACGCGATCTGCCGAAAGGGTTCGCTGAAAATGCGAACCTCGCGCTTTACGCTGCGGTGATGGAATCCGTGGCGAAAAAACGCGGCCTCACTTTCATCGACTTTTTCAACCCGACAAAAGCGCTCTACGCGAAAGCGCAGCAGCCATTCACGACCGGCGGTTTTGTGCCAACCGACGAGGGGTATCAGCAACTCGCCGAGATTCTCGCGACCGGGATGTTCGGGCATCAGTCGCGCATTTCCCAAGCCGAGCCGGAGAAAGTCCACGCGGCGGTGAAGCAGAAGGATTGGTTTTGGAACAACGACTACAACATCCTCAATGGCGTCCACACGCACGGTCAGCGCTACAATCCATTTGGCCCACAGAATTATCCCGATGAGGTGAAGAAAACGCGCGAGATGGCGGCGCTGCGCGACGGTCTGATTCACGCCGTCGCTTCCGGGAAAACGACGAGCCTCGCCGTGGACGACAGCAAGACGCACCCACTCCCGCCCGTTCCCAGCAACTACCAGCCAAGCAAGAAAAATGGCACCGAAATTTATCTCTACGGCGAGGACGCCGTGAAAACGCTGACGGTGCCCGAAGGCTACAAGGTCGAGCTTTTCGCGAGCGAGAAGGAGTTCCCGAATCTTGCGAATCCGATGCAGATTTCCTTCGACGACAAGGGCCGGCTATGGGTCGCGGCGATGCCGACTTATCCGCACTACCGTCCCGGCGATGCGATGCCAAATGACAAGTTGCTGATTTACGAAGACACCAACGGCGACGGCAAAGCTGACAAAGAAACGGTGTTCGCCGATCATCTGCATTTGCCCATCGGTTTCGAGTTCGCGCCGGAAGGAGTCTATCTTTCGCAAGAGCCGAATCTCGTGCTGCTGCGCGACACGAACGGCGATGACAAGGCGGACAGCCGCGAGATCGTGCTCGGTGGCTTCGACACGCACGACACGCATCATGCGATCAGCGCCTACACGGCCGATCCGAGTGGCGCGTTCATTTTGGCGGAGGGGGTTTTTCTTCACTCGAATATCGAGACGCCATACGGGCCGGTGCGTTGCGTCGATGGTGGCTTCTTCCGCTACAGCCCGCAGCGCGGCCATCTCGAGCGCACCGCGCAGCTCAGCATTCCAAATCCGTGGGGCGTCGTTTTTGACAAATGGGGCCAGGATTTTTTCCTCCACACTTCCGGCACGACGATGAACTGGATGATGCCCTCGGAGGTGAAGCCGACCTTCGGCGCGAAGACGCCGCTCACCCGCGATCTCATCCCCGAGGGGCAAAAAGTGCGGCCGACCTCCGGCCTCGAAGTCGTCTCGTCGCGGCACTTCCCCGATGAAGTGCAGGGCGATCTCGTGCTGTGCAACGCGATCGGCTTTCTCGGCATCAAACAGCACAAAATCGAGGACGACGGCACCGGCTACAAAACCGCGTTCCGCCACGATCTGCTGAAGAGCAGCGATGGCAATTTCCGCCCGGTCGATCTCGAATTTGCGCCGGATGGTTCGCTCTACGTCATCGACTGGCACAACGTGCTCATCGGCCACATGCAGCACAACGCGCGCGACCCGCTGCGCGACCACGTGCATGGCCGCATCTATCGCATCTCCTATCCCGCGCGACCGCTCATCAAGCCGCCGAAAGTCGATGGCGCGCCCATCGCCGCGTTGCTGGAAAATTTGAAAGAACCCGAACTGCGCCTGCGCTACCGCAGCCGCCGCGAACTCCGCAGCCATCCCGCGAGCGAAGTGCTGCCTGCGGTGAAAACGTGGGTCGCCTCGCTGAAAAAGGACGACGCGAACTACGAGCACCATGTCCTCGAAGCGCTGTGGACCACGTGGGGTCTCAATCAAGCCGACGACACGCTGCTGCGCCAAATGCTTCAAGCGAACGACCTCCGCGCCCGCGCCGCCGCGGTGCGCGTGCTGCGTTACAACAGCCATCGCATCGCCGATCACGTCGCGCTTTTCGAGAAAGCCGCGAATGATCCGCATGGCCGCGTGCGCCTCGAAGCGATCGTCGCCGCCTCATGGCTGCCAAACATCGCCGCCGCGAAAAACATCGTCGCCATCGCTGCCAAACAACCGCTCGACGAATGGAGCAAAAACGCCGCGAAGACCGCCGCTGACCGGCTGGGTGGCATCGCCGAAACCATCAAGCCCGAAATCCCAATCGTGCCTCCGCCAGCACATTTGTCCGGCGATGCGAAGAAGCAGTTCCTTGCCGGCCAGGAGGTCTATTTCCGCGAAGGCCACTGCGCCACCTGCCATCAGGCAAACGGCGCCGGCCTCGATCCCGCGTTCCCATCCATCCAGAACAGCCCATGGGTCACCGACGACCACGAGCGGCTCATCAAACTCGTGATGTATGGCCTCATGGGTCCGATCGAAATCAACGGCAAGAAATACGACGGCCAGGTGCCGATGACGCCATTCGGCGGCATGTTGAAGGATGACGAAGTCGCCGCCGTGCTGACCTTCGTGCGCAATCACTTTGGCAACAAAGCCGACGCGATCACCGCCGACCAAGTCAAAGCCATCCGCGCCGCCAACGCGGGTCGTGTGAATTTTTACACCACCGAGGAATTGCTGAAGCAGCATCCGCTCAAGAATTAGTCGAGACGGCTTGCAGCGCGGGTGGATGGCGTCGCTCCGTCGCGCCATGCTTCAACACACGCTGAAGTCCATCCTTATTTGTGGTGCTATCCCGCGTTGTGATGCCGTGGCGGACGGCGCGCTGAATTTCGCCGTAGTCAGTTCTCGACCTCGGGCCGCATCACGCTCTAGTGCTTTGTCAGCAGTGAGATGATGGGTAGAGCTTGATGAGTTTCACGCGGGCGTCTGCGGTGGTGAAGTGCCAGCGGATGCCCGTGGCGGCTTGATTACGGTCGCACTGCCAGGCGCGCAATTGCTGCGCGAGCGTGGCGCGATCCGGGATGCGCCGGGCCAGGCAGCCGC
>JANNWY010000086.1:0-6560 GCA_031409335.1 Chthoniobacteraceae bacterium | reverse complement strand
GACGGCTCAGCTGCTCGAAGCCCTTTGGGAGGTGCTGAGTGCCCGCTGGCATCCAAATGAGGCCGAATGGCCGTTGGCCGCGTGAAAATCCCGCCGCGCCCCGCGCCCCGCTCCGATGCCTGCGAGTTTTCACACAGTCTCACCACTTGGGAATGCCATTCGGCGGGGGTGTCTGCGGGTGGTTTCCGGGTGCGGGCTATCTCCTTCCCGCGAAGTAAAACTTCGCCGGCAGTAGCGCTCCCAAGTGAAACAAGGAAACCAAATGCGATGAGTGAAATTCAAGAAGCGACCCCTTTGGCCTCCTTTGGCCTTTGGCTATGCCATACTCCCGCGAAGTTCCACCAATGTAATAGCGCACCAGGTTCTTTTTTAAGATTTTCGTTGACCAATGGGTGCCGTTGTTGGCAAACCCCACGCGGGTACTTCAACAGTCAAAGGAGTCTTCTATGAAACCAAACTCTGTTAGTTTCACGCTTCCGGCGCTGCGCGCTTTTCGCACGATTTTGTGCGCCGGAGCCATCTCGTGGCTGGGCATGGGCAATGCCACGGCCATTCAAACCAACTCGAGCCCCATCGCGATCTCCAACGACGATCGTTTTGTGTGGTCGGTGAATCCCGACAACAACTCGGTCTCGGTCTTCGATGTTTTCAACGACGCCAATGTGCGCGTCGCGGAAATCCCCGTGGGCCGGGAGCCGCGACGGCTCGCGATCACACCGAGTGGCAGCCATGTTTTTGTGACGAATATGGCGGGCAATTCGGTATCGGTGATCGACACGGCGACGCGCACGGTCATCAAGACGATCGGCACGGCGAGCGATCCGTTCGGGTGTGTTGTGTCGCTGGATGGCTCGCGCGTTTATGTCGCGGAGCATTCGTCGGATACGGTGGCGGTGATCGATGTCGCGCAGCTTCGCGTGGTGAAGACGATCGCGGGCGTGGGGCCGAAACCGGCGGGTCTGGCGATTGCGGGCGACAAACTTTACGTCACGCAATTCCTCGCCCTGCTGCGCCCGGGCGGGGTGGAGGGCGCCGACAATGGCAAGGAAGGCCGCGTGAGCGTGATCTCGCAGGCGAGCCAGTCGGTAGTCGGCACGGTGATCCTGAATCCGCTCGCGAATTCCGGCTTTAACTCGAACGGCTCCGTGCTTGATCGCATCGCGCCGACGAACCCGGCGACGTTCACGTTTGCCACCGGCTGTTTTCCGAATCTGCTCGAAAGCATCGTCATCCGCGGAACCAAGGCGTATCTGCCGAACGTGGGTTCGTCGCCAAACGGGCCAGTGCGTTTCAACGTCAACGTGCAGGCGCTCGTCTCCGTTTTCGACACCACGGCGGACGCCGAATTCGGCCAGGCGCTGAACATGAATCGCGGCGTGCAGTTCGAGCCGCTTGGGCAGCGGCTTTTCAACACCACGCCGATTGCCATCGCCTTCAAACGCAACACCGCGGAGGGATTCGCGGTGGCGGCGGGGATCGATCGGCTGGTGCGCGTGAGCCTCGAGGCCAGCGGCGCGCCGACCATCAACGCGCCGACCGCGCCGGTCACCGGTGCGAGCCCGATCGTGCGCGTGCAGGTCGGCAGAAATCCGCAGGGCATCGTGCTGAATTCCACGGACACGCGGGCCTACGTTTTCAATTTCATCTCGCGCGATGTGTCGGTGGTGAACATCGACGCCGGCAGCGCCGCCAACCTCACGCAGATCGCGCGCATCCCGTCCGCCGCGCTGCCGCCCGCGGGCACGCTCGACGCGAAAATTCATCTCGGAAAATCGCTCTTCAACACGAGCATCGGCCCCGCCGGGACGAATGAGAACGCGCTGCCGCCCGCGGGCCGCATGTCCGATCTCGGCTGGGGCAATTGCTACAACTGCCACCCGCGCGGCCTGACCGACGGAGTGACGTGGATGTTTGGCGACGGCCCGCGGCAGACCGTGTCGATGGAGAGCACCGGCGAGCATCCGCAGCCGGCCGCTTCGCTCATCAATGCGAATGGCGCGCCGGTCCTGCCCGACTTCAAACAGCGCGTGCTAAACTGGTCGGCAGTGCGCGATGAAATTCAGGATTTCGAGCTAAACATCCGCGGCGTCTCGGGAGGCCAGGGGCTCATCCGCGACGGCCTCGCCGTGGTGAATCTCACGCCCACCGCCAACACCGGGCGCGACGCGGACCTCGACGCGCTGGCCGCTTACACGGCGATCGGGATTCGCGCGCCGCTCGCGCAAAAGTTCAACATCACGCCGCTGCCGGTACGTCAGGGACGCCAGCTTTTTGCGTCGGCGAATTGCCAGGGGTGTCACGGCGGTCCGAACTGGACGCGCAGCCGCGTGGACTTCACGCCGCCCCCGCTCGCGGAGCCGATCACCGCCGGACAGTTGACGCGGTTTCTTTTCAACGTGGGCACCTTCGACTCGACGGCCTTCAACGAAGTGCGGCCCAACGGCGCAGTGTTCGCCGCGGCGAACGGCGCGCTCGGCATCAACACTCCGTCGCTTGTCTCGGTCTTCGCCGGCGCGCCGTATTTCCACGGCGGCGCGGCACCCACGCTCGGCAGCGTGCTGGAAAATGTGACCCATCGCAGCGCCGGCACCGGCGGAGTCGATACGCTGACCAGCGCCGCCGACCGCGCCCTGCTCGTCCGCTTTCTCCAGACCATCGACACCTCGACGCCGATCTTTCCGTAAAACGCCAGCACCATTCTTCATATGAAAACACCACACTTCTCCGCGACCGCAATGGCCGCGCTCCTCCTCACCATCGGCACCCGCGCGACCGCCGCCATCGTCGGCGTGGCCGGCGGCGACGGCGCTCCGGCGCTCAATCTCGGGCCATTCGCCATCACCTCGTTCCTGCCGGATGCGCGGCCCGAATTCGGACTCGTCACCACCGTCCCCTCGCCGCTTGGCGGCAATATCGGCTCCTCGATCAGCCTCCAGCATCTCGACGTGGGCAGCGGCTGGGCATCGTGGAGCCACGGCTACTCGGGCGATGTCTATTACACCGACGGCGCACTCTCCCTCACGCTCACCCTGCCCGCGAACACCGGCGCATTCTATTTCTACGCGGAACCCAACGATCCAGCGGCCTTCAACTTCACAGCCACCGCCCAGAACGGCACGCAAATCGTCCAATCGGCGGCGGGCAATGGCGGGGCCACGCAATTCGGCTTCTTTGGAACGGGCGGCGATACCTTGCAAAGCGTCACCATCTCGTCCACGACGGACTTCGCGATCGGCGAATTTGGCATCGCCAGCGCCGGGGTGATCCCCGAGCCCGGCACCGCGCTCTTCGGCCTCGCGCTGGTGGGTGCTCGCTTGGCAAGCCGCGGGCGGCGGACGAAGTAGCTCGGGGTGCGACTACAACCCGGCCCATTCCCCAGGGCCTTTCAATGTCTGGCTTGGACCCTTTTTCAATCCATACCCAGTAGTTCAGTAGTTAGGAGAGGGCGCTGATTTCCATTGGTTGTAAGAACATTAAGTAGAGCCATGAACGATATCTGTACTTTTGTGCCCTGCATCTGCAACGGATTCTCGAATGGCCATGGCAGGCACCATCGCGCTTTATGATGGCGAGGGCGAGCGGCTGGAGGCGAAACTTCAAACGCTTCCCCTCGCGTTTGCTTTTGCTACGCTCACGTTATGCCCGCATCCGTTCGCCGCACAACGCTGACCATATTCTACGCTGCCGCTGCGATGCACTCTGTCGCCGCCGAACCGTCTCCCAAAATGCGCACCAACGCCCTCGCCACGGAAAAATCTCCCTATCTTCTCCAGCACAAAAACAATCCCGTGGACTGGATGCCGTGGGGCGAGGCCGCTTTTGAAAAAGCGCGCAAGGAGGGCAAGCCGATCTTTCTGTCGATCGGATACTCGACGTGCCACTGGTGTCACGTCATGGCGCACGAATCGTTTGAAAACGAGGCCACGGCGAAGCTGATGAACGAGCACTTCATCAACGTCAAAATCGACCGCGAGGAACGGCCCGACGTGGACAAAGTTTATATGACTTACGTGCAGGCGACGACCGGCGGCGGCGGCTGGCCGATGAGCGTTTTCCTCACGCCGGATCTGAAACCTTTTCTCGGCGGCACCTACTATCCACCAGAGGACCGCTACGGTCGGCCCGGCTTTCCCACGCTCCTCACGCGCATCGCCGAGGCTTGGAAAAAGGATCGCGAAGGCATCACCGCGCACGGCAACGAAGTCGCCGAGCAACTCAAACAATCAGCGGCATCCGAGCCCGGCAGCGCTCCCGCTGGCAAGGAAGTGCTGGTGAGCGGGCTCAACCATTTGACGCGCACCTTCGACGATGAACTCGGCGGCTTTGGCAGCGCGCCGAAATTTCCCCGGCCCGTGACGCTGAATTTTCTCTTCCGCATGTTCGCGCGCGAGGGCGCGGATTCGCGCGATGGCAAAGCCGCGGCCGGCATGGCGCTCATCACGCTGCAAAAGATGGCGGCAGGCGGAATGCACGATCACCTCGGCGGCGGCTTCCATCGCTACTCGGTGGACAAATTCTGGCACATCCCGCACTTCGAAAAAATGCTCTACGACCAGGCGCAGCTCGCTTCTTCGTACCTCGATGCGTTTCAGATCACGCGGAAGGCGGAATACGCCGCGACCGCGCGCGACATTCTGGACTACGTGCGGCGCGACATGACCGCGAAGGAAGGCGGTTTCTTTTCCGCGGAAGATGCGGACTCGATCGTCGAACACGGCAAGCCGGAGCATCGCGAAGGCGCGTTCTATGTTTGGACGAAGGATGAAATCGACCGCTTGCTCGGCGAAGATGCCGCGCGCATTTTCAATCGTGTGTACGGCGTGGAGCCGGATGGGAACGCGCCGGAAGGCTCCGATCCGCACGCGGAATTCAAAGGACAAAACACGCTGATCGAGCGACTCCCGCTCGCGGATGCAGCGAAGCTTTTCACGAAGAGCGAAGACGAAATCGCGAAGTCGCTCGCGGATTCGCGGAAAAAACTTTTCGACGTGCGCGCGAAGCGTCCGCGCCCGCATCTCGACGACAAAATCATCACGGCCTGGAACGGCATGATGATCTCAGCGTTCGCGCGCGCCGCGCAGATTCTCGACGATCGCGCGTACTTGGAAGCGGCGCAGCGTTCCGCGAAATTCGTCCGCGCGCAGCTTTGGAAAAACGGCGCGCTCGTGCGCAGCTACCGCGAAGGCGCGAGCAACATCGCGGGATTTGCCGACGACTACGCCGCGCTGATCGGTGGCCTGCTCGATCTTTACGAGGCGGACTTCGACATCGCGTGGCTGCAATGGGCCGTCGAGCTTCAGCAAAAGCAGGACGCGCTTTTTCTCGATGCCGAACACGGCGGATATTTCAGCACCATCGCGGGCGCGAAAGATTTGCTGCTGCGCATGAAAGAAGACTACGACGGCGCCGAGCCCTCGCCAAATTCCGTCAGCGCGCTGAATCTTTTCCGGCTCGCGCAAATCACCGGCGACCCCGCGCTCGCCGATCGCGCGCGCAAGACGATCGCCGCCACGTCGGATCAACTGAACCGCATCCCCTCCGCCATGCCGCAGATGCTCTGTGCACTCGATGCTTCGCTGGGAAAACCACGCCAAATCGTGATCGCCGGCCCGCGCGATTCCCCCGCCACGCAGACCCTGCTCCGCGAAACGCACGCGCGTTACCTTCCCAACAAACTCCTGCTCCTCGCCGACGGAGCCGCAGGCCAGAAGTGGCTCGGCGAGCGGCTGGAGTTTCTGAAAACGGTGACGCCCGTCAGCGGCCAACCCGCGGCGTACGTCTGCGAGGATTTCGTCTGCCAGCTTCCGACGAGCGACCCGGCAAAGCTGCGCGAACTATTGAAGCGGTAGCACAACCCATCTTTGTTTCCTGGTGATACCTCCCTGCAAAGAGGCGGACGGGACTAGCTTGAGTCGGGTGGACCGGGACGGCTCGCCGGTCCTCCAGCCCCCACTTGTCCCCCCCGCCTCCTCGGCGGGGGCGGTTCAATCTCTGGCAACAGGCGTTCTTCCCCCCGTTACCAGAGCCTGAGTGATACCGACCGCCGGCAGCAGGCCGAGTTGCGCGCCCGCTCACGAACCGTCGCGTGAGCGCAACGATTTCCTTGCGAAGCACGACGCGGGTCAGGCCACTGGCACCGAAAAATCATCGCCGGAAATGATCCTTGTCGCCTGACCCTGCTCGCACCATCAAAACGAGCGGAATTCTAGCATCGACCCCGTTCCGACGCGCTGCCGGAGCCTTTCCGAGATGCCTGGCGAGGAAAGCCAGGAGTTCCTCCTTCTGGCGCGATGGAAGGCGTTCCACGGCATTTTCGATCTCGGTGAGCGTGCTCATCTGCGGACGTTGCCGCCCGCGGGCCGAGGCGTCAAGTTGCGCTCTCGAAAATAGGAATGCGCTGACATGTGCAACAGCGAGATTCTAGTGTAGTCCGTCAAGCAGATTGCACTTTATCGAGTTTGCGGCGACCCCGCTTAACCTTTTCGAGTATGTCTGCGGCAGCGGCCGTCCAAAGGATGGGTTTGGGATCGGCATTGTGAACCTGCAGATGCTCCTCGATT
>JANNWY010000085.1:0-22030 GCA_031409335.1 Chthoniobacteraceae bacterium | reverse complement strand
GGGACTGGCTTAAATGCCTGTCCTTTTGTTTTTTTCAGATGTTGCTGACCTGCGTATCTGGCGGGGGCTTGCGGTTGTGTTTCCATGTTTCCATTAACCTCGTTTCGGCGATGGGAACCGCGGACGACGCGGAGGACGCGGAAAACGCGGATGAGGAAGAGGTTGGGTTCCGTATCGCCAGGAGGGCGTCGTTCACCCAGTGAATGAGTGGCTCAAGGTTCGCAATCTCCGCGTTCTTCGTGTCTTCCGCGTCGTCCGCGGTTCCCATTGCCGAAGCCAGGATGACCCTTCCAACGAGACGCGCATCGGCCATTCCCAATCGTCCCAATTTCAATAGCGAAATGGTGTGAGCCGCCAAACGGGGCTTGGTTTCGTTTTTTGACGCGCCCGCTTCGCTTCGGCGCACGTTATGAAACCGGGGGTTGCCATGCGGGCGCGGGCACGGCATTTACCTGCGCGCAAAGCTCCCATTGATTCATGTCCGATACGGATTTATCCAAACCTTCCACCGAAGCGCCGCTCGAACGGCGCGAGTTTTTGAAAGCGGCTGCCTGCACGGTGCTCGGAGGGTGCTGCATGGCGGCGCCGATCGTGGCGGGGGTGGCGGTGATCGCGGCGCCGCTGCGGCAGAAGGGGGCGGCGGTGGAGGTGAATCTGACGCCGCTGGATGCGCTCGCGGTCGGGGCTGCGCCGCGGCTTTTCCAGATCGTGACGGATCGGCGCGATGCGTGGACGCAATTCCCGAAGCAGGCGGTCGGTTCGGTGTTCCTGCTACGCACGAGCGAAACGGAAGTCGTGGCGTTTCACTCGTCGTGTCCGCACCTCGGCTGCGCGGTGGAGTTTCGCGATGAGATCAAGTCGTTCTACTGCCCGTGCCACGACAGCGCATTCGCGACGAGCGGCGAGGTGCAGGGGAAAAGCCCGAGTCTGCGCGGGCTTGATACGCTAAAGGTGGAGGTGCGCGAAGGCGCGGTGTGGGTCAAATTTGAGAACTTCAAGGCGGGCATCCGCGAGAAAGTGGCGACGGCGTGAGGGCGCTGAACTGGCTGGATCAGCGGACGGGGTATCGCGGGTTGGTGGATTCGCTACTGCGCGAGCATGTGCCGGGCGGGGCGCGCTGGCGGTATGTGTGGGGGAGCACGCTGACGTTTGCGATCGTGGCGCAATTTGTGACGGGCATCCTGCTCTGGATCGGCTACAGCGCGAGCGCGCAGACGGCTTGGGAAAGCGTTTATTTTTTACAGGAGCAAGTGCCGCTGGGCTGGATGGTGCGTGGGCTGCATCACTGGACGGCGCAACTGATGGTGCCGCTGCTGGTGCTGCATCTCATGCAGGTGCTGATCGACGGTGCGTATAAGGCGCCGCGTGAGGTGAACTTTTGGTTTGGCCTCGCGCTGATGGGGCTGACCCTGGCGCTTTCGCTGACGGGTTATCTGCTGCCGTGGGATCAAAAGGGGATGTGGGCGACCAAGGTGGCGACCAATCTGATGGCCAATGTGCCGGTGATCGGGGAGGGGCTTCAGCGCCTCGTGGTCGGCGGCACGGATTACGGGCATCACACGCTCACGCGCTTTTTTGCGTTGCACGCGGGCGTGCTCCCAGCAGCGCTCGTGGCGCTGATCGTCGGGCACATTTATCTCTTCCGCCGGCACGGCATCACGGTGAAGCAGCCAAAGAAAAGCGCGGATACGACCTTCTGGCCGGATCAGGTTTTGAAGGATGCCGTCGCGTGTTTCGCCGTCGCCGCCGCCGTGCTCGGGCTGACGATTTGGAAACACGGCGCGCAACTCACCGCGCCCGCGAATCCCGCGGAGAATTATTCCGCGGCGCGGCCCGACTGGTATTTCATGGGGCTCTTCCAGCTCTTGAAATTTCAGGACTGGTTCGAGCAGCGGCTGCCCGGCGGCGGCATGCTATGGTGCGTCGTCATCATCCCGGGGGCGATCGCGGGGATCCTTTTTCTGATGCCGCTCTGGTCGGGTTGGAAAGTCGGGCACGGGTTCAATCTCGCGTTCGCGTGGGTCGGCCTCGGCCTCTTCGGCGCATTCACCGTGATGGCTTACCGGCACGATTTTTCCGACCCGCACTACCTCGCGGCGGTGAAGGCGGGCGAGCACGACGCTGCGCGCGTGAAAGCACTTGCCGCCCGTTCGGGCATCCCGGCGGAAGGCGCGCTCGCCTTGCTCGCCGGGGACCCGCTCACGCAAGGCCCGAAGCTCTTTGCCGCGAAGTGCGCCTCGTGCCACGGGTACGACGGCCACAACGGCCTCGGCCAGCCGCTCACCGATCCGCAGTCCGCCGCCGATTTGAAAGGCTGGGGCAGCCGCCAGTGGATACGCGATTTCTTAAATCCCGCGCTAATCGAAACGCCGCGCTGGTGGGGCGGCACCGCCTTCGTCCATCCGCCAAAAGGCAAGGAGCGCAGCCCGATGGTCGATTACATCCTCGACGACGCGCCCGCCTTTTCCGAGCCCGTAAAAAAGCAGCTCGACGCCGCGCTCGTCGCGCTCTCCGCCGAGGCCGCGCTCCCCGCGCAGCGCGAGGCCGACGCGCGCGACGCCGCGCTGATCGCGGAAGGCCGCAAGGCGCTCATCAGCCCCGAGGTGAATTGCACGGACTGCCATCTTTTCCACGACGAAGGCGGCGGCAAAGGCCCGGACCTCACCGGCTGGGCCTCGCGCGAGTGGACGATCGAGCTGATCAAAAACCCGGCGCACAAACGCTTTTACGGAAAGCGCAACGACCGGATGCCGGCGTATGCGGAGCGCGAGCAACTGACGACCAAACAAATCGAGATGATCACGGACTGGCTGCGCGGGGACGTTCAATAAGTAGCTCATGCGGGTGGGGCGCCTTAGCCGCTGGCCCTGGCACGCGACTCCATTTTCAATCGCACGATTTGCTGATCGTGCTGCGAAAGTGCCGGTTGCGCGAGTGAGTTTTGGCGCATACCATAAACCTTAGATGCTATTTGGCGAGCTGCGCGCCGATCCCCCGAAAATCCCCCGCAGTGCGACCACCCAATCCAATACCCCGACCTATGACCGTTTCCAAAATCTCCCACGTCCGCTCCCTCGCCCCGCTCCTCGGCTCCATCGCGCTGCTTCTGCCCGGCTCGCTTTTCGCCGATAGCTCGAAAGCTCCCAACTCGACCGCGCTGAATCTCCCGGCCAGTTGGGCCAATGGCATCGTGCCTGATTCCGCGAACCTCGCCATCTGGGACAGCCTCATCTCCACTGCGACGAGTGCAGCGCTCGGCGCGGATCAGAGCTGGCTGGGCATCCGGGTCGCGAATGTCGGCGGCGCGGCGAACGGCGCGGTGCTGATGACGATCGCGAATGTGGCCAGCGCGAATACGCTGACGCTCGGCGCGGGCGGCATCGACATGGCGGCGGCGACGCAGACGCTCGTCATCCAGTCGAAAGTCACAATCGGCGCGAATCAGACTTGGAGCGTCGCCAACGCAAACACCAGCGCCAACCCGGCGACTTTATCTCAAAACGAAGACCTGGCCTTCATCTCGCAGGCGGCGGGGACAGCGTTCAATCTGGGTGGGTTTGCGGTCACCAAGACTGGCGCGGGAACGGCCGCTTTTTCGTCCGGCTACACGATCTCGAACGGGACGTTCAACGTGGACGCGGGGGTGCTTCACATTCAGGGCGGAGCCAGTCGCGTCACGACGATCGGCAGCAACGTCACCTTTAACGTCGCCAACGGTGCGACGCTGCGCTTTGCGGCGCAATCGGGCGCGGCTGGGGTGAGCACGGTCAATAATGGTGCCATCGTGCTGAATACCGGGAGCACACTGGCGCTGTTTCCCAACCAGACGCCCGCGCTGACTCTCACTGGCAACATCACCGCCAATGGGAGCACCACGCTGAATGTTTTGAACGCAGCGGCGGCGTCCCTGACGCCAATCACCTTCAGCGGCAATCTCCTCGGCTCGGGCAATATCAACTATCAAAACACCAACGTGGCCACGGCGGCGTCCTTCCTGAGGATGACTGGCAACAACAGCGGGTACACGGGGACATTCACCCTCGGAGCCACCGCGGGCTGGCGCACCCTGCGCCTGCAAAGCGCCACGGCCGGCAGCGCTGCGGCGACCTGGGCGGTGAATGCCGGTAACATTCTCCAAGTGGACGGCGTCGCGGTGAACCTCGGCACGCTCAATGGCGCGGGCACGGTCACGAATTCGCACGCCGCCAACGTCGCCTCGATCACCGTCGATGCGGGAAATTTCGGCGGCGTCATTTCCAACGGCGCACCCGAGATGTCGCTCACGAAAAACGGCACCGGCACGCTGACGCTGACCGGTGCGAACAGCTATACTGGCGCGACCACGGTGAGCGGCGGCACGCTGCTCGTCTCGACGGGCTCGCTCAACGGCACGGCGGTGAGCGTGGCGAACACGGCAACGTATGCGGTGCAGGGCGCATTTTCTGGCTCGGTAAATACGAACGTCACCGTGGCCGACGGCGGTTCGTTTACCGCGATGCCGCTCGCGGCGGGTGTGACGCTGAATGTGCCCTCGCTCACGGTCGGCACGACGACGGGCGGCACCATCAACATCGGCACCGCCACGCTGGGAAATCCGACGGTGCCTGCGCTGGATGCGACCGCATTTAGCGTGAGCACGGGGACGCAACTGAAAATCACCGGCTCCGCGCTGGTGCCGCAGCTCGGCATCCCGCTCATCAGCTACACCGGCGCGATCGGCGGCGCGGGCTTTGGCGGGCTCACGCTCACGCTGCCTGCGCGCACGGTGGGAAATCTCGTGGACAACGCCGGCGCTTTCCGCGTGGACCTGAACATCACCAGCCTCGAGCAGGTGAAGTGGCGCGGAAACGTGAACGCGCTTTGGGACATCGACCCGACCGGCGCGGATGTCGTCGGCACGCAGAACTGGCGCACGACCGTGACGAATACTGCCGCGCGTTATCTGCAAGGCACGGGCGGCACGGACTCGGTAACGTTCGATGACACCGCCGTCGGCAACACCAATGTAAACCTCACCACGACGCTGACTCCCGGCGGCGTGGTGGTGAACAATACCGCGCTCGACTACACTTTTTCCGGCACCGGAAAAATCAGCGGCGGCGCGAACCTGACCAAGACGGGGACTGGCACGCTGACGCTCGCGAACAGCGTCGCGTACGATCACACCGGCGGCACGACGATCAGCGCGGGCGCGCTGCAAGTCGGCGATGGAGTGACGCCCGGCGTGGGCATTTTGCCGGCGGGCGCGATCACGAACGACGGCGCGATCGCGCTGAACCGCCCGGATAATTTCGCGGTCGCCGCGACCATCACGGGCATCGGCACGCTGGCGAAGAACAACACGAATACCGTGAATTTCACCAACGCGATGACGACCGGCGACGTGGCGATCAACGCGGGCACGCTGCGCTACGACGCGGGCGGCACGGTGAATGGCCTGGTGAGCGGCTCCGGCACGCTCGCGGTGCAGGGCGGCACGCTGCGACTCGCGGGCGTCGGCAGCAACACGTTCAACGGCGTGACGTATGTGAGTGGCGGCGTATTGCAGCTCAACCAGAGCGGCGGCAACGCCATCCTCAACACGATCAATTTCACCGGCACCGGCGGACTGTCGCTTTTGCAGCCGGACCAGATCGAGGACACGGTGACGATCAATTACAACAAGGCCGCCAACGGCGGAACCGTCGTCATCAATGAAACCATCGGCACGCTGAATCTCATCAACGGCGCCGACACGAACGCGCAGATCATCGCGAACAACGGCTTCGTCGTGAGCGGGCTTGTCACCGCGCAAAACACCACCGTTTTCTCCACTGCGAGCGGCCACACCGCGACCGTCGGCGGGCTGAACTTGAGCGGTACCCCAATCATCCGCATCGCGGCGAACAGCGGACCTTCCACGCTGAATGTCGGCGCAGCCGGCATCGTCGCGAGCGGCGGCACGATCCAAGTGGGGCAGGGCGCGGGCGGGTTCGATGCGGTGCTGAATCTCGATGGCGACGTGACGACCACGGGCAACGTGGCTTTCACCGACGGCAACTTTCTCGGCGGAAATCTGCGCCAGATCGCCCTCACGAGCACGCGCACTTTTGACATCGGCGCAGGCACCACCACGACGATCGCGCCGGACATCGCGGGCGCGGGGGGCCTCACGAAAACGGGCACGGGCACGCTGCAACTCACCGCGGCCAGCGCCAGCACTTACACCGGCGACACCCTCGTCAGCCAGGGCACGCTGCTTACCACGCCCGCGCAAGTCGCGGGAGCGGTGTCCATCTCCGGCGGCGCGACGCTCGGCGTGAATATGGTGACGGCAGGCACCACGCTGATTTCGACCAGCCTGAATACCGCCGCCGGTTCGACCGTCGTGCTCGCCACGGCAGCGCTCGGCAATCCATTCACGCCCGTCATTTCCACGGGAACGTTGAGCGTCAATGGCGCGACGACCCTGCGCGTGACTGGCTCCGCACTGACCGCCGCGACCGGCATCCCGCTCTTTTCCTACACCAGCCTCACCGGCTTTCCCTCGCTCGCGCTGAGCCTGCCCGGGCGCATCGCCGGGACGCTCGTGAACAACACGATCGACAGCCGCGTGGACCTCGACATCTCCGGCATCGAGCAGGTCAAATGGAACGGCAATGTCGCGGGCGGCAACTGGGACATCGACCCGGATGGCACCGGCGCGACCGGCACGCAAAACTGGCTGACCACGCTCGGCAATGCGGCGACGCGATATTTCCAAGGTCCGATCGGCATCGACACCGCGAATTTCGATGACAGCGCGACCGGCACCACGACCGTCAATTTAACCACCGCGCTTTCCCCAAATGGCGTGATCGTGGACAACACCGCCAAGAACTACACCTTCACCGGCACTGGAAGGATCAGCGGCGCGACCAGCCTCACCAAAACTGGCGCCGGCACGCTCACCATCGCCAACACCGGCACCAATGATTTCACCGGCGGCACCACCATCGGCGCTGGCAGCGTTTTGCGGATTGGCGACGGCGTGACCAGCGGCGCGGGTGCGCTGCCGGGCGCGATCGCGAATGATGGCACGCTCGTCTTGAACCGGCCGGACGACGTTGGTTTTGCCAATGCGCTTTCCGGCTTCGGCACGCTGCAAAAAGATCAGGCCAATTTCGTGACCTTGTCCGCGGCGGCAAACCTGTTCGGGCCGATCACGCTGAACGCGGGCACGCTCCGGTTTGGCGCGGGCGGCACGCTCGGTGGCGACATCGCCGGCGTGGGTCAGATCGAGGCCGGTGGCGGCACCTTGCAGATCAATGGCGCGAACCCAAACACCAACACGGGACCAACCACCGTCAGCGCCGGCATCCTGCAACTCGCGAAAGGCGATGGCATCGATGCCGTCGGCGGGAACATCGTCATCACCGGCACGGGCCAGCTCGCGCTGCTCACCGGCGAGCAGATTCCAAACACCGCCACGCTCACCTTCACCGGCAGTTCCGCCGATTCGATCCCGACCCAGAATGCGCTGGAAACGGTGCAAAATCTCGTGGCCAATTCCAGCGTCGGCGGCGCGGCCGGCGGACAGGTCATCCTGCGAAATGGCTTCACCGTCCTCGGGACCGCCACCTTGACGAGCGGCATCCTCGGCGTCGGCAGCAATTTCACCGCGACGCTCAACGCACTCGTCATCGACGCGGCTCCCGGCGCAAACGGCATCCTGCGCATCGCTGGCAACGGTGGCCCCTCGACGCTCAATATCGGCCCCGGCGGCATCACCGCGAGCGGCGGCGAGATTCAGGTGAAATTCAACGTCAACAACCAGGACGCCGTGCTCAATCTCGGCGGCGATTTGACCACGACTGGAAATGTCGCGATCACCAATGCCGGATACACCGGAGCGAATCTGAACATCATCAACCTCGTCAGCGGCCCGCGCACTTTCGACATCGCTGGCGGGACGACGACGACGGTCGCGCCGGACTTTGGCGATGGCGAAATGATCCGCGAAGGCGACGGCACGCTCACATTAAACGGCACGCTCGGAGCGGGCGCGTTCATCCTCACGGCAAACGACGGCACGACGAATATCACCTCCAGTCAAACGATCGCAGACCTCTCGATCGCCGATGGCGCGACCGTCAATTTCGGCGCAGCCGCGCCCGCGCCTGCTCCCGGGTTTGGTGAAAATGCAGACATCGGATTCGGCGAAGGCGTGGTGCAACCCGTGCCAGAACCCGGCTCCGCCAGCCTGCTCATCCTCGGCGCGCTCGGCCTCCTCAGCCGCCGTTCCCGCAAACGCGATTCGCTGTAGCCTTCGGCGCTAGCCCAGGAGCCGCCGCTGGAGATTGACGTGGAAATTCCCGAGCGGAAACTCGTCGGGATGCACCAGCGCGAGCCATTTTTTAGGATCCGTTTCGTCGTCGATGGCGCGCGTGTCGGCTTTCCATTTGGAGGCGACATTCGGTTTCACATACCGCGAGACGAGATCGTGCGCGGCGAGCCAGAAGCTCATCTTCGAGCAATCCGCGCCGAGTTTGTAGAGCGTCGTGAGTTCTTCGCGCAGCCCCGCGAAGCCTGATTCCAGCAAGTCCCAGCGGACGGTGAGCCGGTTGTCGCACCAGAGCAGCACGTCCTTCTGGTGCAAATAAGCAAACAGCAACTGGCCGCCGAGCGCGTCGTAATTCCGCACGCGCGTGCCAGTGATCGGGAAGCGGAAGATGCGATCGAGCAGGATCGCAAAGCAAACGTAGCGCGCGAACGGAAACGTCTCCGCGAGCCGCGCGGCTTCCCCGAAACTGCGGAGATCGACGCGCAATTCCTCCAGCCCATACATCCAAAACGGCGCGCGCTGCCGGATCATAAACGGATCGAACGGCAGCTCGCCAAGACTGTGCGAGCGGTCGTGAATCAAGTCCCACAGCGCCACCGTGTCCTGAATGAGCGGCAGCGAGCCCAGCCAGCATTCGAGTTCGGGATGCAGCGCGAAATTCACCGCCACCGCCGAACGCTGCGCGCAGCGTTGCAGCCGCGCGGCTTCGCGGTCGCAAAAGATCACGCCGAAGTGATTCGACGGACGATCCAGCAGCGACACCGTCTCGGGAAAAAGCACCGCACATTCGCTCGCGTAGCCGTCGGTGAAATCGACGAGATGGCCGGGGACGAATTTGTCGTTGCGATACTGCGTGCGCTCCAACGCGGCGAGCCAGTCCGGCCACGGCGTGCGCATGAGCAGCGCCTCGAAGCGCGTGTCGCTCGATGCGTTCGGCGTGTAGAGCGGGAAGACGACCAGATGCTCGATGCTATCGCGCCGATGCCGCTGCGGCTCGAACGCCGCGAGCGACGCCGCAAAATCCGGCTTCGGGAAACCGCCACTTTTCCACGCCGCGAAATCGGCCACGAGCGATGAGAAGTATGCGGACTGATGGGGGAAAATGGGACGGATGTTTTCGAGCGCGGTCGTGATGCGCGCGACACCCGCGGCGGCGGGCTCGTGCGCGGAGGATTCCACGCCGCCGTTCGGCTGCTGGAGCGCGCGCAGTTCGTTGATCGCACTTTTCAACTCCGGCCACGCCTCATCCGCCGTCACTTCGCCGCGTTCGACCTTCGCTTTTTGAAAAGCTGGAGCCGCCAGCCAATACGCGAGATTCAACCAAAGCTGGCGATGATCGAACGCCCCCAACCGCTCATCGCCAAAAATCACCGAATCCGTGACCACCACGACGCGCCCCGCCCCAATCCCGCCAGCGCCGATCACGCCCGCATTTTGCGGATGCGCCTGCGCCGTCGCCCGCCAGGCGATCGTGGCCCCGCCCTCCGCCACACACCAGCTCGCCCGGTAAAAACACGCCCGCGCAGCACTGTGCCCGAGCGGCGAATCCGGCGCGGGAGCGGCGAGAATCCACTCGGGATTTTCATGCGCGCACGCCGAACGATCAAAGATTTTCCCATTCTCGATGCGCAGCCCGGCAGCCGCGAGCAGCTCGTTCAAATTGTCGCCATACTTGTCATGCTCGTATTCCGTGATGAGCAGCAATCCCCCACCCGCCCGCACCCACGCCAAAACATCCCGCGTTTCCTCCGCCGAAAGCGCCGACGAATTCTGCGAAGTCGTCCGCTCCCATTTCGGATCGCACGGATGCGCCAGCACCAGCAAGTCCGCCCCCGCCAGCACCTCCGCCGTCAGCGGCGCGTCGATATTACGTGCGATGGAAAAATCGCGCCGCGCCAGTTCCTCGGCCGCGTTTTGATACGAAGCATTTGCCGGATCTTCCGGCTGCATCTCCCGCGCGCGTCCGGCGGAAACCGACCAGCTTTCGCTGTGGAATTCGTCGAAGAGCACGCGCGCCAGTTTGCGTTGCGCGAGGTTCGTCATTTCGTCTTCAGCATATGCAGTCGCGAGAGTATTGCCAAACTGGTGATGCGGACATTTCGACACGCCCGGCAGCGCCAGTCCGATTTTTTTGGACCACGACAGCGGCGGTTCTCATTCCGTGGTTTGCTGGCCGGAAAGTTGGCGGGATGTTTTTCGCCTTCCGCTTTTCCTGCTCGCCGCTGGAGCGGCAAGCCACGGGACGGTGGAAAGTTCCCCTCGACTCGCGCAGTGTGAGAGCGAAGGATTCCCGCATGGAAATCGCACAACAACTCTCGCTCTTTCTCGAAAACAAACCCGGCACCCTCGCCGAAGTCTGCAAGGAACTCGCCCGGCAGAAGGTGAACATTTTCGCGCTGACGATCTCGGACAGTGTCGATCACGCGATCGTGCGGATGGTGGTGAGTGAGCCGCGGAAGGCGCTCGATCTTTTTGAATCGCGCGGCGTGCTGGTGGTGGAGGCGAAGGTGCTGATGATCGAGAATTCCAATAAACCAGGCTCGCTCGCGATCATCGCGGCCAAGCTGGCGAAGGCGAAGATCAACATCGAATACGCCTACCTCGCCACGAGTCCGGGCGCGAAACGCGGTCTGCTGATCGTGCGCGCGTCCGATACGAAGAAGGCGCTCAAAGTTTTGTCGAAGAAATAGGACGCGCGACGGTTTGCGTTTGCCTTTGCGGCGCGGGCTTGTCTTTCGTGGTTATGCGAAAGACAAAAATTATTTGTACGCTCGGGCCGGCTACGGAAGCTGCCGAGGTGTTGAGCCAGATGGTCGAGGCGGGGGCGAATGTGTTCCGCCTGAACATGAGCCACGCGACGCACGACTGGGTGCGCGTGATCGTGCCGCGGATCCGGGCGATCGCGAAGGAACTCGGAGTCATCGTGGGAATCCTGATGGACACGCAGGGGCCGGCGATTCGGACGGGCGACCTGCCGACGAAGCTGAACCTAAAGCCGGGCGATATTTTCGAGTTCACCGTGCGCGGCTCGAAGAGCGAGGAGGAGTATTCCGTGGATGTGAATTACGATGGGCTGACCGATGATATCTCCGTGGGCGACACGGTGCTGGTCGATAACGGCGTGATTCACATGAAAGTGCTGGCGAAAGATGGGAGCCGCATCCGGTGTGAAGTGCTGACGGACGGGGTGATGGGTTCGCGACGGCACATCAATCTGCCGGGAGTGAAAGTCGGCCTGCCGCCGCTGACGGAGAAGGACCTCGCGGATGTCGCGGTGGGGACGGAGCTGGGCGTGGATTTTTTCGCGCTGAGTTTTTGCCGGGAGGCGGGGGATGTGCTGGCGCTGCGCAAGGTGCTGCACGAGCACGGCAGCAAGGCGCGTATCATCTCGAAAATCGAGGATCAGTCGGCGGTGCGAAACATCAATGGCATCATCGACGCGACGGACGTGGTGATGGTGGCGCGCGGCGATCTCGGCGTGGAATGCCCGATGGAGGAATTGCCGATCATCCAGCGGAAGATCGTGAAACGCTGCCTGCAAAAAGGCCGCCCGGTGATCGTGGCGACGCACATGCTGGAGTCGATGATCTCGAATCCGGTGCCGACGCGCGCGGAGATCACGGACGTGGCGAATGCGGCGTTTGAGCAGGCGGATTGCGTCATGCTGAGCGGTGAGACGACGGTGGGGAAGTATCCGATCGCCGCGGTGAAAGTGCTCGCGCGCGTGACCGAGCGGATCGAGCGCAGCGGCGGCGCGGGATTCGCTGGGGAGGCGATCTTGGAGAACGACCGTCAGAAGACGGTGCATTCCGCGGTGAGCCTCGCGAACTCGCTGCCGGGCGCGCGGCTGGTCGTCTTCACGCGCAGCGGTTTCACGGCAGATTGCGTTTCAAATCTGCGCCCCGCCTCCGCGCCGATCCACGCCTTTACCCCGACCTACGAGGTGTGCCGCCAGCTCGTGCTGAACTGGGGCGTGACTCCGCACTACCTGCCATTCGACCCCAATCCGCTGCGGACCATCGGCTCCGCGCAACGCCTGCTGCTCGAAGCCGGCTTCACGAAATCCGGCGATCGTCTCGTGATCGTGAGCGACATGCTTTCTGGCGAAGACCGTTTCGATTCGGTGCAACTCCGCATCGTCCCATAGCAAACTGGAAGGGCGCGCCCGTTGCCAGACGCGCCCTTTGGAGATTGTTAGTGGACGGACTTTTTCTAGTCGAAAAAGTTGTCGTTCTTGCCTGCGCCGGCTGGGAGCAGGTGTTCGATTGGCTTTTCCTTTTTCTGCAAGGCACGACGCAGCTTCATCAGCGCGATGTTTTGCAACTGGCGGATGCGCTCACGCGTGACACCAAATTTCTTGCCGACTTCTTCGAGCGTCTTGGCTTTCCCACCATCGAGTCCGAAGCGAGAGAAGATGATCTTTTTCTCGCGCTCATCGAGCACGCCGAGCAGATCACCGACTTCATCACGGAGATTTTTGTCGCGGAGATTTTCGAACGGCGTGAGCGCCTCGAGGTCGCCGACGATCTCGCCGAATTCCGTCGAGTCGTCATCGCTGATCGGCGCATCCAGCGATGCCGGACGGATCGAGACGGTCTTCAACTGCGAGATTTTACCCGCGGCCAGACCCACTTCCTCGGCGAGTTCATCGTCGGTGGGTTCGCGGCCGAGTTCCTCGCTCATCTGAAGCGCGACGCGGCGCATCTTCGAGATTTTGTCCACGAGATGGACGGGAAGGCGGATGGTCTTCGATTGGTTCGCGAGCGCACGTTTGATGGATTGCTTGATCCACCACGCGGCGTAGGTCGAGAGTTTGCCGCCCTTCGCAGGGTCGAAGCGTTCGACCGCCTTCATTAGGCCGATATTTCCCTCTGAAATGAGGTCGAGCAGCGGCAGGCCGAGGTTCGCATAATCGTGCGCAATTTTGACAACTAACCGGAGATTGGACCGGATCATGAGCGATCGCGCAGCCTTGTCGCCCTTCTTGATTTTTGCGGCCAATTCAATCTCCTGCTCAGGCGTGAGAAGCGGGATCTGACCGATCTCGCGGAGGTAAATTTTGATTCCAGAATCAGAATCTTCGCCGGATTTGTAGTTCATTTTAGGTTTTGGTTTTGCACTGATTAGCACTAACTATGCGGATGATGGGTCAAACTTGGATGCTTAAAAAAGGGCTGAATCTCAAATTCTTCTTAGAGCTTGATGTCTTTAGTGCGTTTATTTGTCGAGATTTTGGAAATTAAGCAAGAAAAAAATTATCTTTTGTGGTCGGTAATCAACTCCATTAAGTAATGTGATCGGTCAGACACCACTTCGATAAGAGGCGTTCAAAGGCTTTTACTTCCCAACTCAGAACTGACAATTTTTCATCCGTGCTGGCCAAAGTCTATTCTGCTGCCGTTTATGGTGTCGATGCTTTTGAAGTGGAAATCGAGGTCAATGGCGGGAAGGGCGACGTGGCAATTGTCGTGGTCGGCTTGCCCGATGTGGCAGTGAAAGAGAGTCGCGATCGCGTGACCACCGGGATCGCGAATAGCGGGTTTCGCTGGGGAAAAGGGCGCATGACGATCAATCTCGCGCCGGCGAATGTGAAAAAGGAGGGGCCGGGTTTCGACCTGCCGATGGCGCTCGGAATGGTTTCGGTCGCGCAAGAGATCGAGCTGCCAAACATTGAGGAATATTGCTTCGTCGGCGAACTGGCGCTGACGGGCGCGGTGCGGCCAGTGCGCGGCGTGTTGCCGATCGCGCTCGAGGCGCGCAGGCGCGGACGCAGGAAAGTCGTCGTGCCCGAGGCAAACGCCAGGGAGGCCGCAATGGTGGATGGCATTGAGGTCTTCGGCGTGCGCAATCTGCGGGAAGTTTTCGAATTCGTCCTCGGTGAGAAAGTGCTCCTGCCGACACGCGAGAATCTCGACGAATTCTTCGCGCGCCATCAAAATTACGAGGTCGATTTTGCCGACGTGCGCGGTCAGCACCACGTGAAGCGCGCCATCGAAGTCGCGGTCGCCGGCGCGCACAATCTCCTGATGCTCGGCCCGCCCGGCTCCGGCAAATCCATGATCGCAAAGCGCATCCCGACGATCATCCCACCGATGACGCTCGATGAGGCGATCGAATCGACGAAGATCCACAGCATCTGCGGGCTGCTGCTTGACCCGGAACATTCCTTCGTCGCGACGCGGCCCTACCGCTCGCCGCATCACACGATCTCCGATGCCGGCCTGCTCGGCGGTTCCGCCAATCCCTCTCCCGGCGAAGTCAGCGTCGCGCACAATGGCGTCCTCTTTCTCGATGAATTGCCGGAATTCAAACGAAGCACCCTGGAAGTCCTGCGCCAGCCCCTCGAAGACGGGCGCGTGACGATCTCACGCGCCGCAGGTACGATGACTTTCCCCGCCGAATTCATGCTCGTCGCGGCGATGAATCCATGTCCTTGCGGCTACTACGGTGATCGGAAACGCGAGTGCCGATGCACGCCCGTGCAGGTCGAGCGTTACCGTGCCCGCATTTCCGGCCCATTGCTGGATCGCATCGACATTCACGTCGAAGTGCCCGCCGTCGAATACCGCGAACTGGCGAGCGATCAGGCGGGGGAACTTTCCAGCGCCATCCGCGATCGTGTCGAAGCCGCGCGCCGCCGGCAAATCGAACGCTTCGGCGAGCAGAGCCGAATCCGCTGCAACGCGCGCATGTCCGCAAAGCAAATCAAAAGCTCATGCGCGCTCGATGCCGCTGCTTCCGGGTTGCTTGAAATGGCAATGGGCGAACTGAACCTCAGCGCCCGGGCGCACGATCGAATCCTCAAAGTTTCCCGCACCATCGCCGACCTCGAAGGCTCCGAAAACATCGCTGCCAATCACGTCGGAGAAGCGATCCAATACCGGACCTTGGACCGCAACTTGTGGGCATAGGCTCAATCCTTCGGCCAGTCGCGCCAGAGCCAGCGGAGAGTGTCCGGAAAGATTGATCCGCCGTGCTTTGGCGAGTGTCCGCCCTCGCCAAACTCGAACTTGTAGTCATAGCCCGCGAACTTCAGCGCAGCCGCCATTTCCTGATTCGAGAGCGGCCAGTTGCCGTGGAGATTGTCCAAATCATTCGCGCCATCCTGTAAGAAAACACGCAACGGCTTCGCACTTCCCTTGGTCTTGCGAATCGCCGCCGGATACACGTAACCGCCCCGGATATTCGTAAAGCTGCCGATCCAGCTCACCACCTTCCGCACCCGATCCGGCCGTTCCCACGCGAGCGTGAACGCCGCGATCCCGCCACTCGACGCGCCGCACACTGCCCAGCCCGCCGGATCTTTGGTCAGGTTGTAATCCTTCGCCACCAGCGGCATCAATTCATCGAGCACAAATCGGGCGTTCGCATCGCCGAGCGAATCATATTCAAAGCTGCGATTGCTCCGATCCTTCGCCCCCGGCTGCGTGGCCTTGAAGATTCCAGGATTGATGAAAACCGCGATCGTCACCGGCATTTCCTTCTTCGCGATAAGATTGTCGAAGACCACCGGCACCCGTGTGGTGCCATCCAATTTTGCATACCCTCCCCCGTCGAAAAAAATCATCACACACGCTGGCTTCGCCGCATCGTACTGTTTGGGCACATAAATCTGCCACTCGTGGCTCGTGCCGGGAAAGACCGCACTCTCCGCGAAAGCAGCCATTTTTCGGATTTCTCCATGCGGAAAATCCTCGTTGGGCCCGGCATCCGGGCCGATCTTATAATCATCGGCAGCGAGCGAGAGGAGGGGCAACAGGAGAATCGGCAAAATGAGGCGCATATTCCATTCGTAACTCAGAGAACAAGCCGAACAAAGGCCGAATCAACTCCGCACCCGCGCCCTGGCGAACCCGGACAACACCACACACGCACTGAGAAATGCCGCAACGGATGGCTCAGGGACGATGCGCAACTCCGTGATCTGCGTGGACCAGACATCCGGCGCGGACACATACTGCTGGATCGTCCAGAAGCGCGTCGGATCCTCCGGATCTACGCTGGTCGCGCTGTAGTCGCCCCACCGACTCACGCCTGAGACCGGCGCATAGTGATAGTTGGCCACGCCTTCTTTGAGCAGCAGTGGCGCTCCGAAGGTGGTCGCACCGCCAACGGTTTCGCCCGCGATCGCGTAACTGCTGACAAATTGCGTAAGGCTCGATCCATCGAAGCCGATCACGATGATGCCGTCTTCGTTCGCAGCAATCGACGGATAGGAATAATCGAAATTCGGATCGGAGATGGTCCCGGATTCGAGAAGCGTATCACTGGCTGCATCCACGCGATACCAGCGAATCGCCGAGTGTCCGCCGACCTGCGTGGCCTGCACGGCGAAAAGGATACCGCCCACTTCATAGACGGTGGCACCCAGGCGCGTATCGATATTGCGAAGCGTGTTCGTGCCGTCCGGCTGGAGAATGTTTCCGGGCGGCGAATATGTCGGGACTGAGATACTCGTCGTCGGATTCAATGTTGCGGAACCGGGGTTGTTGACGTTGCGTATGGTGGTATCTCGAAGCGTCCGCGTGATCACTGGCCCCTGCCCCAACAGGTGAGCCTCGGTCGCAGTTGGTGCAAAACTTACCACCGGCTGAAGCGTCAGAACGCCGGTCGCCACCGAAAGCATTCCAAAGGAGGTGCGCCCGTCGATGGACGGCACGGGTTCAAGTAGTCCTGCTTTCGGAATCGCCACCGCCGTCTTGCCGACAGCACTGGCGCCGCCGATGGCGAAAAGATTGGCCGCAAGATAGACTCCGTTGGCATCGATCCCCAGCGTCGGGAAATCCGCGAACAAACTCGTTGCCGGATCCGGATCGAAAGCGACGCCATTCCAGCCATCAAGCGGATTTGAAGTCCGTGACACGGCAAGTAAAAGGCGGTTCTCACTAAAGCTGCCATCCACATCGATCGCGCAGGCGAACCAGCGGCTCGACAACGGATCGAAGACAAGACGCGGATCGGCGATACGCAAGCCAGGATCGAAGGCCACACCCGCGTCCGTCCAAAAACCCTTGTCGGTCTTGCTCGCTTCGACGATGCCGCTGGTCTTGTCATATGCCGCGTAGCGCCCGTTGATCAACTCCACGAAGTGACCCGGACCAATGGTGCCATTGGCATCGGGCGGAGCCGATAGAGTGTTGAGATTTAGGGTGCTCCCGGTGAAATTCAGACCGATTTGCACCTCCACTGCCGCTGATGAAAGGCACGAAAGTGCGACCGACACGATGCACCAGAGGCGGAAAGGGACGCGAGAATGTGTGGAAATCATAGCCTAGGGGAACTGAAAAAGATGGTGTCAGATGTTCGCCGCTCTGTCAAACGACCGGCTCCTACCGTTGGAGCACATCTCGACAAGCAATCCAAGGCAATCGCGGACGACAGCGGTAGTTATCCGGTCGAAGTTCGGTACTTGACCCTTCTTCCAGCAATCCCTTTAATCTCACCTTGCCTGCGCTGCCCGTGTCCCGCTGTTTCCCATCTTTACGTTTTTCCGCTGTGCAGACACCGCGCCTCCTGCGGCTTAACTGCGTTTCGGGTGCATTCGCGCTCCTTTTGCGTTGCGCCTCGCTGGCGGCGGTCGAGTTGCCGGAACGACCTGCCAACTTTCTCTTCGATCAAGGTTCCGTCTTCCCGCAGGAGATCGCGCAAAGACTTAGCATTCGGTTGCAGGAATGCGCCCGCGACCATGACATCGACATTTACGCGATTACCCTTCCGACACTTCAAGTGATGCCGTCACGCGTCCGGGAAAAGCTGGAGGAACTCGGATCGGCCGCAACCGAGAAGTGGCTGAAGGATCGGGTTGGAGCAGTGATTGTTTTCGACAATGAAGCCGGATGGGTGACGATCGGCATTAGCGAGCGAGCGGAGCGCGAGTTTTCCAGTGTGTCCCTAAATATGGTGCTAAAGGATCCACTCATGACTACGAGGAAGAGAAGGCTTTCCCCGGACAAACTCGAGGCGGCAGCCATCGTTCTCGTTGACGGCTTGGTTGAGTTGAAAATGAATTCGTTAAAAGAGCAGCGAAGGCATTCGGTAGTTCGATTCGCTTTCATCGCCGTACTGCTCATCGCGACCATTTTGGTCGGGCTGAGCTTTTGGAACAAACCAAGGAGTGCGGACACTCTGCGCGAATGAAGTGTCCATAGGAGGGCAACCGGAAAACTACAGCGGCCGAGTGTCGCGAATAGACGCTTTGTGAGCAGTGGGTATGTCGGTGAAGCTGGGCCACCTAGTTGAACCTACACCAAAATCGGGAATTTGGCAGTTGGTGCGAGCGGCCTGCACCATCCGTGCTCACACTCCCGAATAAACAGCGATCCGATCACCTTGTTGATCGCGGATCTCAGAGTTCCCGACTCCTCGCAAAAGCAAAACGGCTCCGGAGGTTTTCCGGAGCCGTTGGAAGATTGCCTATCTATTTAGACGTTCTTAACCCCAAGACGGCGGAAACCGACAAGGCCGAGCGCCCCTAACATTACCATCCCGAAGGCTGAAGGCTCTGGGACAGTCACCAAAAACTGCGATGACACTATTTCAGGGCTGTTTCCACGCAACGAGAATGCTACGTTATCCAACGTAAATCTATGCAAAGTTTGTTGGGCTGCTAGACCGTCCGTCTTGTTACGAGCCAAGTAACTCAGAGAAACCTGCCCAGAAGCGTCTCCGGCGAGGGTATATGTCGTTCGTCCAATTAGGAATGCCGTTGTCCCGCCTGCCCCGGCTGTGCCAAAGACAGGCGCTCCACTCGTAGTTGCAATAAACCATGGAAGTGGCGCAGGTGTGCCAATGGTTGCGAGTGATCCAAGCTCTAGTCCTGGGTCCGCGTCGAGATTCGCAAGAACACCAGATTGGGCTACGCCTCCATTGAATGGCGCAACATTGTTTGCTCCCAATCCTGTACTGAAGCTACCATCTGCACCGGCCGATAGAAATGACCCGTGGGTTAACAAAAATGCATCGTTTGTGTTGTTTGCATCAACACCATTTACCACCGCATAAAGTTCCAACGCAATTACACTATTCGGGCCCGCAGATAGAACCTGCCGAAAATCAGGAGACAGCACGACTCCTGGCGAAGTCCCTACGGGATTCGCTCTCAGTTCAAATGTGAGTTGTAGCGCGTTGCTTTGTGAAGGGATGATAGCGGATGCGATGAGCGTTCCAATTGCCAGCTTTAATGACTTCATAGGTAAACGATTGAGTGTGTTAAATTGTGGTTGGAGGGATTGTTTCATTTGGAATAAAAAATTTGGTTCAGAAAGTCTTTTACGTTATGTGCAAATATATCTTGGGTTAGGTATTCAGTTGCAGGAGCGACGATTACGACGGAAAGCGAAGCCGCCAAGAAGCGAAGCACTGAGAAGAACAATGGAGCCGGGCTCGGGGACAGGTGAAGCAAAAGCTGGCACTAGAGGATCTTGAGCACTATTAAATCCCGTCAAGAAAAGCGTAAAGTCGTCTGTATCCACATCACCGTTGTAGTCATAGTCGCCAAAAAGCCACCCAGTCGACCCTGGATCATTGTTGAATCCACCTAAAAAAAGCGTGAAGTCGTCTTCGTTTGTAGTCCCGTTCAGGTCACCATCACCCCAAGTCGTAAACTTCGCAAGAATCGCTGTTAGAGGGATTCCAGAAACTGGCTCAAGAGGCGGCCACGAAGTATATTGTGCAACCGAATTGTCAAGAATTCCGACAGCAGTCTCACCAAGCGGATCATTAGCAGCAGCACTACTATTGATCCCAAAACCACCCCAAGTCGTCACTCCGTAAAGACCGGTAGTGACATATCCGGTAAGTGTCACAATACTTCCCGATCGGATGATCAAATTGTTTCGTTTGAGGTCTAAAATTCCCGTCGCATTGATATTCAGCGTCCCGGTATCAAGAACTAGCGCTTGCGCGCTTGGCATTGTGAACGCCGCCAACGCAACTGCGGCTGCGCTAACTGCATTGAGCCGACACCAAGCCATATTAGACAAGGCGCGCCGGGAGGAGGATGAGTTTAGTTGGTTCATAGAGGTGGGGTTTTTGCTAAGAATATTTGAGACAATCATGTTCGGTTCAGGGGGTGTGATGACGTGGGCTGTATTCGTCTTTCGCAATTCGTAGAGATTTCTCAGTGCCACGTCAATATGAAATTTCAAAAAACTGCACACAATCACCTTTCTTTCTTACACAGTGCCTAGCGGGAGGGTTCGATTGAGCACGAATTCAAGCACCAGCGAACCTGTTTTCGTGTAGGAAATGTTGATCTGTTTTTATTAGCAAACAGAACGCTATATATGCTTTAGGTTACAAATGTACGCCTGACCGCAACCGACGAAACGGTTGCAAATATTCGGCCAACGTTCTCGATGTTCCCTGATCGAGCGTTTCGTTTGTTTTTGTCAATTCGTAGAGATCGCCCACCTGGCATAAATGGGGCCAACCAATTGAAATTGATTTGTTCTCGACGAGAAACATCGAATAGGCCGACTTAATCGAGTGGAGAACAAGCTCGATTGATCGCTGGAGATGCTTATGTACCCTTGATTTGCGGGCGCATCGTAGCTTTGAGCCATCGGAAACTCGGGAGGCAAAACTGCCTGAACAGCATTCCGGGGTGTTAATAGCCAATCGTGAATTTGAGAAACTCGAGCTAAATGCAATCCGTTGAAATCGCTCCTCCAGAGCAACACACCAGTCTTGAAAGCAAATTCATGGGCCGAATGGAAGTCACAGCACCGTCCCACGCAGCACGAGCATCGCGGCAGTAAAGTAGATCACGAGGCCAGTCACATCGACCAGCGTCGCGACGAAGGGGGCGCTGGAGGTGGCGGGGTCGATGCGGCATTTCCGCAGGAGCAGGGGGAGCATAGCTCCGGAGATCGTGCCCCATAGGACGACGCCGAGCACAGCGGCGGATACTGTCGCGCCGATGAGTAGGTAGTGCGGGCCGTACACCGCGGAAAAGCCCGACCAGACGACGATGCGGAGGAAGCCAATCGCGGCGAGCAGCGTGCCGAGGAGCAGGCCGCAGGCGATCTCGCGTTTTAGCACGCGCAGCCAGTCGGCGAGCGTGATTTCACCGAGCGACATGGCGCGGATGATCAATGTGGAAGCCTGCGAGCCGGAATTTCCGCCGCTGGAAATGATGAGCGGAATGAACAGCGCGAGGGTGAGGGCGCTGGCGAGTTCCTTTTCGAAAAAGCCCATGACTGTCGCTGTTAGCATTTGGCCGAGAAAGAGCACGACTAGCCAGACGGCGCGCTTCTTAAAAAGCTCCAGCAGCGGCACGTCCATGTAGGGTTCGTCGAGGGCTTCGACGCCGCCGATTTTTTGAATGTCCTCGGTGGCCTCGGCTTCGGCGATGTCGAGGATGTCGTCGATCGTCACGAGCCCGAGCAGCTTTTCTTCGGAGTCGATGACGGGGAGCGTGGTGCGGTCGTATTTTTTGAAAATGTCCACGGCCATCGCGGCGTCGTCGGTGGCGCGCAGGGCGACGAAGGAGCTATCGTGGATGTCGGAAACGCGGCGGTCGAGCGGGCTGAGGAGGATTTCGGCGATGCGCACGTCGTCGATGAGGCGACCCGCGGTGTCGGTGACGTAGAGGACGTGGAGCGTCTCGGAATCCTGTCCGTCGGAGCGCACGTAATCGAGCACCTGCTGCACCGTCCATTCGTCGCGGACGCGCAGGAGATCGGGCGTCATGAGGCGGCCCACGCTGCCATCGGGATAATTCAGCAG
>JANNWY010000084.1:0-11764 GCA_031409335.1 Chthoniobacteraceae bacterium | reverse complement strand
GAAGATCACCGAAAGCTGCGGCGTTGTGCTGTCCTGCAATTCCAGCACATAGGTCTTGTTGTTCCAGCGCACGATGACGTTGGTCGTCGCGCCTTTGACCAGGCTGCGGACGGAGAAGAAGTACGAGCCCGGTTTGTGGGCGAGTTGGAAGAGGCCCGCCGTCTTTCCGTCCGTCGTCACGAGTGCGGCATCAATCGCGGAGATTGGCCCCGGAAAATTCACCGTCGTCACTCGTGTGAACGATACCGGCACCGCGCAGACGCTATACTCGTCGAGTTCGTGTTCCTGGATCTGCTTCGGTTCGCCGGCCAGCGACGCGGCGTGCGCGAGGATGAGGACTGCGAGCGAGAGGACTGGAGACTTACCGTGCCGGTTCATATTTGAAATCGCTCACTGCGGTAGGAAACCGCCCGTTCTTCGTCATGTCGGGATTCCGGCGCATCTTGAAGGCGAGCTTGAATGGAATGGATTCGCTGAATGCCTTCTGCTCGAAAATGCCCGTGCGGATGAGCTGCCCGCTTACCTGGGTCATCACGAAATCCTCCCGCGTTTCGAGGATGTCGATCTTCGCCACCTCCGGCTTTTGGTGGACCTGCTTCGACTTCAACTCGTCGGCCTCGGCAAAACTCTGCTTCTGCGCCTTCTCGTAGGCGTATTTGAGGAAGACCTGTTTGAGCAGTTCGGGATTGTCGAAGCCCTTTGGGTTGCGCTCCAGAAATGCCATCGCGGCGAGTGTGCTTTGCTGTGCGTGAAAGTCCTTCGCTTCCTGAAAGTCCATGAGCGGCGAGACGTAATAGGTGCCAGCCGGATCGACGATGACCACACGCTCGCGCTGTTTGAATTTCTGAATCAGAAAGTAGGGCTGCGCCGCGGCAAAGAGGATCGCCAGCACGGCGACGCAAAACCACAGGAATGCGGTGCGATCCTTGTCCACAAAGACGCGAGTCGGATGGCAAGTGCTTCGCGATTGCGGGGCGGGTGCAGTGCTAACCGGGGTTTCACGGATTTGGGGTGCAGTGGCTTCGTTCGGAATGCTCATGCCTTGCCTCCACCTTGCTTAGTCTGGTCGATCATTTGCTGAACCTCGCGGTCCTTGCCGGCGTCGCTGGCGTCGTAGGATTTCGCCGTGGACGCCGGCGCGGCATTACCGCCGCTTTGCGTGCTCTGCCCGCTTTGGGAGCCAGCCGCTGCCGAACGTCCGCGCGGGATACTGTGCGCGAGGCTTTGCAACAGTGAACCGCTCAACGGCGCACCTCCGCCCTGCATCGTCGATCCGGCCAGACTTCCCGATGCTGCGGCACCTGCACCCGCGAGCATTCCCGCCGCGCCTGCGCCGCCGGTGCCAAGCGCAGCCGCCGTCGTGGTTCCCGCCGAAACGGCTGCGGCCCCGGCAGTCAATGCGCCCCCGAGTAGCGCACTGCCAACCTGCGCCCCCGATGAGATTGCCGACTGAATGATGACGGGCGCGATGAGTGTGGTGACAATGATCCAGCCGCCAACTACGGCCGCAGCGAGCATGGTTTGGAGACCATAGACATCACTGAGCACGACAAGTCCCTGCTCCGTCGCCACGTCGATCAGGTTACTTGTGCCGATGGATGCAGCGGCCCAGCCCAGCGGCCAGGCGAGGATGCCCACGGTGCCCATGATATACCTCGTTCCGATGATGCTGGTGGAACGCAAAGCAAGGAAGCTCAGGAACAGCGGCGCAAACGCATAAGCCAACCCAACAAGAAACTGCTGCACGATGTAGGCGACCCAAATAACGAACTGCGCCACCAAGCCAATGAGGCTGAGAATCCCCCACAAGACCGCTTCATATAATTGCGCCGTGCTTGGAAGTCCGAACCAGCCTTCCTTTTCCTTTGGCTGCTCTTTCGAGACGAGAATATCGACGTATCGCTGCGCGGCCTGCGCGGGATTAGCGTCCATCTTCGCCACGACGGTTTTCAAGGCGTCCTTTGCTTGGTCTGTCCAGTCGCGCCACAGCGCGATCGACATGACAATCATCATGGTGGTGATGATCGGGCGCACCATCGAGCGCGGTGTGTTGCAATGCTTCACGACAGCGATCAATCCGGTCACGAGCAGCACTGCCGCGACCGGCAGGAGGATCGTGTAAAGCGTCGTGCATTGCGTCTGAAAGTTGGGAAACAGACGTTGAAATGTGGGCAGTGCGGCGAGAAGCATCACGGTGCGGTAGGAGTCGGCGTCGCTTTCGGCTTTCCAAAGCGGAGGTCGCTCGTAGTGTCTGACTTCAAGAACTCGGCGGTCTTGCACAGGGCGTTGTGCGTTTCGCGGGAGTGCTTTAGCGAATCCGCCCGATAAGCGAGCAAAGCCCAAACGCTCGCCGCGATGATCGCAGCCGCGATGAGCAAGAGCAGAAGGCGAAGCTGCCGGATCATTGGCGGCTCCTTCCAAAGCGAATATCGCTGCTCACATCCGGCACCATCATCGTGCCGAACTTCTTGAGCGCGTCATGTCGCTCGGCGGCGATTCCCTCATTGCGCGCCTGCTGCTGCTTCGCTTCGTTGTTTCGATTTGAGATGTCCTGGATCACGGCTTGTGAAGCCGCGTTCGCGATTTCGTTTTCGATGGATTGGAGCTGCGCGGCTTGGGCGGTGACTACTCCCTGGAGTTTCTGCGTCTCGGCGTCCGTCGTGGAGGATTGGAGCCGGTCAATCGTTCCGACCATTTGCCCCTTCAACACCTGCCTGCGTTGCGTCACGTCGTCATAGACGGCGGTGTAGTTCGCCGACGCATTCTCCAAGGCGGAGTATGGCTTGTAGAAGTCGGCCACTCTCGGCACCTCGATACCGGAAAATGAAATATCGGTGATACTTTGATACAGTCCCGTTGCGTTATTCTTTAGCGATTGGATGCCCGAAGCGGTCTGCCGGATTTCGCCGAGCGTCTGGCCGATGCCGGATAGGTCTAGTTCCGACATCAGCTCATTTACTCCTGTGATTTCCAGAAGCTGCGCCGGATCGCCGAAGGCTTTGACGTAGGCCACCGTCTGCTGAAGCTCCTGCGTCATCGTATTGATCTGCTGCACCTGGTTGTTGACCATCTCGACATACTTCGCGAGGTCCACGACCTGATTGATGGCGTCCTGCGCGATGGAGGCAATGTCTTCGACAATGAGCTGCGCCCTCGCTGGTGGCAGTGTGAGTAGGAATGCGATGGCGATAATGAGTAGGCGTTTGTTCATGGCTGTGTTTGGCGGGTAGTTAGTTAGGGTCGCGGGCACTGCCGCTGGCGTTCTTCGTCCTGACGCCACAACCTCTCTTGCTCCTGCTGGCGCAGTCGGTCTTGTTCCTGCCGAAGCTGTTCCTCGCGCTGACGGCGGAACACTTCATCGGTGTCGATGCGGTCGATGTTTGGCTCGTAGGGATTCATCATTGGGTTACTCCTCGATTCTCAGGACTTTGGTGGTGGGTTTTAGAATCACGCCGTCGATGCGCTGCTCCGGCACCGGGATTTCAAAGAGGCTGATATTCTCGTCGAAGGCTTTCCCCTCCTCGGCCTTCTGCTGATTGACCATGACCCAATACTGCTGCTTCACCGCGTCGCTCCGTCCTTTGTTGAAGCCCTCGGCGTAGGCTTTCTTCGCGTGATTGTCGTTTGCGAAGTTGAGTGCTTCGCCGAGAAGGACGCCCGCGCCCGCGCCTGCCGCAGTGATGAGCGGGTCGCCTTTGCCGAGCTTATTGCCGGCGAATCCTCCAACTCCAGCGGCCAGCGTGTCGGTGACGACTCGCGTGGTGCCAGCACAGCCGGTCAGCAAGGCGGGAAGGATGATGAGAAGTAGCGAGGTTCCTATCTTCATACTGTCGGCGTTTTGGCTGCTGCGACCGCAGCTTGGTTGGCGTGAGTGACGATCCCTTCGATGATGTCGCCGTGCTTATTGAGCTGCCGTGCGCGCTTCTCGAAGTGCTCCCCGCTCGTGCTGCTGCAATACAGCATCTCCGCCGAGGCGATATTGTGGACGGTCCCGCAGACGGGCCGCAGCGCGTCCACATGGTAATAAGTGAACGCCGAGAACTTCTGCCCGATCTGCTGGTCGGGCAGTGGATAGCTCATGATCGTCTGCTTCGTGATTTCCGGCAGCGCGATGTCCTGCGCGATGTCATCGAGGTCCGCCCGGTCGTTCTGCTTCATCATAAAGAACTGCCGGCTGTTCCCAAACACCGCCGAGCGGATACGGCTTTCCTTGAACCGCGCGTATTGCTGCACAATCGCGATGTTCCAAGTGTTGAACTTTCGCATCTGCGCGTAGCTCTCCTTCACGATCTTCTCGCCCTCGGGGATGTCGAGAAACCGGGCGACCTCCTCATAGACGTTCCGTTTCCGCAATGCGCGAGGCATCGTGATGATGTGCTGCCGCGTGTAATTGGTGATGAGAAAGCCCGCGGCCGATTTTAGCTCCTTCGCGGATTCGGAAATGTAACCCAGCTCGAAATGCGCGATCTTGCCAGTGAGCGAGATATTGGATTCGCCATCGAACAGCGGCCCATAGTTACCGTCCCGGCACCAAGGTAGAAGCAGCGTGGCGATCTGCATGACCTGCTCTTTACTCGCGCCCGATGCCTCAAGCTGCATCAACTCCTGAAGCATCCGGTGAGTCGGATATTCCGAAAGCGTGAAGTAGGAAAAAGCCAGATTCCGAACTTCACGCGCCGTGTTCGGGTCTTTGGAAAATCGCAATACCTCCGCATCGTTGAAGCCTGTCAGAAAGGCATGTGCTTCGTCCTGGCTTGCGCGATACCAGTCGCGGAAATCGGCAAAGGCATCGAGCGAGGTTGCGCCCGGTGCGAGGCGGTCGCGTCGATAGGCAGCGAGTGCGCAGGCGTGACGCGCGACTTTGGCCACCTTCTCAGGGTAGCGGTTCGTCCAATCCTGGTAGGCGTCCTCGTAGAGCTGATTGAGGTATTTGGAAATCTGCGCCTGCCGGAGCATCTGCTTTTCCTCGTCCGCGCTCACGCCAGCCATGCGGGCGACGAGCGCCGTGGCCGTGGAAAGGTGCAGTGGCGTCAACGGCAGCCCGGACGTGTCGAGGTAGTTGATCGTCAGCGAACCGTCCGGTTGGAGGATGATCGGCTCGGCGTTCGGATCGACGGTCTTCGTGTAGATGCCGTATGAAAGACCTTCCTCGATGATGACGGTGTAATCGAAATAGAGTTCCGTTTGCGAAAGCAGGTCGCACATCGTCACCGATTTCCCGGTGCCGCTCATGCCAAGCACCACGGCGTGTTGCGGGGACTTTTCGCCCTCGGCTCCGGCAAAAGTTTTGATGCCGATGAGATTCGACGCGCCGCCGTCGTAGATGGCCTCGGCGGTCGCGAGATGCCCGGTGAATGTCGAATTCACGGGTAGCATGTCGGCGAGATAGTGATGCTCGGCGTAGAGCTTCCGATATTCGTATCGGCCCCACAACCAGCCGGGCCATGTTTGGAAAAAGAGCTTCTTGGTGGTGCTCGGCAGGCTGCTCTCGAAATACTGCGCCGAGTTCATCGAGTTGATCGCGTTCTTAATCGCGGTCGCCTTTGCCGACAGTCCGGCTTTGGTCTTGTCCCACACGCGCACGATGAAGAGTGCGTTGAAGGGCAGCGTATGGCCCTGCATGAGCGCGGCGATTTTGCGCTCCTTCTTCTGCATCACTGTGAGCAGCGACAGCTTCTTCTCGCTGGCATAGTCGCCCGCGATGCGTTCGTGCGCCTTCTCCTCGCGGGAGATTTCCTTGCGGATCGGAATCGGATCGACGTTGACCGTGATGGTGTAGTCGAGCAGCCGCAGGTTCGTGAGCCGGTGGATTATGCCGGGGAAGGTCATCTTCGGCCAACGCGTGAGCACGATGGTCGAGTGATAGTGCCCATCCATCCAGAAACCGAAATCCGACTGCCCGTTGCCTTCGCAGAGCCAGCAATTTTCCTGAATCGAAAGCGACGGGGCGAAAGTCTCTACGGCATCGTAGTTGAAACGCTCGGCGAGCGATGGATTCAGGAACGCGGTGAAATGCCGGTAGTGGTCGGCATCGGTCATGGGGATGATTCGCGCGCCCTGGCCGCTGAAAATTCCGGTGATGGTCTCGTGAACCTGCGCGAATTCCTGCTCAAGCTGGTCGAGCAAGTGGTCGTAGTGCTTCGTCAAACTCCCGCGCGATGCGGAAAAGGACGGCGAGGTTTCGATGCTCCGCGACACGTAAAGAATGAGCCGTTGACGGCGGAGTTGCCGATTGGTCATCGCCTGCCAGTAACGCGCGAAGCGTTCGTTCCGTGCGCGGCGCGTCCAGACGTTCGTCGCCCGTTTTGTCTCGTCGTTGTAGCGCAGCAATTCGCGCTGATAGTCCGAGTCGCAATACCATTGAACCTGCAACCGCTGATTGTCGCTCAATGAAGCGAGCAAGACGGATAGTTGATCCTGGAACTCATTCAGTTCGCCGATCTGCGCGTTGTTGAAATCCGGCGGCTCGAAGATGAAACCCTTCGAGGCGAAGCCGCCCGCATCCAGCCCATTGAAAATCAGGAGGTCGCGGAGGAAGTAGCCGTTGGCCGGCTTCTCGACGATGGAATCAATCGGCCACATCGTTCTTCGCGCGGAAGGGATGTTGAGGTTGAAGCTGAGGATTTGGCGCGAAGCCCGCGCCGTTCGTCCAATAATCCACGAGGTCTAGGTCGTAGGCGGGTGGCTTCCCCTGCCGGAAGCCGAAGACGTAGATGAGCGTCAGCGCCAGCGGGATGATCGCCATCGCGAATGACTGGCCGAAACTGCACCGGGCCGCGCTGAAAAGGAGGAGCAGCGTCACGACGAAAAGAAAGACGCCAGCGACCACGAACCAAAACAGGTTGCCATCGAGGCCCCACGTCTTGCCTTCGGAGTCATTGGCACTGTTCGTGTCGGAAAAGCGCAGCTCGTGGTCTTTCATTGGAAAGAGCCTACGTCCACGGTCGAACCGCCAAGGCCAAAGGCGGTGAAGAGCGCCTTCACGATCACCGGCGCTCCGGCGATGATGAGTCCACCGATAATCGAAAGTTTGCCGGCGTCGGTGTCGCCGCGACGAATCGCGAAGCCGCCGCCGACAACGCAGATTGTGCCGAAGATAAATCCGATGAGCATGACAATGCCCATCGCTTTACTCGCGCCTTCGGCGAGACCGCCTGCGGCCTGGGCGAGTATTGGAGCGAAGCGCATGGAAACGAGGAATGGTGGAATGTTCATGCGCTTCTTTGTAGCCGAAGCGACGAACAGAGCTGCTCCGCCGGTGGAGCCACTTTTCAGATGGAGAGTGATGAAGTCGCTGCATGACCAATTCGACCGATGATAATGATGCGACGCGCGCGAAACTCCGCGCGTTGGAGACTTACTTGCGCAGTAAGATTCGCGGACAGGATCATGCGCTGCCGCGGATTGCGTCCGTCCTCCAGCGCGGGCAACTCGGGCTGAGAAAACCGGGCCGTCCGCTCGGCAGCTTCCTTTTCCTCGGCCCTACCGGCGTCGGAAAAACAGAAGTGACCATCGCCTTCACCGAGATCGTCATGGGGCTGGATCACTTGTTCCGCTTCGATATGTCGGAGTATCAGACGCAAGAGAGCATCGGGCTGCTACTCGGCGGAAAGCTGGGTGAGCGCGGTACGCTCGCGCTGGCGCACGATAAGCACGGGCGCGGCACGCTGCTCTGCGATGAAATCGAGAAAGCGCATCCGCGCGTTCTCGACCTGTTCCTGCAAATCCTCGATGCAGCGCGGATCACGATGGCGAATGGGGAGACGCTCGACTGGAGCGGATTTTATATCGTCTTCACCTCGAACATCGCGGCGGCGGAATTGCTCGAACTTCAGTATTCCAGCTTCGCCACAATGGAACGCCACGTCCTCACCCACGCGCAGCGCGCGATGCGCCCCGAACTCTACGGACGCATCAACGAAAAGATCGTTTTCAAAAAGCTCACCTACGACGTGCAGCTTGAAATCGCACGTCTCCTACTGGCGCAGGAAGTGGCATTTCTGAGCGCGAAGGGCCACTGCATCGAACCCGCCGCAAACGTCCTGCCGTTCCTCGTGCGGCGGGGTTTTCATCCGCGCCTCGGCGCGCGTCCGCTGCGCGATGTGGTGGAAAAAGTCATCGGCGATGCCGTCGCCGCAGACGTTCTTTGGGGCAACGACGGCTGCGGAAACTTGACTGTGGATGAAGGCGGCGAACGGCTCTGGCTTACGCGCTGAGAAACGCCCGATGCTGTCGGGCGAATCTGCGCCGCATTTTTCAGACAGCGTCTGAAATATACGCCCGTGTCACGTCAGCAATTTCCGATATAGTTTCGTAACATTGTGCAGAGCCTCGGACTCTCGGCCCCGTTTTCAGTTGTCTCTCTCTCCTACCCCGATATTTCATCTGAGAGTAACATGCCGAGATTCTGAATGGCCTCTTGTAGCGTCCAAGCGAGGCTGCATTCTGCCGCCAATGTCTGATAGGGTGTGCTCCATGATGGAGGTGGCTTCGGCAAAACGATTGGAAGCATATGCGTATCCCGCAAAGCAAAGGTTGTGCGGATGGCTTCCCCGAGCCGTTCTCGATCCATTGTTCCGAGCCGAAGCAGAAGCGTCATATCGACGACATCCTTGACGCGACTGTTGGTTCCCTCAAGACGCGGGAGGGTGTAGGCGTGCAGTTTTTCCGCAAATTGCTGTTCTTTGGAAATCGCCACAAATTTTGTCGGGTAGATTCCCGCAAAACCCAGCCAGTTTCTTCCTTCCAATAGTTCCGTGGGTTGAATGGCCGCATCACCCATCCCGAGATCAAGATGAAATCTGGTGAAAACCCGTCCAGCCAATGAAGCGGTTACTGGATACCGGGCACCGCCTTCTGGCGCGGCATTCAGCTCCATCATTGGCTGACCTATGGCAAAGACGAAAAAATCTTTCAAGTCCCTGGCCGCGCTGGCCTGCAAATGCTCCAGAACTCGCCCCTTTTTCCCGGATGTGGCATCGACCGGAAGGGACAAATCAATATCTTTCGTGGTGCGCGCCGTTCGCAGTCTTAGTTCCATAGCATAGCCGCCCTTCAGCAGCCACGGTGTGTCCTGCTCTGAAAACAAACGCGCAAGCAACCGATCAAAAGAAACCTGCCGACGTAAACGCTGGAGATCAATGCCTTCAGCTTGTTCCGTCGCTTTCAGACGCGCCTCAAGGGCAACGCGAAATGCAGCAGCAGTGGCATACTGGCGCGGCTCATCTTTCATGCGGACCTCGCTTTCGACCTTGGGCGTTGAAATAGAATAGAGGGGAGCTTGTGGCGGTATTTCTTAACTTCGTTTTCAGTAATCAGTCCACGTTTGCGAGCCTCGGTAAACGCCTGAGCCAGCAGATCAGGTGAAAGTTCCTGTGATTCGCTGAGATCAAGAATGGTTTTCATCGGGCGCGTGACGTGAAACCCCGTGCGCTCTTCCATTGCCCCGGCGGGAAGGTCGGCATAGTGCAGGACAATTACAGACGGTATTTTGGAATTCTTGCGAAATTTCAGCGGGACCGTCATGTGCAGCTTGGACGGCATGACATCCGAAAGGTCATGGATACTAAGAGCCGTTTGATGCGAATAGACCCCCTGCGGATGATCCTGTCGATTTCGTGACCAGAGAGACCAGCGAACCAGATCAGGGCGCTCGTTGGCCGGAAAATGCGCAAGGCGGAAAATACCCCGGTGTTCTCGCTCCCAATTTCCCGCCCGCACATGGTAGGCATGATTCGTCCGGTCAAACCCCGCTTCCTCCGCCTGTTTTGCAGTAAAATAGCCTCCCTGACTTTCCGCCACCGCGAAAAGCCCAGCTTCGGATTCTTGGGAAGAGCGTTTCATATCGCAAGGACAGCTTGCATCAGGCAACTCCTACCGCAACACAAATAGCGTAATAATTACGCTATTTGAGAAAGCCCCGCTTTCCGCATGGCCCGAAATCATGCACTGGCTACGGCAATCGCGAGTCCGGGCGTTCAGGCGAAGCGGAGGCCGGAGCGTCAGGCTGCCGGTGGGCCTGCGGGCGGCAAGCCGGGAGCGATGGCGTAGCGAAGCCTGGGCGCTTGGTCTCGCATCGTCCGTGGCGGACGGGATGATCTGCCGATCCCGGAGTCTGCGAAGGGAGCGGCAGTTGATCCCGTCCGGTGGTGGCTTTTCACTCATCGTTCGCTTCCCGGGCCTGCTCGGCGCGGCGCTGCTGTTCGATGCGCCTGTCGCCGTGCTCGGCGGACTGCGCCACTCGGCGAAGCGTATCAGTGCTCATCGGAAATGGCGGATACAGCACTTCCTCGTCTTCGGGAGTCTCCGCGCTCGCCTGCTCCCAGCGGGCAAACTCTCCCGAGTCATTCAACACGCGTCGCTTCTGGTCTTCGCTCAATGCGTCCACCATCGCTGCGTTGAAAACGACAATCACCGCGTCGGTGAGCCTGCCGTCGAGGCCCGAGCTAAGATCGTAGAGATTGATTAGATGGAAGCCGTTCCAAAGGGACCAAACGAATTGTCGAAGACGCCGCCCGCCCCCGGTGCTCCAGCCGGTTTTGAGATAGTCGGTGATCGTCTCCAGCGCCTCGTTGAGCTTGTCCGGTGGAACTGATTCCTTTCGCTCTTTCACCCGCTGCATTTCGCGTGCGAACTCATTGAGCGTTGCTTGGTGCTCCTCTTCAGTTGGGAAGTGAATGATCGGGCCGGGCATCGCGATTATCCTTTTCCGAACCACGAACAGATTTTCCCGTCTGGCTCGATGGGCGGGAGCATCGCGCGTTTGAAACCGCGCTCCGCGTGGACTAAGACGCATGTGTGTTTTGGCAGGCTGCGAAGGACGTAGGGTTTGATCTTGTGCTCCTCCTGCTCGCTGTAATTGCTAGTCGTCCTGCCGTAGGAAAAGCCCCACGTCCGTTTGATGAACTTCTTCTTACCCAAGAAGTCGGCGCTCTCGACCGCGCCTTCCTCGTCGGCGGCTTTGAAGATCATGCGGTTGCGAAGATTGAGTGTCAGCACCTTCGCCTTCTCCCTTCCCAACGGCGGAACGAATGACGTAGAGGATTGCGCGGCGGCGACGACCGTTCCTTGCGCCTCCCGGATCACGTCCACGGAATTGTAATCGCTCATCCCGTCCTCGCTCGCGGTCATAAACCGCTGCGCTTCGTCGGCCCACAGAATGAGCAGATTGTCGTCTCGCCGCTGCTCCTTCGGCTTGTCGAAACGGCGCAGGACGTGCGTGTAAAAAAGCATCTTCAAAAACGTGTTCACGTAACGCCGCTCGGTCTGGAACTTCTGCGGCATGGCCACGCAAATGATTTTGCCCCGGTCGATCTCGCCGAAATCGAAGGTATTTGCCGAAGGACAAAAGACCTGGGTGATTTCCGGCGAGAGGAAATGCTGGAGGTAGTTCGCGATGGTCTCCTTCACGCCGCCGATCTGCTCCGCTGGCTGGTTAAGAAAACGATTCTTGAAATGGTCGTAGAGCGTATTGCGTCGCTCGGTCGCGTAGCCATCGAGCAAGTCGTTCAGCGCCTCGTTCATGTCCTTCTCGTCGAGCAAGAGGCTGTAGGCATTCTCCAGCGTCACGTCGGCGCGAATCTCGTAGAGCGTTTCGAGCGCCTTCGCGATGTGCGTCTGCGCCTGATTCTTGAAGAATCCCTTGTCGCCCTGCTGCCCGAGACTCGACGCCGTATCGACGACGAACTTCGCGTAGGTGCTGGCCGGAATGCTCCGGTCGGAAGTGAGGTTGTAGGCGTGTTGCGGTGCCCAGCCTGGTGCCGCG
>JANNWY010000083.1:0-158691 GCA_031409335.1 Chthoniobacteraceae bacterium | reverse complement strand
CCTGGGCGTAAAGGTCACGCCAGCCAGTGTCCAGGATCGCGATGGCGCCGTCATGCTCCTGGCGAGCCTCTACCTGCTCTTTGGCAGGCTGCAAATCATCTGGGCCGACGGAGGCTATGCCGGTGCCTTGGTCGCCTGGGTCAAAGGCCTGCGCCCCTTCGGCAAACTCCACCTCTCAATCGTCCGTCGCGGCGACGATGCCAACGGCTTTCAACTCGTCAGAAAACGCTGGATTGTCGAGCGCACCTTCAGCTGGCTCTACAAGTCCCGCCGCCTCTCCCGCGACTTTGAGCAGCGACCCGATCACTCCGAGTCCCACATCTACCTTTGTATCTCCCGCCTGATGCTCAAGCGCCTCGCCAGATAGTAACTCAAGCGACTTTCCGGATACGCTCTTAGCAGCCACGGAAACGGATCTCACAACATGACGCCGAAGGCTCTAGGACTGCGGTGATTCCTTCACCGCTTTTGCGAGGTGCCGTGCGACCGTGCAAAGCCGCGCGCTTTCTCCAGAGCGGTGAAGGAATCACCGCAGTCCTAGAGCCTTCGGCGTCCTGGACGGGAAGCGTTGCCCCGAGAGTTCAGAAAAAGAAATTATGTTGTTCGTTCGGACCGCGCTTGTAGGATCGCCGTTATGCATTGCCCTGCTTCCTGTCCCGTTCGACGAATTCTTTCCGCCCTGTTTATGTTTTTATTATCGCTGTTCGTCTGCGCCGCGGCTCCCGTCGCGCTTGCGGTGGATTCGGTGGTGATTTCGGAGTTCATGGCCGCGGGGCAATTCGTGGTGACCGATGAGGACGGCGACTATTCGGACTGGCTGGAAATTCACAACACCGGCGCAGCTCCGCTTGATCTCTCGGGCTGGCATCTCACCGACAAAAAGAATTCGCCGGCGAAGTGGACACTGCCCGCGCTCTCGATTCCGCCGGATGGTTACCTGCTCGTTTTTGCCGATGGAAAAGATCGCGCAAACCCCGGCGCGCGACTTCACGCGGATTTTGCGCTCGGCGCGGACGGCGAGTACCTCGCCCTCACGCGACCGGATGGTTCGATAGCGTTCGCGTTCGATCCGTATCCGATGCAACTGCCCGATGTTTCCTACGACAACGCGGGCCGTTTTCTCGGCTACCCGACTCCTGCCGCGGCAAACGATCCGCGCAAAGTCGCGATGGCCGCCGCGCCGCAATTTTCCGAGTCGCGCGGGCTCAAGACGCGCGCGTTCGTCCTGACTCTTTCGGCCGAAACTGTAGGCGCGTTGATTCGCTACACGATCGATGGCAGCGAACCTTCGGAGACCAGCGGCGCGCTCTACACCGCGCCGATTCCAATTTCAAAAACGACGGTGGTCCGTGCCGTTGCATTTACCGAGTCGCTGGCGGCTTCCGCGATCGCGACGCGCTCTTTTATTTTCCCAACGGACGTGGCGCAGCAGGCCCGCGATGGCAAGGCGCCGCCGCGCTGGCCCAAAAAATGGCCGAATCACAAAACCGATTACGGGATGGATCGGCGCATCTCTGAAGTCTCGCCGTACCGTGAGCATTTGCAGCGCGGGCTGCGCGCGATCCCATCCATCTCGATCGTGCTGCCGTTCGGTTCGCTCTTCGATGCGGAGACCGGCATCTACGTTCACCCGCAGGAGCGCAGCAAAGAGTGGGAGCGACCGGCTTCCGTCGAATTGATCAATCCCGATGGGACACCCGGTTATCAGATCAACGCTGGCATCCGCATCCGCGGCGGAGCGAGTCGCGATTCGAGCAATCCGAAACACTCGCTGCGCCTGTTTTTCCGGCGCGGCTATGGTGCCGCGCGGCTGGATTATCCGATGTTCGGGCCGGAAGGCACGCCGTCATCGGACAAGTTCGATCTGCGCTGCGATCAGATTTCCTCGTGGCATTGGGCGGGGGAAAAAAAGAACGACTTTATCCGCGACCAATGGGGCCGCGACACGCAGCTCGCGATGTCGCAACCGGGCGACCGTGGCGACTTCTACCATCTTTACATCAATGGTCTGTACTGGGGCCTCTACAACACCCAGGAGCGGCACGATGCATCGTTTGCCGCGAGTTATTTCGGCGGAGACGAGGACGACTACGACGTGGTGAAATACGACAACACGTTCGGTGGCACGAACGATTCCGACGGCACGATCGCCTCGTGGCGCAGGCTGCACGACGCGGCGCACGCGGGCTTCGCGGACACGACCGCGTATCAGCGCGTGCAGGGCAACAACCCCGACGGCTCGCGCAATCCCGCCTTCGAGCGGCTCGTGGATGTGGACAACTTGATCGATTACATGCTGCTCGGAATTTACGCGGCGGCGAACGACAGTCCGCCGAGCGGGGGCGTGCAAAACAATTGGGGCGCGATCAAGAGCCGAAAAGGGGACTTCGGCTTTCGGTTCTTCGTCCATGACTGGGAACTGTCGATGTTCGATCCGCAAGCCGACAACATCGTCGGCGAGCAGCCGACCGCGAATCCGCTCGATGAAGTGGATTACATTTCCAGCAATCCCTGGCACATCTGGCAGGCGCTGCGTTTCAATGCGGACTTCCGCCTGCGCGTGGCGGATCGGGTGCAGATGCATTTCTTCGGCGGCGGTGTGCTGACGCCGTCGAAAGCGGCGGCGCGTTTCTCCGCGCGGATGGCCGAGATCAATTTCGCGGTGGCCGCCGAATCGGCGCGCTGGGGCGACGCGTTTTTTACGAACAACGATGGCCCGGGCGGACCGATCGGGCCGTTTCTCACGATCAATCCGCGTCTCGGAAAACCGGCGGCGAGCGGGCTCGAACTCCGAATTCGCGGCCCGGAAAATCGCAGGCTTTTGACACGGCAGGATTGGATCAGCGCCACGCACGTCGCCTTCCTGCAAAACTACTTCCCGGTGCGCACCGCCGTCGTGCTCCAGCAGTTGAAAGACGGCGGACTTTATCCCGCGCTCGAACCGCCCGCGATCACGCCCGGCAGCGGCAATATTGCGCAGGGTCAACTGGTGACGATCGCGAACCCGAACGCAGCGGGCGCGGTCTACTACACGACGGACGGCTCCGATCCGCGCGGGCCCGACGCGAAAATCTACGCGCAACCATTCCTGCTCGGCCCGCTCAAGCGTATCAAGGCGCGCGTGAAAGACGGCGAAACGTGGAGCGCGCTCATCGAGACGCGGTACGAAAACGCGCAGGATTTTTCCAAACTGCGCATCACGGAAATCAGCTACCACAACGCCGCCGTCGGCGCGGTCGCGGGCGACGAGTATGATTTCATCGAGCTGAAAAATGACGGCGGGACGGCGCTCGATCTCAGCGGCTTGCTGTTCGATCAAGGCGTCACGTTCGCGTTTCCCGCAGGCACCACGCTCGCGCCGGGCGCGTTCTTTTTGCTCGGGAAAAACGCCGATCGTTTCGCCGAGGTGCATCCCGGCAAAACACTGAACGGCGTCTTCACCGGCAGGCTCTCCGACAACGGCGAAGACCTCGCGCTTTCCGCGGGCAGTGGCGTGCCGCTCATCACGCTGCACTACCGCCCGGATGAAGGCTGGCCCGCCGCTGCGAACGGCCACGGCTTCACCATCGTCCGCGCCGACAAGGGCAATCCCGACAATCCGAAAAACTGGCGCGCGAGCGCGAACCCCGGCGGCTCGCCCGGTGCCGACGATCCCGAGCCGCCCGCGTTCCCGCACGTGGTGGTGCAGCGGCTCATCGGCAATCCCGCCAGCGGTCCCGACACCGTGGAAATCAAAAATGTCGGCGGCGTGACGACGGACATTTCGGGCTGGTGGCTCACCGACGATCCGGCAACACCGAAGAAATTGCGCATCGTCGGAATTCCGATTCCCGCCGGACTCACGCTCACCGTCGCGGCGGCGGCCCTTGAATTTTCACGCACCGGCGCGGGTGTGTGGATTTTTTCCGCGAATCCCGCAGGCAATCTCACTGGCTACGCGCACGGTTTCAATTACGGCGCGCTCGAGCCCGGACTGTTCTTTGAGCGGCGGGTGAATTCGGCGGGCGAAGAAAAATTCGTCCTGTCCGGGATCGAACCGAATCCGCGCCTCAACGAAATCCATTTCCATCCCGCGATCGGCGGGGATGAGTTCGTCGAACTGCGATCGGATTCCCCGGTGCCTTTCGCTCTCGACGGCTGGCGGCTGGCGGGGCTTTCGTTCACGTTCCCGAGCGGTGCGGCGATCTCCGGCCTCGGGTTCGCGCTCGTGGTCACGACTGACCCCGCGGCATTTCGCGCGAAATACAATGTACCCGCCGCGGTGCCGATTTTCGGCCCGGCGACGGGCAATCTGCAGGACGACGGCGAAGTGATCGTGCTGCAAAAACCGCTCACCTTTGCCGGAGTCGCGGGCACGTTTTTCGAGACATGGGAAAGCGTGCGCTACAACGACAAGGCGCCGTGGCCGTACGAGACGAATGGTTTTGGTGCATCGCTTCAGCGGCCCGCGTTCGCGCACTTTGCCGACGACCCCGCGAACTGGATCGCCTCCGCGCCGACTCCCGGAATCGCCAACTCCGTAAACGCCGCGCCGACCATCGTCCTCACGTCGCCGCTCAATGGCGCGCGCCTGCTGCCTCCCGCTACGATCGCCTTCCGAGCCGACGCGACGGATGACGACGGCAGCATCGTGAAAGTGGAATTTTTCTCAGACAGCAGAGTCGTGGGGGAAGACACCAGCGCGCCGTTCGCGTTCGACTGGACGGGTGTGGATGCCGGGCGACACGATCTCACGGCGCGGGCGACGGATGATTCCGGAAATGTGACCGAAACGGATGCGGTCACAGTCTTCATTGAAAATGCCGAACCCGGTGCGGGCCAGGGACTGGCTGCGGAGTACTTTGCCAATGAGCATCTCGAAGGCACGCCCGTTGCCCGCATCGATCCCACGATCGCGTTTCAATGGACCGACATTGACCCCGCACCCGGTATTTCCCGCACGGGATTTTCCGTGCGCTGGACTGGAAAATACCGGCCACGCGCCACGGGCGAATCGTTCCTGAACGTTCAGTGCGCGGGCGGAGTGCGATTGTTCGTGAATGATGTGGCGCTGATCGACGAATGGTCGAACGAGACGCAGACGACATTCGTCGCCAGCTTCTCCTCGGTCGCGGGGCTGGCGGTATCTTTTCGGGTGGAATATCGCGACGCGGATGGCTTCGCAAACATTCAACTGACTTCCAATCCGCCGTTCAGTTTTCAGAGCATGATTATCGCTACGGAGTCGCTCTACGCGCCGACGCGCGATCCCGGCGCATTTGGCATTGCGACTCCGCTGACGCTTCCCGCCGCCCGGGTTGGCGTCCCATATCAATTGCAATTCAGCGCGGTGCACGGGGTGCGGTTGTTCGCGTTTCGCGAGGAAAGCCCGCTCGCCAACCCGCCGCCGGGATTCACCGCGGGCACACCGCCCGGCATGAATTTCTCCAGCAGCGGCCTGCTCACCGGCACGCCGACGATCTCCGGCTCGTACGCGATTTTCATCTCCGCGACGGACGCGAATAACGCCGCCGCGCCCACCGAACTTTTCTTCATCAAGGTGCTGCCCGCCGCCCCGCCGCCGCGACCGGTCGTCACCGTCACCGCGCCGATCCCTCGCCCGAATCTCATCGCCGACGCCGTGCGACTCGCGGGCAGCGCGACGAGCGAGCGGGGCATCCAGCGAGTCGAGTATTCGCTCAATGGCAACCACTGGCGCCCTATGACCCTCACCGCGGTGCCGGGGGCCGGATCGGGCACCGTCACATTCATCACTATTCTTGAGGACCTTCGCGGCCTGATAGCGGGGACGAATAGGCTCCTCGTTCGCGCCGTCGATTCGGACGGGACCGCCTCGCGGATCGTCACGACCGTTCTGGCATTGCGGCAGTTTTCCGAACTCACCGTCGGCGTTGAGGGTTTGGGGAGTGTTTCGCCGGGATTTCTCGGCTCCACTCGGCGCGAGATCGGCCGTGCGTACACGATTGTCGCCGCGCCGGCGCGCGGCCAGATATTTCAGGGATGGAAAATCGACGACTTCATCGTTTCGTCGGAGCCCGCCTACGGTTTTTCGATGTTCCGCGGCCTCGCGCTGAAAGCCGCATTTATCCCCAATCCATTCCCCGCACTCGCCGGACGCTATGTCGCCGCACTTGGCTTCGATATGGATCAAAACTCCGCACGCGGCGCGCTTTTGGTCACTCTCGGGCGGGCTGGCGCATTTTCCGCGCGTCTGCGCTTTGACGGAAAAACCTATCGCTTTTCGGGGCGACTCGATACGAGCGGCTCGTACGTCATGAGCCTTGAAGGCGGCGGCATAACGGAGAGAGGCGGCGGTGGGTTTGAGAGTCTTTTCCTCCAGTTCACCGCGAATTTTGAAACCGGCGACATCGCGGTTCGGCTCGACCGCTTCCGTGATGAGGAGTTTTTCACGGTCGAAGCCACGCTGCAACGCAGCACATGGACCGCCGCCCGTCCCTGTCCGCTCGCCGGACGCTGGGATGTGACCGTGCAGGCTCCGCCACTTCCCGACGTTCCCGGAAACCCGCAACCCACCACCACCGGCACCGCGCGCCTGGACATCGATGCGAACGGCCGCGCGATCCTCACCGGCGCACTCGCCGACGGCACGACGTGGACCGAAACCAATCTCGTGGACGATCAACTCACGCTTCCGCTTTACCACGCGATCTACAATGACCTCGGCAGCGTTTCAGGCGATCTGCGTTTCACGACGGATGGCGGACTGAACGGCAGCGGCGATTTCTTCTGGTCGCGCCCGGCGGACGAGACGAGCACGGAGTTTCCGCTCGGTTTCGATGTCCATGTGAACGTGGACGCCATCCTTCACACCGAGCCGTAGCGCCGAACGTCAGATTTCCACATCTGCATCCGCCTTCAGTCGCGGGCGCAGATTTTCGATGATCTCAGTCACGGATTCTTCGAGCGATTGCCGGTCGGTGTGGACGGTGATCTCGGGATTTTCCGGCGCTTCATATGGCGCGGAGATTCCAGTGAATTCCTTGATCTCACCCGCGCGCGCTTTTTTGTAGAGGCCCTTTGGATCGCGCTGCTCGCACACTTCGACGGGCGCATTGATGAAGACTTCGATGAAGTCGCATCCGCCTTCGAGCGCGATCTCGCGGGCGCGGCGGCGGTCGGCGAGATATGGCGAAATGAACGCGGTGATGACGATGAGCCCGGCGTCCGCCATGAGTTTGCCGACCTCCGCGACGCGGCGGATGTTTTCCTCCCGGTCTTCCGGCGAGAAGCCGAGGTTGCTGTTCAGACCGTGGCGGACGTTGTCGCCGTCGAGGACGTAAACGTGCAGGCCGAGCTTGAAGAGTTCGCGTTCGAGCGCATTTGAGATCGTGCTTTTGCCCGAGCCGGAAAGGCCAGTGAGCCAAACGACCGCGCCCTTGTGGCCATTGCGCAACGCGCGTTTCGCAGCGGTGACTTCGCCTTCGCTCCAAAAAATATTCTCCGATTTGATCTTCGCGCGGTCCGTGTAAACGCCGCCGAAAATGATGCCGCCGCCGGCGACCGTGCGCTGATCGACGAGGACAAAACGACCGAGCAGCGGATTGCGATCCGCGTTGTCCATCACGAGCGCGCCGCGAGTGCGGATGGTGATTTCCGCGACATCATTCCGCGCAATGTAGTCGCGGCCCGCGGCAACATTTTCGAGCGTGGAGGCGTCGATGATTTTCTCGATGGAAACGATCTCCGCGTCGAGTTCCTGGGTCGCAAGTTTTAGCTTGGTGCGTTCGCCAATGGTCAGGTTGCGTTTGCCCATCCAGAAGAGCCGGGCTTTGAAGCGATTCGACTCGATCGGCGCATCCTGCTCGTGCGACGCGACGTGTCCGCGCTCGACGAAAATCTGCTCGGTGAGCGTGATGCCGACGCTTTCGCCCGCGTGCGCTTCGGTCTTTTTCTCGCCCTGCCAATTCTCAAAGCTGGCCACGGTGCTCGTCTTATTGTTCGGAGAAAAAACAAGCTTGTCGCCGACGCGCAGCGTGCCCGTATCGATGCGGCCAGCGATGATGCGACGGTCGTCGAAGCGATACACATCCTGCACGGGAAGCCGCAGCGGGAGATCGTTTACTGGCTTCGGCGGCTCAAAAGTATCGAGCAAATCCGTGATGCTCGGACCGCCGTACCAAGGCATTTCGGCGCGCGAAGGAGCGGCAACGTTGAATCCGTTGCGCGCGCTGATCGGGATGAACGCGTGCGCCTTCACTCCGATCTGGGCGAGGAAGGCTTTGTATTCGGTCACGACGCTGTCGAAGGCGGACTGCGAGTAGTCCACCAAGTCCATCTTGTTCACCGCGACGACGACCTGCTTGATGCCGAGCAGCGAAAGCAAATACCCATGCCGCCGCGACTGCTCGCGCACGCCTTCATTCGCCGCGATCAAGAGCACCGCCGCATCCGCGCTCGCCGCGCCGGAGATCATGTTTTTCAAAAACTCCTTGTGACCGGGCGCGTCGATGATGACGTACGGACGGCGGGCCGTTTTGAACTGAATCTGCGTCGTGTCGATCGTGATGTTCTGCTCCTGCTCCTCCAGCAACGCATCGAGCAGGAACGCATACTCGAACTCCATGCCTTCCTCGCGGCAGGCCGCCTGGATCTGCTCCACTTTGCCGTCGGGCAGGGATTTGGTGTCATAGAAGATGCGCCCGATCAGGGTGGACTTTCCGTGGTCCACGTGGCCGACGAAAACGACGCGGAGACGTTGGAGATTTGCTGCTTCTTGACTGGTCATTACATGAATCCTTTCGCGCGAAGTTTCTGCATCGCATTCCGCTCGTGGTGATCCTGCGCGCGACCGGCGCGTTCGCTGGTTTTGGTGGTGGCGAGTTCGTCGATGATGCCGTCGATCGTGTCCGCGTCGCTCTCGACTGGGCCGGAGATCGGCCAGCAGCCTAGGCTGCGGAAGCGGTAGCGTTTTCCGTCCCCGGCCTTGCGGGCGAAATACATTTTCGGAATCGGGATGCCTTCGCGCTGGATGTAGAGCCACACGTCGCGCTCCGTCCAATCGAGCAACGCCTGCACGCGGACGTGTTCGGCGGGCGCGCAACTCGTCGTGAATTGATTCCAAAACTCCGGCGGCTGGTCCTTGTAATCCCACTCGAAATCCTTCGTGCGCGGGGAAAAATATCGCTCCTTCGCCCGCGTCGGGTCTTCATCGCGACGGATGCCGGTGATGAGCGCATCCCATTTGTGCTCGGCCATCACCTGCTGAAGCGCGGCGGTTTTCAATTCATGCGTGACCGTCACCGGATCGGTCGTGTCGTAGCCGATCGGCCCCGTTTTCGCATACTCCCCGCGCCCGGCCCGCGCGTCCTCGTTGATTTTCACGATCAAATTCAGCCCGTAGTGCTGCACTGCCCAATCGCGATACTCGATCATCTCGGGAAATTCGTAAGTCGTATCGATGTGCAGCAGCGGATACGGGATGTGCCCCGCGAACGCCTTCTTCGAGAGCCAGATCAGCACGTTGGAATCCTTCCCCATGCTCCACGGCATGCAGATGTTTTTGAAGTGATGATAAGCCTCGCGAATCAGGAAAATACTTTGCGCTTCGAGCACATCGAGATGCGCCGAGTCGGCGCGGGAAATCTTCTCGGGGAAAAAGGTGGCGGGCTCGTCAGCGGCGGGCGGAGGGTAGAGCTTTTGATAGGCGGGATGTGCGGTGTGATCCATTCGAGAGTTGGTTCTAAATTGAGTCGCCAAGAAACGTATGAATGCCGCACTCGCTCTTGTCGAAGCCAGTCCAGCGGCCTGCGCGTTCGTTCTCTCCGGCGTCGGTCGGGCGGGTGCAAGGCCGGCAGCCGATCGAGCGATAGCCGCGGTCGTGCAGGGCGTTGTAGGGGATGTTGCGCTTTTTGATGTGCTCCCAGACCGCTTCGCGCGACCAGTTTGCCATCGGATTCATCTTCAAAATGTAGCGGTCGCGGAGCACATCGAAGTGGTAAAGTTCGAGGATTTTCGTCTTCTCCCTCGTGTCACTTTGCTGACGCCGCAGCCCAGTCATCCAGACCGCGAGTTGCTCGAATTTCCTTTTGAGAGGCTCCACTTTTCGCAATGTGCAGCAGAAATCGGGACGTTTTTTCCACAGCTCGGGTCCGAATTCGGTGGCCTGCTGTTCAGGCGTTTGATCGGGAACCACAGCCTCAATCTTGATTCCGAAGCGCGCTTCGAGTCGCTGTTTCAGTTCGTAGGTCTCCGGGAAAAGCAACTGTGTATCCAGCGTAAAAACAGGCAGAGGTATCTCAGCCTGAACGGCATGGTCGATCATCACAATTCCAGATCCCTGAAAGCTGGTGCCAATCGCCGCTCGAGCGCCAAAACGATCCCACGCCCAACGCAGCACATCCGTCAGCGGCGTTTTTTCAAAGCGTTCCGCCACGTCGTGGATTTCTTCCGCGCTAATTTCATGAGTGTTTAGAGCCAAAACCGATTGTCTATAGGATTAAAGTAGAATGTCGATTTTGTCACAGCTTTTGGCTGAAACAAGGGGATTTCGCGAGAACACCGAATTTCGCAATTGAATCAGAGCCAACCGAGTCGTGCCACTGAATGTATTCAGCCGCGGCTTCCCGCTCCAGCGGCAAATAGGAATCGTCTTGGCAGAAACGCCAGAGCAATTCAGGGCGATGATGATGAAGCCGGAAGCGAAGCGGTAGTTGCCTCGATCGGTGCCGCCACGGGCACGCTGAGCAGCCGCTTGCTTTCGCCAAGCAGCCAGTCCGCGTCGCGAAATGGCTGGTAGCTGATGTCCTGCCACCGCACGAGTCCCGCGCCGTCAACGAGGAAGGTGCCGTGCAGCGGGATCTTTTCGAAATCATCGAAAGCGCGATATGCCTTGAACGTGCCAAGCCCGGAATCCGAGACGATCGGAAAGCCGAATGCCTGGCCGTCCTTCGCTTTCTCGAAGGTCTTTTGCAGACCATCCGCTGAGTCGGTGCTCACCGCGATGACTTGCACGCCGGCATCGGTGAACGCTTTCACTTTTGGGCTGAAAATATTCAACTGTTCCATGCAGCCAGCGCAGCCGCTGCCGAGGTAAAACACGATCAGGACTGGCTTGCCCTTGAAATCGGAAAGCGAAACCTGCGCGCCTTTTTGATCCGACAAACTCCAGCCGGGTGCCGCAGTGGGATGCCACCGAAAAGGCCCGAGCTTTGCGAGGTCCGGGCGCTCGCCGACATCCGCCGCGACCGACTTTGCCGCGCGCCAGTCCGAGGCGAGCTTTAGCTCCTGCGCGATCGGTGCGAGCCGCGCAAATGGCGGCGCATCGAGGTCGAGCTGTGTGGAGAGTGGTTGGAGCTTTTTGAATGTCGCGAGCGCGTCGTCTTTCTTGCCGACCTTCCAAAGCGTCTCGGCCAGCGCCGCGAGCGGCAGCACTTTCGCGTCGTCGCCCTTCACTGCATCGCGCGCCAGTTCTTCCGCCTTCGCCTTGTCGCCGAGCGCGAGCTGGATTTGCGACTGCCGCACTGCGGACAAATCGGTGGCCAGCGCGAGCTGCGCGCGCGCGCCATCGAGATCGCCCGCCGCCAGCGCCCGCGTGAGCCGCAGGTCGGCGACGCCCGATTCCAAAGCCGAGATGCGCCCCGCAAATCCGCGCATCGCCGCGCCCATCGCTTTCACGATTTCGTCTTCGCTCTTCTTCTCTTTCTTTGCCTTTGCCTCTGCCGCGTCGGCTGCCGTCACGCGCTCAGCGCGGGCTTTCGCGAGCAGCGATTTCAACGTCTCCAGATGCTCCTGCCCGCGCCCGGCGTCGCCGTTTGAAAACCACGCGACGCCCAGCGCGCGCACGCGATTCGCCTCATCCGTCGCATCCTCGCACGGCGCGAGATACATCGTCCCTTCGAGCTTCGCGAGATCCTCCCACAGCTCGAATTGCCGCAGTGTTTCAAACAAGCGCTCGCGTCCGAGCCGGTAGCTCTGGGCGCTCTTCGGGCCGGGCCGCGGCAGTTCCATCATGTTCTTTGCGAGGTCCACCGCATCGTGGACGCGCCCGATGTATTGCAGATCCTGAATCAGCCAACTGTTGTTGTGCGCGAAGTTGTGAATCTGATCCGGCAGCACCCGAGATGCGATGGTGTAAGCGTGATCCACCCGCGCCGAAGCCTCCTGCTGCCACGCCGCATCCGCGTAGCGTTTCAGATTGGAAAAAGTGTGCCCCGGCATGTGCCACAGATGCGCGATCCCCGGCGCGGCCTGCCCGCCGCGCGACGCCGAAAGCATCGCGCGTTTGTCGCCGTCCTCACCATTCCAGAGATGGATCAAATAGTGATGCGCACCGGGATGCATCGGATCTTTCGCGAGCACCTGCTTGAGCAGCGCATCGGCTGAGAGCCTGCTCGTGAGCGGCACGTCGTGACCTTTGTTGTCCCACATTTGGAAAACGAGCAGCGCCTTCGCCTCAATGTCGTCGGGAAACTCGTAGATCAAATCCTCCAGTGCCTTCACCAGCGCCTTCCGCCGTACCCGTTCATCCTTCTTGGTCTCCGCGTAATAATCCGCCCACGCGCCGATATAGAGCTGGCCCTGCCGCCCGGCCTTGTCCTTCCGCTTCACCGCCTCCTTCATGAAATCCGCCGCCCGCTTCGGGTTGTTGATATTCGCCATCGCCATTCCCCAGAAAGCCATCCCGCAATCGCCATCGAGCGACGCGACCTGCCGGAAAGAGCGCTCCGCTTCAAAATACCAAAACCCATGAATCTGCCCGAGCCCTTGATCAAAAAACTTCTGCGCCAGCTCGTTCTTTGTCGTCACCGGCAGATGCACTTTGCCCGTTCCCTCCATCAGCACTGCCGCCTGGCGCGGCCCTTCATTGAAAGCCTCGCTCATCAGCGAGTGGCCGGGAAGTGGCTTCTCGTCAGCTTTTGCGGGCGCAGGCTCGGCGGCGCGAATCGGAGTCGCGAGGGCGAGCACCGTGAAAAGTGGAAGTGTTTTCATCGAAAAGGGAGATTCAGAATTCCAGCTCTTGATCGTGCTCCTGCTCCTGATCTTGATCCGGGAACTCGGAGGATCAGGATTAAGATCACGATCAGGATCAGGACGGGGAGATCAATGATCACCGTCCACATGCGCTTTCAACGCATCATTGTTAAAGTCGCGATCGAAATCCCGCCACAGACTGTGAACGTGATTCGCGTCGTTTTGCGTGTTGTCGTATTCGAGGACGAAGTTCCCACCCTGCACGCGGTAGTAGTGCGGCTGGCCAGGTTCGAGCCCGCCCGCCCATGCGAAGTGGATCTTTTCCAGCCCCGCTTTTTCCAGGCGCGCGAGATCTTCCGCGGCAACATCCGGGCGGCAGCGGAACAGATATTCCCTGATCAACTTCACGAGCGCGACCTTCTGCGCGTCGTCCAGTTTGTTCTGCGGAATACCCTCCGGTTTCGTCGGATCGACGCGCTTCGGGTCGTTGAAGATTTCCTTCGGCGCCTCGACGAGGATTAGCGCTTCCTTTCGCTGATCTTCGCTCAGCGATTTCACCAGCGCACGTCCGAGGTCTTCCTCTTTCCCGAGCACGCGCGTGCCAGCGCGATTGCCGACACGGACTTCGCCCGGATTCGTGCCGAAGAAGGAAGGTGTCATCGCCGGCACCGCGTTTTCCGCTGCCGTGAAATTCAGCGAGAGATGATGCCCTTCCACGCGCCAGCCCCACGAGCCTTTCCCCGGCACGCCGAAGATCGAAACATAATAACGCTCGGGATCGCGCACCGCGCCCGAGCCCTTCTCCATCGAAGCCAGCACCGCCTCCAGGCTCATGATCGAAACCGCCTTGCTGTAACCGCGATGACTCAGCCCCGAAGCCAGCAGTGCCTGCGCGAGCAACCGCTGCTCCTGCGACATTTCCTTGATGGAAAAACCTTTCCGTTCGCGCGGAATGAAATGCCAGTTCACCCGTTCTGGATTCACAAAATCAAACACTGCCTTTGCCTTTTCATCTGGGGAAAGTGCGGCGAGAAAATTGTTCGCAGCGGCGGCCATTTCGATTCCGGCTTCGTGAGCGCGGACGTTCGCGTGCAACAGCGACAAGGCGAGGACGGGAATAAGAATTCGGTGCATGAGTTGAAGGACCTCCTACTAAACAGATTATTGGGGAAAGTAACACCCGCGTTTGTGGCTGGAGCGTCCTCACAAAAAGAAAAGTACGCGGGATGTCGCCGAAGGCTCTGGGACTGCTGTGATTCCTTTACAGCTCTCGGATGTGTCGGGCGCAGGCAAAAGCGGTGAAGGAATCACCGCAGTCCAAAAGCCTTCGGCGTTAAGGTTTCGGCAGTCTCCACTGCTCATCGAAAAATCCCGCATCCACGACCAGCCCCGGCCACTTCGCGCTCGGAGGAGTTTTGAGATCAATCACGGCCCAATCCGGCAGCTTGGGCGTTTGTTGCGAGTTCGTCGTGTTACTGCCTTCGCGGAAGGTGAAGCTGCTGTTGAGGACGACGTATCGATCCGAGTTGAGTGGGTTTGGGAAAATAAGGATCGGGGCGTGATCGGCGGCGCTGGTTTCGAGTTTGCCGACGATCAGTTTCTTCGCATCCCAAGTGATCGGCAGCTTCGGGAGAACCTTCGCGAGAACTGAGTTGCTGGAAGGATCGCCCCACAGCACGAGGTTCGAGTTCGCGATGTCTTCCGCCGTGATCGCCGTGTCGCTTTTCACCCGCGCCTCGCCGCGAAACACGCGCCGCCATTCCACGATCGCGCGGTCCAGCTCGCCCTTCGCCCACGCGCCGATCTTGTCGTTGAGCGGTTTCCCGTTCGGTCGCACGAGGATGAACGAACCCATAAACGCATCGTCAATCGGGCCTTGGAGGCCGTGTTTTTTGTGAACGCCAGTGCCGAAATCGGGTGGTAATCCCTGCCATTTTCCACCGAGTTTGCAGAACTTCGCCGTCCACTGTTCCTTCACCGTGGGTCCGACCAGCTCCGTCCCGTCGATCACCAGCCGCGGTGGTCGCGTCTTATCCAGCGGCGCAGGCCCGGCGGGCAGCGCGATGGTGAACGCAGCCACGTTTTTTGTCGTCACGCGAAACGTGCCTTCATCGACCAATTCCGCTGCCACATCCGCGCGTTCCCAATGCTTTTCCAGCGCGTCAATTTCGATCCACTCCATCTTGTTGTAACGCAGCGTGTAGGTCGTGAAGCGCACTTTCGGCGGCATCGGCTCGCGCCCTTTCGCGATCAATTCATCCAGCCGCGCGGCGATTTGTTTCTTCGTTTCCGGCTCATACTTGTGCGCCGTGTTCGGGCCGATGTAGCGCTCCAGCTTCAAGCCTTCGCCAGCCATCGCCGTCTCCATGATGTCCGCCGATTGCTTCTGCGGATCGAGTTCCCCGCTGTATCCGATCATCGCAGTATTCGCCAAATTCCCCGCGTAAGCCGTCGCATCGTAGCAGCGCCACAGCACCTGCTCCCACCACGGCGGCGGCTCTTTGCCTGCGGCAAAAACCTTCGCGTAAACCGACGTCTCCGCGAATCCCGCGCCCGCCGAAGTCGCTGCCCAAAGCCCCGCGTGATGCGTCGAAAAATGCCAAGCCGCCGCGCCACCCATCGAAAAGCCAAGCGCGCTCACGCGCTCGGCATCGACGGGATACCGCCGCCGCACGTCTTCCCAAGCCTCGAAAAGATCCGCCTCGCCAGCGAATTTGTTCGCGTTGCAAAAGCGTCCGTAGAGCTGAACCACGAATCCGCCGCCTGGCGTGAACTCTGGCTTGGCCTTGAGTTCGCCATTCACAAACGCGAGTTCGGAAAGTTTGTCATTCCGCCCATGCAGCCAGAACGAAAGCGGTCGCGGCGTCTTGTCCGTCGGCTTCCAATTCGTTGGCACATTCACGCCGTATGGCTGCACCGAGCCGTCGATTTTGGAAACGTATCCGCGCACGACTGGCCCAGTCGCGCTTGTCCACGATGATGTGCCAAGGACTAGCTCCTGGGCGCGCAGCTTTCCAAGCGCGAGCAGGTTTTTCGCGATCGGAATCTGCTTGGCGTCGAAGAATTCATGGTAGTCGAGCGCGTAGCGGACAGCGTTGTGAAACACCTGCACATCCGGCAGCAGCGCGAGCAGCGCGGGTTTCGTTTTCAGCGCGGTCCGCAGCGACTCGATCTCTTTCCCGAGCGACGCGATGCCGGCGGCGAGTTCCGCGCGATCCGGCTCTGGGACTTCGATCCCGGGCGGCGGTGTTTGTTTCGTCGCGGGCGGAGTCTGCGCGTGGGCGGTCGCGGCGAGCAGCGTGGTGAGGAGGAAACGGCGGAGCATTTATTTGGCAGGTGTGCCAAGCCAGCGCGCGGCGTTTTCGACGATTCGCATCGGGATTTCCTGGCGAAAAATCGAGTAAGTCTCGTGGCCCGGTCCGAAGTAAAACACGCGCCCTTTTCCCACGCTCCAAACGCACCCGGTGCGGAAGTGCTCACCCGTTTCCCACGTTTCCTCAAAGATCACAGCGTCCGGGGTCGGGATATGGAAGGGCTCGGAATACATCTCCGTCTCCGGCATTCCCCACTCGATGGGCACGCCGCGCGCGATCGGATGCTCGGGCAGCAGCGTGCGCACGCGGCTCGGTCCCGCGACGTTTCGGAACGCTGGAAAGGCGCAGCCCGGCAGCGCGAGTTGCCATTCGCGATCGCCGATTTTGGAAAGCGCGGGCGTCGGCGGGTCGTCGTGTTTTGGCAAGGTGAATGGTTTCGGGCGAATGAGATTCAGCTTCACGCCCGCGCGTTCTGCTTCAGGAAAAGTCTTCATAGCATCGTCGATCGCGCGCGCATTCATCGCCTCCATGAATGGCTGCGACCAATGCGCCGAGTGCAGCGCGATGAGTGAAAGTTTGCCCGCCGTGATGCGCTCGACGATGCCTCGGATCGTCTCGTGATTTACATCGGGATGCCGCCGATGCCCCCACCAGATCAGCACATCCGTCGCATCCAGCGTCGCCGCCGCGAGTCCCTGTTCCGGTTCATCCAGCCCGGCACTTTTCACGGTGAAATCCGGCTGCTTCGCGAGCTGCGCGGCGATGGCGTTTCCGAGGAAAGTTTCGTAAGCCTGCGCCTGTTCCGGCTGGCGTTCATCCCAGACGAGGACGCGGATTTCGGTGCCGACTTTCATAGAAAAAGTAATCCCGCGCTGCTCATCGCCGAAGGCCCTGGACTGCGGCGATTCCTTCGCCGCTCTGGGATGCGCGTCCGACGCGCGAAAAGCTGCGAAGGAATCGCCGCAGTCCCAGAGCCTTCGGCGTCAGAAGCCATCGCGCTCACTTCTTCGGCAGCGCCCACTGCTCATCGAAAAACCCGGCGTCGATGATCTGCCCCGGCCACTTCCCATCCGGCGGCGTGGCGAGATTCACGATCGCCCAATCGGGCAGCTTCGGCGTCTGATCGGAGTTATTCAGCAGCGCCTCTTCGCGAAAAGTCGGGCCGGAATTGAGGACGATGTATTTCTGCGGATTAAGCGGATTCGGGAAGATGAGGATCGGCGCGTGATGCGCCGCGTCGTATTTCACTCCGTTGAATTCGAGGGTGTCCTTGGTCCACTTGATCGGGAGTTTTTCGATGATTTTCTTGAGCACCGCATTGCTCGAGGGATCGCCCCACAAAACGAGATTGGCGTCGCTTATCTGCGCCTCGGAAAGCGCGCTGTCGGCAATAGTCGGAGCATCGCCACGAAACACACGCCGCCAGAATTCGTTGGCGTGATCCATCTCCGACTTCGCCCAAGCGCCGACGGCATCATTCAGCGGCTTGCCAGTCGGTTGGACGAAAAGGAACGACGACATGAAGGCGTGGTCAATCGGACCACAGAAGCCGGGGCGTTTTTGAAGGCCGACGGTCGCAGACGTTTCGCCAAGTTTGCCTTTCACCCACCACTTTCCTTTGTGTTTCACGTAAGTGAACTCATTTGCCGCTGGCACTCGGGCAACATCCCCATCAATCGTCACCTCATTCCGAAAGTCGCGAAGGCGCGTGATGGCAACGGAGAGTGAAAGGCTTTGGACGTTCTTTGTGCTGATTTTAACGGTGCCATCCGCGTTCCATTCCGCATCCACGCTTGCCTGCTCCCATTCGTGCTCCATCCCCACGATCGTGACCCAATCACAAGTTGGGTAGATGAGTGAATAGGTCACCAAGCGGACTTTTCTCGATGGATGCGCAGACTGCGCATTTGCTGCGACCGTCACGAACTCCTCAATCTTCCCCTTCGATTCCGCATCATACTTGTGCCCCATCTTCGCCCCGATGATGTGCGGGAATTCGATGCCTTCCTGCTTCGCATATTTCACCATGATGTCGGCGGCCTGCTTCTGCCCGTCGATCTCGCCGGAGTAGGCGACCGTTGGAACGTTGGCGAGGTTTGCGGCCATCGTGGTGCTGTCGTACCAGCGCCAGAGCACTTGCTCCCACCACGGCGGCGGGGTCTTGCCGGGCGCGAAGACTTTGAAAAACTCCGCCGTCTCCGCGAAACCCGCACCGGGTGCGGCGGCGGCCCACATGCCCGGATAGTGCGTCGCGAATTGCCAGCACGCCGCGCCGCCCATCGAGAAGCCGCGCACGACGAGGCGTTGCTCGTCGATTTTGTAGTGCTTTCGGATGTCGTCGAGCGCCTCGAAAAGATCGCGTTCGCCTGCAAATTTATTCGCGTTGCAATAGCGCCCGTAGAGATGGCAGACGATCGCACCCTCGGGAGTGAACTCCCCTTTGTTCTTCAGGCGATCTTCTATGAACGCTAGTTCGCTGAGTTGTTCGCCACGTCCATGCAGCCAGAAATCGAGTCGGCGCGCCTTGCCGTCATCCGCTTTCCAGCCATCGGGAATCACCAGCCCGTACGGCTGCACCGAGCCATCGATCGCCGAAGTGTATCCGCGCACCACGAGCCCGTTTGCCGCGTTCCACGAAGGCTTGCCGTCGCGCAGTTCCTTTGCCCGTTGCATCCCGATCGCGAGATGCGCTTTCGCGACGGGGATTTGTTTCTCGTTAAAAAACTCATCGTACCGCAGCGCCCAGTCGGCGGACTTGTGGAAGATTTCCACGTCGGCGATTTCCGCCGCGTGATCTTTCCGCAGCGCGGCGATTTCTTTCGCGAGTGCGTCGATGCCCATTTGCAATTCCGCCCGATCCGCGTCGGGGACTGCAATGCCCGGCGGTGGGATGCGTTTGATTTCGGCGGCGTGGAGTGAGCCTGAAATGGACAGGACGACGGCGATGAGTAGGCGAGGGGACATGGTGCAACGACACGACCCGGCGTGCGCCGCTCTCTTTGTCGGAATCCCGGCGCGCGGTAAAGGTCTGCGAGAGGAGCATGTCCTGAAGGCGGAGACGCCTGCGGCGGGCTGAACATCGAACATCGAATCAGGGAACTCCTACTTCGACGTTGGACGTTCGATGTTCGACGTTCGATGTTCAGCCCCGCGCAGCGGCCTCACGCCGCAAAAAACACGAGTCCTTCCTACGCAGCCGCCGGAGTATCCTGCCGCTTGATGAATGCCCGCAGACTCAGCACGGCCTGCGTATTGATCTGCGAAATTCTCCCCTCGGTGACGCCGAAAACCGCCGCGATTTCCGCGAGCCTCATGCCTTCGAGATAATACATCGCCAGCACTTTTTTCTGCATGTCGGGCAGTTTTTGGAGCTGGCTGATGACGAGCTGCATCAGCTCTTTCTTTTGCAGCTCATCGCTACCCGTCGTCTGCGTGTCGTCCGCGATGACCTCGTGCAGGGCCACACTTTCCGTGTCGTCGTGGAAAGCCTCGCCATCGAGCGGGAGAAAACTCACGGGCTTGATCTCATCGAGCAGTTCCTCGTATTCGCCACGATCGAGCGCGAGTTCGTCGCACACTTCCTCGTCGAGCGCGGGGCGGCCGAGACGCTGTTCCAGCGCGGAGACGCTTTCGCTGAATTTCTTCGCTTTGTCGCGGATCGTCCGCGGCGTCCAGTCCATGCGCCGCAGTTCATCATGCACCGCCCCGCGGATGAGCAGCGCGGCGTATGCGCTGAATGGGACGCCCTGGCCGGGATCGAACTTGCGCGCGGCGGCGGCGAGGCCCGTGAAGGCGACGTTGTAAAGATCCTCCATGTCGAGCGTCGGCGGCAGGTAGATGCGCATACGATCGACCGTGGTTTTCAAAAGCGAAAGATGCCGCTCGATGAGCGCGCTTTCATTGACCTCGGAATGGTACGCGCGCAAGGCTTGGACGGCGCGCTTGGGAGGCGGAGCGGAGACGAGCATGGGTGGATTCAAGATTTGACGGGAACTTTCTCGGTGGAGACCGGATGCGCCTGTTTGATGGCTTCGGCGCGTTGATCGAGGAAGCTCAGGAGACTCGTGAGATAGGCGCGGTGTCCGAGTTGAAAAAGGAACGCGCCAAACAGGCACCCGATCGCGCCGTCGTGGAGGGCGAATGCGGGAGCGTTTCCGGCGTGAAAGCTGGAGGTCAGTGCCAGTAAGAATCCAATGGAGCCTCCGACACTTATGAAAAATCTCATTATTTGCCGATGTTTTCAGCAGTTTGCGCACCACCTTCCGGGAAGGTCTGCGCAAGCACTGCGTCGAAAACGTTCTCCTCAAGATCACCGGCAATATTTGGCCCGGTGCTGAGGAAGAGCGGCGTGAGACTGGAGCCGAGAAGGAAATCCCACAGTTTGCCCCACTGGGTCAGCTCATCGAGATGAGTGAAAACCACGTGGGTGCAGCCTGTGCGTTCGGCAAATTCATAGGAGCGTTTGATCAAAGCGGCATCGTAGGCGGCGTTGATGACCATGATGCGCGCGGTCGTGAAAAGTGGGTCGAGCGCGGTGGTCAATTCCGCGGTTTCCTCCGCGCTGCCTTGCAGGACGCCTGGCACGTCGATGAAAAGCGATTCGTTCGGCGCGAGCGCGGGCACATCGGGGATCGAGCGCACGCATTGCACCCCGAGCGCGTCGCAGAAGACGCTGAGCGCGTCGCCGGGATTGGCGCGATCGAGATCGAGCTTCAGCACGACGCCGCGCCGCTGGCGCACGAAAACTTCGGTCGCGAGCCATTTGCAAAGCGCGGACGTGGTGCCCGCGCCGGGACTCCCGAGAAACGCGATCCGGCTCCCGAGTTCGCGACGCGGGCGCGCGCGGAATCGCTCACGCAAGGCCACCCCGATGCGCGCGAGCGCAGCGCCGGGAGGCAGCGTTTCGAGGGATGCCCAGTCCGATTCGCTGCGCAGGCGCGCGAGAATCTGAGGCGACATGCCACCCGCGTGCAGCAGCCGCGCCAGGGGGTTTCCCGCCGGAGCAGGCTCGGCTGCGGCGATCTCGGGAAAGTGCGGCGGTTCGGTGCCCGCAGGCGGTTCGGGCGCTGCGGGAGTTTCCGCGGCTGGCTTTGCTGGCGATTTTTCCGCGATGACTTCCAGCTTCGGAGCCTGAAGAAAACGGGCGAGCCCCGTGCCCTCGACCTGCCGCACGGAAACGACGCGCGCGTTTTCCCCGAGCCGTTCGCGGAGGACGGTCACGGCTTCCTCCGCAGAACTTACTACAAAACGAAAACGCTGTTCAGTCATGGATAAAGACGAGTCGTCCGCTCCGGTGCGCCAACGGCGCTACACATCTCAGCCCAGGGCAAAGCCCTGGGCAAAGCCCTGGGTTTTGGATGAAAAATCGCACAGCCCTGAAGGGGCGAAACAATGCGTGACGAACCATTGCGCCGCCCCTTCAGGGCTCGTTCTTTCAATGTGCGCAACCCAGGGCGGTGCCCTGGGCTGAGATGTGCAGCGCCGTTGGCGCACTGAAAACGAACCGCCCTCATGCCGCCTTTTGCAGGTGGATCGGCATTGTGATGATGCCGAAGTTTTGAATCTCAGTTTGTGAAGGCAGTTCCTGATACGAAAGCACGCTGAGTTTCGAGAGGGACGGCTCGAAAAAACGGCGGAACGCGAGGCGCAATTCCGCGGTCGTGATGAGCACGGGGCTGAGCCCCTGCTCGGTCATGTCGGTCATGCGTTGCGTGAGTTCATTCAAAAGGTGCTGCGCGGTTTGCGGATCGATGACGAGGCCCACGTCGAATTGATTGCGCTGCACTTTTTGCATCAGCATTTGCTCGAGCCGCGGATCGAGCGTGAGCGCTTTCACCACGCCGGGTTCGCTCTCGTAGTCGGCGATGAAATACACGCCGAGCCGGCGGCGCACCTGCTCGGAAAGGTCGTCGGGATTCTTCGAGACCGGGGCAAAATCCGCGATGCATTCCATGATGACCGCGAGATTTTTGATCGAGACGCCTTCGCGCAAAAGATTTTGCAGGACGCGCTGGATGATGCCGACATTCACCAAGTCCGGGATCAGTTCGCTGACGAGCGTCGGGTTCGATTCCTTCATATGATCGACGAGCGTCTGCACGTCCTGCCGTCCGAGGATGAGATGCGACGAGCGTTTCACCGTCTCCGAAAGATGCGTGATCAACACCGAGCCAGGATCGACGACGGTGTAGCCGTGGATTTCCGCCGCGCGCTTTTCCTCCTCGCCGATCCACGTCGCGTTGATCCCGAACACGGGCTCGACGGTCGCGACGCCTTTCAGCGGCACGGGGCTGTTCGTCACGTTCATTGCCAGCCAGCGATTCGGCAGGATCGTGCCGCGCGCGAGTTCCTTGCCGCGAAGGAGGAAACGGTATTCCTGCGATTCGAGTTCGAGATTATCGCGAATCGCGATCGGCGGAACGATGACGCCCACTTCGCGTGCGAAGGTCTTGCGCACGCCCGTCACGCGATCGAGCAAATCGCCGCCGTTCTTTTTCTCCGCGAGATGCAGCAGGCCGGTGCCGAGTTCGATTGCGAAGATGTCCACCTCGATCAGTTTCTTGAATTCATCCGCGGGTTTCGCGGCCGTGTCCGCGCCGAGTTTGCTGCCGATCGCCGACGGTTTCAGGGCATCCGTGGCAGCGGCGAGTGCGGTTGCGGCGCGTGATTTTCGCAATGACCACGCGACAAATCCGCTGGTCCCCGCGAGCAGCGCGAACGGCAGCATCGGCATCCCCGGCATGATGCTGAAGCAGGCCATGATGCCAGCGGCGATCGCGAGTGCGCGCGGGTAAAGCGTGAGCTGTTTGCTGATGTGCGCACCGAGATTCGAATCCTCGCTCGCGCGCGTGACGAGGATGCCGGCGGCGACGCTGACGACCAGCGCGGGCACTTGCGTCACGAGACCGTCGCCGATCGAGAGCAGCGTGTATTTCTGCAGTGCTTCGACGACGGGCATTCCCTTCTGCACGATGCCGATCGCGAAGCCGCCGAGAATATTGATGAGCGTGATGAGAATTCCCGCGACGGCATCGCCGCGCACGAATTTGCTCGAACCGTCCATCGCGCCGTAAAAGTCCGCTTCTTTCTGAACCTTCACGCGCCGCTTCGTAGCGGTTGCCTCGTCGATGATTCCCGCGTTCAACTCCGCGTCGATCGCCATCTGTTTTCCGGGCATCGCGTCGAGGGTGAAACGCGCCGCAACTTCCGCGATGCGGCCCGCGCCCTTGGTGATGACCATGAAATTGATCACGACGAGAATCAAAAACACGACCGCGCCGACGACGTAATTTCCGCGAATCACGAAGTGCCCGAAGGCGTCGATGATCTGGCCCGCATGGCCGTCGCCGAGGATCAGCCGCGTCGAGGCCACGTTCAGCGCGAGGCGGTAAAGCGTGACGGCGAGCAGCAGCGTGGGAAATCCGGAAAACTCCGGCGGGTCCTTCACGTAAATGATGATGAGCAGGATCAGCAGCGAGATGCCGATGCTGGCGGCGAGCAGGAGATCGAGCAGCAGCGCCGGGACCGGCATCACGAGCAGCACGATCGTGCCGACGAGTGCGAAGACGAAAAGCAGGTCGCCTTTTTTTAGGGACTTGGTGGCGTTGCTGAGGTGGGCGGAAAAGTTCATCGCCGTCCTCCAAGTGCCGGGGCCGCTGCGCGGGGCTGAACGTCGAACATCGAACGTCGAACATCGAACATCGAAGTATCGGAGTGCGCTGTGCGACCGTTTTCCGTCCTTCGATGTTCGATGTTCGATGTTCGACGTTCGATGTTCAGCCCGCCGCACGTGCCTCGAAATTCAGAACAACCGCCGCTCATCCCTCAGCCCTCCTCTCCTTCAACCGATGGAAGTAATAACGATGCGTCTTATAAACAAACGCGAGAATATCCGCGACCGCCTGGTAAAGCTCGACCGGCACCGGCTTCCCCACGCGCCCGACTTTGAAAAGCATCCGCGCCACCGGTTTGTTCTCGATCATCGGCACGTCGTGTTCCGCCGCGAGATCCTTGATGCGCCGCGCAAACGCGCCTTCACCTTTCGCGAGCACCAGCGGAGCCTTGTCCTTTCCGCGCTCGTATTTCAAAGCCACGGCAAAGTGCGTCGGATTCGTCACCACCACGTCGGCGGTCGGCACTCCCGCGAGCATTTGTTTTTGCATGAGGCGGCGCGCCATCTGGCGCAGCGCGGCTTTCAATTTCGGATCGCCCTCCGACTGCCGACTCTCCTCCTTGATTTCTTCGCGCGTCATCATCAGATCGGTGTTCGTTTTGCGGAGTGAAAAAAGATAGTTCGCGGTCGCGATCGCCCCGAGCGCGAGGATGAAGCGGCCGAGCAGCGTGCTCGCCGTGCTCGAAATGAAACTGCCGAGCCGATGCACCGCGACGGGCGTGTAGAAAAGCGGATCACTCATCGCCGTCTTCAGGGCGCTCCACAGCGCGAGTCCGATGACGATCAGCTTCAGCGCATCGGTCCCGAGTTTCACCCATGCCTGCGAGGAAAAGATGCGCTGGAAGCCGGCGAACGGATCGATTCGCGACCATTTGAAATCCATCGCTTTCGGCGTGAGTTGAAAGCGGCTCTGCAAGCCGCCCGCAATCGCCGAGGCGATCGCGCACGCGACCGCGATCGGAAGGATCAAACCCAGCATCGTCTGCGCGACGATGCCGCTCCACTCGCCGATCGCCTCGGGCTTGATCGAGTATTTTCCGAGATGCGCGAAAATCCCGACGCTGATCCCGGCGATGCGCTCCGAGTATTCCCGCGAGCCAAAGCCGATGACGAAGAACGCGGCGATGAGGATGAACACGACCTGCAAATCCGGCGTGCGCGCGAACTGCCCTTCCTCCGTGGCGTCGCGGAGGCGTTTTTCTGTGGGCTGTTCGGTTTTTACCTGGTCGGACATGGCTGCGCGGTCACGGGATGAGCCGGAGCATCAACTCCGGCGCATTCTGGAAATGACTCAGCACCAGTTGTGCCGTCAGCCCCATCGTGAGCCCCAGCAGCGCGAGTCCCGCGAGGATGCGCGCGGCAAAACTTTCCGAGAATACATTCATGCTCGGCGCGGCTTTTCCGAGGATCGCAAAACTCAGCGTCACCACGAAATTTACGGCAAGGATCGGTGCGGCCATTTGCACGGCGATGAGGAAAATATTGCCGCTGCTGCGGACGAAAACTTCCCCCGCCGAACTGGCAAGACCGACGGAGCCTGGCGGGGACAGGGCAAAGCTCCGCAGGAACGCGGCAAACACCGCGTGATGCGCGCCGGAGATGAGAAACAGCAGCGAGCCAAGATAGAAGAGCGCGGTGCCAATCGAGGTCGAGCTGTTCTGTGAAACCGGATCGACTTGCGAACTCATCACGAGGCCGATTTCCGTCGAGATGATCTGTCCGGCGATCTCGATCGCGTAAAAAACCAGCCGCACTGCGAGGCCCATCAGCAGGCCAGTCATCAACTCATGAAACGAGCCAAGGATCAGCGCCAGCTCGTCGCCGGGCAGGGCCACTTGCACTTTCACAAAGCCACCCGCAGCGTATGCGAGGAACGCGGCAATCGCGAGGCGCACCGGCACCGGAATCGTTTTCCCGGAAAACACCGGCGTCATCACCAACAACCCGGTGGCCCGGATGAACGCCATCATCCAGAAGTAGAGCTGCTCGATGCTCATCGCGGTCAGTTTCTTCCTCTTGCTTTTCCTCGCGATCTTCCTCTCAGTTCATCAACACGGAGGAAGATAAAGAGGGAGAGAAACAGGAAGATCGAGGATGAGACGATCCGGTTTTTCATCGGACCATATCCGGTAGCCGCGAGAAATAAGTGATCGTGAACTGCATGAGCTGGCGCAGAATCCAAGGCGCGCCCAGCACGATCACGAGCGAGACGGCGAGTAGCTTCGGCACAAATGAAAGCGTCTGCTCCTGGATGCTCGTCACCGATTGCAGCAGGCTCACGACGAGCCCAACGATGAGAGAACCGAGCAGGATCGGGCTCACCACCAGCAGCGATGTGGTGACGAGCTGGCGCAGGACCTCGATGGCTTGCTCCATGTTCATACGCCAAAACTTTCCACGAGTGAACGCACGACGAGATGCCACCCATCCACGAGGACGAAAAGCAGCAGTTTGAAAGGCAGCGAAATCATCACCGGCGGCATCATCATCATACCCATCGACATGAGCGTGGAAGCGACGAGGAAATCGACGATCAGGAACGGGATATACACGAGGAAACCCATCTGAAACGCGGTGCGCAATTCGCTGATGACGAAGGCGGGCGCGATCACGTTCATCGGCACTTCCTCCGCTTTCGTCGGGCCTTGCCCCGCGAGGCCGAGAAAGAAATCCACCTCGCTCGGGCGCGTCTGTTTCATCATGAAAGTGCGCAGCGGCCCGCTGGCTTTGTCCCACGCTTCCGAAGTCGTGAGCTTCTTTTCCATGTATGGCTGGAGCGCCTCTTCGTTGATCTGTTTCCCGATCGGAGCCATGATGAAAAACGTGAGGAAGAGCGACATGCCGACGAGCACTTGATTCGATGGCGCGCCCTGCACGCCGATCGCGCTGCGGACAAATCCGAGCACGATCACGATGCGGGTGAAACTGGTCATCAGCACGAGGATGGACGGTGCCAGCGTCATTACGGTCATCACCACGACGATCTGAATCGCAGTCGCCACGCTGCCCTGCTCGGAGCCGCCGAGATTGATGCTCAGCGCAGGCGCGGCAGCGGGGGCAGGCGGTGGGGTCGGGATCGTCGTGTCCTGCGCCGAAGCTGGCGTGGCCAGCACGAGAAGCGCGAGCAACAGCAGCGCGATGCTGGCGCAGCGATGAAACTTTTCACGCATCGCTTTTCTCCAGTGCAATGCTCGGAAACTCCGGCTCCGCGCCCGCGAGCGTGCAGAGGTAGTCGATCCGCCCCGGACAAACACCGATCAAAATCTTCCGGTCCTCGTAAGCCGCCACAACGAGGAACTGTCGGTTCCCCAGCATCCGCGTTTCGCTGATTTCCAGCTTCCGTTCGCCTTTCATCTTTGGCTGAAAAAGGGTGAAGCCATTGCGAAGCAAAAAGGCACCGCCAGCGAAAACCGACAGCAACAGCACGAGATAGATGACGAGTTGAAACGTGCCGCCATCCCCGGCCGTCAGCGCCAGTGGAGCCGCCCCGGCACTGGTTTCGCCAGCCGCGCGAACCGCGGGCATTGCCACGATCCAAAACGCGGCGGACAACCAAGCCTTCACGACTGCTCCCCGATGAGTTGCGTGATCTTGATCCCAAAATTTTCGTCCACCACGATCACCTCACCGACGGCGATGAGCTTGTCGTTCACATAGACTCCGACCGGATCATTCGCGCGCTGATCGAGCTGGATGATCGCGCCCGTATTCAGTTCCAGCACATCGCGCATCGCGAGTTTGCAAGAGCCGAGCCGGATCGCGAGCTGCACTTTCACATCCAGCACGCTGTTAAGTCTTTGATCTTCGAGCAGGTTCACCATGGCGCTTAGTCTTTGACGATCTGTTTGGTAAGTTGCACCGCGATCCGGCCGCTCTGGACTCCCGCGGTGCCGACAAATTCCTCGGTGTTTGAAAAGCGAATCCGCGTGTCTGAAATGAGGTCGCGCGAAAGCTCCAGCACCTGGCCTTCCTTAAAACGCATCACCTCGCTGAGTGGCAGGTCGTTTAGTCTCCACTCCGCGGAAACCGGCACCGCGATGCCGGAGAACGACGCGCGCCACTGGAGCTTTTTCGGTGCGGAATCCGCCGCCCTTGGCTGTGCGTTCTGTCGGTGCCGCAGCATCGTTTCGATCATCGGAAAGGGAATGCCGAAAAGCAGCTTCTCGACCTGCTCGCCAATGGTCAGATCAATCTCGGTAACGATCGTCGATGTGTCCGGCGCGGTGGTTTGCAGAAAGCGCCCGCCAGTTTCGTGGCCGATGCACTCCGATTTCATGCCCGCGTTTTCGGCCTCCCAAAGCCCGGCCCATTCCTCCAGCGCGACCATTACCACATCATCCAGCAGCGAAATTTCGATCTCGGTCAGCGTGCGTTCTCCCGCGGGGGTGCGGCCTTTTCCACCGAGCAGCCGGTCGGCCATCGCGAGGCCGAGCGGCAGGGCGATGGCGACGATGCCGACGCCGGTCAGCGGTGCGGTTTCAAACAGCGTGACGTGTGCATTTGCGGCGAGCGACCCGGTAAATTGCGCGAACGGTTTGGTGGTGAATTCGACAATCTTGAGCCCGCACTCCATGCGGATGAATGTCGAAAGCCTCGCCGAAAGATGCTGCACGAAACTGGCGTGCATTCCGTTCAGCATGCGCAGATCTGCCTGGCTGACAAAGTCGGGATTCCGAAAGTCGAAGCGCGCAACACTGGATGCGTCGAACCCATGCATCCTGTCGCCATTCATGCGAAAGACCGGCGGGCTTTCGACGTTCGATGACGCTGGTTCCGTTGCTGGCTCTGCCGGGTCGCTCATTGCACGACGAATTCCGAGAAGTAGATCTGGGAAACAAGATCCGACTTCAACGCCTGGTTGAAGTTCGCCATCAGATCGTTGCGGACCACGTTCTTGGAACCCGGTTGTTCCAGATCAGCCATGCTGCGCGCGCCGAGCACCGTGAGGGTCACGTCAAGGAGCTGCTTCTTGTTTTCGTCGATCAGCGTTTTCAGATCGGGATTGTCGCTGAGGGTTGTGAAGCTGGTCTTGAGATAGCGCGTTCCCATGGCACCCGAGAGATTCACCACGATGTTTTGAAAATCGTATGAGAACGCCCCGCCAGCGCCGCCGCCGCCCTCCGCGTGCTCACCCTTGCCATGCGCGTCTTTTCCGTGTCCCCCCTTCGCGGCTTCACCATGTCCCTTCTTGGCGTCGCCCTTGCCACCTTCTGGCTTGGCAGCGTGCGCGATGGCTTTCTGTTCGAGCACGGCACCGCGAATCTTTGGCAGCAAAAGATACTGCGTCGTCGCAAACGAAATCGCCGGCATGAGGATGCAGACTGCGATGATTGGCACCCATGGGCTGGGTGCCTTCGCTGGCTTCGCTGCCGCTCCGTCGGCGGGTTTTTCAGGTTCAGTAGCTTTTTCTGCCATGGGTCAAATGGGTTTAGCGTTTCAGATTGATGACTTCTTCGAGCATGGAGTCCGCGACTGTGATGACTCGCGAACCCGCCTGGAAACTGCGCTGAATGACGATCATGTCGGCAAACTCCTGACCAAGATCGACGTTGGAAAGTTCCAGCGTGCCAACCTCGATACGACCGAGGCCATTGGTGCCTGGAGAGTTGTTTATCAGGCTAAGGCCAGGGCCGCCGGTAGGACCGGCAGTACCGATGCCGCTGAAGAGATTCTTGCCTTCGCGAGTAAGCGCATTCGGATCGCTAAAATTCTGCATCAGGACTCGCCCACGGACGAAAGTGTCACCGTTTGACAACCCCACCACAACGTCACCTTGCGGTCCGATCGTGAACGATTGCATGGTCGGCTTCTTGGCGTCCACCTCCGGATCGGTAAATGCACCCCCGGTGCTGTTGGTCAGCCCCGCGCCGACGCTAATCGAGAACCGAATGCGAATGTCCCCAACGGTTGTCGGTGGGGTTTCGGTTTTTGTAAAAGTGATCGTCCCACCCACATCCGTCGCATCGAAAGTAGCGTCGCCATCGAAAAGACCCTGGACGCGAAAGCCATCGCTCGTCACGAGATATCCCTGGTCGTCGAGGCGGAAATCTCCCGACCGCGTGACGTAGTCCACGTTGTTCAGTGAATCGCGAACGCGGAAAAAGCCCCCGCCGGAAATCCCGAGATCGGTATTCGAGCCGGTGGTAGTGAGTGTTCCCTGCGCAAAGCTGGAACTCACTGCCGCGAGACGGACACCGTTGCCAAGTTGGACGGAGTCCCGGTTTGATCCAAGGCCGCTCGAAGGAGAGGGAGCTGCCTGCTGGAGTAGATTGCTAAAGCTATCCTGGAATTCTGAACGCGAACCCTTGAAGCCCGATGTGTTCACGTTCGAGATGTTGTTCGAGGTGACTTGAATGGCGCGTGAAAAGGTAGTGAGCGCGCTGACCCCGCTGTTGAGTGTGCCTACGAGTGACATGTTTTGTTTGTATCTGGTTACCGATGTTTTCCGGCGAGCGACTCGGGCCGGACATCCGAGCATGGGCTGAAAGGTTATGGAGCGACGGCAGCCAGGGTTACTGGCTTCGGAGTAACCCGAATGACGTCGTCCGGATCGTAGGACTTGCCTCCCACGATCAGTTTTGGAGTGTTATTCGAGATCGTGATTTCGGTGACTTCTCCAGAGTGAGTTCCGGTCGTATCCTGGATGTCCACCATTTTTCCAAGGTAGCTGCCAGCGGTGAAGTTCTTGAAGTTGGCGGAGAGATCGCGCGAGTTTTCCAACGCCGAGAAGCTGGCCATTTGAGAAATGAACTGGGTATCCTCCATCGGCTTCAGTGGGTCCTGGGACTGGAGCTGCACGGTGAGCAGCTTCAGAAAGTCGTTTACGTCCAGGTTCTGTTTGCCCACAGCCCGGGTGGCCACTTCAGGATCGAGGAAGTTCGTTTTGTTGACGGAGGTAACGCTGGCGATGTCCATAAAGTTATGCGTAAAGGCGCACGCCCGGCTGGGGCGCTCTGCCGGGAGTTGCGGGGCGCGGGGCGTTCGCGCGTGAGTTGCGCCGCGGCCAGTAGTGCTGTGGAAATGTGCCGCCCTGTTCTTGAAATGCGCGCTGACGCCCATCGCGCTGTTGGTTGAGATCCGACATGTTCGATGATGTTTGCGGCGACTCGAAGACCGGGTTTGTGATGCGCAATTCGTGATCACCGCCGCGTTGCGTGAACTGCGCCCAGTTTTGCTCCAGCGCCACGCGCAGCGCCTCCGATTCTGTGCGAAAGACTGGCATGATCCCGCCGTTCTCCAGACGAAGCTGGATCGTTAGTCCGCTACCGTTGTCGAGTTTCAAGGTTACTTCCACGCGATCCTGGCCGCTCGTCCGCAGGCTCTCGGCGGCGTGCAAGGTGTGCGTCACGACACGCTCGACATCCGCCGCGCGGATCGGAGCCGCAGTAGGTTCAGCAAGGGTCGCGCGCACCGACTGGGCGGGGACGCTGGCAAACGAAATATCGGGAGTCGGCGAAGCTAAAGGTTCTTCTCCGCTCGGCCTGTCGCCCGCGAATTGTTCACGGGCATTCTGCGTGGTTTGGATTGGCGCAGTTCGCGGTGTTTGCATTCCTTTAGACGATATCGGCAGCGAAGCGATCTCACGCGGCGCAAGCGCGGCGGGATCTGCTTCGGCGGGGCGTTGCGGTCTTTGGAAGGTGGTCGCTGACATCTCGAAGCCCGGTTTAGCAGCCGTCGTGCCATTCGTTTTTTCCGGTGTGGGAAGGGCTGTGGCATTCGTCACCGCTGGCGCGGAATCCACAGGCTGCGCGGCGGTTGGAATATTTCTACTTTCCGCACGGGCCGGTTGAGCGATCTGCGCGGTTGAAATTGCCGGTGCCGTCGCGGTCGTCCCGGCAGTGATTGCCGGTTCATTGCTGACAGTCGTGCTACCGTGGACTGGTGGCGCGCTGCTGATCGGAGCCGTGGCGACGCGCTTCGCGTTTGGCTGCCGGGTGTCGCGAATCACAGACTCGACGCGGGTGATCTGCGGCGTCTGCACCGGAGGAATGATGCCCAGCACGTTCGCGACTTCCAGCGTCGGCTTGGTTTCCCGTGGCGCGGCGGCATCTAAGTCCAATTGTAGTTTAACAGGAGGCGCGATGGGCTTCAGCAAAGGCTCATCGGAGGCCTTTGGCAAAGGCTGCGAAACCAATGGGTCCGGCGCAACCCACTGCGTCTTTCGCAGGTCGGCGGGAATCGAAGCCTCATCGTCGGCGGCCACCGTTGGCGTAGCAATCGTCGCCTCCGCATCGGTGGAAACGGGCGGGCGTCTTTCCAGCGTAGTGTCTTCCAGTGCCGCATCGATCGCGCGGATCGGAGCAGGAGTTGCGATTGGCACATTTGGCCACGCAAACATTCCCAGATTCTCCGCTGGATCCGCGACGTCCCTCGCTTCAACGTCCGTGGGCAGTTCCGCGATCTCGTCCGCGGGTATGGGAAAATGATCCGTCTGACCCGCGTCGGCAGTTTCACTGCAGAGTTGCTGCAGGAGGAGGGCAAAGTTCGCAACACGCTCCGATGAGTCAGGATCGACTGCGCCAAGTGCTCCCGCGCTTGGCAAGGCGGGTGCGATCGGAAGGGTGGATTGGCAGATCTCGTTCATACAGGAGTTTCTTTTTTCAATGGCTTCAGGAGCCGCAGTTTGTCGGTGATGCGCGCAGCGCGTTTCGCCATCGACTCTCCGCTGGCGGTATCCACTGCCTTGGCCATCTCACCGAGAATCGGACCGACGCGATCGGGCTTCATGAAGGAGAGCACCTTCACCGCCATGTTCTCCTCCAGCTCGCGAAAGATCGCGACGATGGCGGATGGATTCATCGCGCTGTAGGTGTTCGCGAGCGTCTTGAGATTTTTCAATTCCTGCTCCTGGATTTCGACCACCATCTCGTCGATCGACGCTCGCATCGCGGCGATTTCGACGCGCACTTTGTCCAGCTCCTCGCGCTCCGCGGCGTTCTGGCTTTGCACGGCGAGCACACCCTTTTGTTGCGTCTCAAGATTCTTACGCTCGGTCTCCAGTTCCTTGATCAGTTCATCCACCGCTTCCGTTTTGAAGCCCCACATCCGCGCGGCCATCGAGGTCTTCTCGGGAATCTCGACGTAGGTGTCCTGCAGCGCGCCAATCGCCGGCAGGATCATCATGATCGTGGTGCCGATGTTTAGCAGCATCGCGATGAACGCGATGCCCCAACTGGATGTGAGCATTTTCATGTGTGAGCCTCCCGCATACTCAGCACATGCCGTGCGGAGATGATGTCGGAGATGGCCGCCTCATCCTGCCGCTCCCGCGCGATCCGGTGCGCGAGGCTCTGGCGCTCCTTGAGATTCGAGAGCATTTCCCGTTTGCGCCGCGCGGCGAGCATCGCGCCGCGTCGCAGCGCCACTTCGCGATCGGCCGCGATGCGACGCGTCACGAGGCGTTCGCAATTCGATTGCTGCTGTTGCAGCGCACTCAGCAGCAGGATTTGCTCGGTGCGATTCGTCCGGCCGGAGCGGTGAAGCGAAAGCGCGGCATGACATGCTTCGAGATCGCGATTGCCCGTGGCGAGCGCCAGCGCCGCCTCCGATTGGTCTTTCAGCGCACTGGCGCACCACGCGCGCGCCCGTTCCTCGTCACGGATGCGGAGCGTGAGCACGGTTTCCAGGCGAAAGGCGAATGCCTTCAACGCAGCACCTCCTGGAGCCGTCCAAACGCCTCGGCCCGGGTCGATGGTTCGCTCACGGTCTGGCGGAGGAAACGCACGAGCGGTTCGTGTTTCGCGATGGCGATATCAAGGCGGGGATTCGCGCCTTTCGCATACGCTCCGATATTTACGAGGTCCTCATTTTCCCGATAGAGCGCGAGCAGATCGCGACCGGCAGAAGCTGCCGCCTGCTCCTCCGGCGTGCAGATGTCGCCGATCAACCGGCTCACACTTTCGAGCACATCGATCGCCGGAAAATGATTCCCGGTCGCGAGCTTCCGCGTCAGGACGATGTGGCCGTCGAGGATGCCGCGCACGGCGTCGGCGATCGGTTCGTTCATGTCGTCGCCTTCCACGAGCACCGTGTAAAACGCAGTGATCGAGCCGTGCTCCGAAGCGCCGGTGCGCTCGAGCAAACGCGGCAGCAGCGAAAAAACGGATGGCGTGTAACCGCGGCTGCTCGGCGCTTCACCGACGGCGAGCCCGATCTCGCGCTGCGCCATCGCGAATCGCGTGACGGAATCCATCATGAACAGCACGCGTTTTCCCGCGTCGCGAAAATCCTCCGCGATCGCTGTGGCGAGCGATGCCGCGCGAAGCCGCACCAGCGCTGGCTGATCGGATGTCGCGCACACCAGGACGGACCGCGCGAGCCCTTCCTCGCCGAGGTCTTTCTCGATGAATTCGCGCAACTCGCGACCGCGCTCACCGACCAGCGCGATCACGTTCACATCGCTCTCGGCGCTGCGCGCCATCATCCCGAGCAGGGTCGATTTTCCGACGCCGCTGCCGGCAAAGATGCCAAGGCGCTGGCCGCAGCCGACCGGTGTGAATGCGTCGATCGCACGCACTCCGGTGGCGAGCGGCGCGCGGATACGCTGGCGGGTGAGGGGATGTGGCGGCGCGTTGTGAAGGTGCCGCTTTCGTTTGCCGCCGAGCGGTCCCTTTCCATCCATCGGCTGACCCAGCCCGCCGAGCACCCGCCCGAGCAGCTCGGGTCCCGCGGGAATCTGCGAGGCAAACGATGATGCGATGACCTCGCTGCCGGATCGAAGGCGGAGCGTTTCACCCAGCGGCATGAGTAAAAGACGATGCTCGCGAAATCCCACCACCTCGGCAAAGATCGGCGCGTCGTCGCCCGGCGATTGAATGCGGCAGACTTCTCCCATCGCGAGATTCGGGCCATCGGACTCGATGAGCAGTCCGGTGATCCGAACGACGCGGCCCACGCGGCGCACCGGGCGATCCGTCCGCAGGCGCGCGCGAAAGTGATCGAGCATTGCGGAACTGCCGGAAGGGGGCGCGGAGGCGATCATCGCATGAAGCCGTCGAGGGCGCGGAGTTTTGTGGCGAGCGTGCCGTCAATGAAGCCGAACCTGCCCACGATCCTGCAATCGCCGGAGCGCAGTTCGGTGTTCGCGCGGAAAGTAATCGCAGGATGTTTTTCGCGGAAACCGCCTTCGTAACCCTCGATCAGTTCGAGATCGTGCGGGGAAAGTTGCAGTTCGATTTCCTCGCGTCCAGGTGCGACTTCGCAGAGTAGATCATTCGCGATGCGGACGACTTTTTCGCGATCCATATCCGTGTCGGCAAGGACGCGCGCCACCGCTTCCAGCACGAGTTCGGGAACGACTTCGCGCATTTGCTGCACGAGCAAATCGCGCTGCTGCGTGACCGCCGTGAAGGTCTCCGATTGCAGCGCCACCATCGCGGCGCGCTGCTCGATCATCTGCCGCTCGAGCAGCCGGGTCGCTTCTTCCGAGCCGCGGCGATAGCCATCGCGGCGTGCGGCTTCCACATCGTCTTCGGAGAAAGTGGATTCCCCCCTCGGCGCGGCAAGCGCGATTCGTTTCGGCGAGGCGTGAAGCCGGATCGGCTCAAGCACTGGCGGCCTCCTCCTCGGCGTCGAGCGTGATTTCCTCCGCCTCCTCCAGGCGCCGGATGACGGCGATGATGCGATCCTGCGCAGCCTCCACATCTTTCGCGCGCGGCGTGGGCAGCATGTCGATTTCCTCCCGCAGCGATTCCGCGGCACGTTTGGACATGCAGCTCAGCACCGCCTCCGAAACGGCGAGCTTCACGGATTTCAGCGCCGGGACGAGGTCCGCGGAATCCACTTCGCGCATCACGCGCTGACGATCCGTTTGAGACAGGCGCACGATGTCCTCGAAGCTGAAGACGATCTTGCGAATCGCGGCCCCGAGCGGCGCATTTCGCTCCTCGATTTTCGCGAGCAGGGTCTTGCGCGATTCCTTGTCCAGCGCGTTGAGGATTCCCGCGCAGGCGTCCGCGCCGCCGGCTTGATGCACGCCCTGCTGCATGGCGCGGCGGTCGAAGCGGCGGTAAAGGTTTCTCGAAACTTTTTGAATGCTGTCCGGCGACGTGCCTTCCATGCCGCCGAGCCGCTCGATCACCTCCTCGCGCATCTCCGGCGCGAGCATTTTCAGGAGTTCCGCCGCCTTCGGAATATCCATGCACGACAAAATGAATGCGACCGTTTGCGGCTGTTCCGCCTTCACCAAATTCAACACCTGGCGTCCTTCCATCTGGCGGATTTCCTCGCCCACACCGCTCCGCGGACCGGGCGACGAGCGGTTCAAAATCGCGCTCGCGGCAAATCCTCCCTTCGCGCGATCAAGCGCCGCCTGGGCAAAGGCGATTCCGCCCAGCGCCGTGCCAAGTCCTTCGGAAATCACGCCGGCAAATTCTTTCACGATCTCGCGTTGCACGCCGGGCTCGATGACCGGCAGATTCGCGATCTCGCGGCAGATGAGTTCGAGTTGCGAGTTGTCGATGTGCTTCATCACTTCCGCGGCAGCCTCGATGCCGATCGTGATGAGAAACGCGGCGGTCTTTTGAATCCGGGTGAGTTTGCCGTAATCGATGGGCATTTAGTTGTTCCCGTTTGTGCTCATCCAGTCGCGCAGTGCAGCGCCCACGTTCTCCGGTTTTTGGCGGATCATTTCATTCAGCAATTCCACGGAGATCGCCGGCTTGTTCGCGTCCGCGCCGTTCGCGCCAGCGTTGATCGGCGAGAAGACTTCGATCGGGATTTCATCCGGCTTGGCGCGCTTCACCATGCGCAGGAAGAAGACGATCAACCCCAGCGCGACGAGAATGGCGAAGCCGTTCTTCAGCAGGTCGGTGTTGCGCAGCGCGAGATCGACGAACCCCGCCTTCTGCGCGGGCGCATTGTCAAACGCCACCTCTTCCAGCGATACGATCTTCGCCGCTTCCTTCTCGTCGGCCGCCTTCAAGCCGAGCGCGTTGATCACCATCTTGCGCAGCGAATCCATCTCAGCCGGCGTGCGCGGCGTCGCCTTGGTCGCGACGAACACCGCCGCGGTCACGCGCGAGACGGTGCCGGGCGCGCGAACGCTGCTGAGCGTCGTGTGGTTGATCTCGTAGTTGAGCGATTTGTTCTTGCGGATTTGCTCGCTGTTTTTACCCGGACCCTTGCCGTTGGATTCCGCCGCATTCTGCTGCGGGGTGTTTGGCGTTACGCCCGCGGTGCCTCCCTTCGCGGCATCGGACTCGGTCGTGACCGTCGAATCTTCGGTCGATGTGTCCGAGCGGAGCACTTGACCGTCTGGATCAAATCTTTCCTCCGTGCGGGTGCTGCTTTCGACATCCAAATCGGCAGACACGCGGACCACTGCGCTGCCCGGCCCGAGCACTTTCGCGAGCATGGTTTCCACTTTGTTTGCAAAGTAGTCCTCCACGCTTTTGCGGAGCTTCATCTGGCTCGATGCAGTGCCGAGCGTGGGGTCGTCCTTCAGCCCTTCGGTGAGCACATTCCCGCGGTGATCCACGACGGCGACATCATCGGCGCGCAGCCCTTCCACCGCGTTTGCCACCAGAAAGCGGATGGAGTTCACCGACTCGGTGCCGATATTTCCCTCCACGAAAACCGACGCGGTTGGCTTCGCCTTCACGTCGGAAAAGAGCAGGCGGTTTTCCGGAACGACGATCAAGACGCGCGCGGACTGAATCCCGTTGAGTTGCGAGATCGTGCGTGAGAGTTCGCCCTGAAGCGCACGAACGTAGTTGGTGCGTTGCACGAAATCGCTGATGCCAAAATTCGCGCGGTCGAAGATTTCAAACCCCACGCCTTCGCCCGCCGGCACGCCCTTCGCGGCAAGTTGCATCCGCAGTTTGTGGACCTGATCGCTCGGAACATAGACGGAGTTTCCGCCCGTTCCGATTTCGTATTGCACGCCCGCAGCCTGCACTGCGGTGAGCACTTCCGCGATGTCCTTTTCCCCGAGCCGTCCGTAGAGGAGCTGCATCTGCGAGCGGTGCGACCAGACGACGAGCGCGACGAGACCGGCGATCACGCCGACGGTGGCCACGCCGAGTGTCACGCGCTGGTTCAGGCCGAGTTGCTTCCAGAGTTGGGTGAGTTGTTGGAGAAATGCTTTCATCCGGGTGATTCAGAAATCGCGGAACGCCTCAGACCTGCATCCGCATGATTTCCTGATAGCTCTCGACGAGTTTGTTGCGCACCTCGACCATCAGCGAGAAGGCGACGCTTGCCTCCTGCATGGAAATCATCGCCTGGTGAAGGTTGTTCGTTTCGCCGGTGAACAGCTTTGTTTTCTCCGCGTCGGCGGCCTGCATTTTTCCGTTCACCTCGGCGATTGCGCCTTCGAGGAAGTTGGAAAATTTCGGACTGCCGGAGGCAGCGGCGCTGGCATCCGGCTTCGCGACCCGCGAAGAATCGAGCAACTGCTGCAGCTCCTGCGGCTGCGGAATGGGAAGTGAACCGATGCGCATAGGTGTAAGGTTTAGCGACCGATCGCGAGTGCTTTCGCGGCCATCTGGCGCGCGTTTCGGATGACGGAAAGATTCGCCTCATACGCCCGCGATGCCGCGAGCAAATCGACCATTTCCGTGGAGACGCTGACATTTGGCATCTGCACCATGCCTTCCTTGTTCGCGTGCGGGTGCGTCGGATTGTAAATGAATTCGCCGGGGGTTTCGTCGGCCCCGATTTCCGCGACGCGGACGCCGCTTGCGCGTTCGCTTCCACTATTCATCAGTGCCTCGAATGCGACGGTCTTGCGCTGATACACTTTTCCGTCGAGACCGCGCGTGGTGTAGGCGTTCGCGATGTTTTCGGCGACGATGTCCATGCGCAGTTTCTCCGCGTCGAGCGCGCTGGAGGTGGCGTTGATGCCAGAGATGAAGTTCATACGGATCAGGCGGAGCGTCCGGTGATGGCGAGCCGCAGTTGTTTGATCGAGCCACTCACGAATTCGGTGAGCATGTCGTACTCCGCTTCGTTTTTCGTCATGGCGAGCAGCTCTTTGTCGAGCTGGACGGTGTTGCCATCCTTGCGGCGCGCGGTGGCGGTGGAGTCTTCCACAATGCTTGGTTTCGGCGCGGCTGGCCCACCGCCGGCGCGCATGTGGGCGGTAAATTCCTGCGCGAAGTCCTTCGGTAAATCGACGCGTTTGTAACCTGGCGTTTCGATGTTCGAGAGATTGGCGGCGAGCGCTTCGTGACGAACGATTGCGACGTCCAAAAGCTGTTTCGTGGCTTGATAGTTTGCCCCGGAAAAAAGTTGCTCGATCATCGGGAGCAGGCATAGCAGCGCATGTGCCAGTGAAATCGAAAGGCTGGGAATAGGCATAAATACAAGGAATGCGGGTGACGCGGGGTTGGCAGCGCGCCCGGATGTGGACGTTTCTGCCCGGCGCGAAGGACGCGCGGTGGAGGTTCTTGCCGGGTTTCGCGGACGCGATTTAGAGCGAAGCGTTTGCCGGAAGCGCGGCGGCCAGCGAGCGGGCGAGCATCGCCGTTTCAGGCGAGAGGAAGATTGGGCGGAGGGATTGCCCGGGAGCTTGGGCGGACACGGTGCCGTCGGGTGAAAGTTGGAGACTCATCGGGTTCGCGGGATCGCTGGAATCCACCGCGGTGCGAATCTCGGGCGACGCGAGCAATGCGCTGCGAAGCTTGTCGATCGCGGCGGCGGCGGTTTGCCGGGGCGTTGCCGCACTATCGAGCACCTGCTGAAAGGCAACGCTCCGCTCGGTTGTTTTCCGTGCCGATGATTGCGCCCAGCGATCAATCAGATTGCCGGCAGTGGCGGCGATGGCATTGACGAGAAGCGGATACATACGCCGTGCCCTAGCAGCAGCGATGCCAGACGCTTCACCGGGTCGGAACTACTTCACGGTTTTGAGCGAGGATAGGTATTCGACAAGGTTCACGAGATCATCCTGCGTGAGCGCCTGATTCAGCCCGCTCGGCATCATCGAGGTGGTGAGTTTTTCGCGTTTGGCGATCTGCTTTTTGTCGAACTTGTTACTCGCGCCGCCGGGCAGGGCGAGCACCAGTTCCTCGCCGGTTTCGCTGCGCACGATGCCGAGGCCGAGGCCGCCATCTTTCAGCGCGAGTTGCGTCGTTTCAAAGCCCATGCTCAAGCCGCTGCTGGGGTTCACGATGTTTTCATAAATTTGTTCCTTCGGCGATTTCGAGCCGATTTCGCTGAGTGCGGGGCCGAAATCGGCGCCTTTATTTCCGACGCGGTGGCACATGACACACGAGATTTCCGCGCGCTCGAAAATGGCGCGGCCCTTGTCGATGTCGCCTTTCAATTTCACGAGTTCGGCCAGCGGCGGCAGCGGCTTTCCGCCGAGTGCGGCGGGTGCGGGGAAATGTTCATCAATGTCTTTTTTCAGGCTGGTGTATTCGACAAGCCGGAGCGCGCTGCCGGCGACGGGTGCCAGTTCCGCAGGCAAGTTTTGCCCCTTCGCGAGGCCAATGAGCTTTGCCGCTCCCGATTGCGTCCGGGCGAGGGCGCGGATGGCTTGCTGGCGAATTTCCGGTTTCTGATTTTCGCCTGAAACGAGCGAAGCAAGCCTGCTGATACCCGCGCTGGTGCCAGTAGTGCCGAGCAGATCGACGACGGCGGATGCCTTTGGTGAGGCCAGCGCGTCGTTGACGACTTGCTCCCAATCTGGCTGCTTCGTAAGCAGTTTCACGGCGTCGGACGCGGCGGGTTGACTGGCGATTGCGACTGCGGTTTCGAGGATGGCGGGGCCTTGATTCGGCGCTCCGAAATCGCGGACGAGATCGATGAAAGAGGCGGTTCCTTTGGCGCGGTCGAGCGCTGCATTGAGGGTTTTTGAGACGTCCGGATTGGCGTTGAGATCGACGCCTTTGAGCCGGACGAGCGCCTCGCGGATGATGCCGTCGGCGGAACCGACGGAAGCGAGCGTGACCAGCGTTTTCGTTTTCGCAGGCGAAGCGGGGAGGAAGTCGAACGCGCGGAAGTAGCGCGCTTTGTCGGCGTCCGCGATCGACTTGTCGGCAATGAGTTTGGCGAGGAACTCTGCGTTTTTTGCGGAGCGCAGGCGCCAGATGATGTCGCGGCCGGCGGGCGTGTTCCACTTGTCACCGACGGCGGCGAGCCATGCGTCGAAGCAGGCGTCTTCATTTCCGATCGAGCCGATGCCGAGCGCTTCGAGATACCAGCGATCCTTGCCGTCGTGCTGCTGGGCAAGCGCGCTCCAGAGCGGCTCGATCTTGTGCGAGCGGTAAAGCGAGAGCGCGATTTGGCGGCGGACGGCGGGAGTGTCGCGGAGCAGTTTGCCGACGAGCGCGCGGTCTTCGTCGAGCGGGCTGGTGTCGATGACTTTGCTGCGTTCGAGCGTGGTGGCGAGGCGGATGGCGGCGATACGCACGTTTTCATCCGCGTCTTCGAGACCCGCGCGAAGGTGCGCCGTCTCGTGGCCTTTGCAGCGTGCGAGCAAGCCAAGGGCGCGGGCGCGGTGGCGCGGGTTTTTGGATTTGAAAAGTTGGAGCAGTTCGGGTTCGGCCTGCGCGCCCATCGCGTGCAGCGCGGTCCACGCGGCGTATTGCGTGGGGAGATTCGGCGAGGTCAGCGCCTGCGCGGCACCTGCGGCGGTGGCGAAGTCCGGCTTCGGCGTGGCGGCTTTCGCGCCGGTCGCGCTGACGCGGTAGATGCGGCCCATGACTTTCCCAGGCTCGTGATCGCCCATCGCGTGGCCGCCGACGCCTGGATCGTACCAGTCCGCGACGACGAGCGACCCATCGGGCGCGATGGCGAGATCGGCGACGCGATACCATGCGTCGGAAGACGTGAGCACATCGACCATCGTGGCCTTGTAACCCGCGCCGTCACTTTCCACGGGATACGCGCGGACCGTGCGCGGGCCGGCATCGCAATGGATGAGTTGATTTGTGAACTGGGGGCCGAGCGCGGACCCTTCGTTGACAAGAATCCCCGTCGGTGAGCCGCCGCCGGTTTGCAGCAGATTCGGCACGACGCCGGGATCGTTCAGGTGCCAGTGGCGGAGCGGGATTTCGCTTTCGAGATTCGTGCGCGGCGACTGCCAGCCTGCGCCCGTGATTTCATCCGTGAAGCCGTAGTTGCCAAACTCCATCACATAATTGATGCGCACGCCTTTGTTGCCGTCGTCGTCATTGTCGGACTGCCACATCGTGCCGAAGGAATCGACCGCGACTTCGTAGTTGTTGCGAAAATTGTGCCCGAGCGTTTCGACGTTGCTGGCTTTCCCAGTTTCGAGATCGAGGTCACAGCGATAGACCATGCCCTGGCGATACGGCTTGCCCTTGTTCGTGATTTCGTTGCCCGCGAGATCCTTCACGATGGAGCCGTCCGGCCAGAAAAGTTCGGTGATGGAATTGCCCGCATTGAAATAAAATTTCCCGTCGGGTCCGAACACGAACGCGTGGATTTGGTGGTCGTAGTTCCACACGCCGCCCACTTTGAAAATCACCTTCGCGTCTTCGGCCACATCGTCGCCATCCTTGTCCGTCAGCAGCCAGACATTTGGTGCGGCGCTGACGATGACCTTCGTGCCTTTTGCCTGCGGCAGCACACAGATGCCGAGCGGATTCGTCATCGCCGTGTTTTGGTAAAACGTCTTGTCCTTGTCGGCCACGCCGTCGCCATCGGTGTCTTCGAGAATGACCACGCGATCTCCTTCGGGGCGCGTCGTCATATGACCGCGATAGTTCAAGCACTCAACCGCCCAGATGCGACCGCGCGAATCGATTTCGATGTTCGTCGGATTCTGAATCATCGGCTCTGCGGCGACGAGCGAGGGCTGGAGGCCGTCGGGTGTCTTGAATGTCGCCATGTTTTTCTTCGCGGCTTCGAGACCGTATCGTTCCCCGTTCGGCACGGCTGCCGCGCTGGGCTTTCGCTTTTGGCCTTTCGGATCGAGATCCGCGTTGAGTTCTTCTTCTGAAACCTTCGACTCCACGCCGTTCGCCGGCACGTCCGCTTTCGCCGTCCAGAGGATCGCATTCAGCACGAGCTTCCGCTGATCGTCATTGCCCCAGCTCTTGTGAAAATGGCCGCCGGTGAATCCAAAACCGCGCCCGCCGTCGGGCCGCTCAAATGCCCACGCCGTCGTCTGTGGTTTCTTTGCGGCGACCGCCGCGCGCACGGCGGGATTTCCAGAATGCGGCCCGTCTCCGCGGCTCATCGTGCTGTCGGGTGCGACCGTGGCGAGCACGTGCGTGAGTTTCCCCGCGCGCTCGTTAAAACGCATATGGAAATACCATTCGTCATTCGTGCTGAAGGGCTTCACGCCACTGCTAATCGGGTGCTTCGGCAGCTCCTTGTATTCGGCCACCCAGTGCGGATTCACCGACCAGTTCGCTTCAAAAAAACCGCCCATCCAGTCCAGCATTTGCGGCCCGCCTTTGTCCGCGGGGAACTCGACCGCGTAATGCAAACACACGACGCCAGCCCCGCGTTTCATCTCCTTCTCCATCTGCGCGAGGCGATCGCCCGCGAGCAGGAAATGCCCGCCGCCGCCATCCGCGTAAAACAGGATCGTGTCCGCCTGCGAAAGTTCATCCGCATTCGGCCAATCCGCACTGAGATGGACCTTGGTGACGACATTCGGCGCACCCTGGGCGAGACATTTTGCGAACAGCTTTACGCCCGCATTGTGCTCATGCTCGCCCGGCCCGTGCGATGGTTTGCCGGCGAGCAGAAGCACGCACGTCTTGCCGTCCGGGGTCTTTGCGAACGCGGACGAGGCTGAGACAAGGGCGGCGGTCGCCGCGATGAAGAGTTTGGATGGGAGTTTTTTCATGGAAGTGGGCGGTGCGATTTGCAGAAGTGGAGGACACGTCCGGCAGCGCGGCGAGTCAAGACTTGGACGGGCGAAAACTTATACGATTTCCAACCGCAGCCGACTTGGGATCGAACGCAGTCGGCCCATCGTGAGGCGATTCGATCGCGATCAGACTATTCCTTGAAGTCTGTGTCCGCGTCTTTGAGATCGAGTTCCTTGATCCACGCATTGCGGTAGCGCACGTCGTGCCCTTCGTTCTGCAGCTTCAATCCGCCCGGCGTGTCGGTGATCCCCTTGCCGCCGTCGTTGCCGCCGTCGAGCCCGGAGTTCGGGCCGCCCCAGACTTGGTTGATCGCGACGTTTCCGTGAACTTTCACGCCATTGAAAAACATGCTCACCAGTGGCTTCTCGACGAGTTTCCCATCCTTGAAACGCGCGGCGCGGAAGACGATGTCGTACGCGTTCCACTGGCCGAGACCTTTGTAGGCGTGGTAGGGCGATTCGGTTTCGTTGATCACTGCGGCGAGTCCGTGCTTTGTCTTGTCGCCGTCGAGCACTTGAATCTCAAACCGGTTCTGCAAATACACGCCGCTGTTGCCGCCGGGCTTCATGATGAGGAACTCAATGTGCAGCCGGAAATCGCGATACGCTTTTTTCGTCACGATGTCCGCCGTCCCGTATTTTCCCCCGTCCGCGGCGCGGTCATCGGTCATCACGACAGTGCCTTTGTCCACCGGATCATCGACGATTTTCCATTTGATCGGCAGCGCGGATTTGAAGCCCGGCCCTTCCCAATAGGTCCACTTGTCGTCGAGCATCCCGCGTGAACCGTCGAGGATGACTTCGGCGCCAGCGAGCGGTTTCGCATTCACGCCGACATCGGCGAAGGCGGGCGGGGCACAGGCGGCGACGAGCGGTGCAAGAAGGAGGCGATTGAGAAAGGAGGCGTTCATTTCGTGAGAGTGGATGGATGTGGCTGGGAAGTAAATCCCCGCACGCCATCCGACTCCATTGCTTTTCGTCGCGTCGTTTGCATTTTTTCATGGCTAAATTTCATCTGGCCAATGAATAGAAAACCGATGCGTTTCCTTCCTTTGCTCCTTCTCGCCACCCTGCTTTACGGCTGCGGGCGTGCGCCGCAGAGCGCTGCTCCGGTGCTGGAAAAGGTGGGCACTTACGAGGTGGCGGGCGTCTTGCAGAAGCTCGACGCGACACGGCGCAAGGCAGTGATCGCGCACGAGACGATCCCCGGTTTTATGGAGGCAATGACGATGGAATTCGACGTGGCGGAAGCCGAGTCGCTGGCAGAATGGGTGCCCGGCGACACGCTCGCGTTTCGCCTTTCAGTGTCGGATGCGCGGAGCTGGATCGATCGTTTGAAAAAGACCGGCCATGCCGATCTCGCGGCGATCGATACGAAGGCAATGGGCTCGCTGCCGCCTGGTGCGCCGCTGCCGGATTGCGCGCTCGTGGATCAACGCGGCGCGGCGTTTCGCCTGAGCGATTTCAAAGGCCGCGCGTTCGCGTTCACATTCATTTTCACGCGCTGCCCGCTGCCGGATTTCTGTCCGCTGATGAATCGCAACTTCGCCGAGACGCAGCGCGCGCTCGAAGCGGAAACCGCGGACGCGAACTGGCACCTGCTTTCGATTTCAATCGACCCGGAATACGACACTCCCGCGCGCCTTGCCGAATACGCGAGACCTTTCGAAACCGGGAACGGGCGATGGAACTTTGCGACCGGCTCGACGGAGAACATTCAAAGACTCGGAGCCGAGTTTGGCCTGATGGTCGCGCGCAACCGCGAACAGTTCGATCATTCGCTCCGCACCGTGGTTGTCGATGCCGCGGGTCGGGTGCGGAAAGTGTTCGCGGGGAACGAATGGAAAGCCGCCGAGTTGATCGACGAAATGCGGCACGCGATGTCCGTCAAACCTTGAGCGGAAGCGGCTGTGCGACGCTCAAGCCGCGCGGCGGCGCATCAGGAGGCAGCATCCGATGCCGCCGATGCCAAGCAAAGCCCACGTCGTCGGTTCCGGCACGACTACCTGACCGCTGGTGCCTGCGAAGTTTCTTGGACTGTTCGTTTGATTGGTAGTTCCTGGGAAAACGCGAGAGAGCACGCCGTTGGTGGGCAGTGCCGTATATGCGCCGCTATTGGCCCCAAAAAAAGTGATCGTCCCCCCCGCCGTGAAGAGGAAGTTGCTCGGGATCGTATAGTCCGGCGCAGGCCCGCCAGCCGCCAGGAGAGTCGAAGTCCCGAGAAGGAATGTCTTATTGGCGCTATCTGACGGCAGGTTGGCAGGGATTGTAAACGTGTGGGTCGTCGTGGCCGCTTGATCCTGCACCTGAATCGTCTGGCCACTCACAAACTGCTGGTTCCCGGAAGTAGTGGAAAATTCAATGAATTGGACCGTGCCGTCGAGATTGGTGAAAAGTTCCCGAATACTCCAAAGATGAAACCCGGCATCGGCGGAAGTTCCGAGCATTGCCGTGGCGCAGCCGAGGGCGGCGAGGCGGAGCAGTGGAGTAGAAGTGCGGCGGGAGATGTTTGTGTTCATGAAAACTTTTTTTTGGGGGGGCGACAGCTTGTTTTTGCTTCGCCTGAGAAGCTTCTGTTTTTGATGATTTGGCAAGCGAAATCTCGCGATTAGTCCAGTTCAGTGGAGATCGCGTGCGGCGATCAGTGGCTGGCGCTGCGCGCGTGGTTCGCAGTTCATGCGGGCGCCGCATGAGCTGCCGGGCCGTTCGACATGATGACCCCACTCCTTCCAAGCGGATTCTGGTCGGATGGTCCTGCGTTGGTGTAATAACTTCCCCGACATGGAAACTCCCCCGCCGCCAACCCCGCCTTTCCCCAACGGTGCGCCCGATCGGTTCCGGCTCACCGCATGGCTTCTGCTCCTCGCGGCGGCCGGGATTCCATCCAGTCTGCTGTGGGATTTTTCATGGGAATCCTCGGTCGGCATCGACCTCGTGTGGGCGCCGCCTCATGTCGCGACCTATCTTTCCGTCGCCCTTGGCGGCGTCGTTGCGCTGGGTTTGGTCTGGCTGAATGCGCGCGCCGTCGGAGTGCGGATCGGAAAATTTCACGCGCCGTCTGGCGGGTGGGTCGTCGCGTGGGGCGCGCTGGCGTTTGCCGTCGCGCTGCTGCTCGACCTTTGGTGGCAATCGAACTACGGCCTCGCTGCCGGCATCTGGCATCCGCCGCAGATCGTGAAAGCGTGCGCGTTCTTCGCGATGCTCATCGGCGTCTTGCTCTGCTGCACGCGCCGGGGATTCCACTTCATCGTCGCCGGCGGATCGCTGCTCGCGATGATCAGCGTCGCCACGATCGCGTTCGCCTACCCGAATCGCCAGCACAGCGCGGCATTCTACCAACTCGCCTGCGGGCTCTACCCGTTCGTTCTCGCGGCTGTCGGCGCCGCCGGGCGCTCGCGCTGCTCCGCGAGTCTCGCCGCGCTCGTGCATTTCGCCGTGATGTGCCTCGCGGTCTGGCTGCTGCCGCTCTTTCCCGCGAAGCCGCTCGTCGCGCCGATTTACAGCGCGCTCGATCACCTGATGCCCCCGCCATTTCCCGTGCTGCTCATCGCGCCCGCACTCGCGATGGATGCACTGCTGCGCTGGTTTCCCGGACGCGAGCAGCGATTTCAAGACTGGCGTCGCGCGTTCGAGGCCGGGCTCGCGTTCTTCGTTGTTTTCATCGCGGTGCAATGGCACTTCGCGCAGTTCCTCCTCACCCCTGCCGCGGACAATTGGTTCTTCGCCGGCGGCGGAATGCACTGGCCTTTTTTCCTCAAGATCGACCCGCAGGCGCGCATCGCGTTTTGGAAAATGGGCGACGATCTCACACTCGCCCGCGGTCTCGCCGCCGCCGGTCTGGCGATCCTTTCGACGCGCCTCGGCCTGTCGCTCGGCGCATGGATGAAGCGCCTGCAACGATGAAGGCGCTCCTCTGCGCTTTCCTCATCCTGCTCCCGCTCGGGGCGCGCGCACACATCGGGAGTCCAAATGTTTTTTTTGAAGGCAACGCCGGGCCGCATCCGGTGCGCGTCATCATCCGCCCGCCCGCGACGCTGCCGGGCGTCGCGCAGGTCGATGTGCGTGTCGGCACGGATGGCGTCAGCGATGTTTCGCTGCAAGCCGCTTTGGCGGAAGCCGGCCACGAGGCCGCGCCCCCGCCGCTCCGCGCGACCGCCGTCGCGGGTGACGCGCACCTTTTCAACGCCGCACTGTGGCTCTTCCGCGATGGTGCCTACAGCATCCGCGTCACGGTCGAAGGCTCGCTCGGCAATGGCTCCGTAGTCGTGCCCCTCAACTCCGCCGCCACGCGACGCCCGGCGATGCCGCCCGCGCTCGGGGCCGTGCTCGCCGGCCTTGGCGGGATTTTGCTGATCGGCGCGGTTTGCATCGTGGGCGCGGTGGCGCGCGAGGGCACACTCGCGCCCGGATGCGCCCCCGCACTGCGCGACCACCGCCGCGCGCGCATCGCCATGATCGCCACCACGCTCATCCTCACGACCGCGCTCGGCGCAGGCACCGCGCGCTGGCGCACGATGGATCGCGAATTCCGCACCAACGCCCTCGCCCGCCCGCTCCCCGTCGTCGCAAACATCCTCGCCAACGGCCCCGTGCATCGCTTGCGACTCACTCCGCAGACTGCCTCTGAAGAATGGGAAACACTCGTCGCCGATCACGGAAAACTCATGCACCTCTTCCTCGTCCGCGAGCCCGGCTGCAATGCCTTCGCCCACCTCCATCCGGTGCGGCGCGATGCGGCCTCGTTTGAAAATGTGCTCCCCGCGCTGCCCGCCGGCACCTACCGGCTCTACGGAGAAATCACGCGCGAAAACGGCACCAGCGAAACGCTCACCGCGAGCGTTGAAATTCCCCCACCGATCGGCACCGCCGCGCAAGCCGCGCTCGACCCGAAAATGCTCAACGAAATCATCTGCCAGTCGCCACTCGTCCCGATCGGAAATGGCGCGCAACCTTTCACGCTCGACGCCGACGACTCGTGGCACATCAGCCCGCCGCCGCGTCCCGCCGCTGCCTCGCGCGCGCAAGTCAGCCGACTCATGGGCGGCAGCAGCATGGTCTTCGAGAATGCCGGCGATCTTGTGGAAAACCGGGAGGCATCATTGCGCTTCAGCGTCTTCACCGCGGGGGGCGAACGCGCGGCGATCCAATCCTACATGGCCATGCGCGGCCACGCGGTGGTGCGGCGCGAGGATGGCGAAGTCTTCACCCACCTCCATCCCGTCGGCACGATTTCGATGGCCGCGCAGGAAATCCTCAATGCCAGTGAGCGCATGGAAATTTCCCCTCAGGAGAAGGTCGATCCGACCACCGCGATCACTTTCCCATACGCCTTTCCGCGGCCGGGCGCGTATCGGCTGTGGGTGCAGGTCCGCATCGGCGGCCGCGTGCTCACGGGTGTGTTCGACGTGCAGGTTGCCGCCGCGCCATAGCAGGCATTTGGACGAAGTCGCAGCGTCACGGGATGGGTGGATCGACAGCCAGGTTGGAACCATGCGCGAAGCCCGTTTCCCTCCTTCGCTGCTACCGCTGATAAACCGGCAGGAGTTGCAACGGTGGCGTGAGGGATAACACCGCCATCGCGGTGGTATAGGTATTCCCAAATGACCGGTCCGAGCCATACGGTTCCGCCGGCCATTCGCCTGACGACTGCTGATTTTGCAGCAGCACGTTGACGAGGCTCGGAAAGAACTGCTTCCAGTATCGCCCGCCCAACTGCGCCATGGCCTGGCTGCAATAGTAGGCGCTGTAAAAGAACCGATCACCGCCGCCAACTCTCTCGCCGAATTGCTGAAACGGACGGGTCAGCAACCATTCTCCGGCACGTTGGGAAATGCGTGTCTGGTGCTGGCCAGCCATCGCCAGGCACAAGACGCCGGCACCCACCATCCCGCGGCTCCATCGTGCCTCAGTGCCAGTCTGTTTGTAGTAGAAGATACCCTGCGGCTCGCTCCAGCAACGCAGCACGTAACCCACGGCATCATCCACAAACTCCTTTGGCACGGTGAACTCGGCATTCCTCGCGGAGCGATAAAACATCAACTGCCAACTCGTCACGGAAAGGTCGGAGTCGCCGGCTGACGAGGAATTCAGATAGCGCCATCCCCCTTTGTCCTGCGGCACCGATTTAGGCTGCGTTTGGACGCGGCGCGAAAAATTCAACGCTTTCACAATTGCCGGTTTCAGCCTCGCGGCGCGAACCCGATCGGTGGTGCCGTACACCTCGGTCAGCATCAGCCCGGCGATCGCATGATTGTAGTTCGCCGTCTTTGAGGACGCGGGGATGGTTTCCATCTGGAACTGTGTTTGAATGGAAATCGTCGAACCATCGCTGCCAGCGGCAAGCAGTCCACTCGATTGCTGCAAGCCCACAACGTAGTCGATTGCCTTGTCGATCTGTTTTCCATACGGCCCTTCGCCCGGCAAATGTCCTTTGGAAAGGTAGGCCATAATCGCCAGGCTGGTCGCGGCAGGTTGCGCGGTATCCGGCGCTTCAAAGGAACCGTCCGCCGCTTGTTGTTTGGCCAGCCACGCAAGCGCGCGATCAATCGAACGCTCGACCTGTTCCCATGCCTGCGGCGTCAGGGCAGCCGCGAGCGAATCACTCTCGGCACTGGTGGGTGCCGCAACGGGTTCCGCGGCATTCGCGTTGGCGATGCCCGCGAATAGCAGCATGGCGACACACCACGATTTCCATGGCGAATGACTCCATGGGTTCTGCCTTTGCCGAAGAACGCGCGCTCCCATCCCACTATTTTTCGACAGGACTTGTCGTTTCCGAGATGATCTTGAAATAGCTGTCGATCGCCGTGCGATACTGCTCGGGCGGAGTGTTGTCACGGCCTTGCAGCAGGTCCTTTTGGAGCCTTGAGGTCAGCTTGTTCCAGGCGGGTGAGCGGTTGCCCGTCGCAACCGGACTTTCCTTCGGCGCGGACGCATTCTTGATCGCTGCCTGCCCGGCGTTTTGGGCGTTTTCCCGCGCCTGCTTTTCGAGCCGCTCCGCGTCCGCCTTGGCCTGTTGCGCCTGTGCCTTCGCAGCCTGGGCTTGCGCTTGACCCATTCCCTGCCCCTGCCCAGAGCTGGCACCGGGCTTCATCCAATCGCTGTTGACGGTGACGTTCATCGGACGACAGGGAATGCCAAGGCTCTCACATGCCTTCATCTCATCCTGAAGCATCGCGAGCAGCGCATCCAATTGGGGTGCCTGGCCAGGCGCGCTGGGTGCCGGGGCTTCGTCGAGCTTTGCAATAATCAAGCGCATGAGTTCGTCGAAAGTCTGTTCCGCCAGCGCAAACGCGGGCACGACTCCGTTGAGCACTTCACCGGCAGACTTGATGTCTTTATTGGCCAGCTTCTGCACGGAGGCATCCTGCGGAGAAACGATGTCGCCCTTGACGGTCTTGTTCAGCATGGCCGCTTTGACGGAAATTTCCTCCGAAAGCCGCGCAACCTGTTTCTCCGTCGCCTCGAGTTTTTGGCTCAACGTCGTCGTCTCCTGCGCGATACCCTGCTGGGTGACTTCCGCTACTTTCGGAAAGTCTCCGTGGTTCAAAGATGCTTGGACCACCATCCGCGCAGTCTGGCTGGCAATGAGTGATTCCAACTCCACCTGACGGTTGGCGAGATAGCTGGTCATCCGCACTTTATCCTTTGAATTCATTTGGCTGACTTGCGAGAGATTCTCCCGCATGGCGCGCATGGCTTCGAGGGATGCCTTTCCGCTGTCGTCGCCCGACGTTTCGGACTGGGCATCCTTCGCAGTCATCTCAACGATCTTCTCCGCCTGGCGAAGCGCCGCTTCGACCTGTTTCACATCCGGCTTCACGTCCAGCGGCAGCCATGTTTCCAGATTGTCGCGAAGCGTCGTGGCATCCAGCACGACTTTCCGCTGATCCGCCGCATAGTCTTTCTGGAATTGCGGGACCAACGCCGCGCGCCCGGTTTCGTCGCTGGCGTTCCATGCGGCGATCTGTTTTTGCACCTGCTTCTGCCGCTCCGCGAGCAGCGTCATCTGATCGCGGTAACTGGCGCATTGCAGCTGTTGCATCGCGAGGTAGCGGCGCAGCAGGCGCGGATCTTCGGACAGCAGCTTCGATAGCTCGGCCAAGACCTTCTTCTTTTCTTCCAGCAACGCCTTGAGCTTCTCGACAAATTGATCGTCCACTTCCGCGACCTTTCGATCGAACGAGTTGATTGCAGCCTTCGAGCTACCAAGCATTGCCTGCGTATCTTCGATGAAGATCTGATGCATCTTCGCCAGCTTCTGCATGGCATCGGCGATCTTCTGCTCGCGCTTTACCTGTTCAAAGGTCCGCGTGAGATCGGCCAGCATCTCCCTCGCGCGGCCAATGTGGAAAGATGCCTGCTCGATCGGTTTTGCATTCCCTTCCGCGGGCGGCGGGGCGATCGAAACTTGATCGAGATTGCGGTGCGACGGAGTCACGTGTGCCTCGCCGATATTGTGCAACTGAAGTCCGGCAAACGCGTACGGAGTGCCAGCCGTCCGCGATTTCAGCCCGGCGATTGCGCCCTTCGATTCAGCAACATTTGCCTTCGCGGTGCTCAAAGGCTCGGCGTCCCTTTCCTTCAAGCCATCTGGCGATGTTGCAGCGGATTTCAGCACGTCCGTTTTGGCATCCGCCGTTTTAAGGAGTTTCTCGATCTGCTCCAGGACCGGCGCGATCGCGATCTCGAGCTTCTTCCGCTTCTCACCTTCAAAAGTCCCAGCCCATTCATCGACGGTGACCTTGACTGCCTTGCACGAGGAGCATTGGCCGGCTGCGTCGAGCGCGCGTTTAGCCATTTCATTTGGCGGCGGACTGCTGCCGTCTGCTGGCTTTTTCTCCTGCTTCTGCTCCGAAGCCTTCGCCGTCAAAGAAGAAGGTTCCTGATCCGCAGGTTTATTTTCCTTTTCCGATCCTTCAGACGGTTTGGTTTCTCCGCCCTTCTGCGCCTCCCCGTTTTGCTCCCTGGCCAGAGCCTCCGCGGATGCGACCTCGGATTGTCCCTCTTTCGATGCGTCCTTGGGTTCAGCTTCCGCAGACGACTCCTTGGATTGCGCGTCTGTCGATGCCTCCCTCGCTTGAGCTTCCGCGGACACAACCTTGGACTGCGCTTGTGAGTCCGCGCCCGCTTCAGTTGGCGTTTGTTTCGTATCCGTGACCTTCACCACGTAGGTAAGTTGATCGCCGTGTTTGAGACCGAGTGCCGCCGGGTCCAATTCGATGTTCTTTCGCACCTGCTTCTTACCTTCATCTCCGTCCAGCTTCACCGGCAGCGTAAAGGATTTCGACTCACCCTCCGCCGTGGTCGTCGTCACGATCACCTCGGCCTTGGCCACACCAAAGTCGTCGGCAGCCTCGAATGCCACATCGACTTTCTCGCCGGGAAGCACCGCGACCTCCTCGGGCGCGAGCACCTTCACACTCGGCGGCAGGTCTTCATAGACACTAATCCGGCTTGCGGGTCTGTTTTTGTTTTCCAGTTTGAACGTGTTGATCGCTACCGCGGCGAAGGCAATGCTTTCCGTCGCACGCGCCTTGTATTCATACCACTGATCCCCGCTGCTCGTGAGCTGCGCGGTCCGACCATTGCCTAAGTCGAGAAACATCTTCTCCAGTGCTTGCGCGCACTTAAACGCCACGGTCACTTCGCTGCCTTGAAGCACACGGACGCCTTGCGGCAGCGCGTTCTTCTCCTCCTTCGGCAAATTGCTGTAACTCGGTGGCTCGATCGTGAGTTTAACCGCGGAAATTTCCGGGCGATCCACTGCGGTGATGCGATGCCATGGCGTCTGGCCATCACCTGCCCGCGCACGGTATTCAAAGGTATCCGATACATCGGCAATTGAATGCTGGAAGGCTCCCTTTTCGCTGGTCTTTGCCGACATCGAAATTTCCTTCGCAGTTCCCGACACCGCGCGAATCGACAACTTCGGCGCGCTTTTCGGGACGGCACCTTTCACCGCCGCGTTCAGCGTCAGTGATTCCCCTTTCGGAACCCACGTGTCCGCAGGCGAGACGCTCAACTCGGTCAGTGAGACATTGTCGCCTGGCAGCCAAAACCGATGCAGGAGCACGCGCGCTTGCGAGAAATTGACAGCGATCAACAACGCCAGCGCCGCGGCCGTTCCCAGCAGCCAGCGGCCCGCGGCAAACAGGGGCCGCGCCGAGACCACCGATTTGGCATGGATCGCGTCACTCGCGAGTTCCGCTTCGGAGTTCACCTTGTCGATCATCGCCTGTGACCCGCGGACTTCCGCCGCGTCATTGTTCTGCGCGAGTTCCGTGACGGTGGACCAGCGCTCCTCCAGCTGCGGCACGTTTTGATCCACGTCCCGAGCCGTCGAGACGATGGTCCGCCGGCGCAAAACCGGCAGCGCGCACCAGAGCAGACAAAGAATGGCGACGCTGCCAAGCGCGACGCTCGTGACGAGGTAACGCGCGCGCGGATCGAGCCAGCCCACGGCTAAATCGATCAGCATTGCGACGAGCATCGCACCGATCAGGACCGCGCCAGTGCGCGCGAGCCCTTCGAGAAATGCCAGCGTGCGCGCTCGTCGGCGAATGCTCCTGAGCTTTTGGGCAACGTTCGGGGGAAGGTTCGACCGCGAGTCATTCGTATTCATGGCATGTTTGTTTTTAGCACTACGATAATCCCAAGTACTTTCTGCCCGCCCATTCGAGGGTCAGGCACCCGAGGAAGAGGTAGAACAGGTCCCACCGATTCCACAAGGCTTTTTTGCTGACGCTCTCGGAGGTTTCCGGCTCCAAATTCAGCTGCCCAAACGCGGCTTCCAAACCCGTCGGAGGCACGATCAGCCCGCCACTCGCATCCGCGATTTCGCGAAGCAGCGGCATATTGCAAAGCGAATTCCGCAGTTCGAGCATCGCGTTCGGGTCGATCGTGACCGTGGTGTCGATGGGGCGGAGATAGTTTTCCGAGGCGAGCAACTCCTTCACGCGATCGCCGAGCAGATTCAATTTCATCAGGCCCATCGGGCCATCGGGAACCAGCGCGTGATAACTTCCCGGCCGGCTGGCGTCCTCTTTCAAGGCGACGTTGTGCAAAAGATTGTCGCGCTGCCATGCCTCGATCTGCAACGCCGCTCCACTCACGACCTTGCCATCAAGCTGCCTGAGCTGCACCGAAACCTGAATTGGCTCGCCGACTTCGTAGCGCAGTTTGTCCGTGCTCAGCCGGATAGTTTGTGAGCCTTCGGCCAAATCCCGCGCGACAATCCAGCGCAGCAACTGCCCCCAAAAGCGGTGATGAAATCCATCGCCCTGGCGGTAGCGCAATTGATACGCGACCGGGGCCGCCAGATAGACGACCCGGCCCGCACCGACATTGTGCCAGGAGAGAAAACTGCGCGCGGAAGGGTCGCCGGGATCAAAGGCCGTCTTGCTCTTGCCAGCCCAGATCAGTGAATGCGTCGTTGGCTTGGGCTTGGAGAATTCCGAAAGCGAGTAGATCGGCATCCGCAGACTCATTTCCCGCCAGACGCGCTCGCTGGCCGCGGAGTTCTCGGAAATCTGGATCGCCAGATTGTCCGACGCCTCATCCGCCACGTGGAGATAAAATGGGACCGTTCCCGAGACGGTGCGATCGCCCGGCTGGACGGGCAGCAATGTTCCAAGTGGCTCGTTCACGTAGGCCGCAGGCATCGCGTCCTTGCCTGCTACGATGATGAGATTGCCACCCATCTCAGTGACATAGTCACGAAGCGCCTTTTGATGTGCTGGCGTGAGTTGCGAGGACAACACGTCGCCGAGAATAACCACACGATATTTCAACCACTCTTCCGGTGCCATGGGGAAATTGGAAAGCACGCCATCGCCGCTTACCCGGTGGGGCTCGAAGAGCAATTGGTCAAAGGTCACCCGCTCGTCGCGCTTGAAAAGATTGAGCAGATAGCGCGTTTCCCACCGCGGGAAGTTATCCGCCACCAGCACGCGCATCTTTGCCTCCATCACCTGGATATCCAAGGTCGCCGCGTTGTTCTCCTCGGTGCGTTCGTCGCTAACCGGGGTAACTCGCACCGCAAGGGTATGCTTGCCCAGCACCGATGCCTTCCAGCGCAGTTGCACCCGGGTATCGAATACCTCGCCCGTCACGTTCAGCGTTTGCTGATCGATCACCGCGTCCTTCTCCATCAGCCGAATCTGTAGTGTCTCCTTTGCGCAGCCATACGCTGTCACCACGGATTCGATGACCACCGTGTCGTTCTGCAAAACTGCTTTTGGCGCATGGGTGTGATGCAGGATCACGTCGCGTTCCATTTTGGTATTTCCAATTGGCACGATGTGCATCGCGGTGTTCGCCAGCGACGCAGCAATCTCGCGCGGATCACGGCCCGCATTTTGACCACCATCCGTGATCAAAATCGCCGCCGCGAGTGGTTCCGAAGTGTTTCCCAGCGCGATCTCTTGCAGGGCTGTCCCGAGCTGAGTAGCCGCGGAAAGTGCTCGTTTCGCTAGACGCTCGTTCCCCTGTCCATCGGAACCATGCGCCGCAACCGGCAGAACTTTCTCACCAAACTCGTAGCGATGAATGGTCACTTTGGTGGCCAGTTCCTTCAGCCAGCCTTCCTCCGCCGCAGCGAGATAACCCTCGACTTTATCCAGTCGCGACCGCTTCGATTCATCCAGTGCCTGTTGGGTCGAGGTCTTGGCGACCGGTGCTTCGCCCGCCTTGATGGCTTGATCGACCAGTCGCTGAATTGTCGCAACCGAAAGGGATAACTGCTCAATCTGCTGCGGCAGCCAGCGCTCGCGTTCCAAGGCACTCAACGATTTGCCACCGCGAAATACGGCGGATTTCTCCCGCAAGGTCTGGAGGCATCCATCCTCGATTGTTTTGGCGGCATTTAGCAGCACGGGCTTCAGTTCATCGGAATTCCCCGGCAAAATCGGGACGCTGGCCCGGACCAGCTCCAAGCCTTTGGCAATTCCTTCCACGCACTCCGACAAGAACGCGCGAGCGGCAGCGCCGTCGTTCGCGGAGTCCGGCAGCTTGCCAAAGCGCACAAGCTGACCTTGGGCAGCATGGATGGTTGCGACCGCACTATCTATTTGGCGAAGTTTTACGGCCTTTGGCTCATACCCATATGATCCCGCCCATCGGGTAACACTCCCCGAGCCATCGGCGAAGTCCACGAGCCCCATGCTCGCGGAGTGATCCACCAACACCGCGATCGACTTCCGTTTGAACTTTCGCAGCGTCGTCACCAGCGTTGGCCCTGCCAGCATCCAAAGCAGGATGAGCACGGCGGAGACGCGCAGCAACAGAAGGAACCAGACCAGCTTTGGGCGGGTGACGAATCGCGTATCTCGCCGGGCCAGCCAGATCGATAGCACAACAACGACGATGCCAAAGAGCAGGATCGACCAAAGCGGAAAGAACGCTTCGAACGCGAATTTCGTTTCGCTGGTGGCTTCGGGATTCATGGGTCAGGTACCGGCGTTATCCTCCCATGGCGACTGGCTTCAGCGCGAGGTTTCGCCGCTGGGTCGTCCACCCAGCCAGCAGGAGTTCACCCACAAGTGCAAAAGCCAGTGCTGCCAGCAGCCATCCTTCCAGCGGATGCTTTGGCACCTCGATCTTTCCGCTGACCGCGAGCGCATCGGGACCCGCATCGATTTGAAAGCCATTGGTCGCGCGAATCTGTTGCATGTCCTGTTCCGAAAGGATCTTCAGGTCCGACTCCTCCGTGCTGCGTTGCACAAGGAATCTCGTTGGCACAGCCTCACTCTCTTTGGTCTTCAGCCGCAGCACGTATTCGCCGGGAAGGCGCGTTGCCACGTGGCGGAAGTGCGCGGCACCAGAAGCAGCGGTTGCTTCACACTCGATCATCCGGCTGTCCGGCAAGGTTAGTTCGGCAATGTCCTTGGGACTCGCGGCTTCCATAATTGCTTCACCGACTGCCAAGTTTCGCGCAGGCAAAGCCGGTTCCGCGAGATACCACAGCCATTCGTGAAGCATCGCGACGTATGCCTGGCAAAGTGGCAACGAACTCCATGAGATTCCGAGTGGAATGCTTTGCACGAGAACGCGACCGCGCTCCAGCTTGCGCTCGACCACCACCGGATCGCCATGCTGCACTTCCAAAAGCACGGAGACATCGTTACCGCTCGCCGCGTCGAATTGATACCGGCGATAAATGCGCGCGCGATCCAGATCGAGCCGCTGGAAATCCGACAGCAGCGCCGTCGCCGGATGCGCATCAGACGCAGCGCGCACCGCAAAGAACTTCTCGCGATTGTTCGCGTCACCGATTGCCGCGGTCAATTTCAACGGCGCGAGACCGAGCCCACCGCGATACCAGCGATCGTTAAAGACTACCTCATTCGCATGTGATCCCAAAGCCATCCACAAGCCTCCGCCGGATCGGACATATACCTCCAGCTTGTCGATGGCTGCCGGTTCGACATTTCGCGGATCGGCTAGGATGATGCAGCGAAAGCGGTTCAGGTCGGTGGCCAGCAAGGCAATCGGCTCGATCACGACAGGCTCAAAAACCGAGCGCCATCCGGTATTGGCCGGCCCAGCCTTGCGGGCACCGAGCGCTGCCAGCACGAAGGCAGAATCACTCTCGATCGCCTCGCCAGTGTTCGTATCTTCGACGATCAAGACCGGCAGGCGCTCATAGATTTGAACCAGCACCCGCGCATCATTGTCGCCAGCCAGCGCATCTTTCGCTTCAAGGCGGCCAGCGACTTCAAAAACTCCCGCATTCGCAAACTCATGCGCAAGGCTGACGGTCGTGCTCGCGCCCGGCGCGAGTTCCGGGATCGTCGCCACGCCGAGCGATTGATCACCCGTCTTCCAGCCGAGTAACGTCGCGGCGCTCGGTTTGGGTCCGCGATTCTGGACGTGCGCAGTGAAGTTCAACTCCTGCTTAATCGCCGCGAAAGGACGCGCCACCTCGATCCGGTTCACGCAAAGGTTGCCAGTGTCGGCTACCCCTTCACCCAGCAACTGCACGTTTACGCTCGATGGGATCGCCGCCTGTTGCAGGCGCGTCTGCACTGCCGTCCAGAGCGGACGCTCATCCACCCTCCAGCCATACCTTTGCCGATCGCTGAAGACCACGATCACCCGCGCGGACTTATCCTTGGGAGCTTCCAGGTCCGCGGCTTCTCGCACGCAGGCGATTAAGTCTCCGGCACCGAGCGTAGGCTTCAGACCATCGACTTGCGTGCGGAGTTTCCGAATGGCGGAAGGGCTGACCTCAATGGCGTCGGGTGTGAGCCATTCCGGCGTCTCGCCAGCGAGAATGATGCGCACGCTATCGCGACTCGTCAGCTTTTCGAGCGTGGCATTCGCCTGCTCGATTTGCAGATCGAAGAGCAAGGTGTCGCCAACCTTTCGCGACATCGACATGGATTGATCCAGCACCAGGATGACCTCGCGCGGCGTCGCTCCGCCAAGCCATGTGGCGGGAAGCAGTGGACGCGCGAGTGCGCAGATGAAGAACAGAAAGACGGCCGTGCGCAGGAGTAAAAGAAGGAGGTCGGTCAGCCGCCACAGTCGGCGTCTGCGGGTCACCGCTTCTTTCAGAAACCGCATCGCACCCCACGAAATGCGCTTTTGCTGCCGGCGACTCAGCATGTGAATCACCAGTGGGATGGCGACCAGGGGAAGGCCGATCAAGAACGCTGGGCTGAGGAAATTCAACTCACGTTTGTTTGAGGCGGGCGCTGCGGCGCTGAAGATACCAGGCCAGCGCCTCACCCATCGGTTGGTCAGTGGGCAGCGGATGATAGTCACACCCGGTTTCGCCACAGATGCGTTTCAGTCCGTTTAGAAATGTTTGTACGCTTTCCAGATAGTCTTTCCGCACCAGACCCGGATCGAGGCTGAGAAAGGTGCCATCGACCTCGAGACAGTCGAAGCGCGACCAGCCGCCAAAGTCAAAGGTCAGTTCCTCGCGCGCCATTGTGTGCAGCAGGATGATCTCGTGTCCGCGCGCGCGCAGAAAGTGCAGCGCCTGCCGCAGCGCATCGAGATCGTCAAAACAATCGCTCAGCAGCACGATCAAACCGCGCCGCTTGATCCGACGCGCCAGCTCCGTCAGATTTTGCGCGAGCGAAGTTTCGCCGCTCGGCTGCGCGTCGCCCAGCATCCGCACAATCGCCTGGAAGTGATTGGGATTGGCCCGTGGCGGCACGTAGTTGCGCACCGTGCTTCCCAGCACCGCCAGACCCGCCGAGTCACTTTGGCGAAGGACGAGCCGGGTCAGACATGCGGCCAGCGAGCGCGCGTAGTGAAACTTAGTCATGTCGTCCAACCCAAATGCCATCGAGCCACTGCCATCGACCACCACGATCACCTGCAAACACGTTTGCTCAATGTATTGCTTGATGAAGTAACGGTCGCTCTTGCCGAAGACCTTCCAGTCAATCAGCCGGATTTCATCCCCCGGCACGTAGCCACGGTGCTCGGTAAATTCAGCACTCCCGCCTTTCATCTGCGAGCGATGTTTCCCCGAGAGCAACCCATCCACCACACGACTGGCCAGCAATTCGAGGCCTTCGAGCCGCGCCAAATCCTTCGGATTGAGAACGTCAGAAACTCCGGCCAGAGTTGTCATGGATGCGTTCGTCTCGGAGCTGCTTCAGGTAGAGTGCGGTTCCGCGACTTACGCGGCCTTCTTCGATGCCTTCACGATTTCCGCGAGCATTTGTCGCACGATGGCATTCTCGTCCTTGCCGGATGCCTCCGCGTTGAAGGTCGGCACGATCCGATGCCGCAGGACGGGCAGAGCCATCGCGCTCACATCCTCCGTAGTCGTATGATACCGCCCATGTAGGATCGCACGCGCCTTGGCTGCGAGGATCAGGCAGATGCTCGCCCGCGGTCCCGCACCCCAGTTCACCATCTCCTTCACGTAGTCACTCCCACCGGCCAACGGACGCGTGTAGCGCGCGAGGTCCACGGCAAACTCATAGACATGATCCGCGACCGGCACCTTGCGCACCAGCCGTTGCATCGTGACGATCTGTTCGGTGCTGATGACCACCTGCGGCACATTGGTGTAGTCGGTGGTCGCACGCTTCACGATCTCGATCTCCTCCGGACGCGATGGGTAATCGACTTCGATCTTGAGCATGAACCGATCAAGCTGCGCTTCGGGCAAAGTATAGGTGCCCTCCTGCTCGATGGGATTCTGCGTGGCCAGCACGAAGAACGGGTCCGGCAATTTGTAAGTCTCACCGCCAACCGTGATCTGCCGCTCCTGCATCGCCTCCAGCAGCGCACTCTGCGTTTTCGGCGGGGTGCGATTGATCTCATCCGCCAGGACGATATTCCCAAAAATCGCCCCGCGTACAAACTTGAACACCCGCTTTCCGGTCGTGTGATCTTCCTCCAAAATCTCCGTCCCCGTGATGTCCGAAGGCATCAGATCCGGCGTGAATTGAATCCGCCGAAACGTCATCCCCAGCAAGGAAGCCAGCGTCGAAACCATCAGCGTTTTTGCCAGACCCGGCACACCCTCCAGAATCCCGTGGCCGCGGCAGAGCAGCACCACCAGCAGTTGCTCGATCACATCCTCCAACCCGACAATCACTCCACCCATCTGCCGCACGACGCCTTGGTAGTGCTGGTGAAGTTGCTGGACCGCTTCGAGTTCGTCTGTCTTGAGTTCGGGTGGTTGTGGGTTCACAGGATTCCTTTCGCAAAAACTGACCGGCTTTTTTCAGCGTTATCGCTTGGGCTTGCGCCGTTCGTCGAGAATGAATTTCCGCCCCGCGAGACCGCCCGCCATCCGGTGCGGCATTGCCACGACGCCATCCATCTCCGCCCCTCCCAGGGCGCGCGAGATACGCGCCATCGTGGCAACAGCGCGGGCGGGCGACAGCGCACACTCCCACACCCGCACCACGCGCCAGCCCGCCGCGCGCAGCCTTCGCGTCACCTCGCGATCCCGCGCCATGTTGCGCGCGAGTTTGGCTTGCCAAAATGCGCGATTGCTCGCTGGCATCGTCGCGTGTCGCGGGCAGCCGTGCCAAAAGCAGCCATCGGCAAACACGGCGACACGCTCGTGGCGGAAGACGAAATCGGGCTTGCCGAAAACGCGCGCGTTCCGCCGCCAGCCGGTGATGCCGTGTTCGCGCATCAGCGCGATGAGGCGGAGTTCGGTCGCGCGGTTGCCGCGCGAGCGGATGAGCGACATGACGGCGCTGCGCTTTGCCTTCGTGAAGACATCAGCCATCGGCGCGCGCGCCGAGGTCGGCGGCGATTTGGAAACGGCGGGCGGTTTCGTCGTCCTCGTGCGTGTGCATCCGGTCGTAGAGGCCCGACCATTGGGCGTCGCAGGGGTAGAGTTCTTCGTCGGCGAGTTCGCCCGCGTCCGCCCGGCGCCACGCCTCGGCGGCGAAGCGTTTCAGCACGCGCGGCCCGCCGCTCCCGGCGTCCTCGTAGCCATCGGGATGCAGGCCGGGGAAGGCATAGGCGACGGCGCACCATGCGCGGAGGAAGTCGGGTTTCGGGAGTTGTTTGAGTTGCGCGGTGAAAATCGCGATCTGCGCGGAAGCCCGAAGGGCTGCATCGAAATTAGCCGGTGGCGTCAGCCACCGGATTGCAGATAGAAAAGCCATGCGCCCCGGCAGGGGCGCTAGAACCTCGCCGCGATGCCATCCACCCATCTCTCGCTCCACTATCACATCGTCTTTAGCACCAAAGAACGTCGCCCGTTCATCGTCACCGCGTGGCGCGAACGGCTGCACGCGTATCTCGGCGGCATCGTGCGCAATCTTGGTGGCATTGCGGAGGCTGTTGGCGGTGTTGATGACCACGTTCATTTGCTCATCGGCCTGCGGGCGACGCATTGCCTCGCGGATGTTGTCGGCTCGGTGAAAGCGGTTTCGTCCCGCTGGGTGCATGACGAAATCAGTGACGGCCTCTTTTCATGGCAGGAGGGCTACGGCGGTTTCACGGTCAGTCCACCGCAGTGCGTAGGGGTTCGGGGCTACATCGAACGGCAGGAGGAGCATCACCGAAAACAGACTTACCAGGATGAGTATCTCGAATTCCTGCGACTCGGCGGCGTGGAATACGACGAGCGGTATCTGTGGTGAGCGCGATTCCGCCGCCCCTGCCGGGGCGGATTCTGTTGGGATGCGGTTCCGGTGGCTGACGCCACCGGCTAATTTCCGTCGGCCCTCCGGGCCGGTGCATGGACGGCATCACGCCCAATCCAATGCGTCGTCTCGGCGCTGGCGTCGCGCGGTCTCTTTTGTAGGCTGCAACGATGCGCCACGCACCGCTAACCGGAGAGATGAGGAACATCCGTCCGCAGAATTACCGGAAGAGGGGAACCAACTCATGGACCCGCTCGTGGCAGGTCCATTTCACATCCAAGGGGCGAAAGCCGGTGAGTGAGTCGTTCAACTGGAATCGGTATGGCGGAGAAGAACCATCGCGGCTGATGGCTCAACGCTTCCGCGACGCGATGGAGAATGAGTTTGCCGCTTCAGGGATCGGGTATGGGAAGTTTGGAGACGTCGATCTTGACCCTGAGCACGGAATCTATCGCTCCAATGGCAGAAAGAGGACTCCGAATGGAGACCGCTTTTATCCTTTCTGGTCAGCAGACTGGCCCGGGATCGATAGAAAGATCGTCGTCAAACCCTTTACGGTGAAGAAGTATGGCGGCGAGGAGCCTGCCAAGGCTGCCGCTATTGCAGCTCGAAAAGCTGGTTTGGAGAATTACCTCGATCATCTCCGGCGAGGCTTAGTTCCGCGGATGAAGTCGGCCAATGGAGCAGGCGAGAGCCACGCTGCGCCATATACTCTCTTCATGCCGCCGGCCGACCCGGACATCCCGCTGTGGCGCTACATGGACTTCACGAAATTTGTCTCGATGCTTCAGAACGAAGGCCTCTACTTCCCGACGGTGGAGATGCTGGTGGACCCATTCGAAGGGTCGTATGCGCGAGGCAATGAAGAGTTTCGACCACGAGTTTATAACCACCTGCCGAACCGCTTTCACCTCACCGCCGGAGAAATGGTGAAGCGCCTGCGCGGACACGTTGCAGTGAGTTGCTGGCACAGCAATGAGCAGGAGTCAGCGGCAATGTGGAAGCTCTACGCGCTCACACACGAGGCGGTGTGTGTGCAGACGACGTTTCGGAAGTTGCAGGCGGCGATGGGCGAGCAGGCGCGGGTCGGAATGGTTCGCTACGTGGATTATGAGAAAGGATGGATTCCGGAGAGCAATCCGCTCGCGCCATTTCTCTACAAACGAAAGTCCTTTGAGCATGAGCGCGAGGTGAGGGCGATCATCGAGCCAACGAAGATGGCAGCGCTGCTGAAATTGGAGAGTGAACCGACTGCCTCGGCGGGACGATGGGTAAAGATCAATGTGGCAAAGACGATCGAGCGAGTGCTCATCGCACCGGATGCCCGGTCGTGGTTTCTGGAACTCGTGCAGCAGGTGACCGCACGTTACGAGCAGGGAGAGATACCGGTCGTGCCTTCGGCGCTCGCTCGCGCACCCTTTTACTAAACGAGCCCACCCTTGCGCGCTCGCGGAAGCCGACGATGAAGATGCGCTCGCGGTGCTGGGGGACGACGCTCTGCGCGTCGATGATCTTGTGATCGACGGTGTAGCCGAGCGCTTCGGTGAGGGTGCGGTGGATGATCTCGAAGGTCTTGCCGCCGTCGTGGCCCTTGAGGTTCGTGACGTTCTCGAGGACGAACGCGGCGGGGCGGTGGAAGTCGAGGATGTCGGCAATGGAAAAGAAGAGGTTGCCCTGCTTCACGTCCTCGAAGCCGTGCTTGCGGCCGAGGCTCAGTTTCTTCGAGACGCCCGCGATGCTGAAGGGCTGGCAGGGGAAGCTGCCGCAGAGGATGTCGTGCGCGGGGATGTCGGCGACGGCGACGCTGTGGATGTCGCCGTGGGGGTGCTCACCGAAATTCGCCTCGTAGGTCTGCTGGCTGAATTTGTCGTAGTCGGAGGAGAAGACGCAGCGTCCGCCCGCCCGCTCGAAGGCGATGCGGAAGCCGCCGATGCCGCAAAAGAGATCAATGAAGCGGGGCGGGGTGGCGCCGTATTCGGGCGAATCCTCACGGACGAGGCGCGATTTCGATTCGCGGTTGGTGCGACGACGCTTCACGCGTCCACTCCCTCGTTGAATCCACCGTGAAATGGGTTGCTTACTTTTCTATCCAGGGCTTTGACGCAGTAAATCCGGTTCATCGGGATTAACGAGAAAGCGCAAAGCTCGCACTGTGTCGAGTCGCGCCATCGTCCGTCCGAAAAGAAAACAAATCTTCCACGAGACGATCCCCGCGCACCTTCATCACCCGGTGGCGCGAGGCTAAAACGACGCTCGCGATTGTTCCAGCCGCGTCCGACTCCCGCGACATCGTTTGCCCCGGTCGCCAGCGCTATCGCTTGAGCTTGTCCAATTCGTCGAGCACGAACTTCCGCCGGTAAGTCACCTGGTCACGAAAAGACTGCATGTCGCTGTGAAAGCGCGCGACCGCCTGGGCAGTGTCCTCGTGGTTGGATTGTGCCCGGATTGGCACCTCTTTTTCGAGCCGGCTTTCCATCGCGTTGATCAGCGGGAACACTTTCTCCTCGGTAAAAATCGTGGCGCAGACTTGGCGCAGGCGGACGAGGAAACGTTCGCGAAACTGTGGATTGGCGAGCAGGGGACCGCTGAAGAATCCCGGCGCCCGCCACCATCCCCGGAAGGAATTGCCCGCGGCGGGTCCGCCGAGCGAGTCTGGGCGCTGATCGCCATCCATGCCGAAGGAGAGTGGGAGCTTGTACCAGTCATACCTCGGTGATGCGCCGTCGTAGTCGCCCCATGTCTTGTCCTCATCCCACGGATAGATTTCCCAGAGGCCAGTGCCTTCGGTGTCGTGATAGATGAAGAAGTTATTGTGAAAGCCATCCCAATTTTGGATGCACATGTTCACGGCAAAGTAGTTGATGAATTCCTCCACGTTGAAGTGCTGCTGGATGAAAGCCCACTGGTCGCCGCCGCTCAAGTTCTTCAATCCATTGATTGCCGCGATCAAGTCATCGTGGCCATTGGTCTGATTGGACTTCTTCTCGTGCTTGCCGATGACTCCTTCGCCATACCAGATCAGCTTGTAAAGATTGCCATTCGTGTTGCGATCATTTCGGGCGAGGAAGGACTTGTTTGGCTGTTCGACTAACAAATGATAGCCACGGCATTCGCCATCGACCCATAGTCGGATGTGCTCCGTCATCTCCGCGGGCACCCCGGCGAGACGGTATAGCTCATAGGACAACGCTTCCGAGAGCGCGTAGCGGGGAGAATCCTCGAAGACGATGTTGATGCTCGTCATTCCGCGCAAGGTTTGATCCTTCAAAAAACGCACTTTGTAGCCACCCTTGCGGCGGGGAGCCTGGATGAAATCAAACAGATGCACCTCGCCGCCACCCGCTGGCAGATACACAAATGCGTCGCGCCCGCGGGTGGTTTTTTGAATCGGTGCACCGAAGCCGCGCGGCTTTCCCCGGAGTGGCGCGCTACCTGGGCGCAGGATGAATCCGAACGGGACTTTCGAAGTGTTGTCGTTTGTAAAAGTGGAATAGCTCCACGCACCGCGCAGGTCATTCGCCTCGGGCGAATTGCGCGCGGTGCCAGCGGCGTCGATCGCACGGAACCGATAGCGCACGAGCCGGCCCGCAGGCTGGGCGGGAAGGGTTGCCCGGTAACGTCCTTTGTTGGCGTCGCCAGAAACGCGCTTCATGGCAAGCGACAGTGGCTCCGCAAGGCTGCCTGCGGTCGCGACTTGATAGGTCATTTCGACTGCCTTCACGCCGTCTCCATCGGTCACCAGTGCTTCCACGATCGTCGCTTGCGCTGGCCTTGGCATCGCCGGCGTCAGTATCACACCGCCGATGACGGGCGGAGGATTTGCGGAAAACGAATCGTTGGCCCGGCCCGGCGTGCCCGCGGGTGTTTCAAGGTCCGGGATGTTTGAGGCTGCCCAGTTCGATGCCTCGTCCGCGGGGGAAAATGGGCAGATGCGTTCGACTGACGATGAATGACCGTCCGCAGCCATCGGCCACGGTGCGGCGTCGGCATACTTCACTGTCTCGATCACCTTGCCCTCCGCGTCCGACAATTCGATGCGTTCACCATTGTGGCTCAGGTTTCCCACGAACTCCCCCGCGATTGGCAGTTCCTTTCCATAGTGCCCGCCAAATGCGGCGCGGTCGCGGACGACTAGCAGAAATCCGCCGGGCGCGAGCTTCGTTGGCTTTGGGAAGACAACCTTCACACCCTTGGTGATTCCCCACCCAGATAGGTCGCACTCGGCTTTGCCTGGATTGTATAACTCGATGAACTGAAGAAGATCGAGATCGCCCGGCGGATGATACATGATCTCGTTGATCACCACATGGCTGGAATCACCGCGCGCCACTGCCATGAGCAACCAGCATGGAATCAGGCGGGATAGGAGCCAGTTCATCGGACGGTGATTTGTTCCGGTGCGGACCAATGGCTCCAGCTTCCCGCGCCGTTCTGGACGCGAGCCCTGATGCGATAGGTATGCCCCTTCTCCAAACGTCTGGTCGGAATGTCTCCCACCGCTCCGCCTTCCGCCTGCCAGAGTGCGTCGATCTCGTATTTGCCCGGCAGTCTGGTTGGGTTCGGAGGGTTCTTGGTGTCCGTGATTTCCGCGAGGCGCCACTTGACCTTTTGCGCCGCCGCGGGCCGGGCCAGGCGCAGCTTCCAGCTTGGAGCCGAGGCATCGAGCGGGCCGGCAGGAGCGATCACCGGCGTTGCCGGGATGGAGGCATCCGCCAGGAGGGTGCGATCTATCCACTCACCGCGATGCGCCACATACTGCTTCATGAGTTGAGCCATCCCACGGAAGTCACCCGTGGGCGAGTTTCCATAGAAATAACCGGGACCGCTCTTGCCGGGCCGGATGTATCGCGAGGACATGATCGGGTGAAAGTCCCACTTGGCGCGGTCGGCCTCGACGAAGGAGCGGCCTCCGTTGAGATCACCGATCACCGCAGCGTATTCATCGATCAAAGCCCCGGTTTGTTCCGCGTTGAAAAGAAGGTCGCGGATTTCGATGAGGCGCGATTGATACTCTGCCGTGAGTGGTTCGCAGCGCAGCAGGCCGGCCTGTTTGAATGGCTCCTCGCCATTGCCATACGCCCGGTCCGACCATGTCAGATCCACATCCCATGGGATCACCTGCCAGCGTTTGGTGGCTGTCGGGCGAAAGTAATAGTAGTTTTTCCCCATCATGATGTCGTAATGGTGAACGCTTTCCAGGATGGAGCGATAGCTGTAGTAGCGGGGTAGATCGACATGGGTCCGCCACCAATCGACATTGGGATTCCGGCGCAGGTCGCGCATGAACTGAAGCACGTCGGCTCGATCATCCGGGGCATCCGCAGCCAGGTGCTTTGGTTCAGGACCGTTGAAGTCCATCTTGTAAAGATTGCCGTCCGGCAAGTCGTGGGTCTCGATGAATTGGTCATCGACGTTCTCGATCGCGAGATACAATCCCCAGAAGTCGCCGCGGTACTGGTCATCGGGAGTTTCCTCCGGCGCATCCACGATTCGGAACTGCACCCAATGGGTATGCGGCGCCTCGACTCCCGCGAGATTGAAGAGCCTGAAGGATACGGCATCGAGCATGCCTTGCTCGCCGCGCATTCCGTAGTCTGCCTGCTGGATGCAGCCGCTAAGATTCAGTTTGTCCCATTTTTTGGGATACTTCCGGCCCCAGTTATCACGCGCTTCCAGGCGGTGGCCTTTCAGGAAGTCGATCTTCCACATGTTCTTGCCCGTGGCATGGCGCCACTGGCCGCCGCGCGCCCGAAAGCGGACATGGTCATACACCGCTCCCTCCGCGACGAGCGTCCCGGTGTATTCATACTCACTGCCGGCTGGGTTCATAAAACCCTTTGGGTCGTGCCAGGTGACGTTCTCGACGGCACGCCGCTCCGCGATGAGATGATAGGCTTGCAAGCTGCGCATCACTTTTTGATCGAAGGTGACAACCTTCTTCTCCGGCCCGGTGCCTTTCGGATTCACCGCACCGCGCCATTCCGGAATGCCGTCATAGACGAAATACGCGAAGTTCGGCTGCGTATCCTTCGCGTCTGGCGCCACGACGGCTTTGCTTTCGGTCGAGAAAATGCGGTAACGAATCAAGCGCCGATTCGTTTGCAATTCGGGCGGAAGCTCCGCTTTGAACGCAGTTCGGCTGGCTGCCGAGGTCGCGCGCACCGCACTTGATAGCGCGGCTTCCTTCCAGTCCGTGGCGTAGGCAGGAGCGCGCAAGTCGATGTAGTTGCCCGGATCGACCACTTGATATTGCAAAACCAGACTCTCCGTCTTCAGCGGACGCTGCGTTTCCACTGTGATCACCACACGTTCCCCGGACTTCGGTTGCTTCGGCGCATGGGAAACCTTGATCGGCGTTTCGTCTTTCGCAGCTTCACCCCCGACGACGATCGCAGACCAAGCCAGCAGAAAACAGAGGGCGCTTGCAAAGCCTCGGCGTCGAATGGTGAAGCGGATTTGCATACACCGCGAAATCCATCATATCCATTGAAAGAGCGCAATGGCGCGGCCATCGAATTTCCCCACCGAGCGCGCGCCATCACTTTCCCGCGACTCGTCACTCGACAGCCGCGGATCGGCTCACTATTACAGCCGCCCATGAAAGCCATTGTTCTCTCTTTGTTTGTCGCCGCTGCGGGCGTCCTCGTGTCCGGCTGCGAAAGTGATGTCCCGCCGGGTGCCGCCGATACCACCGGCGCGGAAAAGCTGAAGCGCGGCGTGACCGGGCAGGGAACGATCGTGCAGCCGGATCGCTCCGAGGATCCTCTCATCCGCGAGCAGTCGCGCGTCGGCTACTAGCATGGCCGAAGGCTCCGTCTCCCGCATCGTCATCCTCGATTTCGGATCGCAGTACACCCAGATCATCGCGCGGCGCGTGCGCGAGTGCCAGGTCTATTCGCAGATCGTTCGCCACGATCTTTCCGCCGCGGAAATCAAGGCGCTCAAACCGAACGGCATCATCCTCAGCGGCGGCCCATCCAGCGTGTATGGCAAGGACGCGCCGCAGCCCAATCCCGCGATCTTTTCACTCGGCCTGCCCATCCTCGGCATCTGCTACGGCGTGCAGCTCATGGCGCATCATCTCGGTGGCAAGGTCGAGCATTCCACCCATCGCGAATACGGGCGCGGCCAGCTCCACGTCGGCGCGGATTGCGCGCTCTTCGCCGGGCTCGGCGTGGTCGTGGATATTTGGAATTCGCACGGCGACAAAGTGACGAAACTCCCGCGTGGCTTCCGCGCCGTCGGCCACACGGACAACTCGCCCTTCGCTGCCATCGAGCAACCGAAGAAACAATTCTACGGCATCCAGTTTCACCCCGAAGTCGTCCACACCCCGCGCGGGAAGGAGATCATCCAAAACTTTGTGTACGGCATCTGCGGCTGCCATATGGATTGGACGATGGGTTCCTTCATCGAGCAGACCTGCCAGGAAATCCGCCAGCAAGTCGGCGACGATCACGTCCTGCTCGGGCTCAGCGGCGGCGTTGATTCCAGCGTCGCAGCCGCGCTCTTGCACAAGGCCATCGGCAATCAGCTCACCTGCGTTTTTGTGAACAACGGCCTGCTGCGTTCGAACGAAGCGGAGGCCGTGAAGCGCGTCTTTGGCGACAACTTCCACGTAAAACTCAAGACCGTGAACGCCTCCGCGCGTTTCCTGAAAAAGCTGCGCGGCATCACCACCCCCGAGCGCAAACGCAAGATCATCGGCAACGAATTCGTCCGCGTTTTCGAGGATGCCGTGAAGGAACTCACCGGCGCGAAACACAAATCGAAATTCAAATTCCTCGCCCAAGGCACGCTCTATCCCGACGTGATCGAAAGCGTCGCCATCGGCGGCAATCCCGCCGCGCTCATCAAGAGCCATCACAACGTCGGCGGACTGCCGAAGAACATGAAGTTCAAGCTCGTCGAACCGCTGCGTCAGCTCTTCAAGGACGAAGTCCGCGAAGTCGGCGCGCAGCTCGGCCTGCCGAAAGAAATCGTGCAGCGCCAGCCCTTCCCCGGCCCCGGCCTCGCCGTCCGCATCCTTGGCGCAATCACCCCCGATCGACTGCGCATCCTGCGTGAAGCGGACACCATCGTTGTCAGCGAAATGAAGGCGAGCGACTGGTATTACAAAGTCTGGCAGAGCTTCGCCGTGCTGCTCCCCATCCGCAGCGTCGGAGTCATGGGCGACGAGCGCACCTACGCGCAAACCATCGCCGTCCGCATCGTCGAGAGTCAGGATGGCATGACTGCCGACTGGGTCCGCGTGCCTTACGACATCCTCGCCCGCATCAGCACCCGCATCATCAATGAAGTGAAAGGCGTGAACCGCGTCTGCTACGACATCAGCAGCAAGCCCCCGGCGACGATCGAGTGGGAGTAGAGGAAGAAGAAGGCGCGCAGGCAAATCCTCCTCGAAAATTCGCGCCCCGCGTGCGGAGCGCCGTGCAGCGGAGTTTTGCGCGCAAGGGGTTCGCCTTTGCTCGCAGTGCGACGGGCTTATGTGGAAAATGTGCGGGAAGTTTCTAACGGAATCGGAGTTCGTCGGTCTTATCCTGTGTTCTGGGGGGAACATCGGAGTCGTCGGCCAGTCGGTCGGCGGCTCCGAATTTTTTTTGGCCCGAATTTGCCGGTCGCAAATTCTTCTCCCCACGCCGCGCTTTCCCGCTACATTCCGCGCTCCCGAAATCCGCAACATGTATCGCACCCATCACTGCAATCAGCTTCGCACGACCGACATCGGCCAGACCGTAACCCTCGCTGGATGGGTGAATACCAACCGGGATCACCACGGCGTCATCTTCATCGACCTGCGCGATCGCGAGGGTGTGACGCAGGTGGTTTTTCGGCCCGAGGAAAATCCGGCGGTGGCAGCCGCTTCGCACAAGCTGCGGAGCGAGGATGTCGTGCAAATCACCGGCACGGTCGCCGCGCGGCTGCCCGGCTCGGAGAACGCGAAACTCGGCACCGGCGACATCGAAGTCGTCGCGACATCGCTCACGATTTTGAACAAGGCCGAGGTGCCGCCATTCCCGCTCGATGACCCAAGCGTGAACGAGGATCTCCGGCTGCAATACCGCTATCTCGATCTGCGCACGGCTCCGATGCAGCGGAATCTTCGGCTCCGTCATCGCGTCGTCAAAGCCACGCGCGATTACCTCGACGAGGCCGGTTTTTTGGAAATCGAGACGCCGATCCTGTCGAACCCGACGCCCGAGGGCGCGCGCGATTTTCTTGTCCCGTCGCGGCTGAACCCGGGCACGTTTTACGCGCTGCCGCAGGCTCCGCAGCAATACAAGCAACTGCTTCAGGTCGCCGGATTGGAGAAGTATTTTCAGATCGCGCGCTGCTTCCGTGATGAAGATTTGCGCGCGGATCGGCAGCCGGAATTCACCCAGATCGACGTCGAGGCATCGTTCATCACCGACGTTGAAATCCAGACGCTGATCGAGGGATTGCTGGCCCGGATTTTCAAGGAAGCCCGCGGCATTGAAATCCCGACGCCCTTCCCACGGATGGCGCACAGCGAAGCGATGAGTCGCTACGGATCGGATAAACCGGATTTGCGCTTTGGCCTTGAGCTGGTTGATCTTGGCGATGTTTTTAAGGAATCTCAGTTCAAAGTATTTCGCTCTGTTGCGGATGCTGGCGGTGCGATCAAGGCGCTGAATGCGAAGGGCGCGGCGGCCTTGATGAGCAAGGAGCAGCTCAAGAAATGGGAAGAGTGGGTGAAGACGGAATTTGGCGCGAAAGGGCTCGCTTACATCAAGTGGAGCGTCGGCGGCGAATGGGAATCCCCGATCGTCAAATTCTTCTCGGACACCGAACGCGCGGCGATCACGGAGCGCATGAATTTTGCGGAGGGCGACGTGCTCTTCTTCGGCGCGGACCTGAAACTCGAACCCGTCTGCGAAGTGCTGGGCCGCGTGCGGCTGCGCTGCGCGGAATTGCTCGGCCTGCTGGCGGCGGCGAAGGACGAACTGAACTTCCTGTGGGTCGTGGATTTTCCGCTGCTTGCGTTCAGTGCGGAGGACAATCACTGGGTCGCCGTCCATCACCCGTTCACGCGCCCCAACGCCGAGGACATGCCGCTGCTCGAAGCGGGCGACTTTGGAAAAGTCCGCGCCGTCGCCTACGATGTGGTGCACAATGGCGTGGAACTCGGCGGCGGCTCGATCCGCATCCACGAGCGCGATTTGCAGGCGAAGATGTTCGAGACGCTCGGCGTCACGCCGGAAGAGCAGCAGGTGAAGTTCAGCCACCTGCTGCGCGCATTTGGCTTCGGTGCCCCGCCGCACGGTGGCATCGCGCTCGGCCTCGACCGCCTCGTCATGCTCATCGTCGGCGCGGAAAGCATCCGCGATGTGATTGCATTTCCGAAAAACAACCGCGGTGTCGATCTCATGACGCACTCGCCCGTCGAGGTGGATTTCAAGCAACTGCGCGAAATCTATATCGCAAGCACCGCTAAAAAGACGTAGCCGGGTTCCACTTGGCCATGCGAATGCGGGAAGTGATCAGCGAGGGGCGAGCTTGATCGTGAGCGATTCATAGCCGTTCGCGCGCTGGTAGCGCGCTTCGTGTTCGATGTGTGCTTTTGCAGCGAGCACGGTGATGCGCCCGATGCGCTCGGTGAGCGCTTGCAACAGGCTGCGCACGATCAATCGCGCGTGCGGCGCGCCGAGGCAGAGATGTGCGCCGAAGCCGAACGAGATGTGCGGATTTGGCTTCCGGTCGAGGCGGATTTCCTGTGGTGCGTCGAAGACGGTTTCGTCGAAGTTCGCCGAGGCCCAGCACAGCGACACGCGCTCGTCCGCTTTCACCGGCACGCCATGCACGCTGGTCTCGACCGGGCACACCCGCCCAATGTGCGTGAGCGGCATGAAGGCGCGGAAGAATTCCTCGCTCGCGAGGACGATGCGCTTTGGGTCCGCGCGCAAGTATTCCAAGGCATCCGGGTTCCCGCCAAAATACGCGAGGACGGAGGAAATGCTGTGAATGATGGTGTCGCGCCCGCCGGCAAAGGTGAGATTGCCAAAACCCATCATTTCCTCGCGCGTGAGAGGTCGTCCGCGATAGCTCGCCTGGGTCAGCGCGCTGAAGAAATCCGCGCCGGGGTTCGCCGCGGCGCGATCGAACTGCGCGCTGAGGTAGTCTTCGAGCGTCGTGCCTTCTTTGAATTCTCCGCCCGTGACTTTGAAGACGTGCATGCCCCAGCCGATCCAGGTGTCCGCTTCCGCCTCGGGCATATTCAGCAGGTAAGTGAGCGCGCGCGACTGCACCGGCAACGCGAATTCATTCACGATCTCGACGGATTCCCGGCCCAGCGCTTCGGAGATTTTTTCCGCGATCAATGCCTCCACTTTCGCGATCACGTCGGCCTGCTTTGCGCGCTGGAAAAACGGCTCGACGATGGCGCGATATTCGGTGTGCTCGGGAGGATTCGTTTCGATCGGCAATTGCCGCATCGAACGGACTTCCTCCTCCGACGGGATCGGCACGCGAAACGGCGCGTCCGAGCTGAACGTCTGCCAATCCTTCGCGGCCTTGCGCACGTCCTCATGCCGCAGAATCATCGGTACGCTTTTACCCTGGAAAGGACATTCGAGGACGCCGTCTGCGTTGCGGATTTCGCGAAAGGGATCGGGGACGTTTTTCATACAGCGCGCATTTCGGTTTGGGAGGCTTTGGGCAATGGCGTCAAGTTGGGGAAAAGCCGCGCTGTCGGCAAAGCATTTGGACGGGTTGCGTCAGCCAGACTCGGCACGGCCTTATGGGAAGGGCCGGTCGTGAAGATGCGCGCGCTCCAGTCTGCTTCGGAGGCTCATCCACCATGCCGACTGATCGCGCGCCGCTGTAGGAGCCTTCCTACAAAGGAACGCTTGGTCGTTCCCGCGAGTTTTGCTATCAGTTTGAAACACAGCGACCGCGCTCTGCGGAAGTCCCTGAATGCATCTCAGGGAAAACCCTCAACTCAACTTTACTCACAGAATATGAAAACCATCCTGAAAACCTCCATCGCGATCGCAGTCACCGCGCTGACCATCAACGCGGCCACCAGCCGCGCGCAAACCGCCTACGCAATCGCGGACAACGGCCTTTCCCTCATCAAGTTTGACCTCGCCACACCCGGCACCACCACGCTGGTCGGTGGCTTCAGCGGCGCGGCTCTCCGGCTCGACGGCATCGACTTCCGCCCTTCCAACGGGCTGCTTTACGGCTTCTCCCAGCAGTCCAACGCCGTGGTCACCATAGATCTCAACACCGCTGCGACGACGCTCGCGTCCACGCCGAACCCTGCGCCTCTCCCTTCGCCTCCCGTCCCAGTGCCCGCTTCCAGCACGCGCAGTCTGGGCATTGATTTCAATCCGGTGCCCGACCGGATGCGCTTGGTCAATTTCGACGACCAAAACCTCCGCATCAACGTGAACACCGGCGCGACAATCGTCGATGGCACTCTCGCCTTTGCCGTTGGCGACGCCAACGTTGGTGTCAATCCCAACCTCAACGAAGCTGCCTACCTCAACAGCGATAACAACCCCGGCACTGGCACGGCACTTTTCTACATCGATCCGAATCTCGACATCCTCGTCCGCACGCTCAATCCCAACGTTGGCGAGCTCCTGACAGTCGGTCCGCTCGGCGTCAATACCACCGACCTCACCGGATTCGACATCCTGTCCGATGGCTTCGGAAGCAACACTGCCTACGCCCTGCTCACCTCGAACAGCATCGCCTCGCTCTACACCATAAATCTCGGCACGGGTGCCGCGACACCGGTCGGCGTCATCAATTCACCCGCTGGCACGGCGCGTCCTTTCAGCCTCGCCATCGTCCAGCCTGCCGTGCCCGAGCCCGGCACGGCCCTTTTTGGTCTCGCGCTCGTCGGAGCCAGTCTCGCGCGGACGCGCCGCCAGGTCGCTGTGCGCAAGTAAATTCACCTCACCCAACGCAGAATCTCTCCGGACCTCCCAGCCGGAAGACTTCTGAGGGTTCAGGACCGACGCCGCAGGCAAACCCTGCGGCGTCGCTCTTTTTGGAAAGTAGGCGAGGTTTCCAACCACGCGCATCCGAGTAACGCCAAGCGGACCTGCCGCGCGAGGTTGGAAACCTCGCCTACTTTCCCGTCTTCGTCTTCAAATCCGCCCAAAACTCACCGACCGTGTCCTTGCGTATCTGCCGGGCGGGGATGTCGATGAATTTGTCGGCGGGGATGACGCTGGTGTTTCCTTTCGCGAGTTCCGCGAGGATTTCGATGGATTTGAAACCGTACATGTAGGGGTTCTGCACGACGGTTCCGTGGACGGTGCCTTTTTCGATCCCGGCGAGGGTGGCGTCGTCCTCGTCGAAAGCCACGACTTTCACCTGGCCGAGCTTTTTCGCCTGCGTCAGCGCTTCAAGCATGAGCGGCGGATTGTAGGCAAAGAGGCCGACCATGCAGCCGATGTTGGGATATTTCGCGAGCGTGTCCTCAGCGTTGGCCTTGCCTTTTGCGCGGTCAAATTGATCCGTGAGCGTGCCGAGGATTTTGAATTTGTTGCCCTCGATGACGGTGGACGGCGGATCGAAGTTGTTGGGGTTCACCGGACGGCCGAGGATGGCGTCGATGCAGCCCTGGCGGCGGCGCTTGGCGTTGTCCTGCTCGAGGCGGCCGATGAAAATCATGACCGTGCCGCCGTCGGGCATGGCCTCGCGAACGAGATCGCCGCAGAGCCGGCCGGCTTTGTAGTTGTCCATGCCGATGTAAACCTGCCGGTCGCTGCCGGGCGCATCGGAATCGTGCGTGATGAGTTTGGTGCGCTTGGCGACCTTGTTGAGCAGCTCAGTTTGGTTGACCGGGTCGATCGGGCTGACGGCGATGCCGTCGGTCCCGCGCGTCAGCAAATCTTCGATGATGCGTTTTTGGTCGCTGATGCCTTCGACGGGCATGAGCGTCTGCGCGTCCACGCCGTATTTCTCGCTCGCGGCCTTCACACCAACCGAAGCGATCGTCCAGAACGACGCGACGCCGTTGGTGACGAAGGCGACCTTTTTTTTGCTGGTGGCCGCCGCGCCGGCATGTGGTCCGGTGCCGGAGAGGAGGGCGATGGTGAGGAGGGGAAGGGTGGAGAGGAAGAGGCGTTTGGAGGATTTCATGGGTGGTGAAGCGGTGGACGATGCGTGGAAATGGCGGAAATTGACAGGCGGAAGACGCCGGTGCTTTCAGGACAAAAAAAACGGGCTGGCGCCCACTCAGCGCCAGCCCGCCCCAACCAAGGAAAACTGAAAACTGTATCCTTCGACCCGCGACTTTGCGGGAGGTTCAAAATTCGTTGGGAAATTTTTTGGCGGCAGGGAAATGTGGGAAAAATGCGCCTGCGGAGCCGATTCCTATGGCCGCACAAAATCAAACTGAAGCCCGGCCCGCCGGCGAACGACTGCCAGATCAATAGACGAACGAGATCGAAAAGAACGCGTTGTAGAGGAAGCGATCGACTTTTCCCGCCTGTTCCTGCGGGCCGTAGCCGGGGACGTACTGCGTATTCCGCCGATAGATGTCGCGGTAGCCCGCGCCGGGGAAAAAGACGCCCATGCCAGCGGCCATGACGATGTTGTCGGTGAGCAGCGGGCGGTATTTGAAACCGAGGCTGCAATCGAGGCCGAGTTCGTCGCGCGACTTGTTCGTCTGGAGCGCGATTTCGATCGGCTTGGTTTCCGCGAGCCAGATGTAGTTCACGTTGGCGAAGGCTTTGAGCTTCGGCGTGATGTCGATGTCCGTCGCCGCACCGAGGATGAAGACGCCGGGGTTCACGAAGTTCGACTGGCCCTCGGTTTTGCTGGTGCGCAGATTTGGGATGAGCGAATCGCGCTGCTTCAGGCTCACCGCAGTCCCGGCGAGATTAAAGCCCTGATGCACGTACCAACTGAACGGTCCGCCGACGAAAAACGGATTGTCGATGATCGAGTCAAAACCTTTCGCCGTGCGATCGGTCGGGTTGCTGTCGCCGCTGGCGTAGAAGCCGGAGAGTTTGAAGCGAATCCAGTCGCGATCGTAGCTCAACTCGAGCGCGGCCATGTGCGCGTCGATATCGACCTTCCGCCCGGCGAGGCCGTTAAATTCATCCTCGCCGACGACGTGGTAGTAGGCGTGCGTGATGTTCATCCGCCCGATGTGGCCGTCGCCAGTCCATCCGAAATAGAACGCTTTTACGTCGTGACCCTTGAGCTGCCCGTCGCTGCCCGGCCGGCCATCGTCTTCCACGCTGCCGAGCACGGCGGGCCGGGTGATGTTCCCGTTCTTGTCGTAGTGCGTGCCACCGTCGTCATGGTTCATGTGGAAGCTCCACTGCGCCGTGTAGCCTTTGAACAGAAAGTCCTGCTTGAACACATTCGCGATCAGCACCTGCTGCTTGCGCGACTCGAATGTATTCAAGTCCGAGTAAGTGTCCTTCTCGCGCTGGTTGAAATAGACGAGGTTGTATTGCCAGCGGTTGTTATCCCAGTTGCCAAAAATCCGCGCGCCGAGATTCGTGTCCGAGAAGATGAAACCGCGGAAGTCCGAGACGAACGGCTGGATGCCCCAGCGCGACGAGAGGAAGTCATAGTTGTTCGACAGATCGCCGATGTGGATTTCGCCGAACGCTTCCTGGAGCGCGATGAAATCCCGATGCCGCTCGGTGTAGCGCGTGCCGGCGAAGTCCTTGTTCCGATCCTTGTTGTCGCGCCGGTTTTTGTCCTTCGTGCCATTCTTCGGGATTTCGTTTGTCGCATTCGCCACGGGCACGGGATCCTTCGCATTGCCCGCGCTCTTCAGCCCCGGCTGGAGAAAGTTGAACACGTCGCCCGGATTCACATCCGACTTGAACGCGCCGGGCAAACCGGCCACCGGATTGAAGTCCGTGCTGCGATTTGGGATCGCCTGAATCTTGCCGGCATCCGGCGAGCTTCTGTCGTCCTCGAAAATCGTGCCGCGCGGATCGGCGTCGATGAGGTTGTTCTCCTGCACGCGGATCCAGTTGTTGTTGTAAACGCCGAGCACGCGGATCAGCCACGTCACCGGCTTGAACGCCGTCTCGCCCTCGAAAATATCCACCGCGATCGAAAAATCATTCACGAACAGCGACTGCTCGCTGCGTCCGAAAAACTCCGACGAATTCGGCTGCGCCGCGCTCACTCCGCTCGGTGTCGGCAGCTTTTTCTTTTCGATCAGCGTGAAATTTTTCGCCGTCAAATTCATGAAGATGTCCTCCCCAATGATCGGCACATCCCCCTTCAGCGTGCTCTGCTCGTACGGATGCCACAGCCGCGGCGTGTCATACATGTAAGGCGTCTCGTGCGACGGATCCATGTAGCGCTGCCAGTGCGGGATGTTCAGATACCAGCGATTTGGCACGCCCGTGAAACCCTGCGGAAAGCCGAGCCCTTCGCGCCCCAGCGGATACTCGGGATACTCCCAGATGTGATTCGACGCCGTGCGACCCAGCACACCGCGACGCGGAAGTTTCTCGCTGCCACTCAGCGGCGCGCTGCCATACTTCGGCGGCGGAAGCGGCTGCGGACCGAACAGAAGATTCTGCTCCGGTGCCACCCATTCCGGGACTGCGGGCGGTGGCACCGCGCCGCCGGTTCCGCCGGGGTCGGGATTGAACTGCGCCGGGCTTTTTGGCGGCGACTCCTGCACGGTCTGCTCGCCGTATTCGTCACCGAGAAAAATCCGGCTGACCGGCGAGCGATGTTCTTTTTTCGGGAGGTGCGGCGCGGCCTGCGCAGGCGTCCGTTTACTTTTCGGCTTCGCCGCGCGCGACTCGCCCACCGCGATCATCGAGATAATGCCGATGACAAGGATGCATCGATTCGCAGAAATGAATTTGCTGATTTTCGCCGCGGCCATTCGGTACTTTGTCCCCTCTACATAGAAAGAAACGTGCGCGGTGAACAATCCAAATCGTCGCCAATGTTCGGGTGGGATTAAAAGTGCGGACAGCGCGCGGTCAAAACGCAAAGCCAAACGAGAAGTGAAATGCGCCGCGCGCTTCGTCGCCTTTCGGGGATGGATTCACGCCGTAGTCGAGGCGCAGCGGGCCGATCGGGAGTTTGTAGCGCAGGCCGAGGCCGGTGGCGTAGCGCATGTCGTCGAGGCCGATGTCATCGGAAGTCGTGAGATTTCCCGCATCGATGAACACCGCGCCTTGCAGCCCGCGCACGAGCGGGAAGGTCATCTCGGCATTGAAGATGGTGAAAAATTCGCCGCCGGTGGGGTCGCCGCTCCGGCTTTGCGGGCCGAGTTCGCGCTCGGCGAAACTACGCACCGTGGTGCCGCCGCCGCTGAAGTAGCGCACGTCGATCGGGATGTCCGAGCGGTCGGCGATGGGCGCGATGAGACCGCTGCGCGCGCCAAAGGCGAACAGAAGTTTTCGCACGGAGAGGTAGTAGGAAAAGCGGACGGTATAGCGCGTGAACGCAGGTTCGCCGTCGATCGTCGAGAAGTCGGTGGCGTTGGTGAAAATGAAGCCGCGCGACGGATTGATCGGATCGTCGCGGTAGTCGATCGACGCGGTGAGGCCGACGCTGGTGAGAAAGTAGTCCGTCGGGCCGAGTTGCGCGAGGTCGATGCCATTCGCGGTGAGTGTGACTTTTTCCTGCTCGACGAATGCACCGAGTTCGAGATGCGGGAGAAGTTTTCGCGAGAGATCGAACCGCCAGCCGATTTCATTTTTCGAGTAGCCGTCCTCATCGCGGATCGCCGAGTAAAGGCGCGCGCGGAGATTGAACCGCGTGTCGAGAAGCCACGGATCGACGTAGAGCAATTCGCCGCGGAGGCCGCGCTGCGAGTAGTCCACGCCGAGCGAAAGGGGACGCCCGCGGCCGAGGAGATTCCGATCCGCGAGCCGGATGCCGACGCTCACGCCTTCATACGAACCGGCCCCGATCGTGGCACCGATTTCGCGCGCCTTCGCTTCCTCCACCGTGAGGTCGATTCGCAGCCGGTCGCCGTTGATCGGCGTGGGGGAAATGCGCAGGTTTTTGAAAAGGCCGGTGCGCAGCATTTCGCGAAAAGTTTCATCCAGCTTTTCCGGGTCATACTTTTCGCCCTTCAAGTGCGCGAACCGTTTCGGCAGGAAGTCGGGCCGCAGGCGGTCGGTGCCTTTCGCGGTGATGCCATCGAAGTAAAACAGCCGGCGCGGCGTGACATCGAAGCGCACCGCAACGCGCCCGCGCACTGCCTTCGCCGGATCGGCGGCGACGGCGACATCGGCCTGGTAATAGCCGTGGGCTTTGAGGAACGACTGAATGTTGCGCTGCGCGTTCGTCACCTTCGTGGCCGAAAACGGACCATCGACCGGCTCGCCCATCGCCTTGATCAATTCCGCGCGTGAGAATTTGGCATCCCCGCCAAACTGCACATTTCCGAAAACGTATCGCTGCCGCTCTTCGATGCGCACCGTCACGCTCGCGCGCGTGCCATTCTCCGCGAGGTCGATCTTCGCGGCATCGACGACAGCATCGAGATAACCCTCGGAAATGTAGAAGCCGCGCACGCGATCCGCGCCGCTCGCGATCTCGCCGGCATTGTAGGGAAACATCTCCGCCTCCTTTTGGAGTCGCTCTTCCGTGGCACCGAGAAAGTATTCCCAAAGTGTGGCTTTCGGAATCGAGCGATTGCCCTCGAAAGTGACGGAACGCAGCAGCGACCGCGGACCTTCGCTGATCTTCAGGAGCACTTTATCGCCACGGATTTCGTAGTCCACCTGAGCGTCGGCAAAGCCTTTCTTCCGATAAAACGCACCGAGGTAAAATGCCATGTCGTCGGCCCGCGCGGGTGTCACTCCGCCGTCGGTGACCTCGCGGATCTGCTCGGCGATCGCCGCGTTGAGTTCGGCTTCGTTGAAAGACTTTGCGCCGACGAATTCGACGCGCTGCTTCACTGCCGGAGCAAGGGCGGTTTGCAGAAGCTCCGCGCCGAGCAGGGCGTTGCGCGCATTGTCGGCGGCAGGCGCGGAAGCGAGTGCCAGGAGCGGGAGTAGGAGCAGGGGAATCGGTGCGCGGCGCATCTAGCGGAATCGGATGAGATATTTCAGACGGCCCGTGAACTGTCCATCCACGCCTGCGTCGCCGATGAGGTAGAGCTGATCGTTGATCTTGAAGCTGGTGATGATTTCCTGGCGACCGCTCCGGTTGCTGGTCGAGCCGAGCGCCATCTCAAAACGATCGAGCAAATTTCCATCCTCGGTCTTCGCAGCCGTGGGCGGCGGCGGCGTGCCGCGTTTGAAAAGTTTCTGATAGCCCTGCTTCAGGGCGAGCATCGCCGCGCGGCTCATGAGCGCTTCGGAATTCGCGCCGAGATCGGCTGTCGTCGTGCCGGTGGCGAGCAGCGAGACGATGTCCGAGTGCGGCAGCGGCGGCTCACTCGAAAGCGAAATCTGCGGACTGGTCCCGCTGCCGTAAATGTATGCGTTGATCAAATAATCGCGCGCCCGCGACTCCGCCTGGAGATCGAGCAATGGCTCGAATGGCGCGTCCTCATTGAAATAGATATACCCGCGTGTCACGGACAGCCGGCTGAACGGCAGGCTCGCGTTGAACGAGTCGATGCGGATGTTGCCGTCGAGCCACGGCTTCAGCCCGGTGCCCGCAAACCGCAGCGCAAGCGCGGCAGCACCGTTCGCCAGATTGCCGCGGACGCGGAACGGATCGTCGTCTCGCGTCTTGATCGCGACGTCGAATTTCCAGTCGCGCAGCGGGGGATTGGGAAATGAAATGTTCTTCTGCCGCGGCGCGGATTTCGGCGCGGGCTTCGGGCGGCCCGGCAGCGCGATCGGCAGGATGTCGATCTCTTTGAAAAAGCGGCTGTGGGTGACGTAGATCGTGCCGGTCGCAGCGGCAGCATTCAGCGGCCCCGCGAGTTTCACGTCGGCGTCCGCGCGCACGGTGATGGAGTCGTTTCGCAGCACCAGCACTTCGTCGGATTCCAGCCGCAGGTCGAAGATCGGCGCGATCGCTTTTGGGAAAACCACCTTCGGTCCGAAACTGAGCTGGTCGAGTTCCGGCGCTTTCACCGTGCCGCTGAGTTTGAAAGTGCCGCCGCCGAGTTCGCCTTTGAAGGCATTCAACGAAAGCGTCTGGTTCGCATACCCGAGCTTTGCCTGGAATGCGCCGACCGCCGGCACGCTTTCCGCCGTCATCCGCGCGCCCTTGAGATCGACGTCGAGTCCCATCGTGATTTCCGGTTTTCCAAACGTGCCCGCGACTCGCAGATCGAGCCCCAGCGTGCCATCGATGCGGCGCACGGCCGGGACGAATTTTGGGATGTTCGCGAGCGGCGAGGGCGCGATCTTCGCCGTGAAATCAATCGGCAACGCGGGATCGTACGCTTTCTCTTTCACCGCTTTTTCGATGTCGAGCGGCAGTCGTCCTTTGATGATGAGCGGCTGGATTTCGCGCTGTCGCGCAGTCGCATCCAGCGTCAGAAACTTCTCGGAATAGTTCAGCGTCAGATCGAGTTCCGCCTGGTCGAATTTCGGCGCGGACTTCGCCGTGATCGCCCGCGCCTTCATCTGCAACTGCCCCGCGGGATTCAGCAGCGTGCCGCCCGAGACGAGCGTCGCGGAGACTGTGCCGCTGATGGGCGAGGTCTTGCCGAGGCTGGCGAACAGCTTGTCGAGATCGACGCTGTTCGCGGTCAGATTCATCGCGAGCCGCTCCTCCAGCGGGATTTTTTGGGTCGGGCTCGCGAGGTCGATCGGGAGAAAAATGTAGCCGGTGAGCGCGGTCTGCTCGCCCTGCTGCAGGTTGATTTTCTGAAGGCGCAGCTTGCCTTCCTCGATGTCGAGATCGCACTCAAATTTCGTCGTGCCCGTGACGATGCGCAGTTCGGTCGATTTCGCATAGTTCGGCCCGTACACCGCCGCGAGCCGCACTTCGCTGAGATCGATCTTTCCGTATTTCGCTTTGGAAATCGCGAGCTTCATATCACCCGCGTAAGTCGCCGGCTTGATGTCACCCTTTCCCTTCCAGTCGATAGCCAGACTGCCCGCGAGCGATTCCTTGACGCCGAAGATTTCGAGGAGCGGCTGCACCACCGCCAGGTTTTCGATCCCGGCGACGAGCTTTCCGTCGTACGTATTCGGAGCATCGACCGTCACTTTTCCAGACGCCGAGATTTGATCCTTCGCGTTGAGTTTCAAAGTGAGCCGCTCGATCTCCGCCGCGCGGTCCGCCAGCTTCACCCGCGCGACCAGCGACTCCGCGGCGAATGTGCCGAGCTTGAAGCCGCCACCGTCGATCTCGATGCCCCCGACCGGCGCGCCATCGATGAGCTTCACCGCGCCTTGCGCCGTGATACGCCCGTCGAGCGCGTGATCCTTCACCACGATCCCAAACTCCGCCAGCCGCGGCGCATTGATCGTGATCCGCGCATCCACCGGAGCTTTCGCCGCCGATTTCAGATCGACCGGGATTTCATAAGTGCCGTTCGCGCTCACGTTGTTTTCGCCGCGCGCGATTTCGAGCCGGGAAACATCGACCACCCGCCCGCTCAACGACGCGACCAGCGTCGCCGAGTCCGTCGCGAACGTCTTGAAGCGCACGCCGGCAAGGTCGCCGCCGATCTGTCCACTGACACCCTCGAATCCCTTGCCGCCAAACTTCTTCTCCGCCGTGAGTTTCAACCGCGCGGTGGTGAGGCCGACGGGGCCGACAGCGACGTTGTCCGCGGTCAGATTTACCGAGGTCGCAGCCACGCGATCACGCAGCGTCACCCGTGCATTCGCCGAGGCCGCGCCGGTCATCGGCTCCTTCATGCGCAGCGCGCCGCCGAGTTCCGCCAGGTGCGGCGCGTCGATGGCGATCGTCGCTTCGCCATTCGTCGTGTCGAAATCGTTCACCGATTCCGGCACCTGCGCGGTGGCGGAAATCGTCACCGTGTTTCCCGCCACGCCGGCATCCAGCGCGACCAGCGCCGTCCCGTCCTTCACCGATGAGTTCAAATTCACCCGCTCGATTTGCAGCGGCCCCGCCGCGATCCGCTCCACGACCGCCATCATTTCTCCCCGCCATGTCCGCGGCTTCTCCGGCTCGCCGGAAAATTCCGCCTTGAACGACGCGACCGTTTCCAGCGGCAGATTTTTCAATCCGAAATACGCCGCCGCCGCTCGCGCGTTCACATTCGTCACCGTGAGCTTCGTCTTCGTCGCATAGCTGTGTTCGAGGTTTTTCCCCTTTTCGCGGAGCTGGCTGCCGTCGATGAAAAGCCACACCTCGCCGCCAAAGACATTCGCGCGCAGGCTCATGTTCCCCTTGTTTTCCGCGCGCTGCGAGGCGTCGAAATTCACATCGCGCAGCACCAGATCGGGCGTGATCGTGAGATTCTTCACGAACAAATTGCGCGCCGTGTAGCTGGTCTCGGCGCTGAGATTTTCCCACACCGGCAGATGCGGCGCCGCGACCCGCCGCGCCCGCACGTAGCCAGCGCGATCCGGCGCGAGCAGGATGTGGACGCCTTCCACGCGAGTCTCGTGTTTTTCCGTGCGGATGCGGAGATTGAAATCCTCGATCTCCGCCCGATCCGCGTACGCCGCCGGCTGCGCCAGGATCGTCCGAAGGATGCGGATGATGCCCGCCTTCTCACGCTCCCGCCGCGGGGATTTCGCGTCGCGCGGGATCTCCACGAATGCGAGATCCGCGCGGTGGATTTCGTAGCTGCGTAAAAATTCGCCGAGCCCGTGGCGGATCAGCATCGGAATGCTGTAGTCGAACCGCAGCCGCTCAATCGCGATTTTCTCGACCGGCGTTGGCCCGGTGCCATTCGGCGCGACCCGGATGCCCTCGATCTTGAGGTTCGTGAACACCGTTCCCGAAAGCCGAAAATCCAGCGCGAGATGCTGTCGCGCTGCGATCTGGATGGCGATGAAACGCACCAGCGGGCGATGAAAAACCACCACGATCGCGAGCAGCAAAAATCCCCACCTCACGAGCCGTCGCAACCGTCCGCGCCGCTTTGGCTTCGGAGTTGTATGGACTTTCTCACTGAGGGTCATTGGCATCGCAGCCTATAGTCGCTCACGGCATCTGCAAGACTGCCAAGCCCGATCGCACCCGGGAGGATGGGCGGAATGTGCGGGTAGGGCCGCGCCAGGGGCACCAAGCGATTGTGATCATCGATGATCTCGATCCAGTGGAGCAGCGAGCGGCTTCCGCCAAACCAGCGGTGGGGCAAAGCATCGACAGGAAGTCTGCATCCCGGACTTAGAAGCGGCTGCGGAAAATCTTTGCACTGGCGCGGCACGCCCATCGACCCGCCCTTGTCCATGCCATCGAAGCCCGAGCCTCCGGTGTCATTTTCCCGTGAGGCAACGCGCGGCGTTCTGGTTGAATGCAGCCGCGCGATGCGCCATTACTCATCGCTCATGCCCGACTTCGCCGATCCATCCACGCACCCGCCGCTCGTGCGCCGCTTTGCCGCGCTGCTCGATCCGCGCACGGATGCGGATTTGGAGACGCTCGCGCGCGAGTCCGCCGCGCTCACCCGGCGGCATTTTGGGAAAACCATCCGCCTCTTCGCGCCACTCTATCTTTCCAATGAGTGCATCAATAACTGCGCCTACTGCGGCTTCTCGCGCGACAACGCGATCCTGCGGGTGACGCTCGAGATCGAGTCCGTGGTGAAAGAGGCGCGGCATCTCGCGAAGGAAGGTTTTCGCAATGTGCTGCTCGTCGCGGGCGAACATCCGAAATTTGTCTCGAACGGATACCTCGCACGCTGCGTGCGCGCGCTCGCGCCGGAGGTGCCGGGGCTCGCGCTGGAAGTCGCGCCGATGGAGACGCCGGACTACGCGTTGCTCGTGGCGGCGGGCGCGGAAGGGCTCGTGGTCTATCAGGAAACTTACGATCGCGCGGCTTACGCGGAACTCCACACAGCGGGGCCGAAACGCGACTACGACTGGCGGCTCGCGTGCCCGGAACGCGCTTACGCGGGCGGGTTTCGTCGCATTGGCGTCGGTGCGCTTTTTGGCCTGTCGGAATGGCGCGCGGAGGCGTGCGCGCTCGCGGCGCATTTGGACTATTTGCTGCGGCGATGCTGGAAGGCGCAGTTCACCGTCAGCCTGCCGCGGCTGCGTCCGTGCGCGGGGGAATTTCAGCCGCGGCATCAGCTCGCGGATCGCGATTTCGTGCAGCTCGTCTGCGCGCTGCGCGTGACTTTTCCCCACGTCGGCATCGTCATGAGCACGCGCGAATCGCCCGCCTTGCGCGACGCGCTGCTGCCGCTCGGCATCACGATGATGAGCGCCGGCAGCCATACCGAACCCGGCGGCTACACCGGCGAAGGGCGCGACGATCTGCACCTCACCATCCGCGGTCGCGTGGTGAAATCGGACGCGTGTTCGCACGACGCGAATGCCACCGAGCAATTTCAAATCGCCGACCAACGCTCGCCCGCGGAGATCGCGACGATGCTGCAAGCGAAAGGATTCGAGCCCGTGTGGAAGGATTGGGATCAAGCCATCCTCGCGCCGTGACGATCTCGATCAACGGCGAGAACCGGCTGGTGGCTCGCTCGCAAAATGTCGCCGAATTGATCGAAGAACTCGCGCTCCCCGCGCCCGCGACTTTGGTCGAGCACAACGGCCTCGCGCTGCGTCGCGCCGAATGGAATGCACGCGCGCTGGCGGAAGGTGATCGCATCGAAATCGTCCGCATCGTCGCGGGCGGATAGTCCCCGCGCACATGCCTCCCGAAGTTTTCATCGAGGAAGATTCCGCGATTCCCCGCACGATCACCGGCGTTCCCACTGGCGTCGCCGCATTCATCGGCTCCGCCAAAAAAGGCAGCGTGAACCGGCCCGAGCGCATCGCCAGTTTCGCGGAATTTGAGCAGCGCTTCGGCGGGCTCGCGCAGGATTTGCAGTTGGGCTACGCGGTGCGGCAGTTCTTCGCGAATGGCGGAGCCGAGGCCGTCGTCGTGCGCATCGCAAAACGCGCGTCCGCCGCGAAAGTGCTCGCGGGAATTCGCGCGCTCGCCGCCGTGGATGCGTTCAATCTCCTCGCACTTCCCGGCATCACCACTCCCGCGATCATCGCCGCCGCCGCGGAATTTTGTCGCGGGCGGCGCGCGCTGCTCATCGTCGATCCGCCCGTAAATGTGCGCACGCCAGCGGAGATGGAAACCTTCGCGCAAAGCAGCGCACTCCCGCGCTCAAGGAATGCCGCGATCTATTTTCCATGGACGAAAATCAGCGACCCGTTGAACAACGGCCATCCGCGCAGCATCCCGCCCAGCGGCACCATCGCCGGACTCATCGCGCGCATTTCCGACACCGTCAGCGTTTGGAAATCTCCCGCCGGTCCATACGCCGGCCTGCTCGGTGTGAAGTCGCTCGACTACAATCTGAACGACAACGAAAGCGATCCGCTCAACGCCCGCGCCGTCAATTGCCTCCGCACATTCCCCACATTCGGCATCGTCGCCTGGGGCGCGCGGACGATGGAAGGCGCGAACGAACTCGCCTCCGAGTGGAAATACATCGCCGTCCGCCGACTCGGATTGTTCATCGAGGAAAGCATCGACCGCGGCACACGCTGGGCCGTCTTCGAGCCGAACGATGAGCCGCTCTGGGCGCAACTCCGCCGCAGCGTCGCCGATTTTCTGCACGCACTTTTCCGCCAAGGCGCGTTCCAGGGCACCACCCCGCAACACGCATTCTACGTGAGATGCGACCGCGAAATGATGACCGACGCGGACATCGCGAAGGGCATCCTGAATATCGAAATTGGCTTTGCGCCGTTACGCCCCGCCGAGTTCGTGATCATTCGGATTCAGCAAAGGGCAGGCGCGGTCGAGTAGTTCTGGAGCAGCGATCGAGTTGCCGCGGAAATCGCGGAGAAGCGGGATTCTGAATGGCAAACCCGAAATCCCAGTTCTTCCTCATCCGTGTTTTCCGCGTCCTCCGCGTCCTTCGCGGCAATCTTCCCCCGCCGTTCTTAGAGCAATCGAATCGCGCTCACTCCCGAATCTGCCCCGTCCCGCGCAGTTGATATTTGTAAGTCGTCAGTTCCTCCAGCGCCATCGGCCCACGCGCGTGCAGCTTGTCCGTGCTGATCCCGATCTCCGCGCCAAAGCCAAATTCGCCGCCATCCGTGAACCGCGTCGAAGCATTCCAATACACCGTCGCGCTATCGACCTCCGCCAAAAACCGCTCCGCCGTCACCCCATTCGCCGTCACGATCCCATCGCTGTGATGCGACCCATTCTCCTCGATGTGCGCCACCGCTTCATCAAGTGAATCGACCACTTTCACCGCAAGAATCAGATCAAGAAACTCCGTCCGAAAATCCTCCGGCGTCGCGGCAACAATCCGTTTCGCGTTTGGTGTTTGGCGTTTGGCGTTTAGCGTTTTCAGCGCAGCCTCATCGCAGCGCAACTCCACGCCCTTCTCCAAAAGCGCCGCTCCCGTCGTCGCAAAAAACTCCTCCGCAACCGCGCGATGCACCAGCACCGTCTCGATCGCATTGCACACGCCGGGCCGCTGGCACTTCGCATTCACCACGATGCTCTGCGCCATCGCGAGGTCTGCGTCCTTGTCCACATACATGATGCAAATGCCATCGTAATGTTTGATCACCGGCATCCGCGCATGGCTCACGACGGCCTCGATCAGCCCCTTGCCGCCGCGCGGCACGATGCAATCCAGATACTGATCCATCTCGCACATGTGCCGCACCGCTTCGCGATCCGTCACCGGGATGAGCACGATCGCATCCGCCGGCAGCCCCGCCTTCGCGCCACCGCGACTCAGCGCCGCCGCGATCGCCACGTTCGAATGGATCGCCTCCGAACCACCTCGCAGGATCGTCGCATTCCCCGTCTTCGTGCAAAGCACCGCTGCGTCGCTGGTCACATTCGGGCGTGATTCGTAAATGATCCCGATCACGCCGATCGGCACGCGCACCTTCGTGATGCGCAGCCCGTTCGGGCGCGTCCAGTCGCGGATCGTCTCGCCGACCGGATCGGGCAGCGCCGCGACTTCGCGAATGCCCGCCGCCATCGCGGCGAGTTTCTTGTCGTTCAGCGCGAGCCGTTCCAGCATCGCGCCGCTCAAGCCATTCGCCTTCGCCTGCGCCAAATCGCGCGCATTCGCCGCGAGGATTTCCCCCTCCGCCGCGACAATCTCATCCGCCATCGCCAGGAGCCCCGCATTCTTCGCCGCCGCATCGAGTCGCGCGAGCAATCGCGCTGCCGCGCGCGCACGGCGACCGTATCCGAGGATCTGTGATTTGAGGTCCGACATGCCGCCAGTCTTCTACACCGACCCGCTTTTGGCAACGAAGCGCGTCGCAGGCGTCGCTCCGCCGCGCTATGGCGACGGCGCTGTAGGAGGTGCGGGCGATGGGGAAAGCGGCACCGGAAAACGAACCGCCTATCCCGAAAGTCGCTTGAGTTACTTTCCGGGGTGCCTCCTACTTCTGGCGTCCGTGCTCTCTGCGGAAACCGCCCGGCGTCACGCCAGTCTCGCGCTTGAAGACGACGCTGAAATATTCCGAATGCCGAAAGCCGCAGCGATCCGCGACATCGCCGAGGCTCAATCGGGTCGTGGCGAGGAGCTGCCGGGCACGCGCCAGTTTCACCCGCAGGATTTCCTCGTTCGGAGTGCGCCCGATGGTCTCCCGCATCCGATTTTCGAGCGAGCGCCGGGCCATCGGCGCGTGGCGCAGGATGTCCGGCACGTCGATCGCGTCGCAAGCTCGCTCGCGGATGAAGCGCAGCGCGCGCGCGAGTTGCGGATCGGCGACCGCGAGCGTGTCCGTACTCTGCCGCGTCGCGATGCCGATCGGCGGAATAAAATGCACGTCGCCCGCCAGTTTTTCCCCACCCATGAGCCTGGCGAGCGTCTCCGCCCCGAGCCAGCCGGTGCGCCGCCCATTGAGGATGATGCTGGAAAGCGGTGGCGGCGACAGGGCGCACAAAAGCTCATCGTTATCCACACCCAGCACCGCGATCTGCTCCGGCACGGAAAGGCCGGCACGCCGCGCGGCGTCGAGCACCTGCTGGCCGCGCAGATCGTAGCACGCCAGCAGCGCGATGGGCTTTGGCAGCGAGGTGAGCCATGCCGCGATGGCGTCCGTCTCGGAATCGAGATCCGTCGCGATCCCGTTCGGCAGGCTGTAAATGTGGCAGCGGAAACCCGCCGTGGACACCGCCCGCTCGAACGCCTCGCCACGGTCCCGCGACCAGACGAATTCGCCGCGTCCGCAATAGGCGAAGTGCTCGAAGCCGCGCTCCACGAAATGCTGCGCCGCGATCTGCCCGATGCCGGCATTGCCCGTGGTAAAAGTGGGTGCCGTGCGAATCAGGCGGGAAAAACTGAGATTGACGACGGGCAACCGCTTCGCTGCCAGCGCGGCGGCGATCTTTTCGTTTTCAACCCGCGCGATGATGCCGTCCCCCTGCCAGCGCGCGAACCATGCCGGCACCGCATCGCCGCGCCCGCTCTCCGCCAGATACACGCTCCACAGGTCGTGCGCGCGGATGTAATCCTCGATGCCCGCGAGCATGTCGCGCGCATACGAGTTCGAGGTCTCCACCAGCAGCGCGACTTTCGGCGGCTCCTGATGGCGGTCTGGTCGGTCCTTTCGTTTGGAGGATCTGTTCATTGAGCGCAATTTCCGGCGGGACCGCAAACCGACGCGCGGAATCAATCCAGCCGCATCCCGCGCACGCAAGCCGAAAGCGCCGCAGGCACGCGATGCAAATTCGTCCCGTCCCGTCAGATGCCGGGGCGTCTCGCTCGCGAGTTGTCTGCGCTCGGCGTGGATGCATTTCACACGCTCGAACTGCCCGCCGCCAAGCGCGAGTTGAGTTTTAAGGGCAAGTTTTCCGATCTCCTTGTTTGGTGAGATTGATGGGCTTGCGAGGACGCCCATATCCCTTTTCTGGATTCCCCTCATATTCCCAGACGATCTCTTGACAACGGTATGGAGCCATATGATCAAGTGCATTGATGGTTAGTCGCCTTACTTTATGCCACTTTTGATGCTCCGCGATGTCCCGCGGTACGATTGCCTGCTGAAAGCCGCCGAGCGTTACCCAACGCTCGATCCCGCGGCATCGGAGGCATTTCTACACCTTTTGCGCACCGGCGATGCCGTCTTTGCCGCCGAGGGCCGCTTTCTCGCGCGGCACAATATCAGCCAGGGGCGATTCACCGTGCTCATGCTGTTGAATCGCTGCGCGGGCGCGCCTTCGACCCCGGCGGAACTCGCCGAGGAAGCCGGGGTGACGCGCGCGACGATGACCGGGCTCATCGACACTTTGGAGAAGGACGGAATCGTCAGCCGCGCCGCGGATGCAACCGACCGGCGAACGGTGCTCGTAGCGATGACAGATTCCGGGCGGACGCTGATCGAAAACATGCTTCCCGACTATTTTGAATGTGTCTGTGAAATCATGAAACCGCTGACTGCCAATCAGCAAAAGCAACTCGTCGGACTCTTGCAGCGAATCCAGCGCGACCTTGCCAGCGATAAAGTTCCCGACGCCGTGGAGTCGGTAACAGCCGTCTAACCTCGAACATATATGTTGAAACGAATGTTACTCATGTTGGTGCTCGTCGCCATCTTCGTGGCGGGGCTCGTTTTCTGGACGATGAAAAACATCGAGAAAGGCAAGGCGATGGGTGCGAAGTTTGCACCGCCGCCAGCCGCGGTGACGACGGTGGTGGTGAAAGCTCAAACGTGGCAGCCAGTGCTGAGTGCCGTGGGTTCCATGAAGGCAGTGAACGGTGTCGTGCTCAGCACCGACCTTGCGGGCATCGTCGCGGAAATTGCATTTGAATCGGGGGCATCCGTAAAGAAGGGCGACTTGATCGTGAAGCTCGATACGCAGCAGGAGGACGCGCAGCTACGCTCCGCCCAGGCCAGGCTGGACTTGGCGAAAACGGACCTGGCCCGGAAGCGCGATCTGATGATGAAGCGGGCCATAGCCGAATCCGAATTCGACACGGCGCAGAGCCAGCTCCTACAAATGCAGGCATCCGCCGAGGAGATGAAGGCATTAGTCTCGCGGAAGAAGATCGTCGCGCCGTTCGATGGCTTGGTCGGCATCCGGCAGGTGAACCTCGGCCAGTATCTCCAGCCCGGCGCGCCGATCGCGCCGATCGAATCGCTCGACCCGATTTACGTGGAGTTCTCTGTGCCGCAGCAGAGCTTTGATTTGGTCACCGTGGGTAAGAAACTGCGCCTCGTGGCGAGCGGAGTGACGGGCAGGCAGTTTCAAGGTGAAATCACGGCGATCAATTCGCGCATCGAGGAGGCGACTCGGAATGTCACGATTCAAGGAACCATCAAGAACCCCGATCACGCGCTGCGTCCCGGCATGTTTGTGAATGTGGAGGTCTTGCTGCCTGAGAAGGATGGCGTTATGGCGATCCCATCCTCCGCGATCTCCTACGCTCCCTACGGCGATTCAGTCTATGTCGTGAGGGATACCGAGGGTGCGGCCGGAAAGGAAGTGACCCAGCAGTTCGTGAAGCTGGGGCCGAAGCGTGGTGATCAAGTCTCGGTGGTTTCTGGATTGAAGGAGGGTGACGAAATCGTCTCATCGGCCGTTTTCAAACTTAGGCCAAACGCCCCCGTGCAGGTCGATAACAGCGTTCAGCCTGGCAACAGCCTGAATCCCAAACCAGCGGACACTTAGGCCGCAGCCATGAAGTTCACCGATCTCTTCATCCGCAAGCCCGTGCTCTCCACCGTGGTGAGCCTCATCATCCTGCTGGCCGGCCTTCAGTCGATCCGCTCGCTCAATGTGCGGCAGTATCCGCGCAGTGACATCGCGGTGGTGAACGTCGAAACGCACTATGTCGGTGCGAGCGCGGACCTCGTGCGTGGCTTTGTCACCACACCCATCGAGCGGGTCATCGCCAGTGCGGATGGGATCGACTACATCGAGTCGCAAAGCGCGCAGGGGATCAGCATCATCACGGTGCATCTGAAGCTGAACTACGACACCAATGCCGCGCTGACCCAGATTCAGGCGAAGGTCGCCCAAGTGCGGAACGATCTGCCGCCCGAGGCCGAGGCACCCATCATCGAGCTGACCCTGAGCGATACCCAGTTCGCGCAGATGTACATCTCATTTGCTTCGGATGAACTCAGTCCGAATCAAGTCACCGACTACCTAACCCGGGTCGTCCAGCCAAAGCTCACTGCCGTGAGCGGCGTGCAAAAGGCGGACATCCTCGGCGCGCGCACATTCGCGATGCGCATCTGGCTAAAGCCGGAGCGCATGGCCGCGCTCAATATCTCGCCGACAGAAGTCCGGCAGGCACTGGCATCCAACAACTACCTTTCCGCAGTGGGTATCACAAAGGGTTCCATGACTACCATCAACCTCGTCGCGAACACCGATCTGCGAACCGCCGATGAGTTTCGCGAGTTGGTCCTGCGTGAGCAAGACGGTGCGATCGTAAGGCTCAAGGATGTCGCTGAAGTCGATCTCGGCGCGGAAAATTACGATTCCGATGTGCGTTTCTCCGGCCAGCGCGCGACCTTTATCGGCATCTGGGTCCTGCCCACGGCCAACGCGCTCGACGTGATCAAAGCCGTCCGCGCCGAGTTGCCCGACATCGCAAAGCAATTGCCGGCAGCCATCAAAGTCGGCGTGCCTTACGACGCCACGAAATACATTCAGGATGCCCTGAAAGAAGTGCTGACCACGCTGATCGAGACGCTGCTGATCGTCGTCGTGGTCATCTTCCTTTTCCTCGGCTCGCTGCGCTCCGTCATTATCCCGGTGGTCGCTATCCCGATCTCGCTGATCGGCGCAGCCTTCCTGATGCTCGCATTTGGCTTCACCATCAATCTACTCACGCTCCTTGCCATCGTGCTTTCGGTCGGTCTCGTCGTGGACGATGCCATCGTCGTGGTGGAAAATGTGGAACGGCACCTTCACGAAGGTCTCTCCCCATTTGCCGCCGCCATGAAAGGTGCGCGCGAACTCGTCGGACCCATCATCGCGATGACGATCACCCTGGCGGCGGTCTATGCGCCGATCGGAGTCCAAGGCGGCTTGACCGGAACACTCTTCCGGGAGTTTGCCTTCACGCTCGCGGGTGCGGTGGTGGTTTCCGGTGTCGTCGCCCTCACGCTTTCGCCGATGATGAGTTCCAAGCTGCTGCGGCAGGGCGATTCGCACAAAGGCTTCGCCGGTTTCGTCAATCGCCGTTTCGATCGCCTGCGGAATGCGTATGTCACGACGCTTTCCAACACCCTTCGCTGGCGTCCAGTCACCCTCACTCTTGCCGCATTGGTGATCTTAATGGGTGTGCCCTTCTTCCTTTTCACGCCAAGCGAACTTGCACCGAAAGAGGATCAAGGCGTGATCCTCGGAATCGTGCAGGCAGCACCGAACTCCACGATCGAGCAGACCACGCTTTACACCGAAAAAGTAAACGAAGTTTTCCAATCATTCCCCGAGACGAGGCATACCTTCCAGCTTACCCAGGCGTTCACCGGATTTTCCGGCATGGGTCTAAAGCCATGGAGCGAGCGCAAGCGGTCGCCGGAGCAGATTCTTCCGGAGGCTTTCGGAAAATTGGGTGCGGTCCCTGGCGTCCGCGTCATCGCCACCACACCCGCGCCACTCCCTGGCGGCGGACAGTTTCCGGTGGAGTTTGTCATCGCCTCCACTGCTGAACCGGCGGAGCTGCTGGAACTGGCAAACAAGCTGGTCGCCAAAGCCATTCAGAGCGGCCTTTTTGTGTTTGCGGATACCGACTTGAAATACGACATGCCGCAGACCGAGATCGTGTTTGATCGGGATAAAGTGGCTTCCCTCGGTCTCAACCTGCAACAGGTGGGAGCGGACCTGGGCACCATGCTCGGCGGAAACTACGTCAACCGTTTCAGCATGCAGGGACGCAGCTACAAAGTCATCCCACAGGTAAAGCGTGGCGAGCGGCTGAACCCCGATCAGCTCAAGGATTTCTACGTTACCGGCCCCGGCGGGAAACTCGTGCAGCTCTCTACTTTTGCGACGTTGAACGACTCCGCGCAGCCACGAACACTCAATCGTTTCCAGCAACTGAACTCCGCGAAAATCCAAGGCGCGGTCCCGCCGCACATCACCCTCAATCAGGCGCTCAAGGCACTGGAAGACGAGGCAGCGAATATTCTGCCACGCGGCGTTTCAGTGGACTATGCAGGCGAGGCCCGTCAGCTCCGGCTGGAAGGTAACAAGCTGACCGCGACCCTCATCATTTCATTTATCCTGATCTTCCTCGTGCTGGCCGCGCAATTTGAGAGTTTCCGCGATCCGTTCGTGATCCTGCTCGGCTCCGTGCCGCTCGCGCTCTCCGGTGCGCTGCTGTTCAGTTTCCTGGGATTCACCACCCTGAATATCTACAGCCAGGTCGGCCTCATTACCCTGGTGGGTTTGGTGGCAAAGAATGGCATCCTCATCGTCGAGTTTGCCAACTCCCTGCAGGAATCGGGAATGAGCAAACTGAAGGCAGTGACGGACGCCGCGGGCACCCGCCTCCGCCCGATCTTGATGACATCGGTAGCCACCGTTGCCGGACATTTTCCGCTGGTGCTAGCCAGCGGCCCCGGAGCCGGCGCGCGCAATAGCATCGGCATCGTCCTCGTTTCGGGAATGATCATCGGCACCCTATTTACACTCTTTGTCCTGCCCGCCATTTACATGCTCATCGCCCTCGAACAAGACCAGCCGAAGGCATCCGATGTGACCGAGAAGGAAATGCCGGAGCTGGAACTCGATCCCGTGGAGGCGTAGGGACGGATGGCGGGTGGTGCCCCTCCGCGCGCCAAGCCATTGCAAATGGAAAACAGAGGCGGTGCCGCATCGCTCGCTCCCACATTACTTTGGCGCCGCCGAGCGGACCATTTTCACTTCGAGGCGGGTGCAGTCTTCGACGGCTTCGACGAGGCGCAATTCGGCGTCGTTCGCGCGGGCGAGTTCGTAGGCGATGTTGAGCCCGAGTCCCGCGCCTTCGCTGGTGCGGGCGGCATCGGCGCGGAAGAAGCGCTCGAAAAGTCGCGGCTGTGCCTTGGCTGGGATGCCGGGGCCGGTGTTGGCGATGGTGAATTCGGCGTGGCCGTCTCTGGCCGCGAGCGCGATTTTCACCAGGCCGCCGGGGCGGTTGTATTTCACGGCGTTGCTCAGGAGGTTTTGGAAAACGTGGCGCATCAGCCCGCGGTCGGCGTCGATGTGAAGGCCGGGTGCGATGTCGTGTTCGCAATGCAGACCGGCTTGCTCGCAGATGGCGTCCGCGTCTTCCACGAGGCGTGCAAGATCGGCGCTGAGATCGTAGCGTTCGCGTGTGAGCGGGAGTTTTCCGGCGTCGGCTTGCGAGAGCAGGAGCAGGCTGTGGGTGATGCTTTTCAGCCGCGCGCATTCGCGGGCGAGGGATTCGAGTTCGGCGTGTTCGGTGCTGCCGGAGTCGGTGCGGCGGAGCGCGTCGTGGAGGGTGACTTGCATTACGGAGAGCGGCGTTTTCAGCTCGTGCGAAGCGTCGGCGGTGAACCGCGCGGCTTGCTGGAAGCTGGTTTGCAGGCGGTCCATCATGCCGTTGAGCACGGCGATGAGTTGGGAAAATTCGCGGTCATCGCGCGGGCCGGATGGGATGCGGCGGTCGAGATCAGTCGCGGTGAGATGCTGCGCGGTGGCGACGATGCGATCCAGCGGACGCATCGCGCGACGCGAAGTCCACCACGCGCCGATGCCCGCGAGAGCCAGGCCCAGAGCGCCCGCGGCGGCGTACCACCACGCGGCGCGATGCACGTCTGCGTGGAAATCGCGAAGCGAGCTGCCGGTGAAAACGGTGTAGTGCGGATTGCTGAACGCGCCGAAACGCCAGTCGCCATCGGCAGCGGCGACGGTGAAAAATAGGGGCTCGCGAATCTCCGGCATTCCTTGCAAGCGGAAGGCTGCATTGGGTCCGCGACCTGGTGGCGGTTGCCGACCCGGCGAGCCTTCGCGGTCGGGCGGGCTGTCCCGGTCCGGGGGGCGGTCGCGCCCTGGCGGACGCAAGCCGCGTTTTTCGAGATCCTCGACCGCCGCGTCCACCGCGGCCCGGTTCGGCAGGCGGTCCAGAAATGGCTGAGCGACTTTTGCGAAGGCTGCGTTGCTTGCAAAAAGCTGCCGGCCATTTTCGCCGTTCGCATGCACGATCACGGCGATGTTTGCGCCCTGCACGGCTTCGGCGAAATCGGCGGGCGTCGTGCGCGGCGTGAATCGGGGCCACATGCGGCGCGCGGATTCCGTGATCCGCAAATCCAGATCACGCGCGAGTTGCTGTCGCGCGTACCACCACGAGGCCGCGCCAAATGCGGCGAGCACCACGCCGGCGACGAGCATGGTTTGCACGGCGAGCCGGGCGCGGAAGCTGTGCCGCGCGCTCATTTCTCGGCGAGCACGTAGCCGGCATTGCGCACGGTGCGCAGCAGCTTCGGCTCGCGATCCTTGTCGATCTTGGCGCGCAGCCGCTGCACATAGACTTCCACAAGATTGCTCTCCAAATCCATGTCGTAGCCCCAGACGTGTTCGTAGATTTGCACGCGACCAAACACGCGGCCCGGCGATCGCATGAGGAATTCCAGCAGCTCGAACTCGCGCGTCGTGAGCACGATTTCCCCGGCGTCGCGCGTGACTTTTCGCGTCAGTAAATCCATCGCGAGATCCGCCACGCGCAGCAGGTGCGAAGGCTCGCCCGCCTTTCTGCGAACGATGGTGCGCAGGCGCGCGGCGAGTTCCTCGACGAAGAACGGCTTCGTGAGGTAATCGTCCGCGCCGAGATTCAGGCCTTCGAGTTTCTCCGGCAAAGTCGCGCGCGCGGTGAGCAGGATGATGGGCACGGTATTCCGCCGCTCGCGCAGGCCGCGCAGGATGCTGAGGCCGTCGCGCCCGGGCAGCATGATGTCGAGCACGAGCGCATCGTATGGCGTCTCGGTCGCGCGGCGAAATGCCTCGTCGCCATCGCCGACCGCATCGACGGAAATGCCGAGTTCCTCGAGCCCCTTTTTGGCAAAGGCGCGGAGCTTGGCTTGGTCTTCGACGAGGAGGATTCGCACGGCGCGAAGCTAACGAAAGTGGATCGCAACGGGAGCAGATAAACGGAGTTTTATGTGGATGAATCGCCGGCGTTTATCCGCGCCGGGTTCATTGTCCAAAATGAAGTTCACATGTTTCCTCCCATTCACAATCGCCGCGCTCGTTCTCCCGCTGCTTGCGCCGGCCCATGGCGCGGACAACATCCTGCTCATCATCGCCGACGATCTCGGCGCGGACAGTTTTCCCCTCACCGCGAGCGCGGGAGCGAGCCTGCCGCCGATGCCGAACATCACTGCGCTGAGGGCCGGCGGAATCCTGTTTCGCAATGCCTGCGCGCACCCGACGTGCTCGCCTTCGCGTGCCGCGATGCTGACCGGACGACATCCTTTTCGCACCGGGATAGGCGAGGCGATTGTTGGTGCGACGGACCCGGAGCTTCAGGCTGCGGAGTTCACGCTGCCCGAGGCATTCGCGGCGAACGCATCACTCGGCTACCAGCTCGCGTCTTTTGGAAAGTGGCATCTCAATTCCGGCCCCGGCAGCAACAACACGCCGCGGACGATGGGTGGCTGGACATACTTCGCGGGCTCGATCGGTGGCGCGCTGACGGATTACTCGAACTGGTCGAAAGTGACCGTCGGCCCGATTAACAACGTCCCCACGACGAGCACGAGCACGACCTACGCGACGACCGAGACCGTGAACGATGCGGTCGCGTGGATTCAGTCGCGCGGCGCGTCGCCGTGGTTCGCATGGGTCGGCTTGAATGCGCCGCACACCCCGTTTCACACTCCGCCCGCGAGCCTGCACACTTATGGCAGCGGCGCGCTGACGAACCGGCAGAAGTTCGAGGCAGCGGCGGAAGCGATGGACAGGGAAGTCGGGCGACTGCTCGCGGCGGTGGATCGCCAGAAGACGCACATCATTTTCATCGGAGACAATGGCACGCCGCCGCAGATCGTGCAGACGCCTTACACCGCGGCGCATGCGAAGGACACGCTGTATGAAGGCGGCACGCGCGTGCCGATGATCATCGCCGGACCCGCGGTCGTGAACCCGAATCGCGACAGCAGCGCGCTGGTGCATTGCGTGGATCTCTACGCGACGATTCTCGAACTCGCCGGGATCAATGTGAGCGTGACGCAACCAGCCGCGAACCCGATCGACTCGCACAGCATCCTGCCCATTCTGCAAAACAAGGACGACCCCGCGCGCTTTGCATTCAGCGAGGGATTCGGCGACTCGATCCAAGTGGGAGAATCGGGCAGGACGCTGCGCGATGGGAGTGGCTTCAAGCTCATCCAGTTCCTCGATGGCCGTGAGGAGTTGTACCAGTTCAGCACAGACGTGAACGAAACGAGCAATCTGCTTTCCAGCACGCTCACTGCGGCAGCGCATGGGAGCTACTACGGTTTGAAAATCGAGCTGGGAAAATTCCAGACAACGCTCGCGACGCCGGTCGTGCAAGGCACTGCGCTGAACGGAACGCAATTCACCGTTCGCGTGAACAAGGCCGCGGGTGCGACTTACACGCTGTTCCGTTCATCGGTGCTGAACTACGGCACGTGGCTGCCAGTCAGCGGGGCGACGCTGGTGGATGAAGGCGCCATGGTTTCATTGACGGATCCGTCGGCGAGCGCGACCGCGTATTTCTACCGGGTGATGGCGCGGCAATGAGCGCGCTGCGCAAACGGCACTGATCACACGCACTTCAAGACGATCGTCGCGACCGCGCCGCCGCCCGGCGCATTCGCGACGCTGATCCGGCCCTTGTGCAATTCGATGATCTGCCGCGCCACCGACAAGCCGAGGCCGGTGCCCTGTCCGGTTGCTTTCGTTGTGAAAAATGGGTCGAAGATGTGCCCGAGCTTTGCCTCGGGAATTCCCGAGCCGGTATCGCGCACCTCGATCGCCACCACTCGCTCGCCATCGCGAAACCGGACGCCGCCGCGGTCGCCTTCCTCGAAAGCCACTTCATCCGCCCGCAGCGTCCGGGCCGCGCTGGTGACGGTCAGCGTGCCATGTTCGGGCATCGCGTCGCACGCGTTGGTAAAAAGATTGATGAGCACCTGCTCGATTTTGTCCGCATCGACGAGGCAGGGCGGCACGTCCGCCGCGAGTTGTGTGATGACGTTGATCTTTTGCAGCAGGATGTCGTGCTTCACAAAGCGGAGCGATTTCTCGATCAGCGGATTGATCTGCGCCTCGCGCATCCCGAGTTCCTTTGGCGAGGAGAGGTCGAGCAGATCGCTCACCACGACGGCTGCCCGGCGCACGGCTTCATCCATTTCGCCGAGCACCATCGCACCCGTCTCATCCTTCGCGACATCGAGATCGCGCAGGCATTGGATTCCCATCTGCAAAGTCGCCAGCGGATTCTTTACCTCGTGCGCGACGCCTGCCGCGAGTCTGCCGACGGATTGCAGTTTCTCGGCCTGGATCAATTGCATCTGCGCCGCCTTCAATTCCTCGTGTGATCTCGTGAGATCCTCCAGCACCGTGCGCACTTTTTCCTCCGCCAGCTTTCGCTCAGTGATGTCCGAAACCAATCCGTCGTAGGACACGAGGCACCCTTCGGAATCGTAGCGCGGCACTTGTTTGTTGCGCACCCACCGCACGCCGCCATCGCGCCGGATGAGCCGGTGCTCCATCGTGATCGGCGCGCGCTCACGGATCATCCGCGCAATGTTGCCGACCACCGCATCGCGATCGTCCTGATGAATGATCCGGTGCCACAGCCACGAGTCCGCTTGAAATTCCTCCGGCGAATATCCCGTGACCGCCATGCACCCCGCGCCGTGCGAAGTCGAGGTCACGCGGTCTTCGCGCATCCTGACGGTGTAAACGTAGTCCGTCACCGAATCCAGCAGCCGCCCGTAACGTTGCTCACTCTCCCGCAGTGCTTCGTCCGACCGCCAGCGCTCGGTGATGTCCCAGCAAGCGCCGGTCATGTGGACAGCCTCACCCTTTTCGTCGCGATAGACTTTGCCCCGCGCGCGCACCATGTGAATGCCGCCGTCGTCCGGCCACACCACGCGATACTCCGTGTCGAAACTCGCACCGTCATCCACCGCTCGCGTCACCGCGCCCTGGACGCGCTCACGATCGTCGGGATGCAGCAGCTCGGCGAAACCCTTAAAGGTTCCCGCAAAAGTCCCATGCTTCAGACCGAAGAGGTCGTGCATCCGCGCATCCCAGGAGACCGCATTGGAGGGCATCTTCCAATTCCAAGTGCCGATGCCCGCGGAGGCGAGGGCCAGATTCATCCGCTCATCGTGCTCCGCCGTTGCCTCCTCGACACGCCCGCCCTCAGCCTCCGAAGAAGCGGTGCCGGAAGGTGCTTTGCCTGTAGGTGACATTCGACCGGGGTTGAATTTCGGCGAGGCTCCCACCTCGTCGGCGTTTTGTCAAAGCTGCGCGAAATTGGGAGCATTGCCAACGCGCCCCGAGAGCGCCGGAAGGCACGGCCCTCAGTGGTCACTTTGTGGCGACAGCCACGGTCGAACTTGATGGCTTGCCGGGAAAGTGCTCGGGGGGGGACTTGAACCCCCACGCCTTACGGCATACGCCCCTCAAACGTACGTGTCTGCCATTTCACCACCCGAGCTTTGCGAGCGGGAACGTCTAGCAGCGGCGACTGTGCGCGCAAGCATCTTTTCGGGCAAATCATCCGCCGTTCTGCTTCACTCACGACCATGCGTTTTCACCTTCTCATCCTGCTCGCGTGCGCCCCGCAGATCTGTGCCAGCGAACTCGCTGCTCCCGCCGCCGCGCGCCAGTGCGTCTTCGTCGCCACGCGGGGATGGAGCGACACTTCGGGAACGCTTCGCCGCTTTTCGCGGAGCAGTTCGCGCGAGCCGTGGCGCGCGGCGGGCCCGGCGATTTCGGTGAATGTGGGACGCTCGGGACTGGCGTGGGGGCTGGGTTTGCACACGGTCCCATCCGACGGCCCGCGAAAGGTCGAGGGCGATGGCAAGGCACCGGCTGGAGTCTTCCGGCTTACCGCCGCATTCGGTTACGATGAAAAGCCCGCGGGCGTCTCGCTTCCCTACATTCGCGGCGGGCCGGACATCGCAGCCATCGACGATCCGCACTCCCGCTACTACAACCGCATCGTCGATCGCACCCGCATCGCAAAACCGGATTGGAACTCCTCGGAAAAAATGCGCCCGGACAGCGAAGACTACCGCCTCGGCATCGTCGTGGCCCACAATCCCCGCGCCGTCCCGCGCGCAGGCTCGTGCATTTTCATGCACCTGTGGCGCGGGCCAGGGCGCGGCAGCGCCGGCTGCACCACGATGCCGCGCGATGCCATCGCCGAGCTGCAACGCTGGCTGCGGCCCGCTGCGCATCCCGTGCTGATCCAGGCACCGCGCGAATTTCTCCCGGTTTCGCTGCGCTGATCGACGTTTCAAAACGTAACATTCACCGCATTGCATTTGCGGCGCGATGCCATAGGCCATGGTCATGACTCCCCCGCGTTTTGCCATGTTGCGCTGCTGTCTGACTGCCGCATTTCTCGCCTGCCTCCAGGCGAATGCCGACACCGTGCAGCTCGCGCTCGATCTGAATCCCGGCCCGCGCGGCTCGGGACCGTCGTATCTCGTGGCTTACAAAGGCGAGATCTACTTTCGCTCAAACAGTGCGCTGCAAAATGTGGAGCTGTGGCGGTTCAACGGAACCACTGCCGCGCAGGTCGGTGAGATCCATCCCGCTGGCAGCTCGACTCCCACCGACCTGACGGTCGCGAATGACACGCTCTATTTCGGTGCGAACGACGGCACGGGGCATCGACTGTGGTCGTGGAATGGAACGGCGCTGACCAAGATCGCCGCTGCGGTTTCCGTGCAGAATCCGGAGGCGTTCATCGCATTTAAAGGCGACCTCTATTTTCGCGGCACGCGCTTTTCGGATGTGGGCACGGAGTTGTTCCGGTGGAACGGGACGACGCTGACGGTCATCGACATCTATCCCGGCAGTGGCAGCGGCTACCCGCAGCATTTCGCGGAATACAATGGCGCGCTTTATTTCAGCGCGAACGGTCAGGTGGGGCAGGGGACGGAGCTCTGGCGCTACGATGGAAGCGCGCTATCGAAGGCCGGTCCGAACATCAATCCGGGCAACGGCTCGGCACCGTCTGGGCTCACGGTGTTTCAAGGAAAGCTCTACTTTCAGGCTTACAACCCAACCTATGGCACCGAGTTGTGGGGCTATGATGGGACGACTTCCACGCTGGTCGCAGACAAGGCTCCCGGTCCGCTGGCATTCGATCCGTCCGGGATGACCGTGTTCAAAAACGCGCTCTACTTCGCCGCCAACGACCGCACTTCCGCCGGGATCGAGCTTTGGAAATACAACGGCTCGACCTTCACGATGGTCGCGAACATCAATCCGAATCTGGCTTCCGGCGGCGACGATTTTCTCGCCGACTCGGCGCCGTCGAATTTTGCCGTCCACCGGCACAAACTCTACTTTCTCGCCAACGACGGCACGCACGGACACGAACTCTGGGTCTATCGCGGCACTGGCTCGCCGCAGATGGTCGCCGACATTTACGAAGGCACCTACGGATCGAATGCCAGCGGTCTCCGCGCGATCAACGACGGCCTTTTTCTCGCCGCGGATTCCGGCGATGGCTTCGGCCAGGAGCTTTACCAGCTCGTGCCTCCATCTGTCGTGGATAACGACGACGATGGGATGCCGGACGACTGGGAAACCGAGAATGGATTGAATCCGACGCTGGATGATGCCGCGAACGATCAGGACGGCGATGGCGTGAGCAATGGCGCGGAGTTCACGGCAGGAACGAGTCCGGCGAATCCGCCTTCGGTCTTTCGCGCGGAACTCGACGGCACCTTCCGGCTGACGTGGCCGAGCGTTCCCGGCAAGACCTATCTCGTCAGCGCGAATACCGGAGCGGGCTGGGTGCCATTCCAGACCGTGAGCGCCGCGCCCGCGCCGGTGGATCACACCGTGCTGAAACTGACGCCGCCGACCGCGGGAACGCTGTTGTTTCGCGTCGCCGTGGGTAGCGAGTAGGCGAGGTTTTCAACCTCGCTCAGACGAGCGACGCGAGGCGGCCCACTGCGCGAGGTTGCAAACCTCGCCTACTTTTGGCTGCGCCAAGCCTGCACGGCTTGCTCGTAGATCAGCTTCAGCGATGCGCCGGTGCGATTCGCCAGCGCGAGGCATGAATCGTATTCGGGTGCGACTTGGAGCACTTCGTTGCCGCGCGATCCGATTTTCACCGCAACCTCGCCGAATTCCGTGTTCACGGTTTCGATGCGGCGGCTCAGTTTCAGGCGCATCACTTTCTCGATGCGCAGCCCGAATGCGCTCGTGCCCTCGAAGATCACGTCCGCGAGCGCGGAAGTCTTTTCGTCATTGCAAAGCACCGAGAGCATCACTGCGGGGCGCAGCTTTTTCATCTGGATCGGCGTGAACCAGACATCGAGCGCGCCGGCCTCGAGCAGGCGCTGCATCACCGCGCCGAGCCACTCCGCGGGGCAGTCGTCGAGATTCGTTTCGAGGCGCGTGACGGTGTCCGTCTCGTAGCCGCCATTCATCGCCTAGTCCTCGGCGAGCGTACCGAGCACGGCGCGCAGGACGTTGGGCCGCGACGCCAGTTCGCGTGTGCCGATGCCGTAGCCGATTTTTTCCGACTGAATGCGCGGCATCAGCCCGAACGACGCGCCAAACTCCGCGACGATCGCCGCGCCGGTGGGCGTGATGAGTTCGTGCGGCTCATCGAGTTGCCCGAGCGGGATGCCGTGTAAAATTTCCATCGTTGCCGGGGCGGGGAGGGGAAATGTTCCGTGCGCGCAATTGACGGTGCCGCGTCCGTCGTTCAGCGCGGAGACGAAAACTTTTTCCACGCCCAGTGCTTCGATGGCGACGCACGCGCAGACGATATCGGCGATCGAATCGAGTGCGCCGACTTCGTGAAAAGTGACATTCTCCGGCGGCATGCCGTGGATTTTTCCCTCGGCGACCGCGATGCGCTGGAAGATGGCGAGCGTGCGCTTCTTCACGAAAGTGGAAAGCTCGCTGTGCTCGATCAACTCGCGGATTTCGCGATGGCTGCGCCCGTGTTCGTGATCGTGATCATGCGACCCATGCGACTCATGCGCGTGCTCTTCGGGTGAATGCGAGTGTTCCTCATGCTCATGGGAATGCCCGTGATCGTGCCCGCAATGCTCACCGTGCGCGTGCTCATCTTGCTCGTGCGTGTGGGTCGCGCCTTCATGGATGCCAAATTTCACGCCCTCGACATGGTGCCGCTGCTGGCGCTCGAAGTGCATGTGAAAATCGCCGAGCGCGAGCTTCGAGAGTTCCCATTCGAGGGTGGATGGTTTCACGCCGAGATCGACGAGCGCGCCGACCGTCATGTCGCCGCTGATGCCGGAGGCGCAGTCGAGATAAAGGATTTTCATGTAGGATTTTTGATTTGAAATTTCAGGTTTGAAATTTGCCGCAGGTCGATCGCGCCGTCGTAAAGCGCCTTGCCGATAATGCAGCCGTAAAGGCCGGCCATTTTCCCAAGCCGCGCCACATCCGCCGCGCTGCTCACGCCGCCGCTGGCGATAAGCTGGCAGTGCAGCGCGCGCAGCATGATCTCCATCTCCCCAAAATTCGGCCCCTGCATCATGCCGTCGGTGGCGATGTCGGTGTAGATGATCGTGCCCGCACCCGCATCCTCCGCCTTTCGCGCGAGATCGAGCGCCGTCATCGCGGACATCTCGGTCCAGCCTTTCACGGAGACGACACCATCCTTCGCATCGATGCCGACCGCGATCCGCTCGCCGCCGAATTCGCGCGCCATGTCGCGCACGAAATCGAGCGACTCCGCCGCCCGCGTGCCGATGATGACGCGCGCCACGCCCGCCTCGATGGCCTGCCGGATGGCGGCTTCGGTGCGCATCCCGCCGCCGAGTTCGCAGGGAATCGTGATGGCACTCGTGATCGCGCGCACACTTTCGATGTTGCGGAGTTCTCCGGAAAACGCCGCATCGAGATCGACGATGTGCAGATAGTCGCCGCCCTCCTCCTGCCAGCGGCGGGCGAACGCCGCGGGATCGTTCGAGTAAATGGTCTTCTGGTCAGCCTTGCCTTGTTTGAGGCGGACGACTTCGCCGGACATGAGATCGATTGCGGGGAGGAGGATCATGGAATGAGAAGGTGGGGACGATGCCGAGGAACGGGCGCGGGCTGCAAGCATCTCCTCGTCAGTGCAGATGACGGCGCAGGAATTCCACCGGCGAAATTGGCTTGGGCCGGTAGCCCGCGTCTTCGAGCGGAGCAAAGTGCCCGTCGTCCGTGATCACGAAATCGGCCTGCGCCGCGATTGCGCAGTCGGTAAATTTGTTGTCGTCCGCATCGTGAACAATCACCCGGAATTGAAAGCTCGGCTCCACGTGCCGAACGGTTCCGCGCACTTCGGCGAGGAAATCCACAAACGCCGCCACTTGCTGCCATCGTCGCGCACCCATCCGCTCGCTGACGATTTCCTGATACTCCATGAGGATGGAAGTTGAGATCGCCCATTCGAGGCGACCGAGGAAAAGCGCGTCGCGCAGCGGCCTCCACTGCGCCCGTCCACCGAACATCTGGATCAACACATTCGTGTCGAGGCAGACGGTCATCGATAGGGATGCCGTTGCCGATGCGCGGCGATCGCTGCCTGAATATGCTCGGGGGAAAGCCGACCTTCGCACCGCGCCGCGTCGAAGGCTTCATCAAGCTCGGCAAGAGTTTCGCTCATCTCGATCTCGCGCAACAACGTGGTCGTCAGACGCAGGTGCGTTTCATCCATGCCACGAATTTTTTCGGCGAGGTCCGCGCGCAGTTGTTCTGCGTCTTTTGGTTCGGGTGAAGCGGCGGTGCTCATCTTGAAAAGCGTAACTCCGATCCAGTGCGGCTCAAGCGCGGGTTGCCGCGATGAAATTCCGCAAGATGCCGAGCCCGACGTCCTGGCTCTTTTCCGGGTGAAATTGCACCGCGGCCACGCGACCGCGAGCTGCGCTGGCGGCGAAGGTTTCACCGTAGGTGGAGCGGGACGTGACGACTGAATCATCGGTCGGCGCGGGGAAATACGAGTGGACGAAATAGACGTGCGGATTCGCCGGGAGCCCGCGCCAGAGCGAATGCGCGGCGAGGTCGAGCTGGTTCCAGCCGATCTGCGGGACTTTCAGTCCCGGCGTGGAAAAGCGTTTTACTTTCCCCGGGAAAAATCCGAATCCGCGAACTCCTGGCGATTCCTCGCTCTCGTCGAAAAGCATTTGGTAGCCGACGCAGATTCCGAGGAACGGCTTGTCCGCCGCGAGCCAAGCCGCCAGCGGCTCCCAAAGCCCGCGCGACTCCAGCCCGCGCACGCAATCGCCAAACGCACCGACTCCCGGAAGCACGATCGCATCCGCATCCGCGAGCCGCGCGGGATCACTCACGAGTTCCACATCACCGTGCTCGCGCAGGAGCGCATTCGTGACGCTGCGGATATTGCCGCTACCGTAGTCGATGAGGGCGAGCATGGATTTAGGAACCAGGAATTAGGATTTAGGAATTCGAAGCGGCGTCCGAGCGGCGGGCCAAATCCTAATTCCTAAATCCTAACTGATAAATTCAGAGCATCCCCTTCGTGCTTGGAATTCCGACGACGCGCGGATCGAGCTGACACGCTTGATCCACCGCTTTCGCGAGCCCTTTGAAAATCGCCTCGGCCATGTGGTGAGCGTCGCGTCCGTAGAGGATTTCGGCGTGCAAATTGCAGCCAGCGTGGACCGAGAAACCGCGCAGGAATTCCTCCACCAACTGAAACGGAAAGCCGCCGATCGACGCGACCGATTCCGGCGCGCGGTATTCGAGGAATGGGCGTCCGCTGAAATCGACGACGACGCGCGAGAGGGTTTCATCCATCGGCAGCAGCGCCCAGCCGTAGCGGCGGATGCCGCGCTTGTCGCCGAGCGCTTGGGCGAATGCCTGCCCGAGCGCTATGCCCGTGTCCTCGACGGTGTGGTGAAAGTCCACCTCGATGTCGCCATCGGCCTCGACGGTGAGATCGATGAGACTGTGCCGCGCAAAAAGCGTGAGCATGTGATCGAAGAACGGAATCTTGGTCGCGATGCTGCTCGTGCCGCTTCCATCGATTGTGAGATCGATCTGGATGGCAGTCTCGCTCGTCTTGCGATGGATTTTGGCGGTGCGTGTCATGGGTTCCTTATTCCTGGCCGTCGTCGTTCGCTCTGGCTTTGATTTTCTTGATCGCGCTGAAGGCGGCGACCACGAGCCCCACCAGGATCACGACGGTCACCGCACCTCCCGGAGTGAGCAGGAAAGGCTTGTCGCTATCGACCTGCTCCGCCACCGGCTCGGCGGAAGTGTCGCTGGTCTCGGTCTTGGCTGGCTTGGTTTCCACCGCGGCGACTTCGGGCGCTGCTGGCGCGATTTCCGCGGCGGGTGTGGCGGCAGCGATTTTCCGGGCTGCTTCGAGTTCGGTGCGCAGGCGTGTGGCGATTTCGTTGTTCGACCAATCCGCCGAGGCCTGCGTGAGCGCAGCGGTCGCGCCATCGAGATCTTTCGCTTCCAGCAGCGTCCTGGCCTTCAACGCAGTTTGAATCGACGCGCGCATTTTCGCGATCGGGATATTCGCAAGGCGCTGGGTCTCGGATGAAATCTTCGTCTCGAGAATCTTCAAGCTCCGCTCGTTGGCGGGGCTCAGCGGAAGCCATTTGAGACCCAGCTTTTCCGCCGCGCTCACGTTGGCGTCCAAGGCGGTTTGAACTCCCTTGCGCTCATTCTCCAGCTTGGTTTTGTCAGGCCCGGTGAGTTTCTTGATGGCATCGGTTTGCTCGATCTTTTGGGCGGCGAGCGCCTTGCTCCGGCGGTCCACTTCGGCCTTCAGCGCAGGGAGCATCTTTTGCGCGTACTCGACCGCGTCGGGATACGCGCGCGTGCCAGGGAAATTTTTCTCGATCGCATCAAGGGTATTGAGCGCGCCGGTCATATCCCGCGTGCTTTGATCCTTCATGTAGTTAAACGCGGTCAATGCCTTGATCTGGACGCCTTCCTTCAGCGCCTCCTCCTTGCTCAGCCACTTTTCGTCGAGCTTCACCTCGCCTGCCTCCACCCGTTTCTTTTCCGCGGCGAATTCGTCCGCCAGCTTCTTCGCCTCCGCGGCAAATTTGCTGGTGGGAAATTCCGCCATGAATCCGTTGAACGGATTGATTGCCAAGTCGTAGGACGTCAGCGGAAACGAATTCCGGCCGAGCTTCACATTTTTCAAGCCCTGCCAGCGCAGCTCATCGGGCGCATCCTTGGTGATGGACTTAATCTCGGTCCGCTTGATGACCCGTTCGTCGGTGATGGTGGCGGAAACCTTCGTGGAGATCGTGATTTCGGTTTCGCTCTCCGCGATGATTTTGCCTTCGATCTTTTCATCCGTTTTCAGGGTCACGAGGTCCGCAAATGCGCATGTGGACAGCGTCGCGAGACAGATGAGAAAAAAGCGGGCAGGGGTGATTCGTTTCATGGATCGGCCAAATAAACAGAAGACGCTGCGCAATTGAAGAGATATTGCGCCGACCACGACGCGCTATGCACCAGCGGCGGCGCGACTGGCGGCGAGCAGCGTGGCGGCAGGTGCGGACCATCCAAGCGATTCGTTCACACGTCGCGGATTGCCCGCCCAGAAAGAGAGTTCTGCCGCGAGCGCTTCCGCGTTTTCCGTTTTGAAAAGCGAACCATTGTCACGGTGACGAATGAGGTCTTTCGCGCCCACGCGGTCGCTGACGATCGCCGGGCAGCCGCAATTCAGCGCCTGCGGGACGACGAGGCCGAAACCCTCTTCCAGTGACGGCAGGACGAGCACCGATCCGGCGCGAAATCCGTCTGCCAGTTTTTGTTGCGAGACGGCTCCGTGAAAGGTGAGCGGGGCCGCACCGCGATAGGCGTCGAGGTCACCGCGCGCTTCGCCGAGCACCGCGCCGAAAAAATCCACGCGCCAGTCTTCGCGCGCGGCGAGGGTGAGCGCTGCGAGGAAAGTGCGGAGTCCTTTTCGCAAACCGACCTGGCCTGCAAAGACGATGCGAAACGCATTCGGTGCGTCCGCATTTCCCCGATGGAAAATCCGCTCATCCGCGCCATACGGGACGAGCCAGATGCGCGAGGCTGCGATGCCGCGCGCGATGAGTTGCTCCCGCACGACCGTCGATGCCGCGCAGTGGAAATCCGCGAGCGCATACTCTTCATCCTCGCGGCGAAAATAGTCGGCGTCGTACGGGCAGGCGTCGGTGAGCTTCAGGCCAGCGCGCTGGTATTCCGGTTCCATGATGCGCACCCAATCGCGCACGGGTCCGGTGGCGTGATTGAGCACGGTGCGCACGCCGATTTTCCTCGCCGCGCGAAACGTGTGCAGGCACTGGCCCGGGATGCCGTGGATGAATTCGCACGCTTCCAAATGCGCGCCAGTCCAGCGATCGAACCCGCGATCCTGCCAGAGAAAGAGCGCGCGCGAACTCGGGCGGAGCCGCTCGGGCGCATACTTCAGCAGGCCATAGACGACATTCGTGCGCAGGCTGTGTGCGCGAATCGGCAGACCAGCGGAGTGCGCGAGTTTCCACGCAGGGTAGCCGGAGTAATACGCGCCGAGATCACCGAGTTTTGCTAGCTCCACGGCAAAGGGATAGACGTGGCAGGGATTCGTCGCCGCGAAGGAAATCTTCATTGGTCGGCTGGAGATGAGCGGATCGGTAGATCTGGGTAGCACGCTCGTCCCGAGCGTTGGCGAAGGCGTCCCGCCTTCGTGGACTTCATGAACAATTGGCCGTGGAATTCGTTCGCAAAATTCGGGGTGATGGTGCGGGGAAGTTCATTTCGGCGGGACGAGCGTGCTACCCGGAGTGCGCAGCGGGCGTTTTTCATCACGCGTTTGGCTCGCCAAATTTCGCGACCCACTCGTCGCGCGATTGGATCGGGTGACGCACCAGCTCCATCCACGCGCGATACGTTTTCCACGGCAACGGCTCGCGTTTCAGCCGGAGCGCCAGGACCGAGCGCCACCACTGCGGCTCGCGCACGAGCCACGACGCTCCGCGACGTGCGGCGTATCCCGCCTGGCGCGCGATGCGGAAGAGCGCGACGGCAAAAAGCTGCGGCGCGGGACAGCGCATCAGCACGCTCCACAATTCATTGCGCGCGTGCCGGTGATGCGTGCGCACTTCATCCCGCTGTGCGCTCGTGAAGTGATGCCGGATCGTGAGCGAAGTTTCGTGGCGCGCCTGCCAGCCCGCCGCGCAGCAGCGCAGCGCGAAGTCGGGCTCTTCGTAGGCGTGTTGAAAAAAATCCGGGTATCCGCCGAGTTTTGTAAAAACCGCGCGGCGGATGGCTGCACCGGAATTTGCGTAGGTGCCGGTGAAATGCGGTGGGCCAAAATCGGTCTGTGTCAGCGTCGCGGGAAATTCGTCGGTGCGCTGGGGAAACGAGGCGATGGCAAGCGCGGAGTTTTCGTCGAACATGCGCGCGAGGCGTGAAATGAAATCGGTTTCGATCGGATAACTGTCGTCATCCAAGCTCAGGAAAATCTCGCTCGTACAGACGGCGGCCATCTCATTTCGCGAAGGAATCGAGCCGCGCGCTTCGACGTGGGTGATGAGTCGGGCGGCGGGATATTCGTTTGCCACAAACTCCGGCGTCCCGTCCGTGCAGCCATCGGCGGCGATGATGATCTCCGTGGGCTGCGGATCGAGTCGCGCAATTTCGCGCAGGGTCCGGGTCAGGTCGTCGCGGCGATTGTGCGTGGCGATGCAGATGGCGACGGATGCGCTCATGGCGCGATCTCGCGGATCACGCGCGCGGGATTCCCGACCGCGATCACGCGCGCGGGCAGCGATTTCGTGACGACACTTCCCGCGCCGACCACGGTGTCATCGCCGATGCTCACGCCTTTCAAAATCGTGACGTGCGCGCCGATCCAGCAGCGCTCGCCGATGCGCGTTGGCTTTGACATGAGATCATCGGCGGAGCCGACGACGTGGTCGTGATCCGTGATGTAACACGACGGGCCGATCATCGCGTTCGCGCCGATCTCGATGCGTTCGCTGGCGTCAATGATGGTCGAGCGGTTGATGTAAACGGCGCGTCCGATCACGATCTTTGCCGCGCCGCGCGATTCGCCGGAAATCAGCAGCACCACGCCGCGATCCAGCGCCACTCCATCCGCGAGCTGGATGTCGGAATACCCGCGCGGAATCTCGATCGCGCGCAGCCAGCACGCGCCGTCGATTTTTACGCCGAGCATTCCGTAAAAAATGGCCCGCGCCCGCGATGCGAGGCCGTGGAAAAGACGGATGAGCAATTTCATGCGGCGACCTTTCTGAGCTTCATCGCGTGGAACGCGGTGAGCACCGGATATGCGCCGAGGTAACTCGCGCGGCCCAGCGCGAGATGCCACGCGAACGTTTTTCGATACACATTCCAGCCGTGCGCGATCGCGCCGCCGCGCAGGCATTGCAACGAGAACGGGCGGATGTGGCGGGTGAGAATTTCCAATCGCTCGCGGCGCCGCGCGCTGCCGCCGGGATACGCGCCGGATTCCTCCTGCGCGATCATGTAGCTGAGGCTGCGAAACGAGACATCGGCCTTCGTTTTCAAACTGCCCGCGTGATCGCGGTACGCAAAAGTCGCGGGTGCCTGGATGTCCACAAATCCCGCCGCCTGCCCGAGCCGCAGCGCGAGATCGGCGTCGTCGGAATTGATCCACTCGGTGCTGAATCCGCCGACCGCGCGCACGGCGTCCGTGCGCAGCACAAACGACGACGCGCCGAACCAGCGCCACGCATCACCGCTCGCCAGGTAGTCGGGAAAACGCTCGGCCTTGAGCGGCGTCCGCTGGATTTTGCGCACGTCCTTTTCATCGGAAAAAACGGCGGGCGCACCGGCGAGAAACGCGGGCGAATCGAACTGCGCGATCGCCTCCGCGTAAGTCGCGAGCGTCCACGGAAACCAGAGATCGTCGCTGTCGAGAATGGTGATGTATCTCCCGCCCGCCTGCGCGATACCGAGATTTCGCGCGACTGCGGGGCCGCTGTTTTTTTGATGCAGCGTGCGGATGCGACCGCCGTAACTCGCGAGCGTTTGCCGCGTGTCGTCGGTCGAGCCGTCATCGACGACGATCACTTCCTGATCCGCGAAATCCTGCGCGAGCACGGAGTCGAGCGTCGGGCGGATGAGTTCCGCGCGGTTGAAAACCGGGATGACGGTCGAGAAGAGCGGCATGAAATCAGGCGGTGCGGCGGAGAGTGGATGCGAGTTTTTCGGCGAAAGAAAAGCCGAACGTGTGGTAGGTGACGCGATAGGCGAGGGGAGCGGCGGGGCCGGAGACGTGGATCAACTGCTCGCGTCTGCGCTCGTCGTGGTAACGCGCGGCCTCGGCGGGATCGAGCTTCGCGAGCGTGCGCGCCATTTCAAAACACGCGCGGCCAGCGAGCGCGTGATGCTCCGCGCTGAGCGTGTGGTGCTCGCGCAGCCAGCTCACGAAATTCCGGTAAAGCTGGGTGCGCACTTCGATGACCGCGCGCGGATCTTTCCGGCAGAGCGTATCCTCCGACCAGACGCGATAGACCGCGTTCGCGGTGGGCGCGAAGCGGAATCGCAGGCCGGCTTTGATCGCGCGGAGATACAATTCGAATTCCTGGCAACACGAAGTTTCCTCGTTCCATCCGTCAATTTGGGAGAGCGCGCTTTTGCGCCAGATGCAGCCGCCGGTTTGCGGGAGCTGCCACGCGAGCCACAGCGTTTTTGCATCGCGGCTCGCGTCCACCGCATTCACGGAACGCCAGCCGGTGTGATCAAAAATCACGGGACTGAAAATCACATCGGCGTCCGCTTTTTCGACTTCGGAAAACTGGCGCGTGATCTTTTGCGGCAGGAGAAAATCGTCCGCGTCGAGGAATTGAATCCACTCGCCGGTCGAGGCTTGGACGGCGGTGTTCCGCGCGCGGTTTCCGCCGCGATGCTCGCTGCGGATGACGCGAATTTTTTCGCCGAAACTCGCGAGCACTTCGAGCGAACCATCGGTCGAGCCGTCATCGACGACGATCGTTTCCTTCTCCGGCCATGTTTGATCGAGCGTGCTTTGCACGGCTGTTTCGATCCAGCGCGCGGCGTTGAAACAGGGAATGGCGATGGTGACGCGCGGGGTCATTCGCCGATCTTCGCGTTCCAGATTTCGTAAAGCCAAAGCGAGTAGAGCACGCGCGCGCCGTCCCATTTTCCGGCTAGGAAATCTTCCCACGCCGCGTGCAAAAGTTTCGCGTCAAGATTTGCGAGGGCGGCGGAGTTTTTTGCGAAAAGGGCGGACTCGATTGCCTCGCGCAGCGGGCCGCGGAACCATTCGGCGAGCGGGACGGGGAAGCCGCGTTTCGGCCGGTCGAGGGTCTCGTGGAGTTTGCGGGCGAGGCAGTGGCGGAGGACGAGTTTGCCGGGGCCGCCGGGTGGGAGTTTGAGATCGGAAGGGATGCGCGCGGCGACCTCGGCGACGCGGCGGTCGAGGATCGGGGTGCGCAGTTCGATGGATGCGCCCATGCTCATTTTGTCGGCTTTTTGCAGAAGCGATTCGGCGAGCTGCCAGTCGAGATCGAGCGCGAGCAGTTCGCTCAAAACGTCGCGCTGCGGGCGATGCACGATCGCGCCGATTTCGTCCGCGCGTTCGCGCAGGCGGCGGAGTTGCGTGGCTGTCAAACCGCGCGGCGTGCGCACGTCGCCGGGCAGACCTTCGAGCCGGAGCGTCAGTGCTTCGCTCGCGCGGCTGTGATGCGCGCGGGTGCGCAGCCGATTCCACCGCGAGGGCATTCCCGCCGGGTCCGCTTCTGGCAGGAGCGGCGCGAATTTCCGCAGTTTTTCCGAGCGGTTCAGCGTCGCGAGCATCCCGCTGTAGCGCGCGTCGTATCCGGCAAAAAGTTCGTCCGAGCCTTCGCCGGAGAGCAGCACTTTTACGTGGTGGCGTGCGAGTTCGCAGACCTTCAGCACCGCGAACGCGGCGGGATCGCCGACGGGTTCATCGAGGTGCCACGCGATGCGGACGATGTTGTCAAGCAAATCGCTCGCGCTGAGTTCGAGCGCGTGATGTTTCGAGCGAATCTCGCGCGCCGTTTCCGCCGCGCCGATCATCTCGGAATCCGGCCCGCCAAAGCCGACCGTGAAGGTCTGCATTTGCCCGCCCTGCAATTCCTGCGCGTACGCCGTGACCACGCGACTATCGAGCCCGCTGCTGAGGAGCACGCCGACGGGGACATCCGCGCGGAGATGCACTTTCACCGAATCCGCGAGCGCGGTGTCGAGCGCATCGACGGCGGGTTCCAGCGTCGTGAGATCAGGCGCGGCATTCAGATCGTACGACCAGTATTTTTTCACCACCGGCCCGCCGGAACCATCGAGTGGCAGCGTCAGAAAACTGCCCGCGGGAAGTTTGTGAATCGCGCGGAAATGCGTGCGCGGCGACGGCAGCGCGAGCCAGCCGGCGTAGTCGAGATAGGCATCGGGATCGCGGTCGCGATTCACCCACGGCACCGCGAGCAGACTTTTCAATTCAGACGCGAACGCGAACCGCTCGCCGTCGCGCGTGTAGTAAATTGGTTTCTGCCCGAAATGATCGCGCGCCAGCACCAGCCGTCGCTGGCGCGTGTCGAGCAGGGCAAAGCCGAACATCCCGCGCAGCGACTCGAACATCTCGAGCCCGCGCTCTTCGTAAAGATGCACGAGCACTTCGGTGTCGGAATGCGTGCGGAAAACGTGCCCGGCGGCGGTGAGCTGCGCGGTGAGTTCGATGTAGTTGTAAATCTCGCCGTTGAAAACGATGCCGATCGTGTGGTCCTCGTTCCACACCGGCTGCCAGCCGCCTGCTAGGTCGATGATGCTGAGTCGCCGCATCGCGATCGCGAGTCCGCTGGCGATGTGCGCGCCCACGCCGTCCGGGCCGCGATGGGCAATGCGATCCAGCATGGCATCCAGACGCACGCGCGCCTCGGCCTCGGCCAGGGATGGATCGAAAAAACCGGCGATGCCGCACATGATTGGTGCGGGATAGTTAGCGATGTTTGTGCCAGTCGGGAAGGCGCTTGTGCCCCGCGCTCACAGGCCGAATTCCGCCTTCACTGCGCTGAATTGCTCGATCGCAAAAACCAAATCCTCCCGCGAATGCGCCGCGCTGATTTGCGTGCGGATGCGCGCTTTTCCCTGCGGGACGACGGGGTAGAAAAAGCCGACGACATAGACACCGCGCGCGAGCATGGCCTCCGCGAAACGCTGCGCGAGCGGGGCGTCGCCGAGCATGATCGGCACGATCGGATGCGTGCCGGGGAGGATGTTGAAACCGCGCGCGGTCATCTCGGCGCGGAAGAATTTCGTGTTCGCCTCGAGCTTGTCGCGCAGGGCAGGGGACTGCGTCAGCATTTCCAAAACCCGGAGCGATCCGCCCGCGATGGATGGCGCGAGCGTGTTTGAAAAAAGATACGGGCGCGACCGCTGGCGCAGCAGCTCGATGATCTCGCGCCGCCCGCTGGTGTAGCCGCCGCTCGCGCCGCCGAGCGCCTTGCCGAGCGTGCCGGTGAGGATGTCCACGCGCTGCATCACGCCGCAGTGCTCGTGCGTGCCGCGTCCGCGCGCGCCCATGAATCCGACCGCGTGCGAATCATCGACCATCACGAGCGCGCCGAATTTGTCCGCGAGATCGCAGACGGCGGCGAGATTCGCGATGTAGCCGTCCATCGAAAACACGCCGTCGGTCGCGATCATTGTGAAACGCGCGCCTTTCTCCGCGGCCTCGCGCAGCTTCGCTTCGAGATCGGCCATGTCGTTATTTTTGTAGCGAAAACGGGCAGCTTTGCAGAGGCGGATGCCGTCGATGATCGAGGCGTGATTCAGCTCATCGGAAATGATCGCGTCCTCCGCGCCGAGCAACGTTTCAAAGAGCCCGCCGTTCGCGTCGAAGCACGATGAATACAGGATCGTATCCTCCGTCCCGAGGAATTCGCTGAGCGCCCGTTCGAGCAGTTTGTGGAGTTCCTGCGTCCCGCAAATGAACCGCACGCTCGCCAGCCCGTAGCCCCAGCGATCCAGCGCTGCGTGCCCCGCCGCGAGCACGGACGGATCATCCGCGAGGCCGAGGTAATTGTTGGCGCACATATTCAGCACCTCGCGCCCGTCGGCCACGCGGATGCGCGCGGCCTGCGGGGTCGTGATCGCGCGCTCGTTTTTGTAAAGTCCCGCGGCGCGGATATCGGCGAGCTGCTGGCGGAGATGATCTTGGAATTTGCCGAACATAGAAATGAGGGCCGCAGATTCGCGCGGCGGTCGCTCGCCAATCAACTGCGAAAGCCGCGTGTGACACGAAAAGTGAGCGTGCGCTTGACGACGGCGATGCGCCCGCCTTTATTGCGCGCTCGGTGATCCACGGGGGGTATAGCTCAGTTGGTAGAGCGCGTCGTTCGCAATGACGAGGCCAGGGGTTCGAATCCCCTTACCTCCACCACCGGATTCGCCGAGGGCTCACTGGCGGACGAGCACGATGCGAAAGCCGGAGGTGAATGCGCGCATCGTCCGCTCGTGCGTGCGGCGCTTGCCGGCATCAAGCGATGCTGCGGATGCGTCCCACCAATTTCCACCGCGCATTCGCGCCTGGCGCAGTTCGTCGCTGTGCAGCCACTCGGTCACGTTGCCGCCGAGATCGTGGAGGCCGTGGGGATTTGGCGGAAATGACCCGACTGGCGAGGTGAAACGAAACGCGTCGCGATAGCCCGCGATGACTTCAAATTTTGCGAAGCGCTCATCTTCGCGCAATTCTTCGCCAGCGAAATTCCCCTCGTACGAAGGCGGCGGAAAACTCCCGCGCCAGAGGAAAACGCCCGCGGGATCATGCACGTCGGCGCTCAATCCCGCGGCCACGTTCCACTCCTCGTCTTTCGGCAGGCGGTAAAAATCCGTGGTGCCGATTCGTTCTGATTTTCGCTCATACTCCGTCAGCCACGCGCAAAATGCCGTCGCATCCAACTGCGATACGCCGACCACGGGATGCTCCGGCGTTTGCGGAAAACCCGGATCGCTCCACGACAGATTGCTCGGTTGCCAGCTCTCGGAATTCCCGACGTAGTTCACGAAAATCGGCGCGCCATCCCATGGTTCGTGCGCTTTTACAAAAGCCGCGAAATCCCGCACGCGCGTCTGGCATGTGGCGAAGAGAACGCCCGGCGTGCCGGCGGGCACGAAGCGAATGCCGAGGCTGTTTTCAAATGGCGGCACGACCGCTTTTTTCATGCGCCAATTCACGAGCGGAACCGCGAGCGCGCCCGCGACGACGAGCGCGCCCGCGACATTTAGAAACCGCATCATCCGATGACGGTCCGCGCGCTTTGGCGCGATCAGTTCACCGCGCATTTCCTGCACGGAGAGGTAGCGCCTTTCCGGCTCGCTCTGAAGCGCGCGCGTGATCACGCGATCCAGCCCGCGCGCGGCGGGCACGATTTCGGACACGGGGCGAAAGATGCCGCGCGGCAACTGGCCGGTGAGCGTTTCGTAGAGCACGACTCCGACGCTGAAAATATCCGCGCGATGATCAGCGTCGGCGCGGCGGGCGAGTTGCTCGGGCGCGGTGTAGTCCGGCGTGCCGAGCAGGGTGCCGGTGCCGGTGAGTTGCGGCGTTGCCTCGTCGGGGGCGAATTGCGCGATGCCGAAATCACTCACTTTCACGCGGCCTGTGGAGTCGAGCAGGATGTTCGCGGGTTTGATGTCGCGATGGACGATGCCGTGCGCGTGCGCGTATTCCAGCGCGTCGCACACTTGGCGAATGATCGCGAGCGCGGCATCCGGCGCGAGCGGCCCGTGGGTGTGAAGATGCGCGGCGAGATCGGTCCCCTCGACGAATTCCATCAACATGAAAAAATGCCCGTCATCCGCCTGACCGAAATCATGCACGGCGACGATGTGCGGATGATTCAGCCGCGCGAGCGCCGCGGCCTCGCGGCGAAAGCGCTCCGCAAAATCCTCGTGCACGCCGAGCGCAAACGGCAGCAGTTTCAGCGCAACCGCGCGGCCCAGCGAAAGCTGCCGCGCGCGATACACCGCGCCCATTCCACCGCGCCCGAGCAGCGTCTCGATCGCGTAGCCGGGGAAAAATGGCGCGAGTGCCTGCGGCGATGGCGGGCTCCATCCCGAGTCGGATTCCGCGTCGCCGCCGAGGGCAGCGCGGAAGAAATCGCGGGCATCGGCGCGGGTCAGGCGTGAGGATGGGTCTGGCATCGCGGGTTTCCATTCAGATAGCCGCGCGGCGGGGCGAATTCCAGCCAGCAGTCGGCAACGATCCGCCGAACTTTTTGAAAAAGCGGGCGAATGGCTGTAACGATTTCCCGCCGCCCCTGAATACACCGGCAGTGAACTCGCGCCTCTTCATCCTGCTCACCCTCGCCGCACTCGCGCACGATGCGGCTGCCGCACTCGTGAATCGCTGGTCGTTCAATCAAGCCGCGGGTGCCGCGCCGCACGGCAGCGTTTTCAATGACACGATCTCCGCCGTGCCGCTACAGGTGCGGGGGAATGGCGCGGCGCTCAATGGCGTGCGCATCACGCTGCCGGGGACGACGAATTGCGATCAGCCGGACGCGACGAGTTCGGCGTATTTGAATCTGCCGAATGGGCTCGTCTCCTCGAAGACGAATCTCACCGTCGAGATTTGGGCCGCGCCCATCAGCGCGCGTTTTTTCCAGCTCATGTTCGACTTTGGTCGCATGAATATCGCGGGCGATGGCGCGGGAGCGGCGGGCGAGTGGACGGGCACGACCGGCGCGAACGTGCCTGCTTCCGAGACGAGCGACGGCATCGCGCTGCTTTTCAATCGCGACACGAACATCAATTCCCAGCGGCTCGGCGCGCGGATCAATGGCGGCTCGCCGGTGTATCTCGACGACACGCTCGCGACCACGCTCGGCACGACGTATCACTACGTCTTCACGTTTCAGGACACGCCGGGCGGCGGCAATGTCGCGTGGTATCGCAACGGCGTGCTTGCGCGTTCGGGCAACGTCGCGTTTCACCTCAGCGAGATTGAAGACGTGAACAATTGGCTCGGGCGCTCGCAATGGAACAGCCTTGCGATGGCGCACGCGGCCTACGACGAGGTGCGCATCCACGATCACGCGCTCGCGCCGACGGACATCGCGGCGAGTTTTGCGGCGGGGCGGGATGCGTCGTTCGCGCCGCCGGTGCTCCAGCCGGATGCTGCGACGCTGCATCATTTGCAAAAGGTGCGCGTCGCCGTGCTTGCGAACGATGCGCCCGGCGGGAATCCGGCGACCGTGGAAATCGTGACGCCGCCTGCGAGTGGCACCGCGGTGCCGGATGCGAGCGGGCGGATTCTTTACACGCACACGACGGGTTCGCCCGTGTCGGACAGCTTCACGTATCGCGTGAATAGTGCGGGCGGATTTGCCGCGCCGGTCGCGGTCACGCTCACGTTTGCGCCTTCGCTCCGTATTCCAAATGCGACGCTGAACGTGCCGAGCACGCCGCCCACGACGACCTACACGACCACGCCCGCGTTTGGTGCGCTCACGTTCACGCAGCCGATCAACATCGCGACGGTGCCTGGCGATGCGCAGCGGCTTTTCGTCGTGCAGCGCGGCGGGACGATTCGCGTCATTCCAAATGTCACCGCGCCCTCGCCGTCGTCGTCCGTGTTCCTCGATCTCGCGGTGCTCTGCTCGTCGCGCGGCGAGACGCTGCTGAATAGCGTGGATCGCGGGCTAATGAGCATGGCGTTTCATCCGCAGCACGCGGCGAACCGGCGTTTCTTCGCGTGGTATTCGGTCGCGGCGGGCGGGCAGAATTTCTATCGCATCTCGCGCTTCACCGCGCAGGTGGGGAATCCGAATGCGGCGGACACGGCGAGCGAAGTCGTGCTCATTCAGCAGGCCGATCAATTCGGCTATCACCTCGGCACGGACATGCATTTCGGCACCGGCGGCTATCTCTATGTGTCGAGCGGCGATGGCGGCGAGCAGTTCGATTCGCGGCGGCAGGGGCAGCGCATCGACCTGAATTTTTTCTGCGCGCTCATGCGTCTCGATGTGGACAAGTTGCCCGGAAATCCCGAGCCGAATCTCCACGCCAGCGTGCCGCGCGATGCCGGGATCGCGCGCTATTCGGTGCCCGTGAACAATCCATTCGTCACCGCAAATCCGACCGTCACTTTCAACGGCGTGAACATCCCGGCGGCAAATGTGCGCACGGAATTTTTCAGCGTCGGGCTGCGCAATCCGTTCCGCTTTTCCGTGGATGCGCCGACCGGCGAAATCTGGATCGGCGATGTCGGGCAGGTGCAGCGCGAGGAAATCAACCTCGCCACGAACGGCGCGAACTTTGGCTGGTCGTGGCGCGAAGGCACGCTCACCGGACCGAATGCGGGCGAGGCGCTGCCGGGTTTTACTTTCACCAATCCGCTCTACGAATACGCGCTCGGCAACGGTGAATTTCAGGGCCACTCGATCACCGGCGGCATCGTCTATCGCGGCGCGAATCTGCCCGCGCTCACCGGCGCTTACATTTTCGGCGACTACGTGGACGGTCACATCTGGGCGTTGCGGCGCACGCCGTCGGTCGCGATCGAGCGGCTCACGGGCAATGCGAATCAGGTCGCGTTCGGCGCGGACCCGTCGAACGGAGACGTGCTGATGGTCGATATCGTCGAGGGGCGCATCCTGCGGCTCGTCGCGGGCGCGGACACCGGCGCGTATCCCGCGACGCTCAGCGCGACGGGACTTTTCTCCGACCTCGCCGACCTCGCGCCCGCGCCCGGCGTGCTGCCGTACTTCATCAATGTGCCGTTCTGGAGCGACTTCGCGGACAAGCGCCGCTGGTTCATCGTGCCCGACGCGGCGAGCACGCTGACGTGGAGCCGCGACGGCGCGTGGACATTCCCGGATGGGATGATTTGGGTGAAACATTTCGACCTCGAAACCACGCGCGGAAATCCCGCCACATCGCAGCGCATCGAGACGCGCGTGCTCGTGAAAAATGCGGGGGGAACTTACGGCGTGAGCTACCGCTGGAACGCCGCGCAAACCGAAGCCACGCTCGTCGCGGATGCGGGCGAATCGTTTGGCATCAACGTGATCGAAAACGGAAATCCGCGCGTGCAAACCTATCGCATCCCGAGCCGCGGCGAGTGCGTAACGTGCCACAATGCCGGTGCCGGCCATGCGCTTTCCTTCAACACGCGGCAGCTCAATCGCGTGGAAAACATCCACGGCTTCGCCGGCAACCAACTCACGCTGCTGCAAAGCGCGGGCTACTTTTCCAACACACCCGACTCACCGAATCTGCTCCCGCGTCACATCGCGGCAAACGAAACGCAATTCCCCGTCGAGGCCCGCGTGCGCTCGTATCTCGACGTGAATTGCGCGAACTGCCACCAGCCCGGCAGCGCCCCGCCGCCGAGCTTCGACGCCCGCGCCCACCGCACGCTCGCGCAAACCCTGCTCATCAACGGCCCCGCCACGCAAAACGGCAGCAACGCCGCGAACCGTCTCATCGTCCCCGGCCTCACCGGAAATTCCATCGTGTTCAACCGCATCGCCGTCCAAAACGGCTTCACGCGAATGCCGCCGCTCGGCAGCAACGAACTCGATCAGTCCGGAATCGCGCTGCTCACCGAATGGATTGCCGCGCTCCAGTCGCAGCAAACCTACGCGCAATGGCGGCTCGCGAATTTCGGCTCGCCGAATTCCCCCGCAGGCGACCCCGCCTCCGACGCCGACGCCGATGGCCACAGCAACGCGCAGGAATTTCTCGCCAGCACTTCGCCACAAAATGGCGCGAGCTTTTTCACGCCATCACTTGCCGCACCTGGCAACGACTTCACCCTCACCGTGAGTCTCCCCGCGAATCGCTCTTTCCAAATCGAAACTTCCACCGATTTGCAAACGTGGTCGCTCTGGAACGTGCCCGGAAACAACAGCCTCGCCACGCCCGGCGTCCCCGTGAACGTCACCGGCCCGCGCCTCGGCGAACGCCAGTTCTTCCGCTTCCTGCTGCGCGAGAACTGACCAGTTTTTTTCCGGCGCAAGCGTTCGGCGAAATGCCAATCTTCAAAGGCTGACGCCCGGGCGGCTTGCGCGACATTGAATCACCGCCGAGCGGAATCGCCGGCAATGTTCAGGTTTGATTCGGCCCGGAATCCTGATTATTCCTGATATCCGCGATGAAAAGTCTGACCCGTCCGATACTCCGCCTGGCCATTTTGGCCTTCGTTTGCTCCCTCACAAAACTCCGCGCCGATGTGGTGCAGCTCACCAAAGGCGAGGTCGAAACCATCGTCGCCAACGCGGCGACCGAGGCCGCGAGGATTGATCCGCGCGCGATCATTGCCGTCACTGATCGCGATGGATTCGTCCTCGCCGTGTGGGACATGGGCGGGCGCATCCCAAATCCCATCCCGCCTTTCAGCCTCAGCGATCGCAGCAAGATCGCGCTCTACGGAAAGCTCGCCGCCGCCATCACGCGCGCGGGTGCCGCAGCCTTTCTGAGCAGCGATCAACAGGCTTTCACGTCACGCACCGCGGGTTTCATCATCCAACAGCACTTTCCGCCCGGCGTGCGGAATACCGGCACGGGTCCGCTCGTCGGCGTCGGTCTTTCGAGCCTGTTTTTTTCGGATGTGAATTTCATGAAATATATCCGGCCCGGCTTCGATCCGACGGCGCTGGTCGATCCGACCACTTCGCCCGGCGTGCGCGCGCCGAGTGTGCTGCTCGGGTCGCTGAATGATTCGCCCGGCGGCGTTCCGCTTTACAAGCTCGGCCACCTCGTCGGCGGCATCGGCGTCACTGGCGACAACAGCCCGACCGATCTTACGCCGGCGGCGGCGATCTTTTTGAAAGACACGCAAACCGAGGCGACGACTGGCTTCAAACAAGGCCGCGACCTCGACGAACTCGTCGCGCTTGCGGGTCAGACTGGCTTCCGTCCGAACCGCTCGATCGTCGCAAATAACGTGCTCATCAACGGCATCCGCATCCCATACGTCGGCGAGCGCCAGGGTGACATCGAGGATGTGGATGATCCGAAACCGCTCGGCACGTTTGGCCAGCCAGTGCGCGGCCTCCCGCTCAATCCTATCGACCCGGCAAGCGAGCGCATCGACCTCGACCCGAAAGCCTCGCCGCAGCCGTATCCGTGGAAGCGGGAAACGTACGGCGACTTCGAGGGCGAGGTGCGGTTCACGTTGCGCGACGATCCGCTGCTCAACCATCCCACGCGCGGAAAAGTCGGCGGTGTCGCGCGTCGGCTCAGCCGGGATGAAGTCGAGCGCGCGATCAAGATGGCCGCGAACCGCGCGCTCACCACGCGCGCCGGCATCCGGCTGCCGATCGGCACTTCCGTGAAAGTCTTCATCAGCGTCGTCGCGAATCCCGACAAAGCTGGCGAGAAGCCGGAAATCCTGGGCGTCTTTCGCACTGGTGAAGCCACCATTTTCAGTTGGGATGTCGCCGTGCAGAAAGCGCGCACCGCGATCTTTTTCTCGAACAGCCAGTTTGCCATGTCGAGCCGCTCGGTCGGCTTCCTCGCGCAGAAATTTTACCCGCCCGGAATCGACGGTCGCGAGCACGGACCGCTCTTCGGATTTCAGGAAGCGGTGAGCCTGCGCCGCTCGCCAAATCCCGCCGTGCTCTTTCCCGGCAATCCAAATCTGCCAAACGGCATAACGATTTTCCCCGGCGGTTTCCCGCTTTACCGCGATGGAAAGGTCATCGGCGCGATCGGCATTTCCGGCGATGGCGTGGATCAGGATGACATCATCGGCATCAGCGGCACGCGCTTCCACCGGCCCGCGCCGGAGATTCGCGCGGATCAATTCACCTACCGCGGCGCGCGGCTGCCGTACGTGAAATTTCCACGCGACCCCGAGCGGTAGCTTTCACGCTTGAAAATCAACGCCCTCTCGCTGCTGCTGTTTTCCGCGTTTGCGTGCGGCCCGGTAGAAGGCGCGGACTGGCCGCAATACCGCGGACCGCAGGCCAGTGGCGTCGCCGATGCGGTGGTCGCGCCCGTTTCATGGAAAATGGAAACCGCCGAGAACGTGCGCTGGCAAACGCCGATCGCGGGGCTCGCGCATTCGGCACCGATCGTGTGGGGCGATCGTGTCTATGTCGCCACGGCGGTGAAACCGGGCCGCGCGGATTTGAAGGTGGGGCTTTACGGCGACATCGCCTCCGTCACGGAAAAGGAGCCGCATCAATGGCGGCTGCTCGCGCTCGACAAGGCGACTGGCAGCGTCGTTTGGGACACGCTCGCGCTCGAGGCCGTCCCGCGCGTGCAGCGGCACACGAAGTCGAGCCACTGCAATTCCACGCCTGCCACGGACGGCAAACGCATCGTCGCGATCATGGGTTCGGAAGGGCTGTTCTGTTTCGACATGGCTGGAAAGCTGGCGTGGAAGACCGATCTCGGGCCGATGGATTCCGGCTACTACAACGTGCCCAGCGCGCAGTGGGGCTTTGCCAGTTCACCCGTCATTCACGACGGCAAAGTCGTGGTGCTTTGCGATGTGCAGAAGGACTCCTTCCTCGCGGTCTTCGATCTCGCCGATGGCAAAGAAACCTGGCGCACGCCGCGCAAGGATGTGCCGACGTGGGGCACGCCCACGGTCATCACCACCGCTGCTCGCACGCAGATCGTAGTGAACGGCTGGCATCACAGCGGCGGTTACGATTTCACCACCGGCAAAGAGCTTTGGAAACTCGAAGGCGGCGGCGACATCCCGGTGCCCACGCCCGTCACCGCGCATGGCTATATCTATCTCACCAGCGCGCATGGAATCTTCCGCCCGATGCGCGCGATCCGCCTCGATGCCACCGGCAACATCACGCCCGAAAATCCCGGCACGACCAACGCCGCAATCGCGTGGACGCACGCGCGCCAGGGAAATTACATGCAGACGCCCATCGTCGTCGGCGACTCGGTTTTCGGCTGCCTCGATTCCGGCATCGTGACGAATTTCGACGCGCGTTCCGGCGCGATTCGTTTCGGCGAGCGGCTCACGCGCAGCGGCGAAGGTTTCACCGCGTCACCCGTTTCCGACGGGCGAAATGTGTTCTTCACCAGCGAGCTGGGAAAAGTGTTTGTCGTCCCGGTTGCGGAAAAGTTCTCGGTCATCGCGACGAACGAACTCGGCGAAACCTGCATGGCCACGCCCGCGCTCGCAGACGGCGTCCTCTTCTTCCGCACCCGCGAAAAACTCGTGGCGATCGGGGCGAAGTAGCGGAGGGAACTCTCTCTCACGACAAACCCCAGCGGCGGCGCAGATACCAGTCGGCGGCGAAGAGCAGGCCGAGCAGCCAGAAGAGCGGGGCGCGATCCCAGAGGGTGTGCAGGCGGGTGGCGGGGGCGCTGGAGGTTTCGGTGGATTTTAGATTCGCGAGCAGGCTGGTGAGTTCCTCGGGTCGCACGATCCGGCCTTCGCTCGCGTCGCAGAGCCGCTTGAGATACGTCAGGTCCAGCGCCACTTCGGTCCGCTCGGGATTCTCTTCGTAAACGAAAAATCGCACGCCCGCTTTGGTGCCGCCTGGCAGTTGCGCGGTGGCCTCGTATCTGCCGAGTTGCGCGGGGAGAAATTCGGCGGCGAGTTTGTCCGGCAGTTGATCCGCGGCGGTGAGCGTCGTGCGTCCGACCTCCGCGCCATTTTGCGAAATGACGAGCGGCACTTCGCGCGGCGCGCCGGGGTTTTCGCGGACGATTGCGCGGAAGTGAATCTTTTCGCCGAGCGGGATATTCGCCGTGCTGGCCCGCAGCGAAAATTTCTGCGCGGGGACAAAATCTCGCCCGGCCATGAGCCACAAAATCATCTGATCCCAAAAGCGATCGAAGAATGTATTCGCGCCATCGACGTGTGAATTGAATGCCCAGCGCCACAGGCCATCCACGCCGACGCTGAGCACCTGGCCGTCGCCGAATCGCCGGTGAATCATGGCTGGCACAGCTTCTCCGGCCGTTCCCGTGCGCGCGACGGCGAGCGTCGCGGCGAGCGTTTTCTTTTCGGTAATCGGATGCACGGCGATCAAATCCGGCAGCCGGTCTTCCTTTGCTTGCTGCTCCGCGAGGGCGCGGAATGGCGCGAGCGCCTGGCCTTCGCGCGCGGGCGTCATGCGCGCGTGCTCGGCGGGCGAGTGGCCCCAGATCACGGGTTCGAGTTCGCCCTGATCCTTCATTTTTCCAAATGCCGCGCCGCGGCTGAAGATCACTGTCCCGCCTTGATTCCGCGCGTAGTCGTCGAGCTGCTTGATGCCATCGCTGCCGAGGATGCGATCCACGTCGCGTCCGAGAATCACGACATCGTAGTGCCGCCATTCCTGCGGCAGCGCGGGAAGCTTGAATTCGGCTTCGCCGGCTTTCTTGCGAATGACGCGCGTCTTGCCCTCACCGTACGAGAACACGGCATCGACATTCATCTTCTCGTTCCGCATCAGCGAGCGCTGGAAAAATGTGCTGTCCCAATACGGCGAGCCTTCCAGAAAGAGCACCTGGATTTGCTGGTCGATGACGTTGAGATACGTCAGCGCCACATTGTTTTCGCGGTCCACTTCGCGGTCGAGCGGACGCACGCGCAGTTCGTATTCGTACTGACCAACGACGGGCTCGGTGACTTCAAATTCGATCGGCATCTCCGCGTTGTCGCCCGCTTCGACGCGGCGCTTTTGCACGGCAACGCCGTCGCGAAAAAGTTCGACCTCGATCGTCTCCAGCTCGCAGCCGATGAGCCGCAGCGACGCGGTGATGCGCGTCTTTTGTTTCACGTAAGTGTAGGGCTGATAGCTGGTGATGCGCGCGGCGACATCGCGCACCTGGCCTTGTTTTCCAGTCGCGATCGCGAAGATCGGCACGTCGCGACCGCGTGCGAGGAAGCCGGTTTTGGCAGGATTCACGGCTTCAAAATCGTGGCCGTCGGAGAACAGGAAAATGGCGCGCGCGGCTTCATTTGGGCGCAGCGAGGCGAGCAGGTCGGTGATGCTGGTGTGAATGTGCGTGGTCGCATCCGCGGCGTCGAGCTGGCTGCCGTTGGTGAACGGTGCAGCGTTCGCGCCGAATTTGAAGAGCCGCAGATCATCCTGCGCGGCGGTGCCATCGGGACGCAGCAGCGCCGCGTCCGCGAGGGCGGCGCGCGCGGCGTCGATCCGCGCGCCCTGCGGCACGTCGCGCTGCGCCATGCTGCGGGAATTGTCCACGGCGATGAGCGTGACGTGCGAAGTCGTGAGCGGCGCGATGAGTTCGATGCGCGAGGGCTGGAGGAGAATGAGGACGACCAGGACGATGCCGAGAACGCGCAACGCGATGAGCGCGTATTTTTTCGAGGGAGAAAGTTGCGCGCCGATTCGCGCGTAGATCAGCGCGGTGAAAATGGCGAGCGTCAGTGCGGCGGCAAGGATCAGGTCGATCGGGAGGATGGGATCGAGGGTGAAGTTCACGCGGTTTTCCTCCTGACGAAAAGCTGAAATGCGGACTCGGCGATGAGCGCGGCGAGCGCGGCGAAGATAAACCAGTGGAAGATCGGACGGCCGCGCACGAGATCCTCGAAGTCCTCGCGGCCAGCCACGAAAAATCCCTGCTGGCCGCGCGCGCCGAGATTGTCGGGCAAGAGCGCGCGGTCGATCGGGCGCAGGTCGCTTTCGTCGGGCGGCGGATTGATGCCGTAGGCGTGGAGCAGTTTGCCGGATTGGATGGTGTAAAAGCCGAGTTCATCCGGCACGAATGAAAGCGCGGCGCGCTCGCCGAGCGTCTCGGCTTTGAACGCCGCGGCGCTGCCGCCGGGTTTGCGGAATGCGCCTTCCTTGAGTTCGCTACGCCACACTTCATCCGTCACGGTCTCGCCCACGATCGTCGCGGGCGCGGCGGCTTCATCGTTCGCGAGGTTTTTCACGATCTCCTGCATCCACGCGGGGAAGAGTCGCTGCCGCGCGAGATTGCTGGAAAGTTCACCGGCGGAAAAATTCATGAGCAGCAGGGTGCCGAGGCCGTGATTGAGCTGCGCCATCGCGGGCGTGCCGTCGGTGTAAGTGAGCAGCACGTGGCCGGCGCCGGTCGCGCTCGCGTTGTTGAGATCGTAGAATTCCAGCAGCGCGAGATTTTGGCGGCGCGCTCCGGCGAAGAGGCGGAGGAATTTCGATTTGAAATCGCCGCGGATGATTTGCAGGGCATCCGCGCCGACGTTTTTTGCGACGCGGCGCCCGGCGAGTTTGATCGGGAGCGGACTCGCTTTTTCGAGCGCGGCGAGATTTCCCGCATCGGCCTCGCCGTCGAGAAACCAGACGACGCCGCCACCGTGGAAGATAAAATCCGCGAGCCGCTTGATCGCTTCGTCGTCGAGCTTTCCGGCGCGCGTGAGGAAAACTTTTTTCACGGAAGCGAGCCGCGCGGGCGTGAGATCGGCGGCGCGCACTTGCTCGGGCAGCAGCGAGCCGGCGAGGTCTTCGTAGGGATTCAGCGCGGTGCGGAGGAAAAGCGCGGCGTCTTTGTCGGGATCGGGCGTGTCGGTGACGATGAGGATGCCTTCCTTTTCGAGCACCGGGATCGTGAGGCAAATGCGGTCGTCCTGCACTAGATCATCGGGCGGAAGCGTGATCTCGCAAAGATGGAGCCCCGGCCCGCCGGGCGGCACGGGCAGCGTGATTTTCGCGGACGACCAGGCGGGGACGCTGACGCTTTTTTCAAAACTCACGCGCTGATCGATCACGACTTTCATCGGCGCGTCGAGCGGCTGCGCGGCGAAGTTTCCGACCTCGACTTCGACCGTCACGGTGTCGCCGGCGAGGACTTGCGATTGATTGATCGACGCGCCGAGCAGCGCGTGATTTCCGCGCGCGCCGGGCGCGGCATCGACGAAAAAAATCCGCGCCTTGTCGGGCAGCGGTGTGAAATCCACCGCGGCCCATGTTTTGCGCTGAAAATCCGAGAGGTAATAGATCTCGGTGAGCGGCGTGGTCTTCGCGAGCAGCCGCGCGGCGGTCGCATTTGCGAGGCTGAAATCGGCGCGTCCGAGGCCGGGCTTTTGCCCTTCGATGAAACGCCGGGCCTCGGCGTGATTTTTCGAGGATTCGTTGAAACACGCGACGGGTGTCTGCCCGGCGAGGACGACGTTCACCGCGTCGTCGGGGCCGAGCGTGCCGAGGATTTTCCCCGCTTCCGCGACTGCGCGCTGCCGCGCCGAGACGCCGCCATCCTGATGCTCCATGCTGAGCGAGCGATCGAAAATCAGCAGCACGGTGCGCCCGGATTTTGCGCCCGCGTTTGACCCGAAACGCGGGAGCACTGGCCGCAAAAAAGCGAAGATGAGCGCGACGATGAAAAGCGTGCGGAGGGCGAGCAGGACGAGGTGCCGCCAGCGGAAGAGCTTTGAGCCCTGCGCCACGGTATCTCGCAGGTGTTTGACGGAGGAGAACTGAAAATACGTGGGGAATTTCAGGTTCAGCAGATGAATGAGCAGTGGCACTCCGGCGAGGGCGATGAGCGCGGGGAAGAGCGCGGAGTTGAGGAAGCTCATGGATCGCAGCGGAGCGTGGGCGGAAAGCGGGGAAATGGAAAGCGGCCTCTGCGTTCGATGTTCGACGTTGGAAGTTCGATGTTCAGCCCCGCGCAGCGGCCTTGGAATTCGGGGAGCGCATTCGGACCACCGAAGCGCCTGCGGCGGGCTGAACATCGAACATTGAACTTCCAACATCGAACATCGAACGCAGAGGCCGCTTTCACCCTCCCGTTTCCCGCGCCTCCATCTTTTCCCACGCAAGATTGAACGCATTTCCCTCCGCTGGCCTCTATTGACCGCCCGCCGCTGCCCACCTATTCATCGCCCGTGTTTCGCCCATCCATTTTCATCCCGCTCCTGATGCTGTCCGCAGGAGCGTCCGCCCAGAATCCCGCCCAGCCAGCGCTGCCGGTGCCGGTGCCTCCCGTGACGCCGCAAAACGTCAGGCCCCAGATCCCCGCCGCGCCATTGCCTGCCGCGCCAGCGGCGATGCCGTCGATGGGAGGGGAAATGGTGCAACTCCAGTTTCCAAATGCGGACGTCAATGCGGTGCTGGATTTCTACGAGCGGCTCACCGGGCGGCGCTTGATCCGCGACAATACGGTCGTCGGACAACTCAACATCGTCGTCTCGCAACAAATCCCGAAAGAGGAGGCGCTCAAAATCATCGAGATCAGTCTGATGATGAACAAATACACGCTCATCCCGGTGGATGAGAGGATTTGGAAAATCACCGGGCCGGGCGGGACGCCGCGCAATTTGGGCATCCCGATTTATTCGGAACTCGCTGAACTCCCCGAGAACGAACAGGTCGTCACGTTTCTAAAAAAGCTCGAGTTCGCGGACGCGACGGAACTGGCGCAAACACTCGGCCAAGCGATTCCTGCGGGACCCCTCGGGCCGGGAGTGACGCCGCTGCCAAAAGCGGGCGCGCTTTTGATCACAGAGAATTCCATCATCATCCGCGGCCTGCTGCGCATTATCCGCGAGATCGATCTGCCGCCGGCGGAGGTGAAGAGCGAATTTTTCTCGCTGCAACGCGCCGATGCGAAGGATGTGCTGGAGAAGTTGCAGGACATCATCCAGCCGAAAGGCCAGACCGGCGCGGCACCGACGACGCCGGGCGTGCCGCGGCCCAATCTCAACCGCGCGAATGCGGCGATCACGCCCGAAGGTGTGCCGCTGCCCGGCGGTTCCCAGCAGGCGACGGTCGAGGTGACGGCGCCGAATACGATTGAGGTGAATTCCGGGCGCGTGCTTTCGGAGGATGCGGTGGTCGTGGGGAAAACGATCCTCCAGGCCGATGCGCGGACCAATCGCATCCACATCGTGACGCGGCCGGTGAACTTGAAGTTTTTCCGCAAGCTCATCGAGCAACTTGATGCGGACACGATCTTCGGCGAGCCAGTGACGCGACCGCTGAAGCATGTCTCCGCAGGCGACATTCTCGATGCGATGAAGCAGGCCATCTCCGATCCCGGCGAGAAAAATGAAGGCGGCGCAGGCGGGACCCAGCGCGGCCAGACGGGCCGCGGGAACACCGGCAACACGCAGAATCTTTCGGATAACAACCGTTTTGGAGGAAACTCCGGCGGCCTCGGCGGCGGTGGTGGCGGCGGCACGGGCGGGTTTTCGGAGAGCCTGAATGCGGAAGAGCGCGACGTGGTGCCGGAGGCCTTCACGGTGGGAAACACGCGGATCATCGCCGACAAACGGGCGAACGCGATCATCGTGATCGGCAACAAGGACGTGCAGCAAAAGGTCTTCGCGTTCCTCGACAAGATCGACGTGCGCGCGCCGCAGGTGACGATCCACGCGGTGATCGGGACGCTGACTTTGAATGACGACGAGCAGTTCGGCGTGAGTTACATCCTGCGCAAAGGTGGCGACGATGGTCTGCGAACCGGGACGACGGGAACGGGCGGCGCGGGCGGGCTGGTGGTGACGCCGGACACGCTCACGAATCCGCGTGGTCTGAGCCTGGTGTCATTGCTGAACCAAAGCAAAATCACGCAGATTGCCACGGGCGGTGCCGGTGGCTTGGGCGGCTTTTTTACGGCGGGAAATGCGCTCGATGTGATCGTGCAGGCGCTGAACACGACGGGGCGATTTCGCGTGACATCGAACCCCAGCGTTTTCACCAGCAACAACAAAAAGGCGGTGATTTCATCCGGCACCGAGATTGCCGTGCCAACGAACATCACCAGCTCCGCCGTGGGTGTGAATGCAAACAACGGGCTGTCCACGAATTCGAGCGTGCAATTCAAGACCGTCGCCACCCAGCTCGAAGTGCTGCCACTGATCAACTCGGACAATGAGTGCCAGCTCGAGATCGTGCAGAAAATCGACGAACTCTCCGGCGAAAGCGACACGATCAGCGGCAACGCCATCCCGCGGATCGGCACCCGCGTTTTGAAAACGAACGTGAGCGTCCCGAGCGGCGCCACCATCGTGCTCGGCGGTCTGCGGATCGAACGCAACACCGTCTCGAAAAGCGGCATCCCCTACCTGAGCAAAATCCCCGGCATCGGCGCGCTCTTCCGCAGTACGCGGACCAGCAAATCGCGCGATGAACTCGTGATCCTGCTGCGTCCCGTGGTGAGCAATACGCCGCGCGATGCGATCAGCCAGCGGGAGCGGCAATTCGATGGTTTTCAAATGGAACCGGATCTGGAATCCACCCTCGCACCGAAAGGCATCCGCAAAGCGGTGCCTGCCGACGAAACATTCCGGCGCGGCGAACCGGTACTGCGCGATAACGTCTCCGCACCGGCTCCGAAGCGCAGCGCGAAACGGAAATGACTTCGCGGAAGGCGCTCGTCGATCTCCTGCTCGCCAGCGGCGTCTCTGCTGATGAGGACGTGCAGCAACTCGCGGCGATCACGCCGCCGTCGGGGAGTACGTGGAGCATCGAGGCGCTGAATTCCGGCAAGGTCGATGAACACAAGTTTGCCGCGGGCTTGGGCGAGCTTTTCAAAATGCCGCTCGTCGCCGTGGAGGCGACGAAGATCGATCGCGCGGTGCAGGGACTTTTGCCGGCGCGTTTTGTTTTCAAACATCAAGTCCTCCCGATCGAGGCGACGGAGACGACGGTGAAGCTGGCGACGTACGATCCGTTCAACACGATCGCGCGCCGTCTCGCCGCGCAGCAACTCTCGGGAAAGCAGATCGAATGGGCGATCACGCCGCGCGGGACTTTGCTGCGCGCGATCAAGACGCTCTACGGCGTCGGCGCGGAGACATTTGATGAGCTGCTGAAAAACACGCGTTCGTACGACGAGTCGATCGAGCGCGAGCAGGCGCACGACATCGCGAGCGACGATCCCGAGGCGAGCGTCGTGAAGTTTGTGAACCAGGTGATCCGCGAGGCGATCTACGAACGCGCGACGGACATCCACGTCGAGCCGCTCGAAAACGATCTGCGCATCCGCTACCGCATCGACGGCATCCTGCACGAAGTTGCCGTGCCGCCGCAGCTCCGCGTGTTGCAAAGCGCGATCATCTCGCGGCTGAAAGTCATGGCGCACATGGACATCGCAGAGCGTCGCCTGCCGCAGGATGGCCGCATCAATTTGAACACGACCGCCGGTGCGATCGACGTGCGCGTTTCCACCATCCCGACGGTGAATGGCGAGAGCATTTCGCTGCGTCTCCTGAGCCGGAGCGAGACGCTGGCCTTCGGCGTTGATCGGCTCGACATGAGCGAGAAGCAGGTCGCGTCCGTCAAAAAACTGCTCCAGCTTCCCAACGGAATCATCCTCGTCACCGGCCCGACCGGCTCGGGAAAATCGACGACGCTGTATTCGTTCCTTTCCAGCATCAATGCGGTGTCGCGGCGCATCATCACGATCGAGGAACCCGTCGAGTACCGGCTGCCGGGCGTGTCGCAGATCGATGTGAAAGGCGAGATTGGGCTGACCTTTGCGAACGGCCTGCGCGCCATTTTGCGGCAGGACCCGAACATCGTGATGGTCGGCGAAATCCGCGATTTCGAGACTGCCGAAATCGCGATCCGCGCGGCCATGACGGGCCACTTAGTTTTCTCCACGCTCCATACGAACGACGCCGTGAGCGGCATCACGCGTCTGCTCGACATGGGCATCGAGCCCTTCCTGCTCGCGAGCGTCGTCCGCGCCTTTCTCGCGCAGCGGCTCGTCCGCACGATCTGCCAGGATTGCAAACAAGAGGCGGGCTATCCGATCGATTATTTGAAGGAGATCGAGGCGCCGATGCCGGAGGATTTCAAATTTTACAAAGGCGTGGGCTGCGACACCTGCCGCCACACCGGCTACAAAGGCCGCGCGGCGATTTACGAACTCTGCGCCGTCACCGAGCCGCTGCGCCGGCTCATCATTCGGAAATCCACGGGCAACGACCTGAAGAATCGCGCGATGATCGACGGCATGGACAGCCTGCGCAGCGACGGCTGGCGGCGCGTGTTGCGCGGGCAGACGACCGTGGAGGAAGTCGTGCGCGTCACGCAGGCGGACGAGGCGATGACGGAAACGGATTGAGCGCGCAGCGTTTGCCATTCGAGCCACGGGCATGAGTGCTTTTGACAAAATTGCCACGCTGGTCACGGTTGAGGAATATCTGGAAGGGGAACGGAAAAGTGAAGTGAAGCACGAGTATGTGGCAGGCGAAATCTACGAGATGCCCGCGACGAACCGGAGGCACAATCTTCTCGGAGGAAGTATCCTGTCAGCACTTTCCCAAATGCGGCGCGATAAGCGTGGAGACGTTTTCGCCTTCAATATGAAAGTCCGCGTCCGCACCCGCGGCGAGACGCTCTTTTATTACCCTGATGTCTTCGTGAGTTGCGATCCGCGCGACACGGAAGACTACTTTTCCGACTATCCAAGCGTCATCTTCGAGGTGCTTTCACCCGACACCGCGCGTCTCGATCAACGGGAAAAACGTTGGGCGTATCAGACGCTCGAAAGCCTCCAAACCTACGTCCTCGTCGATCAATTCAAGATGGAGCTGAACGTCTGGCGGCGCGGCGGCGACGGTTGGGAAACGCAAACCCTCACCGGCAACGACGCAGTGCTCACGATCGCCGATCCAGTCATCGCGCTTCCGCTCTCGGAAATCTACGCGAACACCGGCGTGTAATCCCGCCTACAGCTTCTCGCGATACGCCTTCTTCTCTTTGTAAAGCGGGATGCGCTCTTCGAGTTCCTTGCGCACGTCCTCGGGCTGGTCGCCGCTGAGCTTCACCGCTTCCTGCTGCCACTTCAGCGCCTCATCCCATTCGCCCTTTTCCGCGTAGGCGGCGGCAAGGGTGTCGATGAACGCCGCGTTTTTGTAGTCGGTTAATTTGCACGCCTGCTTCGCCAGATCGACCGCCTTCGCGCCATCGCGCACGCTGTCCTTTGTCGCGGTCGCGAGCATCCACGCGTAGTCGTTGAAAGGTTGCGGCTCGTCGGGGTGCGATTTCATCGTCGCCGAGTAATCTTCCAGCGCCTTCTCGATTTCTCCCTGGCCGTAGCGCGCCGCCGCGCGTCCCATCAGCGCGCGAAAATCCGCGGGTTCGAGAGCGATCGCCGCGTCGTAGTCCGCGATGGCTTCCGCCCATTTCTTCGCGATGCGCCGCAGTTCCGCGCGACCGACCAGCGCGCTCGCTTCCTTCGGATCGAGCCGGAGCGCGAGTTCGAAATCCGCCAGCGCTCGTTCCGTCTCCTTCAGCGCCGCCATCGCATATCCGCGCTGCACCAGCGGTCGGGAATCCTTCGGCAAAAGGCCGATGACCTTCGTGTAATCATCCGCGGCTTTTTGGAAGTCGCCCTTCATAAAATAGGCAGCCGCCCGGCCGGTGTAGCCCGCCGGGTCCGCCGGATCCATCGCGATGCTGCGCTCGAAATCGACGATCGCTTTTAGAAAGTCCTGGCGCAGCAGATGGATGTGACCGCGCCCGTTGATGGCCGCGAGATTGTTCGGATTCGCATCGATGGCCGCGTCGAGATCGCTGACGGCACTCGCATAATCGCCGCGCTCACCCGACACGAGGCCGCGGCAATACAGCGCCCAATCATCGCGCGGATTGAGTCGCAGCGCCGTGTTCAGGTCCGCGACCGCCGCGTCCATTTCGCGGCGTTTTTGGTGAACGTAGCCGCGGTATCCGTAGGCCTGCGGATTCGTGGGATCGAGCCGCACCGCTTCGTCGAGATCGACCAGCGCCTTGTCCCACTCGTTTTTTCCCGCCAGCAGACGCCCGCGCCAAAAGTGCGCGCCCGGATTCTCAGGATTCTCGGCGAGTGCGGCGTCGAGTGATTTGAGCGCGGCGTCGGGATCGTTGCGCCGGAGCGCCTCTTCCGCTTCGGCAAGGTAATTGCGTTTGACGGCCTTGATCGCGCCGGCACTTTCCAGCGTGAGAGCGAGCAGGGCTGCGAGCGGGAGCGCGTGGCGAAGTTTCATGTGTGCGGCAGACACGAGCGTCACGCGGGCAGCGCGGGAGGTCAAGGCCCGGCACGACACCTCTCTGCCAAAACGCCGACGATCGATTTTTGCCTCTTTTGTCTCGCTCCGAAGTTCCATTTGGGAGCGCACGATTCCCATGTGCAACGCGGGAACGAGGGCAAAACGTGACGTGGACGCCCTGTCAGCCGTGCGATGATGGGTCGGGCCTTTGGACTGTGGCGATCCTTCACCGCTCTCCAATGCGCTCTCAGGAAAGCTGCGGACGAATCGCAGCAGGTCCAGAGCCTTCGGCGTTGCCGTGCCGCGCTTCCTGCCGGGCGCGGGCGCAAATCGCTAGCAGCCGGCGCGAATGTCCGGCATGATGTCGGGCACTTATCGCTGCCTCGTCTCCGCTTCGCTCCATTTCCGATCTCTCCAGCGTGCCGGGACCAGCGTTTCTGGCGATCGGCGTTTTCGATGGGGTGCATTTGGGGCATCGGGCGGTAATCGAGCGGGCGATCTCGGATGCGCGGATGGCGAATGGGACGGCAATCGTCGTCACTTTCGACCCGCACCCAATCCGCGTGCTGCGACCGGAGAAAGCGCCGCGTTTGCTGACCTCGACCGCGCATAAGGTGCGGCTGATCCGCGCGCTGGGCGTGCGGCATTTGCTCGTGATCCCGTTCGATCTCGCATTCGCCGCGACGCCGCCGGATGACTTCATCCGCCAGCTCGCTGCCGCGGGGAAGCCGCTGCGCGAGATTTGCGTGGGGCATCAGTGGTCGTTTGGAAAAGGGCGCGCGGGGAATTTGGAAATGCTGGCGCGACTCGGTGGGGAACTTGGTTTCGACGAAGTCGGAATCCACGCGGTGGAAGTGGATGGTCAGATCGTGAGCAGCACGCTGATTCGGAGTGCAGTGGAAACCGGCGACCTGGCGACCGCGGCCCGGCTGCTCGGTCGCGAGTACGCGATTCTCGGCACGGTTGTCGAAGGCCGGCGGCTCGGTCGCACGATCGGATTCCCGACGGCAAATCTCCGCGCGCACAACGAGCAATTTCCGCCCGACGGCGTGTATGCCGTCGAAGTCCTGCGCAACGGCGATGCGCCTCGCCATGGTGTCGCGAACATTGGCGTGCGCCCGACGGTTGCCGAGGCTGGTGGCGAGCGGTTGCTGGAAGTTCACATATTCGATTTCGACGATGCGCTCTACGGCGCGGATCTCGAAATCGTCTTCCGCCATTTTCTCCGCCCCGAAAAAAAATTCCCCTCGCTCGAAGCGCTTCGCGCGCAGATCGCCCGCGATGCGGAAGCGGCGCGCGCGTCGTTTGGATAACGTTACGATTCCTCCTGCGCCTTGAATTCCAAGAGCAGCGCCGCCAGTCGTTTCAGCGCATTTTCCGCATCGCGGCCTGTCGCTTCGAGTGTAAGGCGGGTGCCGCAATCGAGGTTCGCCGTGAGCACTTCCATGATGCTGCCGGCGGAGAATCGCGCGTCGCCTTTGATGATGAAAACAACGCATTCAAAATCGTGAACCGCGCGGACAAATTCCGCGGCCGGCCTCGCGTGGAGGCCGAGTTCATTTACAATTTCGACTTCTCTGCGCATGGCGGACACAAGATAGAATGACGCGTGATCCAGACAAGTGACGTTCCCGAAACTCTGCCAGTGGTGGGGCAATATGTTGTCACGTTTCTGAAGCCCGAGATGTTGCATGTATATCGGCAGATCACCTCGCTCCGCGCGTATCGGCCCGTGGTTTTTTGCCAGAAGCGCGAGAACGCCAGTGCGTTTCCTTTCTCCGACATCGTGCTCAAGCCAAAGCCGCTCACGCATCCGCTGCGGCGCTTCTGGCAAAAGCAAATCCGCGGGCAGCCGATCACGATTTACCGCTCGGAAGCGCGCCGGACCCTCGCGGAGTTGCATCGCGCGGGGGCGCGCGTGCTCCATGTTTATTTCGGCCACATCGGCGTGCATTTGCTGCCGCTGCTGGAGATCGCGGACTTGCCGGTGATCGTGAGTTTTCACGGAGCCGATGCGGGAGTCGTGGACGATCCGGCGCGGACGCGGAGGATGTTTGCGAAATGCGCACTGCTGCTGGCGCGCTCGGAGTCGATCGGGAGGCGGCTGGTCGCGATGGGTTGCGACGCGGGGAAAATCCGCGTGCATCGGGCGGGCGTTCCGCTCGGGCAGATTCCGTTCGCGGCGCGAGTCGTGCCAGCCGATGGCGCATGGCGGTGCGTGCAGGCGTGCCGCTTGATCGCGAAGAAGGGTCTCGCCACCAGTTTGCGTGCGTTCGCGGGATTTGCGCGCGAGTTTCCGAAATCCACTTTCACGATCGCTGGCGAAGGCCCGCAACTCGAAGAACTCCGCGCGCTCGCCGCCAAACTCGGGATCGCCGCGCAAGTTTCCTTCGCCGGATTTCTTTCGCAGGAAAAATTGCGCGAGACTTTTGCCACGGCGCATCTGTTTCTCCATCCCAGCGAACTGACGGTCGGTGGCGATCAGGAGGGCGTCCCAAACTCAATGCTCGAAGCGATGGCTGCTGGCCTGCCGGTGGTGGCGACAAATCACGGCGGAATCCCGGAAGCCGTGGCAAGTGGCGTGAGCGGACTGCTCGTCGATGAGCGCGACCACGGCGCGATCGAGCGGGCGATGCGCACGCTGGCTCGTGATCCGGCTCGCTATGCCGCGATGAGCATTGCAGCGCGTGCCCGTGTCCAGGAGCAGTTTGATCTCGATAGGCAGACGCGATTTCTCGAGCGCTGCTACGACGAAGCGCGCGATGGTTTTGCAAAGCTCCAAATGGCCGGTTGATTGCAGCGTTAAATTATTCATGCGCGGACCAGCGATGCGCGGCATGAATTATGGTGGTTATAGTCACCGTGAATCAAAAACCGACTCTCCTTCGTTCCGGCTTCCTTGGCGGCAAAACTGGCAACCACCTCGTGAATCATTGCGTCAGCACACTGAATCGCCGGGATAAAAATTTGCACCAAGGTATCTTGTCTGCCATCATCTCACCTGAGCATTCCCAGCCCTCCGGGAGCCTCCGATTTCCTTTCATGCGTCATTTTCGCGCCCTTCCCATTCTCGCCATCGCGGCCTCCTGCTTTGCAGGCGGCGTTTGTCTTCCGATCGAGGCGCGCGCGGAATTGACGCCTGTAAATGTCTCGTTTCCAAATCAAACCGTCCTGTCCAGCAGTCAGCCTTTCGGCTCGTCGGTCATCACTGCGGATTTCGACGGCGATGGCTGGCAGGATGTGGCAGCGGCGTCTATTTTCGACAGCGAGATTTCTTGGTATCGGAATCTGGGAAACGGCACGTTCTCACCAGCGATCGTCATCTCCACGGCGGCCCTGGGACCGAACTGCATCATCGCCGCGGACATCGATGCGGACGGCCGGATGGACCTCGTCTCGGCCTCCACGCTGGATGACAAAATCGCGTGGTATCGCAATACCGGCGCGTCACCGACCGCGCTCTTTGGCAGCCCTGCCGCGAACCAGCGCGTCATTTCCCGGAGTGCGGACTATGCGTATTCGGTGACGGTCGCGGACGTCAATGGTGACGGATTGTGGGATGTCGTGTCCGCCTCTTTGTTCGACAACAAAATCGCCTATTACAAAAATCTGGGTGACGGAAATTTCGGATATACGTCCGCAAATCCGACCGCGAATCAGCACGTCATTTCCACGGCGGGAATCGCGCCGACCTGCGTCGCATCGGCCGACCTCGATGGCGACAGTATCTTCGACCTCGCCGTTACTTCTTTGAATGGCAGCACGCTTGCATGGTTCAAGGGCGGCTTCGATGAAAGTGGCGAGCCGACTTTCACCAGAGAGGTGATTTCGACGAATCTGCCAAACGCCTACAACGTGGCGATCGCGGATATGAACAAGGACCGCTCACCCGACTTGATCGTCGCGGCACCCGCGGGAAACAAGATCAGCTATTTCAGAAACGTTTCCCAACAACCCGCTGCAACGACATCCTTTGGCCCGGAAGTGATCGTCTCGTTTGAGGCGCGCGCGGTGGAATCCGTGATCGCGGCGGACATAGATCGCGACGGCAATCTCGACATCGTGGCCGCCCTTCTGACGGATGATCGGATCATTTGGTTTCCCAGCAATGGGGTGGATGAAAACGGTGACGTGACGTTTGGTGCCGAGGCGCTGGTTTCCTCCGGCGTGCAAGGTCCCATTTCGGTGGCAGCCGCGGATTTCGATGGCGATGGCGTGATGGATGTCACCTCCGCATCGCAGGTGGACGAAAAGATTTCGGTCTTCATCAACGCGGGTGAATTTGACGGGGACGTGACGCAGGCTCCGACGCTGATCGCGCCCGTGACCGGGACCATCACCACGAAGCCTGTGACGATTTCCTACGTCCTGCCCGAGGATGCGCTCGCCGGCTCGGTCGTCGTCCGATTCGTCAGCGGCGCGACCTTGCGCGAACTCATCCTCGCCTCCGATGGCGAAAGCGCGGGCGAACACACCTTCAGCTTTGATCCCGCAAATCCCGGTGAATCTTCGTCCGTGCAAAGCGCGCCTGCTGCGATCCGGGATGGCACTTACAACGTCACCGTCTCGTATCAGGATGCCGTGGGAAATCCCGGCGTCGCCTCGGCTCCCGCGACTGGCGTCATCATCGACGCCGAAGCGCCGTATCTGCCGGGAGCGTCCACGAAGGTCGTCGCGATCAAGGGTGGAGTCGTTCCCGGGGCTGGTGTCGCGGGGACGGGAGTGCCTGCCGATGCGAGGATGCGCGTGCTTGGCATCCCTTCGATCAATAACGCGGGCCATCTCGGACTCACCGCGAGTTATTCCTCGGGAGCCACCGTGCGCCAGGTGATCCTCGGCCCGGATGTGAATGGCGAAACCGCCGTGCTCGTCAGCGCGGGCGATGCCGTCCCGAACGCGAGCGGTGCGCCGCAGAGCCAGCTCGCATTTGTGAGCCTCGGCGATGTGCTGCTGAATGATTCGGACGCGACCGCTTTTATCGGAACGATCCGCGGCCTCGGCTCCGCAGCCTCATCGGTCAATACGCGGAACGATCGCGGCATCTGGAGCACCGCGGGCGGCGGTGCGCTCCGCATGGTGGCGCGCGAACTCGACGTGGCTGCCGGTCTCTCCGTGCGATACGCGTCGTTCACCTCAGTCGCGCTCAGCTCGAATTTCGTTCGCGATGACGAAACGGTCGAACGCACGAATGTCGCCTTTGTCGCAAAGCTCGCCGGAACCGGAGTCGTTCCGGCAAACGATGAAGCGCTCTTCGCTCATGAGATTTCAGCCACTGGCGAATCCTCGACGCGCCTCCTGCTGCGCAAAGGTCAGAATCTCGCGTTGCGCGGCGGCGCAGCCAAGCGAGTGAGAGCGATCGTCGCCCTCCCGCCGATGGATGGAGCAGCCGGTCACGGGCGCGGATCAGTGCCCGTGGGCATCGCCGCGCGGATCGAGTTCACCGATTCCACCCAGGCCCTCGTGCGGGCTTCCGGCGACGGCGTCATTTACGATGTCGCGCTCACCGCGGACTTGATCCCCGAAACCGATGCGCGCCTCGTCCGCTTCGGCGTTCCCGCGCAAAACAACCTCGGCGACACAATCGCCGTCGCGTCACTCAACACGCGGACCAACAACTCCGCGCTCGTTTTCACGCCCGATGAAGCCAGCAGTTCTTTCGCAGTGCGCGAAGGGGACATCATCGACGACATCGAAGACGCCATTTTCACCAGCTTCAAAATCGGCGTCGTGAATGAAGCGCAAAACATCGCATTCATCGGAAAAGCGCTCGGGCGTGGAGTGAATTCGCTTAACGATGACGGCCTCTGGTATCTCGGCCAAGCGGGGACTGAGCCCGGCACTGGCGCGCCAGTCCTCATCGCCCGCGAAGGCGTGCAAGCCGCTGGCGTCGCCGCGGGCGCGAAATGGGAATCCTTCCGCTCCATCGCCCTGCCCGATGGATCGAGCGGCCCCGTCTTCCTCGCCGATCTCGCCGTCCCGCTTTCCGGTCGTCCAAACCCCGCGAAGATTACCGCCAGCAACGACACCGGCGTATGGGCCGTGGATTCCAACGGCGCACTCCGACTCATCGCGCGTGAAGGTGACACCTTCCCCGGCACGAACCTCACCGTGCGCGCCCTCTCGCTGCTCGGAAATGTGGCCGGCTCCCCCGCGCAAACCCGCAGCTACAACAGCCACGGCGAACTCATCTACCGCGCCACCCTGAGCGACGGCTCCGAAGCGATCGCCAAAGCCCGCGTGCCATAGCGTGGCTCAGTGGGCGAGTGGTATGAGAAGGCGATCGGCTGCTACACCGTCCGACCGCAGCAGGACTTGAACTTTCGTCCGCTGCCGCAGGGACACGGATCGTTGCGGCCGACTTTGGGGGCTTCGCGCTGGATTGGGAGGGTCAGCGGTTCCTGGGCGGGTTCCGTGGTTTGCGAGATGGATTGACCGTGGTCGCCGTCGAGTTCCGGTGCGTGCAGATTTTGCGGGAGGTTCGCGAGGAATTGCTCGAAGGCCATCAGGTTCGAGGTCGAGCGGAAGAGGTTGTGCAGGATTTCACCCTTAATGTTCCCCATCAATTCGGTGAACATTTCGTAAGCCTCGTTCTTGTATTCAATGAGCGGATCCTTCTGCCCGTAGGCGCGCAGATAGACGGCCTCGCGCAACGAATCCATCGCGTAGAGATGCTCCTGCCAGAGCCGGTCGATCGCGTTGAGGATGATGTATCGCTCGATGTGAATGACGGCGTCGGGATTCTCGTGCTTGCACTTTAGCTCGTAGCTTTCCTTCACCTTGGCGATGAGCGCATTGCTCACCTGATCCGCGGGTTTCGTGTCCGCGCCGATCGTATCGGCGGTGATGCCGAGCGGGAAAGTTGTGTTGATCCACGTCACGAGCGCCTGCGGATTGCGGTCATCATCGGGCGGGAGAAAGCCGATGACTTTCTCTGGGATCGCCTCGTCGATCGTCTCGTAGAGCATCGGTCGCGGATCGTCGGAGCCGATCGCGTCGTTGCGCCAGCCGTAGATGACTTCGCGCTGCTTGTTCATCACGTCGTCGAAATCGAGCGAGCGTTTGCGGATCATGTAGTTGCGCTGCTCGACGCGCTTCTGCGCGGTCTCGACGGATTTATTCAGCCACGGATGCTCGAGTTCCTGGCCTTCTTCGAGGCCGAAACGCTCCATCATTTTCGTCATGCGATCGGCTGCGCCGAAGTTGCGCATGAGGTCGTCTTCAAACGACACGTAGAATCGCGAAAGACCCGGATCGCCCTGGCGCGCGCAGCGTCCGCGGAGCTGGCGGTCGATGCGCCGCGACTCGTGGCGCTCGGTGCCGATGACCATGAGCCCGCCGACTTCCGGCACGCCCGCGCCGAGTTTGATGTCGGTGCCGCGGCCCGCCATGTTCGTGGAAATCGTGACGCTGCCGGGTTGTCCCGCACGCATGATGATTTCCGCTTCCTGCATGTGATATTTCGCGTTCAAGACGGCGTGCGGAATCTTCTCGCGCTTGAGCATTCGCGACAGCACCTCGCTCGCCTCGACACTCACCGTACCGACGAGCACTGGCTGGTTGCGCCCATGCGCCGCGGCGATCTCTTTCACCACCGCGTTGAATTTTTCGCGCCGCGTCTTGTAGATGAAATCGTTCATGTCCTTGCGGATGCACGGGCGATTCGTCGGGATCACGGACACGTCGAGTTTGTAAACGTCGTGGAACTCATTCGCCTCGGTCTCGGCGGTGCCAGTCATGCCGGCGAGCTTCGCATAGAGGCGGAAGTAATTCTGAATCGTGATCGTGGCGAGGGTCTGAGTCTCGCGATCGATCGTCACGCCTTCCTTTGCCTCGACCGCGCCGTGCAGGCCGTCGCTCCAACGGCGACCGGACATCTTGCGGCCCGTGAATTCATCGACGATCACGACCTTGCCTTCCTCGACGACGTAGTTCACGTCCTTTTCATAAAGGCAGTACGCGCGCAGGAGCTGCGAAATGTTGTGAATCCGCTCTGCGCCGGTGTCCATGTGCGCCTGGCGCTTCAGCTTTTCCGCGGCCTTCTGCTCGTCATTCAGCGAGCGGTCGTTGTCGATGTCGGCGAATTGCGAAATCAAATCCGGCAGCACGAACGCATCGGGATCGTCCGGGCTCATGTAAGTGCGGCCCTGCTCGGTGAGATCGGCCTCGTGCGAACGTTCGTCGATCGTGAAAAACAGCTCGTCTTGAAGGCGGAATTTTTCCTCCTTGTTGGCCTCCGAGTAAAACGAGAGATCGGTCTTGTCGATGACCTTGCGCTTGTTCGGCTCTTCCATCGTGCGCAGCAGTCCCTTGCTCCGCGGGCTGCCCCATTTCACCTTGCACATTGCCTTGCCAAAGCTCTCCTGATCGCCCTTTTCCCAATGCGCCTCGGCTTCCGTGCAGAGCCGGTTCACGAGCATCGTCTGCTTCCGCACGATCTCATCCACGAGCGGCTTAAACTTGTCGAACTGATGCGTCGAGACCGTCGCCGGGCCGCTGATGATGAGCGGCGTGCGCGCCTCGTCGATCAGGATCGAGTCCACCTCGTCCACGATCGCGAAAAAGTATCCGCGCTGGACCTGCTGCTCCTTCGTGGAAGCCATGCCGTTGTCGCGCAAGTAGTCGAAGCCGAACTCCGAGTTCATCCCATAAGTGATGTCCGCGTAATATTGCGCGCGCCGCACGGAAGGGTCCTGATCGTGTTGAATGATGCCGGTCTGCAAACCGAGCAGCCCGTAAACTTGGCCCATCGTTTCACCGTCGCGGCGGGCTAGATAATCGTTGGTCGTCACCAGATGCGCGCCGCGGCCCGCGAGCGCATTCAGGAAAAGCGGCAGCGTCGCCACCAGCGTCTTGCCTTCGCCCGTCGCCATCTCGGAAATCATCCCGCGATGCAGACACATCCCGCCGAGCAACTGCACGTCGAAGTGGACCATGTTCCAGGTGTAAGCCTGGTCGCAAACCGAGAAGCTCTGGCCGCACAGCCGCCGCGCCGCGTTTTTCACTGCGGCGAACGCCTCCGGCAAAATCCGGTCCAGATATTCGCGCACTTCATAATCGTCCTCGATTGCCTTCAGCTCGGCCTTCCATCCCGCCACCTTTTCCCGCAGCGCATCGAGCGAGAGCGCCTGATATTCCTTCTCGATTTCGTTGATGCGCGTGACCATGGGACGCATGGTTTTGAGCATCCGTTGGTTTTTCGAGCCAATTACTTTTTTGATGAGCCAGCTAATCATTTGGTGTCCCCACTTTTCGCGGGGGCGGGAATAAAGCGTAAAAGTTCCGAACCCGCCAAGCATTTAGCGGAGCCGTCGCATTCGATGCCGGGAAAGCGTGGCATCCCCGCTGCTTTGCTACGGGCCACATGCACCGCCGCCGCCCGATCCGAGAAGGAGTCACCATGAGCCGGGGACAATGCGGAAAATCCTGCCGATGGAACGAAGCTCCGGCGCTTTTCCGCCATCCGACCGCGACTCCGGGCTACGGCGAAACGGCGGATTTGCGGACACGCCGGGCAGCAAAAACTGCTTTACCCCCCCAAATTGCTGGCATATAAGGCGCGCGAATTCCTAAAAATGAACCGGCTCATCCCTTATCTCGTGGGAATTCTCGTATCGACGGGAACCCTTTGCGGCCAGACCAGCGTTCACTCCAGCAGCGAGGACTTTGACCGCTTCGCGCGGAAGCTCCGCGAGAGTGCCCTTTCCTCCATCGAACCGAAGGTTTTCGTCCCCACGACTTCGAGCTTTCGCGGCATCTCCGGGCGGTATCCGTGGAAGATGAACATCGTCACCACCGTCTTCTGGGCCGGCGAAAGTGCGGCTCAGAACAACCCCGTCCACAACCGCTCCAGCTCGTGGGATCTCGACTGGGCCATTAATTTCGGCGGCTACGACAATCCCGACCCCAACGCCCGCCGGGATTTCATGCCTGCGGCGTTCATCCCGAAGGAAAACCCGTTCTATTTCGCCCTTCCTTACAACGACGTGTCCGGCGGCCGGCACAAGCCCGAGGCGCGCACCGTCATCCCATGGTTCGCCCAGGCCTACGAGCGCGAGGGTAAAAGCGTCTGTCACAATCGCTGGATCGCCGTCCGAAAAGGCAGTCGCGTCTGCTACGCGCAATGGAGCGATTGCGGTCCCTTCACCACGACGCACTGGGAATACGTTTTTGGAAATGAATTGCCCAAGCCCAATCTGAACAAGGCAGCGGGCCTCGATGTTTCGCCGTCGGTCCGCGACTACCTCGGCATGGGGTCGATGGATGTGGTCGATTGGAAATTCGTGGAAGCGCGCGATGTGCCGTCGGGACCGTGGGCGCGGCTCGGCTCGAACAACACCGCCGCTGCGCGTTTCATGCGGAATACTTCCACGGTGGCAAATGCCGCGCCGGTGCCGGTGGTGAAGCCAGGCAAATCCAGGGCGTCCGCCGCCCCGGAAATGCCGACGGTGATCACCCGCTAGCCGCGGCTGATTGGTTATCCTGCTCGTGATCCTGATCCTGATCTTGATCCGAGAATAGCCCAGCTTGTGGGCAGAGGATCAGGATCAGGACGGGAACGCGACCACCGCGAGTTCTCGCTTCTCACCGTTGGCTCCCTCCTTTCTACTCCGCCCATGCCTTTGACACCCGCTGAAGCTGGCGACCTCCTAAACCGCGCGCACGCTCAAGACCGGCTCGCGCACGCCTATTTCATCAGCGGCGCCCCCGGCGCGGGGAAACGCGAGCTCGCCCGCAATCTCTGCGCGCTGCTCCACGGCCCGAGCGCCGACCCATTCGCCGCGAGCGACGTGCATCTCATCCAGCCGGAATCAAAATCCCGCCGCATTGTCATCGAACAAGTGCGCGATCTCGAGCGCGAGCTGCACCTGCGCTCCATGTCCGGCACGCGGAAAATCGGCATCCTGATCGACGCCGACCGGCTGGTCGATCAGGCCGCGAACGCCTTCCTCAAAACGCTCGAGGAACCGCCGAACAACTCGCTGCTGCTGCTCCTCAGCGCCCTGCCCGAGCAGCTCCCGGAAACCGTCCTCAGCCGCTGCATCGAGGTGCAGTTGAAATCCACGCAGGCCCGCCAGCTCACGCCGCTCCAGCGCCGGTTGCTGTCCGTGCTGCAAGACCACGCCCGCGCCGAAAAGCCCGCGCTCCCCGAGACTTTCCGCCTTGTCCGCGCCTTCAGCGAGCTGCTCGCCGAAGCGAAGGAAACCATCGCTGCCGAAGACGCGGCCACTTACAAAAAAGAGGAGCAGCATTACCGCAACACCACCGAGGCCCGCGCGTGGCTGGCTGATCGCGAAGAGCATTTCGAGGCGCTGACCCAGGCCAAATACCGGCAGGTCCGCGCCGAGCTGCTCGAAGTGCTCGACGGCTGGTGGGCCGATGTCCTCCGCCACCAGCACGGCGCCCCCGCGCTCGATCTCGCCGAAGCCGGGTCCGACACCGCGGCGCTCGCCACGCGTTTCACCGCCGCCGAGTGCCTGCGCCGCACCATCGCGATCGAGAATCTTCGCGGCCATCTCGCAAACCCCGGCGTCCAGGAGCAACTCGCCATCGAGTGCGCGTTTCTAACGGCATTTGCGGCGTAGAAAGATGTTAGAAGAGATACAAGGCGACATGCGTAACTCGTCACAAGCTGGGTGGGGATTGTTTGATTTGATCCTAGCAATAGCAGTTTTTGCTTTTTGCACGGGGACAGGATGGGCGACTGGGACTGTAGTTGCACGGTTGTTTGGTAAGCCTTGGGGAGGCGTGGGGTTTTTAGGTGGATTTTTTTTCGGAATCATCCTTTTTTTCAAGCTGTTAAGGCTTCTTTTTCGGCGGCTGGAGCCAAAGCCAAAGGATGGTTCGCTTACGACAAGAGATAAGCGTTGAGATGAAACAGAACGCGCAGATGACGAGGGATGGAAACTGGTTTCGTCACCTCGTCTGAGGTCACTGATTGCATTTTCGATAGTCTCATAGACTTCCTCCGACATGCAAAGCTACAACCCATCAAGAAAGCATTCGTATGCGCTGCATGCGTTATCCGTTCTGCTGCTCGCTCCCATCCTTCAGGCCGCCCCATTTTTACCGGGTGAAAATGTGCGCGTCGTGAAAAGCGAGATGCTGCTTTTCAAAGGCGAAAACTTTCAGCCCGGCGCGAAAGGCCAGGAGTTTACCGTCCTCAAACACGACGCCGCCACTCGGCGCGTTTTCGTGAGCTATTTGAAAGACGACGACTCCGTGGTCGCGGTCACGCTGCCGGAAGAAGTCCTCGAACCCAGCCCGCCGAGCGCGTGGGCGGATCTCGTGAAGGGCGTCGGCGCATTTCGCGATCAGCGCCACGATGAATCCGCGCGTCTCCTCCAGCGCGCGGCGCAGGACGCGACCGTGAAACCACTCGCCGCTCCCATCATCGCGCGCATCGTCGCCGCGCGCACGGGCACTGCCGCTGGCTTGAAAGCGATGCGCGATCTCACCGCGCAACTCGCCAAGTCCGGCCTGCCGACGCTCGCGCTTCCGCTCGACGAAGGCGCCGACCGCCTCGGCGCCGCTCCGCCGCCGATGCTCGACCGTGCCGATCTTAAAAAGCGGGTCACTATCTCCCAAAACGCCTTCACCCGCGCCCGCCAGTCGCTCGCCCGCCACCGCCTCGTCGAAGCCGCGAAACATCTCGAAGCCGGCCTCGCCGCCGAGCCCGGGCATCTCGCGATGAAAGCCCTCGCCGCCCGCAATCAGCGCGACCTCGACGAAGCGCAGGGCATGCTCGATTCCGCGAATGAAATGCGCCGTTTCCACAAAGGCGCAGTCCACGCCATGACCGCCATCGAGAACGGCCTCAAGCTCTGCGCCGACCACGTCAAACTCCGCGCGCTGAAACAGGAAATGAACGCGCAATTTGAGGAGCGCACCTCACCGCAAATCACTCCCGCCTTTCTCACCGCCATGAAAATCAAAGGCACCGGCGACACGCTCAGTGAGGGCCGCAAACTTTACACGACCCGCTGCGCCGAATGCCACGACCTCGAAATGCTCGACTCGCGCTCTATGGACGGCTGGTCCAAAGCCGTCGCCGGAATGGCACGCCGCGCGAATCTCAAAGACGCCGAGCAGGCGCGCATCTTGGAATACCTCGGCATCGCCACCGCGGCTGTCGCAGCGGGCGTGGACCAATAGCGCGGTGGGCGATTGCAGCCCGCGGCGGTCAGTTTCGCTGAAACACAGCACACTTTTCTTGCTCCCGCGTTTCTGAAAGTCATACTCGCTGGAAAATGTCCGGACCCGCATCAACCACGAACCTTCTGCGCAGCATCGAAGAAAATCCTTTTCCCATCATGTCTTCATTCTCACTCACCCCGGACCAACTTGCCCTCCTGCCTGACGATTCCGACGTAAAATTTTACGAGGAAAATGGCTACTATATCTCCAAACAAGGCGTCCTGCCTGGCTCGCTGATCGACGACGCCGATGAAGGAAGTCAGCGCTTTTACCAAGGGGAACGCGACGCGGTGCTCCCGTTCGACACCGGCTTTTCCAACTGGCAACCGGGCGATGGCGACGGCCAGCGCAACAACGAGTTTGTCTCGCTGCAAAAAAAGGAACTTTACGCGCTCGCCACCTATCCGCTGCTGGGTGCGATCGCGGCCAGACTCACGCGCAGTGCGTCGATCCGGCTGCTCGACGACCAACTCATTTACAAACCGTCCAACACCCAAAACGCATCGACGACAGTGACCGGCTGGCACGCGGACCGCGCCTACTGGGGCACGTGCAGTTCGGACAATCTCACCACCGCGTGGATTCCGCTGCATTCCGTGGAGGTGAACCGCGGTCCACTCGTGGTGATGGCCGGGAGCCATCGTTGGGAAGGCAACCAGGATGTGCGCTTTTTCAACCATCAAGACCTCGCGGAACTCGAACAGAAGTTCCGCGACTTTGGAATGGAAGTCCGCACCGTCCCGATGACGCTGAAGAAAGGGCAGGTCAGCTTTCACCACGCCTGGACGATCCACGGCAGCTACCCGAACACGAGCGGGCTGCCCCGGCTTTCCTTCGCGGTCCATTTGCAGGATGGCCCGAATCACTATCGCCCGTTCCGCACTGCGCAAGGCCGCGAAATCCACATCTTCGACGAGAAGCTCTGCCGCACCCTGCCCAACGGCGATCCCGATTTCAGCGACCCATCCGTCTTTCCCACCGTATGGTCGGAAGGCGCGTGATGGAACACCGGCACCTGCGCGCCGACGATCCCGAATGGCGCGCGGTCCTGAGTCGGCTGTCCCACGACTTTTACCACCTCCCCGCGTATTCCCTGCTCGAGGGTGAGACGAATCAGGCGGAGCCGGGCGCGTTTTGGGCGCGAGAGGCGGACCGGGAATTCTTCATCCCATACCTTCGGCGGCGGTGCGACGTCCTGTTCCCGGGCAACTCGGTCGCGGCGGATGTCTGCGACGTCATTTCGCCATACGGATATCCCGGCTTGCTGCTCAGCGACGCCGCGCGGCAGTCGCCTGATTTCGCGCAAGGAGCGATGCAGCGCTTGAGCGAAACGCTCCGCGAGCAGGGCGTCTGCTCGGCGTTCTTTCGGATGAATCCGTTTTTCAGCATCGGTCTTTCGGAACTTTTTCCTGAGAAATTTTTCGGCGCCGCGAGTGAAACGGTGGCGATGGATTTGACGCCGGATGCAGACGGCATCTGGAAAAACATTCGCGATGGTCATCAATGGACGATCCGAAAGTGCAAGCGGCTCGGCTTCGAGGCGCGGATGGTTCCCCTTCACGAACACATCGACTCGTTCCTGGAAGTGTATCGCGAGACCATGGACCGCGTGCATGCCCGGGATTCGTACTATTTCGGCCGCGAATATTTTGTGAAACTCGCCGAGCTGCGCGACAGCGTGCATTGCTGTTTTGTGGAACTCGGAAGCGAGCTGGCGGCAGCGTGTGTTTTCCTCGAATGCGACGGGCTTTTCCAAGCGCACCTTGGCGGCACGAAATCATCGTTCCTGTCGAAATCTCCGTTTCATCTCGCCCTTCTTCACGCAGCGGAATGGGCGAAATCCCGCGGCAACCGCTACCTGCACCTCGGCGGCGGCGTCGGTGGGTCCGATGACCGGCTGCTTTCGTTCAAGCGCGGTTTTTCGAGTCTAACCTTCCCGTTTTTCACCCTACGCCTCATCACCGATGAAGAGAAATACCGCGCGCTGACCGCGCTCAGCGCGCAGGCCGCCAACCTCCCGCTGGAGGCCCAGCTGCAAAGCGACTACTTCCCCGCGTACCGCACCCGGCACTGATCGGAAATGCGGTTTTGCGTCTTTTCGTCGCAAATAATTTCGTTAGAACCACGCGCATTCCGTGGCTTCCAGTCGAACGAAATCCAAAAACAAACGCACGCCTCGCAAAATCCTCATGGCAGGCGCGCGGACCTGCGAGCCCGAGCCATGGACGATTCCCACGTGGTGGCTGAATACGATCGTCGCCATTTTCCTCCTGCCCGTCGCCGGCCTGCTCACGCAAAGCCTCTTCACCTGCTTCCATCAAGCCGCCGTCGATCACCGCTTTTGGGCGACGCAGGAGTTTCGCTTTTTCGTCATCGGCGTGGCTGCGTGGGTGGCCGTGTTTTTCGCCAGCATCTGGGCCTTCCGCGAGCCGCGCCCGCTGCGCGTGTATGTCTTCGGCCATGAATTGACCCACGCCATCTGGGTCTGGGCGATGGGTGGCCGGGTGATGCGCTTCAAGGTCCGGCGCGACGGCGGCCACATCATCACCGACACGAATAATTTCCTCATCGCGCTCGCGCCGTATTTCTACCCGCTCTACAGCATCGCCGTCATCGCCGTGTACGGCGTCGTCAGCTTGTTCTACAACGTCGCCTCGTTCACTCCACTGCTCTTCGGCCTGCTCGGTGTGACGTGGGCGTTCCACATGAGCTTCACCCTTTGGATGATCCCGAAAGGCCAAAGCGACCTCACCTATCACGGCACCTTCTTTTCGCTCGTCATCATCTACGTCATGAATCTCCTGCTCCTCCTCGCGCTGCTCATCATCGCCGCGCCGGAAATCACGCTCGTCGCATTCGCACGCGAGCTTTTGGGGAATACCGAGGAGCTGTGCGTGCGGCTGTGGGGCGCGCTGGTGTGGCTGATGCGCGGCGGGTAGAAAATCTACGTCATGCAAGCCATCCGATCCGCGTGCGGCTGCTGCGGGATCAGATCGAGTTCCGCGAGCAGGTCGCGGTCTTCATCGACGCCGGGGTTTTTCGCGGTGAGCAATTTGTCTCCGTAAAAAATCGAGTTCGCGCCCGCGAAAAAGCACAGCGCCTGGCCTTCGCGGGAAAGCCGCGTGCGACCGGCACTGAGGCGGACTTTCGCCTTCGGCAAGACGATGCGCGTGACCGCAATCAGGCGGACGAGCGGGAAGATATCGACCGGCGGCTGATCTGCGAGCGGCGTGCCGGGCATCGCCATCAGGCAATTGATCGGCACGCTCTCTGGCGCGGGATCGAAATTGGTGAGCACTTCCAGCATTTTCAGTCGGTCCAATTCCGTCTCACCCATGCCGATGATGCCGCCGCAGCACACATCCATCCCGGCCTGCTGCACGGCAGCGATGGTGTCCACGCGGTCTTGGAAAGTATGCGTCGTGACGATGTTCGCGTAGTGCTCGGGCGATGTGTCGATGTTGTGATTGTAAGCCGTGACGCCCGCCTCCTTGAGCTTGCGCGCCTCGGTGAGCGTGAGCTGCCCGAGTGTCACGCACACTTCCATGCCGAGCTTGCTGACTTCGCGGATCGTCCCCAGCACTTGCTCGAATTTCGCATCCCCATCGCGCACACCCTTCCACGCCGCGCCCATGCAAAAGCGCGTCGAACCATTCTCGCGCGCCCGCTGCGCGACTTCGAGCACGTCCGCCGTTTCCATCAGCTTCTCCGCCTTCACATCCGTCTTGTAACGCGAACTCTGCGCGCAATAGCCGCAGTCCTCCGAGCACCCGCCCGTCTTGATGGAAAGCAGCGTGCAAAGCTGCACTTCATTGTTGCTCCAGTTTTCCAAATACGCATCGCGCCCACGCTGGATGAGATCGAAGAAGGGAAGATCGTAGAGCGCCTGGAGTGCGGTGAGGTTCATGCGGAAAAGTGCAGTGTTGTTAGTGGAGACTCGCGAGCCGTCCAAGGCGAAACCGAAAAGATTGTCGGCAGGGAGTCATTCACCGTATTGGCTCTTTTTCAAAATGTCCCAGCTATGAATTCCGCGCCAAACGCTATCGGCTTCGCCATCATCGGCACCGGTGCCATCGCCGATGTCCACGCCGGCGCGATCCGCGCGAATGCGGGTGCGAAGCTCATCTCCGCGTTCTCGCGTGGCAGCGCGGCGCGCGCGGATTTTGCGAAACGGCACGAATGCCAGGCGGCGGAAAGTCTGGAGGAAATCATCCGCGATCCCGCGGTCCACGCGGTGTGCATCACCACGCCGAGCGGCGCGCACGCGGAGGCCGCGGTGCCTTTGCTGGAGGCGGGAAAAGCCGGGCTTTGCGAAAAGCCGCTGGAGATTTCCCTGGACGCCGTGGACCGCATCCTCGCCGCGGCGGAACGCGGCGGCGGAATGCTCGCGGGCATTTTCCAAAATCGCCTCGGACGCGGTGCAGGCATCTTGAAGCGCGCGATCGCCGCCGGTCGTTTCGGGCAACTCACGCTGTGCAGCGCGTACGTGAAATGGTGGCGCGCGCGGAGCTATTACACCGGCTCGGCATGGAAGGGAACGTGGCGGCTCGACGGCGGCGGCGCGCTGATGAATCAAGGCATCCACGCCGTCGATCTCCTGCAATGGCTTGCCGGAATGCCCGCTGAAGTCAGCGCATTTTCCGCGACGCTCGCCCATCCCGGCATCGAGGCCGAGGACACGATCGTCGCGTCACTCCGCTTTGCGCATGGCGCGCTCGGTTCGATCGAGGCCGCGACTTCCGCGTATCCCGGCTCCGATTTGCGAATCGAAATCATCGGCGAACGCGGCACCGCCGTGCTCGTCAACGACCGGCTCGTGCGCTGGGAATTCGCGGAGCCGCTTCCCGAAGACGCGGCAGTTCTCGAAGACGACGGTTCCCCTGCGATCAAGGGCGGCGCCGCGGACCCGATGGCGATCACCCACGAAGGTCACCGCCGCCTCGTCGCCGATCTCGTCGATGCACTGCGCGAAAACCGTCCGCCCATGATCCCCGGCGCGGAAGCCCGCAACGCCGTCGCCCTCGTGCTCGCGATCTACGAAGCCGCGCGGACCGGCTCGCGCGCGAAACTTTCCTAAACACGCCTGCTCCCCACCACGGTTCCGCGCGCTCGATCCTCAAATATCCATTTCACCACGGGCGCAGGCGCGGAAGTCGGCGTCGGCACCTGCGGCACAAAACGCCAGGCGCGCAACCTATTGGGCTGAGCGATGAAACACCGTTGGCGTGTGGAGTGTAGAAATCGTCCTACGATCCCGGAGCGACGCGGATGAGCGCCGCAGCGATGGCCCGCGAGACCTCTTGCGTCGCGGGCGTCGCCCGGCGCGCGGTGGAAACTTTCGCGAGAGCGGCTTGCGCGGCGGTGTAGGCATCGTGGGCAGCGGCGCGTTGGCCCGATTTCTCCAGCAGTTCGCCGCGACGCAAAAGCCAGCGCTCCTTGCGCGGGGTCGCTTCCACTACTTTCGCCAACCGGGCGAGCGCTGCATCCACATGACCCCCCTCGGCCTCAAGATCGATCGCCAACTGGACCAACGTGATCAGTGGACCGAGCCGGGCGATTCCGTCGTCAAGCGCCCGGATGGCATCATCCATTTTGCCCGCTGCGCGCAGCGTGCCGGCTCGCTCGATGAACAGCGCGGGATCGGGCGCTGGCCCAAACGCGATGGCCTGCGCGAAATCCTCCGCGGCGGCGGACCACTCTGCTGCCGCTGCGAAAGCCCGGGCGCGCGCGGCGTGGCCGGCGGAATCCTGCGGACGCTGCGCGAGGAAACGATCAAGCGGCTGCTTCGCCTCCTTCGCCCGTCCCGCCTCACAGAGCATCTCGCCGCGCATCAGTTCCGCCACGATGAGTTGCGGGTCGAGCGTCAGCGCTTTGTCGAAATCCGCGCCCGCCGCGATCCAATCCCGATGCATCCGGTGGAGTCCGCCGCGCCGCAGGTAAAGCTTCGCGTCCGCGGGTTGCGCGGCAATTTGCTGGGTGGCCGCAGCGATCGCCTCATCCACATCGCCATGCGTCCAGCCGATGCCGGCCAAACTCCCGAACAGCGCGCAGTTGAGAACGATGCGGAGGCGCCGCGCTTTGCGCCTTTCCCGCCAGCCAATCAGGCCGAACAGACCCACCGCCACATAGACGGTGGAAGCCTCGGGCACCGGCGTGATCTCCCCCATGCCAGCGAACGCCGCGCCATCGGCGAGCAGCGTGCTCCCACTGTCGCTGTAAAAACGCACTTGCGCCAACTGTGACGCGGTCAGCCCGCCGAAGTCTGTGCCGACATATAAATGATCCACGCCGCCGGTCCAGTTCCAGACATTGAGTCGCCCGGCCCAGGTAGCGGTATGGCTATCGCCAAAGCGCAGGCTTTCGCTGGTGCTGGCCGCGCCGAAGTCGAGGGTCGAGGTGCTGCTCAGCGTGAGCGTGCCGACCTGCTCATCGAGCCCGCTGAGACCTCCGACATTGAAAGTCCCGCCATTCAAATTCACCGCGGCTGCGTCGTTGATCTTATTGGTCGCAATGTTGCCGCTCAGGAGCAGCGTCCCGCCGTTGTTGACGGTGATCAAAGAAGTCGCGCTCACTGAGCCTGTGCCGCTCACCTCCAACGTCCCGGCATCCACTCTGGTCTCACCGCTGTAGGTGTTCGCCCCACCGAGTTGCATGTTTCCGGCTCCTGTTTTGATCACGCTCCCGGTGCCCGCGGCCTCCGCCGGGGGATCGATCAATTTCGCAGTCACGACGAGATCATTGGCTGCGCTGCCATTCGCCACGTCGAAAGTCGTCCCGCCGGAGGCTCCGCTGAGGAGATGAATCCCGGCATTTGGCGTGGCGGGCGAATAGGGACGGATAAAGGCGGTCGCGGCACTCGGTTGCACCGTCACCGTCCCGCGCAGAAAGAACGCCTGATGCGCCGCACTCTCACCTCCTTCGGTCTCCATGATGCCGCCATTCAGCGTCACCGCACCCAGCGTGGTGAAGGAGTTCAGGCTGGTGATGAATCCCGCGCTATTCACCGTGATCGCCTGCGTTGGCGTGGCTGCGGCACCGCCAAGCGCACCGCTCCGCTCAAAGACGATGGCGTTCGCTAAATCGTTGTAGGTTCCATTGCCGGTCACCGCGATCACGCCCGTGCCGAGTGCGCCGCCAGCCTTTACCCAGATCGATCCTCCGCTGCTGATCGTGGTGCCGCCGGTGAAAGTGTTCGCTCCCTTCACGAGGAGGGGGCTGGTCGTCGCGGCAAGGCTGCCGCCCGCTCCACTGATCACCCCCGCAAAGTCGCCCCCGCCCACGGTCAGCGTGCCCGAGCCCAGGCTGATATTGCCGCCACTCAGGCCACCGCCGGTGATGCTGCCGACCGTCTCGCTGGTATTATTCAAATCCAAGGTCACCCCACTCGCATTGGTCAGCGCCACGGTGCCACTATTCGCAATGGCGTTACCTCCAGCCAGCCGCAGGATGCCTTCGGAAACCGTCGTTTGCCCCGTGTAAGTGTTCGTACCGGAAAGGACCAGCGTTCCCGGCCCCGTCTTGCTGAGCACGCCACTGCCGCTCAGAGACTGGCCGACCGTGAAGGTATTGCTGGCGTCCGCGACCTTGAACCCGCCGCCGCCGGTGCCCCACGAAATGGCGCGAGCCGTTGAGGTAAAGGTGGTGCCGGTGATCTCCAAAGTGCCCCCCTTGAAGAAGAGCGTGCCCGCGGCATTGCCGAGCGCGCCATTGGC
>JANNWY010000082.1:0-16113 GCA_031409335.1 Chthoniobacteraceae bacterium | reverse complement strand
GAACTCGCGCCGCTCGTCGCCGGAATCGTGCGCACCCATTCCGCGCAGGCGGATCACGCCGGCGTGAAAATCGAGACGGAAATCCCCGCCACGCTCACCGCCAAAGTGGACGCCCGCCGCTTTGCGCAAGCGATCGGAAACATCGTGATCAACGCCATCCAAGCCATGCCGCGCGGCGGCACACTCCGCATCACCGCCCCGCCCGAACAGCCTCCACGCTTGATCTTCGAGGACACCGGCCCCGGCTTCTCCGCCGCCGCGCTCGCCCACGCCGCCGATCTTTTCTTCTCCGAAAAAGAAGGCGGCATGGGCATCGGCCTCAACGTCGCCGCGGAAATCGCCAAAGCGCACGGCGGCAATCTGCAAATCGCCAACCACGCCGAAGAAGGCGCGCGAGTCACGCTAACGCTCCCGCCCGTTGATCAATCCGCAATCCGCAATCCGCAATCCGCAATCCCATGATCCTCATCATCGAAGACGAATCCGCCCTCGCCGCCGCGCTCGCCACCGTCTGCCGCCGGCTCGGCCACGAAGCCCGCACCGTCTCCAGCGGCGCGCGCGGACTCGAGGAAATCGCCGCCGCCAAGTGGTCGCTCGTCATCATCGACATCGGCCTGCCCGACATGAGCGGCCTCGACGTTCTCGCAAAAATCCGGGCGCACCCGCGCGCGACCCCAGCCGTCATCGTCACCGCCCACGGCAATCTCGACAACGCCGTGGCCGCCCGAAAGCTCGGCGCCGCCGCGTATCTCGTAAAGCCGCTCGAACTCGCCGAAGTGCAGGACACCCTGCGCGAAGCGCTCCGCGCCGCCCCGGTGGAAACGAGTGCGCCCGCGCCCACGCTGCTCATCGGAGCCGCGCCTTCGATGCAGCGCAGCTTTGTGGAAATCGCCCACGCCTGCGCCTCGAATGCGCCCGTGCTGCTCACCGGTCCCACCGGCACCGGCAAGACGCACGCCGCCCGCATCATCCACGCGCAGAGCACGCGGCGCGATGGGCCGCTGATCGTGCTGCACTGCGGCGCGCTGCCGGAGGCATTGCTGGAGGCGGAATTGTTTGGCCACGAAAAAGGCGCGTTCACCGGCGCGGCCGCGGCGCGCACCGGCCACCTCGAACGCGCCGATGGCGGCACGCTTTTCCTCGATGAAATCGCGGACATCTCGCCCGCGATTCAGGCAAAGCTTTTGCGCTTCGTGGAAGAGCGCACCTTCACGCGCGTCGGCGGTCGCGAAGATTTGCGCGTCGATCTGCGGCTCATCACCGCCACCCATCGCGACCTCCGTGAAGAAGTCCGCGCGGGACGTTTCCGCGACGATCTCTACTACCGCCTGCACGTCCTCGAAATCGCCCTCCCAGCCCTGCGCGAACGCCCCGGCGACCTTCCCGCGCTTGCCGCATTTTTTCTCGGCACACTCGCCGGCGATCGTCGCATCGCGCTCGCGCCGGAGTCCCTCGCGATCCTGCAAAAACACGACTGGCCGGGCAACGTCCGCGAACTCCGCAACGCGCTCGAACACGCCGTCGCCGTCAGCCACGGCCCGCTCATCCTCCCGCAACACCTCCCGCGCGCGCTGCACGCCCCGCCCGCGGCACCCGGCGCGCTCGATCCCGCGCTCGCCGCCTGGCTGCAAACCCGTCTCGCGAATAAAGCGAGCTATCGCGAAATGCACGACGAACTCGAATCGCTCGCGCTGCGCCACCTGCTCGCGCACTTCGGCGGAAAGCCGACCGTGCTCGCGCGCGAAACGCAGATGAATCGCGTGACCTTGCGCAAAAAAGTCCTGCGCCTCTCCGGGAACCAGAATGCGCACGCGCCGACTGAAACGAAAGGTAGCTGAAGCTGCCGGGACGTTTGTATGACTTAGGCCCAGAAAGCGTGGGGCATAGCCCTAGCCTGGGTTGTTTCGGCTCTTCGCGCCTTGAGTCTGAGCTTACAAACACGCGCTAGCTCTCGGCTGGTCAAAACGCGGCCCAACTTAGGTAGGCATTGAGCACGAGATAGAAAAGCGCCGGGGTTGTTTGCAGGAAGCTATCCTTGATCCGAATGCGGACCCCGACCGCGACTAACATCATCGCGGCCAAACCAAGCGCCGCCGCGCGGCCCACCCATGGCTGGCTGAGCCCGGCCAGCAGCCCGATGGCCGCGCTGACTTGCAATGCCCCGACCAACAGACGCTGGGAACCCATGCCATAACGAATGAACTCGCGCTTCATCGAGGGAGCGAGGAAGCAAGCCGACCCGTATCCGAGAAACGAAATGGCGGAAAAGAGGATGAGGACGGCGTTCAATGCGGCGGATCATAGCACCATCATGCCTCGGGATCGCGCGGTGCTTTTGCAGATGCGGCACGGGTTTCCTCCACGGGATCAAACATCGGCGGAAGGGAAGAAAATCCCGGCGGACAGTTGGTTTGAAACGTATCCTCGCCGAACTCGCATGAACCTTCGTCCCGTTTGCTAAGCCGCTTTGTTTGCCGGGAATTTTCTCTTCATGAATCACGACGCTTCTGCCGAACCCCTCGACGCCTATCGCTGGAAAAGCCGCCTGATCATTGCCTCGGTTCCGCCGGGAGAAGCCCGCGATCAGCTCACGGCTTCACTGGCCGCGAATCGCGCGGAGATGGACGAGCGGGACTTGCAAGTGATTGATGTTTCACCGGGATCGGCCCGGATTCCCGGCACCGTCCGGCTCGATCCGAAACAGACCACCGCGCTTCGGGAGAGACTCAAGCTGAGCGCACGGGAGACGAAGGCCGTCTTCATTTTGATCGGTAAAGACGGCGGCGAAAAGTCGCGCCAGCGAGGCACGCTCAAGCTCGCGAGCTGGTTCACGCTCATCGATGGAATGCCGATGCGCCGCGACGAGATCCGTCGCCAGGAAAAAAGCCGGAAATGACGGCACCGAAGAAACGGGTGCTCATCGTCGGAGGTGGATTGGCCGGCCTCGCCTGTGGCGTCCGGCTGCATGAAGCCGGCGCGCAGCCGGTGATCCTCGAAGCCAGCGACGACGTGGGCGGGCGCGTGCGGACCGACGTGGTCGATGGCTTCCGGCTGGATCGCGGGTTTCAGGTCTATCTCGACGCCTACCCGGAAGCCGGAAAATTTCTGGACCTGCCGCGCCTCGATCTGCGCCCGTTCCAGCCGGGCGCCCTCGTCTATCTCGATGGCCGTCTGCACCGGGTGATGGACGTTTTCCGCGACCCACGCCACTTGCTCGCCAGCGCGCTCGCGCCCGTCGGTTCGCTGGCCGACAAGCTGCGGGTGGCCGCGCTGAAGTGGCGCATCAGCCGCTCGACCCTCGAACAAATCGCCGCCCGCGAAGACGTCACGACCGAAGTCTATCTCCGCCGCGCGGGCTTCTCGCGCCGGATGATCGACGTATTCTTCCGCTCCTTTTACGGCGGCATTTTTCTGGAAAGAGACCTCCGCACTTCGAGCCGGATGTTTGAGTTCACTTTCCAAATGTTCTCGCGAGGCAGCGCGACCCTGCCCGCGCAGGGAATGCAGGAAATCCCGCGCCAGCTCGCCAGCCGCTTGCCGGCGGACGCGATCCGTCGTGGCGCGCGGGTGACGGAAGTCCAGCCGGGAAAGATCACGCTGGCGTCTGGCGAATTCCTCGGCGGCGATGCCGTCGTCGTCGCCGCCGATGCCACGACCGCCGCGCACTTGATCCCCGGCCTCGCGACCAAAGAGCCCGACTGGCGTGCCGTCACCGGACTCTATTTCGCCGCGGAAAAATCACCGCTGCGCGAAGCCATCATCGCCCTCAACGGCACTGGCCGCGGCCTAATCAATAACGTCTGTGTGCTCTCCGATGTCGCGCCCGGCTACGCGCCGCCGGGCCAGGCGCTGATCTCCATCTCCGTCCTCGGCGTGCCGGCGATTCCGGATTTTGCAGCGCAGATCCTCGCGGAACTAGAACCGTGGTTCGGGCCCGAAGTGCGCGGCTGGCGGCACCTCCGCACCGACCGAATCGAGCGCGCCCTGCCCGAGCAGCCACCCATCCCCGGACCGCTCGGACCGTGCTTTCGGGAGATCGACAGCATCTTCGTGTGTGGAGATCACCTGACCAGCGCGTCCATCGAGGGCGCGATCATCTCCGGCCTCCGCACCGCGGATGCGCTGCTTGGGTAGCGGCCTGTTGAAAAACGCCGCGCAGCGTCGTGGCACAGCCGTCCCGGCTGTGGGGCATGCGGGCGTCCCGCCTGCAAACCCAGCGTGCATCAGTCTCCGCAGGCGGGACGCCTGCGTGCCCCACAGGCTGGAAGCCTGTGCTGCGACGCGTGGCCACGTTTTCAACAGGCTATTGGTTCACCTGAAGACTGCTGCGCGATGCGCTCACTGGCTGGCTCAAGGAGTTTTGGAGCGACGGCACCCAGGTCTTCTCCCTGATCGGTCGCGGCTGGCTACTGGCTTCAGCAAACAAAGGTGGCGCGGAATCGGGTGGATTGGGACTTGGATGGCGTTGTGGCATTCAACGATCACGGGCTGCCGTTTCGGCCAAGCCAACGGTGCCAGGTGGAAAGGGCGCGTCACTTCCTTGGCGCGGGCGCGGGCTCCGTTTTCACGGGAGCGCTGGAGGAGACCTTCTGTTTGAGCGTCTCGATCTTTTCCGCGATTTTTCCGGCCATCTCCTTGTCGTCCGTGGCGAGCGCGAGCGCCTTCTGCCAGTACTGCATCGCCTCGGCGGTTTTGCCCATCGCGTGATAGGTGTCGGCGACGTGATCGAACACCACCACGTCTTCCTGCTTGATGCCTTCCGCTGCCCGCAGCAGCAAGAGCAGCGCCTTGTCGTATTCCCCCTTTTTGAAATGGAACCATCCCATGCTGTCGAGATACGACGCATTGTCCGGCTCCATCTCGAGCGCCTTGCGGATCATGTCGCCAGCTTCGTCCAAATTCTCGCCACGATCCGCCCACATGTAGCCTAGATAGTTGCAGGCTTGCGCGGAGCTATTGGGATCCAGCGCGATGGATTGTTTCAGCAGCTCGGCGGCTTTTTCGGTAAGGCCTGCCTGTTCCGCAGCGGCTCCGTATTCCAGATAGAAAGCGGCGTTGAGCAATTCCTCGTGACTGTTCTCCGCCTGCGCCTGGGCTTGGGCAAAGGTCGTCATCGCCGCCGTGTGTTGCTTCGCCGCGCTGAGCGACTTCGCGAGCAGCACCGCGACCTGCGGCACGTCGGGAAATTTCTGCTGCGCCCGCTTCATGATGTCCACGGCCCGGTCGGGCTTTTTCATCTGGAGATGGAGGAAACACATCCGCAGGTAATTTTGCGGCACGCTGGCATCGAGTAGCAGGCTGTGCTCGAAGTTGTGCAGCGCTTTTTCAAAATCACCCTTCTGCTGATACAGCTCGCCGAGCAGTTCAAACGTGGCGTAGCGCAGGGGCGGCTCATTCGCCATTTTTTCGAGCACCTCGATCGCCTCGTCGCGCCGCTGCGTGACGATGAACGCCCGGGCGAGCTTGTCGCGCGTGTTGTTGATCGGCGGGTCTTTTTCCGTCTGCGGCGCGGCGACGACTCTCAGATAAAAGGGGATCGCCTCCTTCACCTGACGCGACAGGACAAAATAATCCGCCACCCGGGAAAGAATGGTCGCATCGTCACCCGCGAGTTCTCCAGCGCGCCGATAGACGCTCGTCATTTTCTGAAGGTCATCCGGGAGGCCGGAGCCATCCTCCTTTAGAAAAAGCCGCGAATACAGATCGCCGATCTGCACCCAAAACGTGGCATCCGCGCTCCCGGCCTTGGTGGCCTTGTCGAGCACGGCTTCCGCTTTTTTCGGCTCGCCCGCGCTGAAGTGGAGTTCGAAGTTTGCGAGATACGACGTGAAATTCCGAGGGGCGACCGCCAGCGCCTGTTCGGCTGCTTTGAGCGCGAGATCCGGCTTCTTGAGCTGCTTGGCGTAAAGCTGCGAGAGAAAGATCAGCGGCGTTGGCTCCATCGGTGCCGCCTTGATGCAGTCCTTCAAAATCTGAATGCCGCCCGTGACATCGTTCCGACGCGAAAGATCGAAGGCGATTTTCACCGCCAATTCGGCGTAGCCCGGATCGAGTTCGAGCACTCTCCGATAACCCTCGAGCGCTTTCTCGGTATCCGCGTTGTCCTCCGCGATGAGCGCTTCCGCGAACGCGGAAAGTGCCTCCGCTTTCCGCTCACCTTCCAGGCGCAGATTCAAATCGGGGCTGGCTGGGACGTTCGTCGGCAGCGCATCGGCGAATTCCTCCCGCGTCCCGGCGCGGGCGACCGGCACCACTTCAGGGGCGGATTTGGCTGGCGTTGCCTTGCGCGAGTTCTTGGCCGAAACGGGCGTCACCACAGGCACCGCAGGCCGAGATTCTGGCGCGGAAAATACCGGTGCCAGAAATCCACCGAAGATCGCTGCGGAAAGCGCTGCTGCGAATTTGCGGTGCGGTGCAAATCGGAGCGAATTCATCCGCGGAAAGTAGCGGCTAGCTCTTGTAGCGCAAACGCTTCTTGTGACGGTTTTCCTTCATCCGCTTCCGGCGTTTGTGCTTGGCGATTTTCGCCTTCCGGCGCTTCTTTAATGAACCCATGAGTGATTGATAATTTTCGTTGAGGGGGCGCGAGGAAACCACCATCCGCCCGACCTGGCAATCGGAATCTTGGGGAAATGCAGGGTCCATGGCCAGAACGGCCTTGAATCAAGCAGGCGACCCGCGATTTGATGCCCGCATGAGCAGCGCCCGACGGTCAGGAACTATTGTGAAATGGGATGACGACAAGGGATTCGGATTCATCGGGCCGGACGAGGGCTCGGGAGATGTATTTGCCCATATCAAGGCAGTCGTCGGTGGACGTCGCCCGGTCGAGGGAGATCGGGTCTTTTATTTTCCAGGAAAGGATGAGCGCGGACGGGCTCGCGCGACGCAGGTCCAATTCGCCACCACGGGCGGCATGCCTCCCGCGTGTGCCCTCGCGCTGACCGTCACCATGGCTTTCCTTGCCGCGCTCGCGCTCGCCGCGTGGCTGGGCCGGATCACTCCAATCTTCCCGGTCATCTATGGCATGATGAGCGCCGTCGCCTTTGCGGCCTACTGGCACGACAAGAACAGCGCGAAACACGGCGCCTGGCGACTGCCCGAAAGCAGTCTGCACGCGCTCGAACTTTTCGGCGGCTGGCCCGGCGCTCTCGTCGCGCAGCAATGGTTGCGTCACAAGAATCGCAAGCTTTCCTACCAAATCATCTTCTGGCTGATCGTCGCCGCGCACACTGGCGCGTGGGTGTATCTCGGATCGCGAAAATAGGTGCCGCGCCGGAGTCAGGGAAAGTATTGCCCCCGTGAGTTCGCCTGCTACTTTCCGACCGCACATGCGCCATCTCCAAACCAGCCGACTTACGCTGCTTCCCGGTTTTTCCGGGCGCGTTTCGTAGCGCCTGGCCGGGGAGCTTTCTCGCGTTCGATTTCTGACGTCGCTCCGGGGTGGAAGTGCGGCGGTCAGTTTGTTTACTCTCATTTCTCCGCCCGCAATTCTTTTCCCAATGCTCTCTCATCCTTCGTCAAAATATCGTGCTTTTCCGTCCGTGCCCTTGCTGCAACGGGAATGGCCCAACCGCATCCTGACTGCCGCGCCGATCTGGTGCAGCGTCGATCTCCGCGATGGCAATCAGGCGCTCGCCGTGCCGATGAATGTCGCGCAAAAACTCGAGCTGTTTCACGCGCTGGTGAAATGCGGCTTCAAGGAAATCGAGATCGGTTTCCCTGCCGCGTCGAATACCGAGTTCGCCTTCAATCGCACGCTCATCGAGCGCGGGCACATCCCCGACGACGTGACCGTGCAAGTGCTCGTCCAGGCGCGCGAAGATCTCATCGAGCGCACCGTCGAATCGCTCGTCGGAGCGAAGCGCGCGATCATTCATCTCTACAACTCGACCTCGCCCGCGCAGCGCCGCGTCGTCTTTGGAAAATCGAAAATCGAAGTCGTGAAAATGGCCGTCGATGGCGCGCGGTGGATCAAAGACCGCCTGCCGCGTCTCGCCGGGACGGACGTGCGGCTGCAATACTCGCCGGAAAGTTTTTCAATGACCGAAGTCGAATTCGCGAAGGAAATTTCCGAAGCCGTGATGGATGTGTGGCAGCCCACGCCAGCGCGAAAGATGATCCTGAATTTGCCCGACACCGTCGAAGTCGCGATGCCGAATGTGTACGCCGACCAGATCGAATGGATGTGCCGCCACATCCGCAACCGCGACGCGCTCATCGTCAGCCTGCACACGCACAACGACCGCGGCACTGGCGTCGCCGCCACCGAACTCGGCCTGCTCGCCGGCGCGGATCGTGTGGAAGGCACGCTCTTTGGAAATGGCGAGCGCACCGGCAATCTCGACCTCGTGATCGTCGCGATGAACTTCTTCATGCACGGCATCCCCACCGGGCTCGATTTTTCCAACATGAACGCCGTGCGCGAAGTGTACGAACGCTGCACCGGCATGACCGTGCCCGCGCGCCAGCCGTATGGCGGCGAGTTGGTATTCACCGCCTTCTCCGGCTCGCATCAGGACGCGATCAAGAAAGGCCTCGCCGAGTGGGATCGCGGCGGGCGCGAGCAGTGGGACGTGCCATACCTCGCGATCGACCCGAAGGACATCGGCCGCGAATACCGCGAGGTCATTCGCGTCAACAGCCAGAGCGGCAAGGGCGGCGTCGCGTATTTGCTGGAAAGCGAATTCGGCATCGAACTGCCAAAGGATTTGCAGCGCGAATTTGGCCCGCTCGCCAACGACGCCGTGGACCTCCTCGGTCGCGAAGTCACCGGCGAGGAACTGCGCGACATGTTTTTCCGCGAATACATCGAGCGCACCGCGCCGTGGGCACTCGTCCACTTCCACGCCGACGGCATCGATGGCGTGTTCAATTGTCGCGCCTCCGCGCAGCGCGACGGCGCGATGGTAAAACTCACCGGCCAGGGCAACGGCCCAATCGCCGCCTTCGTCCACGCGCTGCATGAAGCCGGCACCGCGCGTTTCGAGGTCGCTGATTTCAAACAGCACGCGCTCAGCGCCGGCACGGAAGCGAGCGCCATCGCCTACATCCAGATCAAGCTCCCCGACGGCCACACCAAATGGGGCGCGGGCGTGGACACAAACATCGAACTCGCCTCGATCAAAGCCGTCCTCAGCGCCGTGAACCGGGCCGCATGAGAATCGAATTGGCGGGCATCTCGAAGGTGTACGGGCGCAAACGCGTCCTCGACCGAATCCGCCTCGAGGTGCCCGCCGGACGCATCGTCGCAGTTGTCGGTTTGAACGGCGCGGGGAAATCCACGCTCCTGCATTGCCTCGCGGGCCTGCTCAGCCTCAGCGAAGGCACGATTTTCTACGACGATGAAGCGTTCACGCGAGAGCGAGTGGACCTGCGGATGCGCTTCGGATTCCTGCCGGATTTCCCGGTCTTCTTCAACCACATGATGCCCTTGCAACACATCGGCATGGCTCTGCGCCTTTATGAAAAAGACGGCCGAGGCGCGGAGGATCGCGTGCTCGATTTACTGCGCGGTTTCGATCTCATGCCGGTGGCAGGCACGCCCATGGTCGCGCTTTCCCGCGGTCAGATTTACAAGGTTGCGCTCACTGCGCTGATCGCCGCAAATCCTGAGCTGTGGCTGCTCGACGAGCCGATGGCCTCCGGCATGGATGCGCTCGGCCTGCGCGAATTCCGCGAGCGTGCCCGCACCGCTGCCGCTGCTGGCGCGACCGTGATTTACACCACGCAAATCCTCGCCGTTGCCGAACAGTTTTCCGACGAAGTGATCGTGCTGCACCGGGGCCGTCTCCACGCCCACGGCCCGGTCGCGAGTCTCCACGCCGATGGCGAACTCGAATCCGTTCTCGCCGGGCTGCGCGAAACGGCATGACGCTTTTCTCGAAGAGTTTCGTGCGCGGATTGCAACGGCGCGTGTGGACCGAAACGAAACAACATCCGCAGTGGAAGAGTGAAGCCCGCGCCGCGCGCCATTCCGCGCCACGCACGGCGCAGAGCCGCTGGCGCTGGCTCGTGCCGCTGCTGGCAATCGGCGTGACCGCGACCGCAAAAGGGGCTGCGCTGGCGCTGCCAATCCTGCTCGCGTGGAGCGCGACACTCATGTTTTTCCGCGCGGCGCAGATTCAGCAGCTCTTTTTCGCCCACTCGGAAAGCACGCCTTTCAGTCAATTTCCGGTCACAGAACAGTTTGTCTTCCGGCACGCCGCGCGGCGACTGCTGCGGACTTCCCTGTGGCTGGGGGTGGACGTGCTCTTTTTCCTCGCAGCGTTCGCGGTGCGCATCCGGTCGGAGGTGATCGCCGAATCGCTACTGTTCGCCGCGGCCTGCGCCGTCGGCATTTGGGCGGCAGCGATTGGCGGTGCGATCACGCTCGTCTGGATTCGCCCCGGCTTTCCTTTCGGAATCATTTCTGGTTTCGCGCTTAGTTTCGGCTGGGTCGGTATTTTGATCGTGAGTAGCGCAAAACTGCTCACTCCAGCGTCGATCTACACGGGTTACGAAAGTTTCAGATGGTGCCTGCCGACGGGTTGGGTGTGCATGTTGATCGAGCCGTGGCTGCAAGGGAATCACGCGCCGTTCATCGCTCCGCTCGCTCTACTTGCCGGTCTTGCTGTCGCCACGGTCCTGGCCGCGCGCAGCCTGCGGCGCGCGTTCAACTTCTGGCCGCCCACCGTCGAGTCGGAGAATTCCAGCGAACCATTGCCCGCGGAGGTGCCGGTGACGCGGGTCAGCGAAATCGAAGACGCCGTCACCAGTCGCATTTTCCTGTCCGCGCAGGACTGGACTCGCGGCGGATTCCTCGAGCGCACCGCCGCCCGCTGGCTCACCCTGCGCGAGCACCGCGTGATGAACCTCGCGCTCATTCTGCCGCCGGGATGGACGGCTGGTTATCCGTATGCCTGCCTGTTTTTGATCGCCACGCCGACCGTGGCATGGCTCGCACAGAGCTTCGGCGGCGTGCGCCCGGAATGGATTCTTGTTCTCGGAACACTCGCCGGTTTAGGCATCATCACGCCGCTTTTCGGCGGAGCCTGGACTGCCTTCGACCTCGTGCGGGTCGCCCATCGAGCGACGGCGGTCTGCAACTTCTGGCCAGTAAGCCTGCGCGAGATGCGAGGTTGCGTGTTGAAGCTCAATCTCGTCCGCTTCCTTTTTGCGCTGCCGTGCTGGCTCTGTGCAGGTGCCAGTTCCACGGCATTCTTCGCCGCTCCCATTTCCCAAGGCATCATCATCGCGGGAAAAAGCTGGCTGCTCGTGCTCGCGCTTCAGTTATTTTTTCTCGCATTCAAATACTCCGCCTCGACGAACGACACGAGCAGCGGGTTTCTGTTCGTGACCCTCTTCGGCGCGATTTGCTTCTCGATCGTGGCTGCGGCTGGCACCGCCGTGTTCCTCAGCGTCGCCGCCGGAAGTTTTCTCCATTGGCTGATCGCCGTTGCCGTCGTGGCTCTCCTCTCGTGGCTTTTGGAAACAGCATATCGCCGTGCCTGGCGCGCGCAGCAGTTCGATCTGCTCGCGAAAAGCGGGGGCGTGCCCGTCGCATAGCGGCGGGAGTTGGCAACGCGGAATCGCGTGGCTAGCCTTCGCGCCATGTCACGCCTCATCGCCCTCCTGCTTCTCCTCGCCGCGCTCGTCCTATCCGGCTGCGCTTCGACCTCCAACAGCGCCAGCCCGTCGGCGCTGAATCTCCGCCAGATGCTCGTGCCGGCGGGGCAGGCCGGGCGTCGCATCGAGTTTCCGATGCGGGCGAAATACATCACGATTCACAGCACGCAAAATCCCGGTGCGACCGCGCTCCAGCACGCGACCGGGATGCGCAACGGCGCGTTTCGCGGGCGCTCGCAGTGGAATCGCACGGGCTATCTCACCTGGCATTTTACCGTCGATGATGTGCAGGCGATTCAAAGTTTGCCGCTGAACATCCAGGGCGAACACGCCGACCACGACGGGCCGGGAAACAAGACGAGCATTGGCATCGAGATTTGTGAATTCGGCAGCCGCTCACGGCAGGCCGCGGCAGTCGATCGCGCCGCGCGGCTCACGGCCTACGTGATGCATCAAAAAGGCATCCCGCTTGATCATGTTGTCCCGCATTACCACTGGCCGCAGGTGCATTTCGGGAACAACAAAAAGAACTGCCCGATCATCCTGCTCGACGGCGGAAAGCCCGGCCCGCGCTGGGAGGCGTTTTTGCGGAAAGTGCGCGGCTACTACTGATACCGTTCCACGCTATTTCACCGGTGGAACTGCGGGTGCGGGCGTCGGCGCGGGCGCGGGAATGAGTGGCGGCGGCGGTTTCACGAGGTCGGGCCAGTTGAAAAGTTCGCCGCCGAAGCCGCCGATTTCGCCGAGCAGTTTCTCGCAGCGCGCGCGCCATTTCACGAGGTCGGGCGCGTCCCACGGGGTTTCGTTCGTGCCGGGAAAGATGATGTAAGTCACCTTCAGGTCGCTCTCCGGGCGGAAGGCGGCATTTGCCTTCGGATTCAGTTGTTTGCAGAGCCGCAGCGAACCCTCGCCAGCCTTTGCGGCGGGTCCGGCGTCGCCGACGATCGCGGGGTAAAGCACGCCGCCGTGCGCGACCACGCAGTAGTCGCCGATGCGGCACGCGAACGGTGATTTTTTCCCGATCATGGAAAGCGGCAGCACGATGAATGGATCGGTGGAGGCGACGAGAAAACTGTATTTTTTCAGGTCGGAGATTTCCGATTTCATGCGTGCGATGCCTTCCTTCAAATCGCTGCTCCGCGCGGCGCTCGCGCCCGGCGCGGCCAGCTCGATTTCATACTGCCGCAGCTTCGCTTCGCGCGGGATGAGGAAGGAATTTGGCACGTCAGTTTTCTTGGCCCAGCGATAGCTCGTCATTGGCTGGAAGGTCGCGGACGAGCCGTCGATCTCGGGCACGCGGTCGCTGTCCGAGCCATCGCCGTCGGTGTCCATGTCGGACTGAATGAGCAGTGCGCGGCGTTTCGTTTCGGGGTGCTGGAGTTCCAGCACGGTCTCGCAATCGAACAGATCGTGGCGCGAGAGGAGGTTGTCGAAACGCGTGAGATTCTTCTGCAACAGGTTGGTTTTGGCGCGGTGGAGATCATCCCACAGCGGCGAGATTTTCGCGTTTTCCAAAAGCGCAGGCAGGCCGGGAAGCAAGGCTGGGAGCTTGTCGTTGATCTTCGTGAGTTCTTCGAGGCTCTTGTGCGGCTTGGGAATTTTGACGCGCACGGTGACCTCGACCTCGTAACTCGCGGCATCGTCCCGCACTGCGGTCGCCGATCCGCCGAAATCCGTTTCGAGCTTCGCGCGGACCTGCGCGCCGTTGAACATTTTGCCGACTTCCATCCGCTTGTTCGGCACATACGGCGCGGGTGGCGGCGTGGGCGCGGGCGGCGGAGTGGGCGCGGGCGCGGGCGTCGGCAGCGGCGGCGCGACGGGCACTGGCTTCCGCGGACACGCGGTGAAAAGACACGCAACGATCAAACCCGCGGCAAGGACCGGGACGACGCGCATGGCGTGAAGCTCAATCCCGAACACCGGACGGCCTATCGTTTTGCGAATGCCAGCGCCGTGATGATGAGCCCGACCACACTCAGCACCGCCATCAATCCCGCGGGCATCCAGTTAAATTTTTTGATGAACGCCGGAATGAATTGTCCGGCCAAAACCAGCGACACGACCGCGCCGAGGATGAGCCCGTTTTGCGGCTTGGTCTTCAGCCAGAGCGCGGAGATGAGCAGCAGCACCCCGCACAGCCCGCCCGCCACCAGCGAGATATAGCTCCCCTTTTTCACCAGGCCCATGATGCCGCCGACGATCGTGAGACCACCGAAGACGAAGTAATAATTTTTGGCGATTTCGATCATGGCGCTGGAGTTAGAGCAAAGTGCGCGCTCCCGCAATGACGATCAGTGGCCTTTGAAATTGCGACCGCGGAGATTCAGGAAAACGCGCAAAACGAAGATCGGGACGAAGGCAGTGATCGTCATCATCGCCCACACGATCCAGCCGGGGATGACGCGCGCGCGATCCCGCGCGACGGCATCGAGCGCCTCGCGGACGGCGCGGGCGGGAGCGATTTTCATGATGTCGGGCGCGGGCGCGGGCTCGCCATTCGGGCGCTCCGCGATGTCAAAAAACTCCGTGTCCACCGGACCGGGGCACACCGCCGTGACGCTGACGCCGGTGCCGCGCACTTCCGCGCGGATGCCTTCGGTGAAGCTGGTGACGTAGGCTTTCGTCGCCGCGTACACCGTGAGCTTGGGCACTGGGATGAGGCTGGCGATCGAGCTGACATTCAGGATCGCGCCGCGCCGCGCGCGCACGAGATCGGGCAGCAGCGCGTGCGTGAGCCGGGTGAGCGCGGTGACGTTCACATCGAGCATCGCCTTCACCCGCCGCCACTCGCTTTCCTCGAAAAGCCCGTGGTCGCCGACGCCCGCGTTGTTGATCAGCAGGCTCACGCGATTGCCGCTTGCCGCGAGCGCGGTGAGGAATTTTTCCGTCTGCGCCTCATCCGCGAGATCGACCGCGTGGCAATGGATCGCGAGCCCGGGCCGCGTCAGTTCGGCCTTCAATTCCTCCAGCCGATCCAGCCGCCGCGCGACGAAGATCAGCGTGCCCGCAAACGGCGCGAGCTGCCGCGCAAACTCGCGTCCAAAGCCGGATGAAGCGCCGGTGATGAGTGCAGTGCAGCCGTCGAAAAATTGCATGGGCGCGAAGTGTTGTGGCGTCCGCGCGGGGTGACGAGTGAAAAAGCCGCTGCCCTGCTACACGGGGTAGCCGCGCGGAGGCCGCGAAAGATTCACGCCCTTGCGCGTCGCGTGGTCGATCATCTCGCCTAGCTCGCGCTTCCGCTCCGCCTCCGGGAGAAAATTGATCCGCGCCATTTCCGCACCGAAAGCGCGGACGTGGAAGTCGTACTCGACCTTGCGCAAATACCGGCGCTGCGCCGGGGTGAGTTTGCCGGATGATTTCGGTCGTTTCATGGCGTCGGGAGAATAACGCGCCCGCTCAAGTCGGGCAACCACTGCATCAGCGACGGGTGAACCAATTCCGCCGTTGCCGCACGCGCGTCTTCCGCCAGCCGCTCGGCTCCGTAGTCGCGCACCGGCTCCGGCACGAGCGTTCGTTCGGCACACTCGATGCGCAGCGGATGCGATTCCCGCATATCGAGAGCGCGCCGGGCGGTGGCCCGCCGGACGGCGGACACGTAGGGCCGCAGCGCCCGCTCGTAGAGGCGGATGCGGCAGGCATCGAGCCTGTGCCAGAGCGTTTCTTCCGCGTGCAATGCCGCTTCAAGACGGTTGTCGTCCGCGATCGCGAGTTGCAGGCAGGGCCGCCGCGCCACGATTTCCGCAGGCGGCTGGCGGCGCGTGAGGTTGTGGCGAATCGTGTCCGCATTGAAGAGGTGCAGCCATCCATCGGGCTGGTCGGCATCGAGCAGTTTGATCCCGAGCGCGGTGATAAACGGCCAGTCTTTCGCGCGATTCGTTCGCTTCATCGCCGCAACCACGCGACGGCTGGTGTAGCAGCCTTCGATCTCATCTTTCCAGGGATTTTCCGAGCGCAACGCCACACCGAAAACATCCAGGCACACCTCTTCGCCCGGCGCGAGTTTCCAGGTAAAGTGCGAGGTCCAGCCGCCGCGCATCCAGCGCGCGTCGAGCGGTGGCGAGAGATTTCCACGATAGACCGCGCGCACGCCGCGCACTTCGGTCTCGGTGATGAGATCGAAAAAATCGTGCGCGTCCGCAGCGGCGCAAAGCACGTCGCAATCTTTCGTCGTGGCGGCGACGCCGAAATGGACGCACGCCATCCCGCTCGTGATGCCGCAGACGATGCCGCGCGCCTGTGCCGTGGCGACGAGGCCAGTGAAAAACGTTTCGAGTTCCGCGTAGGTCATCATGTCTGGATCGGAGCCGGAGATTGCACCACGCAGGACGCGAAGGGCACGAAGAAAGGCGGACGAGAAGGATGCCCTTCGGGATTGCTCAGTAGGTATTGATTATGATTTTGTGAGCAGGTAAAAGAGGATGCTGGCGGCGAGATTGGCGAGTTTCTTGGTGTAGCAATGGGTCTTGCGGCGCAGGCGGGCGAGGTAAACGCGCAGGCGGTTGTTGT
>JANNWY010000081.1:0-2178 GCA_031409335.1 Chthoniobacteraceae bacterium | reverse complement strand
GGGCCGCTCGCTCGTGAACGCAAACCTCGCGGGCAATCCCGACGACGCCGCGAACTGGCGCGGGAGCAGGAATGTCGGCGGTTCGCCGGGCGCCGACGACCCCGCGCCGCCCTTCACGCCGGGCGTGGTTTTCAACGAAGTGCTCTCAAAGACCAGCCAGCCGCTCGAAGACGCCATCGAGCTGCGCAATCTGACCGGCGCGGCGATTGACGTGAGCGGCTGGTGGCTCAGCGACGACTACGATCCCGCGCTCGATCCTGCGCTCGCGCAGCTCAAAAAATTCCGCATCCCGGCGGGCACGGTCATCGCCGCGGGCGGCTACGCGGTTTTCTATGAGGCGCAGTTCAATCCCGCCGCGCCGACCGCGGACGCACCGATTCCGTTCTCACTCAGGCAGGACGGCGAGAGCGTGTTTCTCGCAAGCGCCGACGGTTCGGGGAATCTCACCGGGCACATCATTGGGAAGAAATTCGGCGCGGCGGAAAACAACATCGCGCAGGGCCGCACCGCGACGAGTGACGGCTGGGATTTCGCCGCGCTCACCGCGCACACGTTCGGCGTGAGCGCGCCGGTGGACCGCCCGCAATTCCGCACCGGCACCGGCGCTGCGAACGCCGCGCCGCGCGTGGGGCCAGTGGTGTTTGCGGAAATCAACTACCAGCCCGACGCGGGCGGCGTGGAGTTCATCGAGCTGATGAACACAAGCGCCGCCGCCGTCGCGCTCGACGCCTGGAGCATCGAGGGCGCGGCCTACACATTCCCCGCAGGCACGAGCATCGCCGCCGGCGGGCTGCTCGTCGTTGCCGACACGCTCGATGCCGCTGCGTTCCGCGCCGCGCGCGGCATCCCGGCGGGCGTGCCCGTGCTCGGCGCGACATTCGACCTCGGCGACGCGGGCGAATCGCTCGAACTGCTCAAACCCAACGCCGACCCGCTGCGCCCGCCCATCCGCATCGAGCGCGTGCGCTACAACGACAAAGCCCCGTGGCCCACCGAAGCCGCCGTACGCGGCTTCGCGCTGGAGCGCGTCTCGACGACCGCATTTGGAAATGACCCGCTCAACTGGCACACCGCCGCGCCCGGCGGCTCGCCCGGATTTTTCAACGCGCCGGCCACGAGCACCGTCATCGCGCGCGGCAGCGGATGGAACTACCACGCCCTCGCCCGCGACCTCGGCACCGCATGGCGCGGCTCCACGTATTCCGACAGCGCGTGGACGAACGGACGCGCCGCGCTCGGCTTCGGCACCGCCGTCATCACGACGCTGCCCTACGCGACAAATCCCAAGCCGCTCACGACCTGGCTGCGCAAGGATTTCGCCATCGCCGACGCCCCCGCCGCCATCGCCAGCCTCACCGCGACGGTGAACTACAACGACGGCTTCATCGCCTATCTCAACGGCACCGAAGTCGCCCGCCGCTCACTACCCGCCAGCGGTGTCACCGCCTCCACGCCCGCCAGCACGCACGCGCACGGCACCTTCGAGACGCTCGACCTCACACCTTTCAAAAACCTGCTCGCGCAAGGCGTGAACGTCCTCGCCATCGAACTCCACCTCGCCAGCACCACCGACACCGACGCCTACTTCGACGCCGACCTCGCCTACACGCGCACTGTCACCACGAGCGACACCGATGCCGACGGCATCCCCGACGCCTGGGAAATCGCGAACGGCCTGAATCCAAACGACCCCGCCGACGCGCAGCTCGACGCCGACGGCGACGGCGCGACCAACCGTGAGGAATACCTCGCCGGCACCGATCCGCAAAACGCCGCCGACCGCCTCGCCATTGCCTCGGTGACGCGCAACGCACAGGGACAATTCGTCATCACTTTCACCGCGCAAGCCGGGAAGACCTACACCATCCAAACCCGAGACAATCTCACCGCTGGCGCATGGCAAAAACTCGTCGATGTCCCGGCACCCGCCGCCACCGAGACGACAGCCGTGACGGACACATCATCCACCGGAATCGTTACCCGCTTCTACCGCGTCATTACGCCTCGACAGCCCTAGCAGGACTTTCCGTCCATGACTTGATGGGTTGGCGGGTTGAAAGGGAATGCCTGCCCGCTTCGTCAACATCGACCACGACACGCCGCTGTTATTGCCGCCGGACTTGCGCCAGAGGGTGCCCGCCGATCATCTCGTCCACTTCATCATGGATGCCGTCGGCG
>JANNWY010000080.1:0-11152 GCA_031409335.1 Chthoniobacteraceae bacterium | reverse complement strand
CCTTCACCGGCCAGTCGCAGGAAACCCCGGAACAGATCATGAAGCTCGCCGAACTGGAACTGAAGAAGCGCTACCCTGCGGTCTTCGAAAAAGGTTCACCGCAGAATGAAGTATTCGTAGGCCGCACCAATGAACTCAAGGTCGAGCTGCCGGACTTTTTCAAAAACCCGCAGTGGCCGCTGGAACTCGGCGAACAGCTCGCCGCGCAGGAAGGCTGGCAGCGCGCCGACAAGGCCCCGGATGAGAAGGAAACCGAGCTTCCGAAAGAACCGACACCGGTCGCCCCGCCACAGGAAGCGCCGCAATAGCGGCCCGCGGCCTACTTCTTCAAAAGCTGATCCGGGTTCAGCGCCTGCAAAGCTTTCGGGACGAAGAGGCCGTCCTTGCGGATCAGTTTCCCGTCGAACCAAATCTCTCCCCCGCCCCAGTCCGCCCGCTGGATGCACACGAGATCCCAGTGGACCTGCGAGCGGTTCCCGTTCTCGGTCTGCTCGTAGCACTGGCCCGGTGTGAAGTGGAATGAGCCCGAGATTTTTTCGTCGAAAAGAATGTCCCGCATCGGCTGCATGACGTGCGGATTAAAGCCGATCGCAAACTCCCCGACGTAGCGCGCCCCCGCATCGCTATCGAGGATCGCGTTCAGCTTCTCGGTGTTATTCGCCGTCGCCTTCACGATCTTCCCGTCCTTGAATTCCAGCCGCACATTGTCGAACGCCGTTCCTTGATAAACCGTCGGTGCATTGTAGGAAATCACGCCCTGCACCGAATGCTTCACCGGCGCCGTGAACACTTCGCCATCGGGAATGTTGTGCTCCCCCCCGCACGGGATCGCGCGGATGCCCTTGATGCTGAAACGCAGATCCGTCCCCGGCCCCTTGATCTCCACCAGATCCGTCGCCTCCATCGCCTCGGCCAGCGCCTTCATGCCGGGTTGCATCTTTGCGTAATCCAGCGTGCAGACGCGGAAGTAAAAATCCTCAAACGCCTCCGTGCTCATCCCCGCCGCCTGCGCCATCGAAGGCGACGGCCAGCGCAGCACGCACCACTTCGTCCGCTTCACACGCCAGTCCAGCACCGGCTTCATCTTCTTGGAAACCATCTTCATTTTTTCCGGCGGCACGTCCGACATCTCCGTCATGTTCTCCCCGCCGCGGAAGGCGATGTAAGCGTCCATCTTCTTCATCTGCGCGAGCTGCACCGCCGAGTGGATGTCAAAACCTTCCTCCTGCGCTTCGCGCGAAAGTTCCCGCGAAATCCGCGCATGATGCACCTGCACCAGCGGCACCGCCCCGAGCGCCCGCGTCGCGCGCACGACCGCGATTGTCATTTCATCCGGAATGTCGAAAGCATCGATCAACACCGTCTCGCCCCTCTTCAGCTTTACGGAAAAACGGGTGAGCAAACTGGCGACTTGATCGTAGCGGGGATCGTTCATGGTGCGCGGAAGTTAGCGACCCCTCTGTGAATTCCAAACAAACTTTCCGCTCGCGCTCGCGCCCCCGGCCGCGGAGGAATTGCTAGGCCATGCCCGAGTCGAAAATCCATTCCATCGCTGAACTCGCCGCCGTCCGCGCCGCGCTCGACGCCCAGGGGCGGCGGCTCGTTTTCACCAATGGCTGCTTCGACCTGCTGCACGTCGGCCACGTGCGCTATTTGCAGGAAGCGCGCGTGCTCGGCGATGCGTTGCTCGTGGCGGTGAATGGCGATGAAAGCGTGCGCGCGCTGAAAGGTCCGACGCGCCCGATCAATGCCGCGGAGGATCGCGCCGAAGTCCTCGCCGCGCTCGCGTGCGTGGATTTCGTCACCATTTTCCACACGCCGCGCGTCACCGAAGTTATCCGCGCCGTGCGCCCGCACATTTACGCGAAGGGCGGCGATTACACGGTCGAATCACTCGACCCCGGCGAACGCGCCGCGCTCGAAGAGGCGGGAGCCGAGATTCGCATCCTGCCGCTGGTGCCGGGAAAATCCACGACCGCGACCATCGCGAAATCGAAATGCTAAAGCTCGGCATCCTCGGTTCCGGCAAAGGCTCGAACTTCCGCGCCATCGCCGATGCCATCGCGGGGGGAAAACTCGCCGCGGAAGTCCGCATCGTCATTAGCGACGTGGAAAACGCGGGCATCCTTGCCCTCGCTCGTGAGCGTGGCTACCGCGCCGAGTTTCTCGCGCCGGGAAAATTCAAAACGAAGCTCGAACCCGAAGCAGAGCAGCGCCTCGTCGCTTTGCTAAAAAGTGCGGGCGTCGAGTGGGTCGTCCTCGCCGGCTACATGCGGATGATCAAAGCCCCGCTGCTCGAAGCCTTCCCGCGTCGCATCATCAACATCCACCCATCGCTCCTCCCAAATTTCCCCGGCCTCGCAGCCTGGCGACAAGCCCTCGTCGCGGGCGCGAAGGAAACCGGCTGCACCGTCCACTACGTCGATGCCGGCATGGACACCGGCGAAATCATTGCCCAGCGCGTCGTCCCCATTTTGGAAAGCGACACTGCTGAGACGCTCCACGCCCGCATCCAAGTCGCCGAGCACGATCTCTATCCCGAAGTGCTGGCCCGGCTCGCTCCTTTGCCGCGTTCCTCACGGAATTAAGACGGACTTTGCACTCGCTGCCGATGTGAATCGCGAGCAGCATTGAGTCAGCGTCGATGCGGTCGCACCACACTCCCACATGCTGGCGGTTGCCGGGCGGACTCCGCCGGTGCGAGGTCGAGGTCCAGTCGCTATGCTCAAAGGCGTTTTGAGCGTCGGCTAAGCGATCGGTGCCGTCGTTTTCGGAGCGAGGAAACTCGCGAGGATGAAGGCGCCGACGGCGATGCAAATCGCGCTGTCGGCGACGTTGAACGCAGGCCACGGATCGGCAAAGCGCACGTGCAAATCGACGAGCAGGAAATCCACGACGTGTCCGTGGATCAGGCGGTCCGTCACATTCCCGAGGATGCCGCCGACGAGCAGGCCGACGCCGATTTTACTCGGGCGATCGGGGAAAACATTTCGCAACGTCGCGATCACGATCGCGACGAGGGCGACGAGGGCGATGAAGATGAAGGGTGTGTTATTCCCGTGAAACATGCTGAAGGCCGCGCCGGTATTCGCGAGATAGCAGAGGTCGAAGAAATCCGGGATGACGCTCTCCTGCCAGCCGATGACTCCTTCCGACTTGCCGAGGATCCACCACTTCGTCGCCTGATCGAGGGCGTAGATGGGGAGCGCGAGCGCGAGCAGGAATTTCATCGGCGCACCGTTAGCCCCACGAACGCGCGCTGCCAAGCGCCGCCGCTCGCGCGTGGACAATTCGCGCGCGCAAACCTACCGTCCCGCTCTCGCATGTTCAGCACCATCGGACGCCTTGCACTGTCCTTCATTCATTACCTCGGCGAACTCGCGCTGCTTTTTGCCGAGACGGTGAAGGCCATGTTCGTCGCGCCGATCCGCTGGCGGCTGCTGCTGCGGCAGGTCGTCGAGATCGGCTTTCGATCGCAGCTCGTCGTCGCTGTCACAGGCGGCTTCACGGGCGCGGTGATGGCGGCGCAAACGTATTTCCAATTTCACCGCCTCGGGATGGATTCGGCGGTGGGCGCGGTGGTGTCGGTGTCGATGTTTCGGGAACTCGGACCGGTGCTCACCGGGCTCATGGTTTCGGGCCGGGTCGGCGCGGCGATCGCGGCGGAGATCGGGACGATGAAAGTGACCGAGCAGATCGACGCGCTCCGCGCGCTCGGCGTGTATCCGATCGACTACCTCGTCGTGCCGCGCGTGCTGGCGCTGATGATTTCGATGCCGCTGCTGGTCGGGGAAAGCGTGGCCCTCGCGCTGCTCGCGAGCCATTTCGTGGGGACCAATATGCCCGGTGTATCGGCCGCGTATTACCAGCATCAGACGGTGCTCTACACCGACAGCTCGGACATCATCATGGCGCTCACAAAGGGTTTCTTTTTCGCGGTGCTCATTGGCTTCATCGCGTGTCATCAGGGCTTGAACACGAAGAACGGCGCGGTGGGTGTGGGTCGTGCGCCGACGGAGGCTGTGGTGATCTCATCCCTCGCGATTCTCATCAGCAATTTTTTCCTGAGCTTCGCGCTCAACATGATCTTTCCAGGAGGTGTCTAGGCAGTGATCGAAGTGCGCGATCTTCACAAGACTTTGGGCACCGAGCAGGTCTTGCGCGGCGTCGATCTGCGGATTGCGACGGGCGAGACGTGCGTCATCATGGGTCGCTCGGGTTGTGGGAAAAGCGTGCTTTTGAAACACCTGATCGGCCTCATGCAGCCGACGCGCGGCGAGGTGCTCGTCGAGGGCGAAAACATCGCGGGCCTGCCGGAGCGCAAGCTCGGCGAGGTGCGGAAAAAAATCGGGATGCTTTTCCAGAGCGGCGCGCTTTTCGACTCGATGAATGTGGAGGAAAACATCGGCTTTCCGCTGAAGGAAGCGGGCGTGCGCGACAAAAAGGAAATCGCCGATCGCGTGGCGGAAGCGCTCGAAATGGTGGACCTCGCGGGCGAGCAGGAGAAGATGCCGGAGAACCTCAGCGGCGGCATGAGAAAGCGCGTGGGCCTTGCGCGGACCATCGTCGGACGCCCGGCGTGCATCCTTTACGATGAACCGACGACGGGCCTCGATCCGATCGCGTCGGACTCGATCAACCATTTGATTCGTCGCTTGCAAAAGCGGTTGCGGGTGACTTCCGTGGTCGTCACTCACGACATGAAGACGGCCTATCACACCGCGGATCGGATCGCGTATCTCCACGAGGGGCGCATCTATTTTCACGGCCTGCCGCAGGAGATGCACGAGTCGCCCGATCCGGTCGTGCGAGATTTCATCGAGGGTCGCTCGGGCGATTCGGACTGACGCATGAGCACCGAACGCAAGGGCATCGAAATCTATGTCGGGCTGTTTCTATTCATCGGCCTGGCGACGATCGCGGTGATGGTCATCGTCTTTGGCCGGGTCGGTGAGGGCTTTGCAAAGACGTATCCGCTCTTCGTCCAGTTTCCAAATGCGTCCGGCCTGGTGAAGGATTCCGATGTGCTGCTGGCTGGCGCGCGGGTCGGAAAAGTCGCCACGTCTCCGAAACTGATCGGCTCGCTGGCCGCCGTGGAGGTGACTCTGAAAATCCGCGAAGATGTGAGGATTCCACGCAAGGCGCAGTTTGTGGTGGGGAGCAGCGGACTGCTTGGCGACCGGTATGTGGATGTGATTCCGCCGGAAAAATTTGACCGGGCCGACCTGTTTGAGCCAGGAGAGCGCATCGAGGGATCGCGTGTCGCCGGGCTCGATGACCTGACGCAGAAAGGCGGCGTGGTGATGGATCAACTCACCAAGGAGCTCGAGGAAATCCAGAAGATCACGACGCAGCTCCACAGCGGATTGTTGAGCGATCAGAACATGAAAAATCTGACGGATACTTTTGCGAATTTGAAAACGACGAGCACGAATCTCAACGAGAGCATGAAGAAGCTCGACCCGATCATGACCAAGGCGGATGCCGCGGTGGACTCTGCGAAAGGCACGATGAAAACGACGGAGGATGCGGCGGCGGAGTTTAAGAAAACGGTGGAGGAATTCCGAAAAGTCGCGACGAGCGCGGGCAAGACGATCGACTCCGCGAAGAGCCTGGTGGATTCCGGCAAGACGCTCATCGACAAGGCCAATAGCGGTCAGGGTGCGCTCGGCCTGCTGCTTTCGGATCGCGAGACCGCGGAGAATCTTCGCGCGCTCATCGCCAATTCGCGCCGTTCAGGTTTCATCTTTTACAAAGACCGCGAGCCCAAGCCAGAAGCCGCACCCACGCCGATCCCGCGCAAACGGCGATAGCGCGATGGATGCCGCGCTTCGCCGCGCCATGCGGGTCTCGCACTCACACTAGCGCGGCGCGGACTGCGTCTTCGATGAGCGCGTCCGGCACGCCCTCCGCCTGCCGCCACGCGCCGATCCCGGTCGGCAGCACGAACACGTTTCGCCCGTCGCGGAATTTCTTGTCCATCCGCATCGCGCTCATCACGCGCTCGAAAAGTCCGGGCGCATTCGTGAAGGTTGTCGGCAAACCCACCCGCTCGATCAAGGCCCGGAGCCGCGTCGCGAAGTCTTCATCACAATACTCCAGCCCGCGCGCGATCCGCGTCGCCGCCATCATCCCGATCGCGATCGCCTCCCCGTGCGTCAGCGCGTAGTCCGCGCTCAGCTCCAGCGCGTGGCCGATCGTGTGGCCAAAGTTCAGCACATTGCGGATGCCCTTCTTGTCGAATTCATCCTGCTCCACCACCCGCGCCTTCAGCTCCACGCAGCGCGTCACCACATCCACGAGCGTCGCGGCATCCAGCGCCAGCATCTTCTCCGCCGCGCCACTTTCCAGTTGCTCGAAAAGCTCGCTGCTGCACACCGCGCCATACTTGATGACTTCGCTCATCCCGCTCCGCACTTCGCGCGGATCGAGCGTGCGCAGCAGCGCCAGATCGCACAGCACGAGCCGCGGCTGATTGAAAATCCCCATGATGTTTTTCACGCCGCCAAAATTCACCGCGACCTTTCCACCCACGCTGGAATCCACCGCCGCCAGCAGCGTCGTCGGCATCTGCACAAACGGCACCCCGCGCCGAAACACCCCCGCCGCGAATCCGCCCAGATCGCCAATCACGCCGCCGCCGAGCAGAATCACCAGCGGCACCGATCCCGTGTCGGGAAAACTCCCGAGGAGCGCGGCGCACACTTTGGAAAGCTCATCCCAGCTCTTGCCCTCCTCCGTCGCCGGCATCTCATGCTTCACCACTTTTGTGAAACCAGAAAGCATCAGCGCATCGTGCAGCGTCTGGAAATACAAGCCGCCGACATCCTTGTTCGTCAGCACGAAGGCGTTCGTCCCACCGAGTTTGTTTTCGCGAAAAACACCACCCGCGCGTTTCAAAGAGTCCATCCCGATCAGCACGGAATAGCTGTGCGGTCCGAGATCGACGTGGACTGACTGAAGTTGCATGGGAACCATTTTCACCGTCGCGCGGTCATCTGGCAATGCCAGGCGTCGCGCGCACTTTCGCTGTGTGGGGCAGGCAGGTGACTTTTTTGTCGAGCCGCTCCGGCAGGCTGTAAAACGCGGGACGATGCTCCATCGCGTGACGGGCACGAATTGCCGGAAGGTCCCGTGGCTGAGCGGGCGGGACTACCGCTGCCGACGCTGTCTCACGCACCCGCAGACACCGGTGAGCAGCACGCCCGCGAGAAATGTTCCCAGCTCGGGCACGGCCTGCGGTGTGAAGGCGAGATTGTCGATGGCGAACCGCGGCCCGGCAGCGGCGTTGAAAGTGAGGACCGCGCGCTTCACCGGCGTGCTGCCGGAATAGGAGTAAAAGGCCTCGCTGAACGTCACGACGTTCCCAATCGTCACCGACGTCGATGCGAATCCAGTGAGCGCTGAATCGAAAAGTGAAACAGTCGCCCCGGTTGTCGTGAGGTTGGTCAAGCGCGCGAGGTTGAAGGAAAGGAGCGAAATGGGTTGCGCAAAATCGATCGTGAGCACGCCGGTTGCGCTGCCTGCCAACGTGGACCCTTGAAGACTGACCGTGGTGTTCGAGCCGAAGGCGAGGGAGTTAAACTGCGCGTCCGTCGATGGAATGCCGCCGATCGTGAATTGAAAATCAGCCCCTTGAAGGCTGACGCCGTCGGCAGGCTGGCTCGGCAACTCGTCGAATGTGATGAGGGCTGCTCCCGCACTGGACGCCCAGGCGATGCTCAGCAGCAGGCACGCAGTGAAAAGCGCAGTCGGGGTGCGGCTGGAAAACGATGAAGACAGAGGGGATGCAGTCATACTCGGTATTTGCAAAGTGTTTGGGGTGTTTGGAGGGAGGTGCGTCGGCTCCGTGGGCAAACCGATATTTTTCTATTAACCATAGCTACCCGAATTTGTCGAGTGCTTTCTTGTATCCGATTCGGAGTTGCCGCGTCCAAAAGAAAACCGCCGCGGTATCCCGCGGCGGTTTTCGTGATTGGCTGTGTTAGCGTCGGCCTAGTAGCGGTAGTGATCAGGCTTATACGGCCCCTCCACTGGCACATCGAGATATGCGGCCTGCTTGGCGGTCAGCGTGGTTAGCTTCACGCCGATCTTGGCGAGATGCAGCCGGGCCACTTCTTCGTCCAACTTCTTCGGCAGGACATAAACGCCTGGCTTGTAGAGATCCTTGTTTTTCCAAAGGTCGAGCTGAGCGAGAGTTTGGTTCGAGAAGCTGTTGCTCATCACAAACGACGGATGCCCGGTGGCGCAGCCGAGGTTCACGAGACGACCTTCGGCGAGCAAGAAGACTTCGTTGCCATTTGGGAAGATATACTTATCAACCTGCGGCTTGATGTTCACGTGCTTGATGCCTGGATAGTTCACGAGCTTATCGACCTGAATCTCGTTGTCGAAATGGCCGATGTTCGCAATCACTGCCTGATCTTTCATCTTGGAAATATGCTCAATGGTTAGCACGTCCAAGTTTCCCGTGGTGGTGACGTAGATGTCGCCGCGACCGAGCGTTTCCTCGATGGTCGTGACTTCATACCCTTCCATCGCCGCTTGCAGCGCATTGATCGGATCGATCTCAGTAACGATAACCCGCGCGCCCTGCCCGCGCAGCGATTGCGCGGAGCCTTTCCCCACGTCGCCGTAGCCGCAGACGACTGCGACCTTACCGGAGATCATCACGTCGATCGCGCGATTCAAGCCATCGACGAGCGAGTGGCGGCAGCCATACAAGTTATCGAACTTTGACTTAGTCACCGAGTCATTCACGTTGAACGCAGGCACCAGCAGCTTGTGCTGTTCGTGCAGCTTGTAGAGGCGATGCACGCCAGTCGTCGTTTCTTCGGAAACGCCGCGCCAGTCCTTCACCATCTCGTGGAAGATGAATGGGTTCTCCGCGTGGACCTTCTTCAGCAAACCCTTGATCACCTTCTCCTCGTGCGAGCCGCTCTCGCTGTTCACCCAGTCGCTACCCTCTTCGAGTTCATAGCCCTTGTGGATGAAAAGCGTCACATCACCGCCGTCATCGACGACAAGCTGCGGACCTTTGCCATCATTGTTCACGATCGCCTTCCAAGTGCAGTCCCAATATTCCTCCAACGTTTCGCCCTTCCACGCAAAGACCGGCACGCCAGTCGCCGCGATCGCCGCCGCAGCCTGATCCTGCGTGGAGAAAATGTTGCACGAAGCCCAGCGCACATCGGCACCGAGATCGACGAGTGTCTCAATCAGCACCGCCGTCTGAATCGTCATGTGCAACGACCCGGTGATGCGCACGTCCTTGAGTGGTTTCGCGGGCGCGTATTTTTGGCGGATGGACATGAGGCCGGGCATTTCCTGCTCAGCAATGACCATCTCTTTGCGGCCCCATTCGGCGAGTTTGATGTCGGCGACTTTGTAATCGGTGAATTTTGCGGTCTGTGTTGTGGTGCTCATTTGGGATGTTTTGAAGGTTTCTAAATGAAGAACGTCCAGATAGTTCAAGCGGACGCATCTTCCAATCTTGATGGGATGATGCGTTATTTTTCAGGAGCGTCAACCGGAAAGATGGAGGTGCAGGGATTGTCCAACGGACGTTTTCGCACGCGCCCGGCGGCGTGGTTCTGGTCATGAAATGCCGGAGCAGGGAAGCATTGACCGAAACACAAAGGGCCGCTGTTTCAATCCAGAGGCGCTGACTGAAACAGTGCTCTTCCTCATGTCACCGCGAAACGCCGCGCCGTAAACGCACCCAAAGCCTCGGGCCGGATTTCCCTGCCGAGCCTTCGCCCGTGCGAAACCCGATTTCGGGATTCTGCGCGAGCAGCCATTCCGCACCCGCGACGAAATCATCCGCCTCGGCGAAGTCGCCAATCAGTTCCGCGAGGTCTTTCTCGAAATGGAATTCGCGGATGACGCTACGCAACGGCTTTCCCATTCCCCGCGAGGCAGCACTGCCGGGTAAGCGATTCCAACTGCCGCGCCTTTCGACGCTCCGCAAGTCCCGCGGAATCAAGAAAGGGGAGGCGAGGGGAGTTGAGCTCGTTTGCACCGATACAAATTACGCTATTTGATGCGCTGCCTTAGCGTGAATTGATTTTGGTCATCATGTAGCGGGCGCGCTGTCGTCACGGATGGCGTAACCGACGGCCTCGTAGCCGCGGCGGCGTTTGTCGAACATCCGTGAAAGCACGGGCACTGCGCCGTCGATGTAGTCATGGACACGCACCTCGGTCTTGCCGGTGTGAAGGCGGTGGAGTCGGCCAACGTATTGCTGGAGCGTGCCCCGCCACGAGATGGGCAGCGCGAGAAACAGTGTGTCGAGCCTACTGTCGTCGAAGCCCTCGCCGATGTATCGGCCGGTTGCGATGATAACGCGCGGGGCGTCCTGAGGGATCGCGGCCAGTTCGCTGGCGGCAGCGGCGCGGACGTTCGCGTCCTGACCGCCTTTGAGCACGACGACATGCGCAACCTTTCCGCGCAGCGCGCCGGCGAGTGTGTCTGCGTGCGATTTTCGCTCCGTGAGCACCAGCGGCGAGCGGCCTTCGGCGACGGCTGCGAGCACATCGCGAACAATCTGCGCATTGCGGCGCTCGTTGGTGGTGAGTTCGGCGTAGATTTGCTGAATGGGTAATTCGGCACCGGGCGGAATTTGGAAACACGTCGGGCATGGAATGACGACGTGATCGAAGGGCCGTGTCGCTGCGTGCTTCCGTGCGTCCACGCGAAATCGAATCGGTCCGCACTGCATGAAGATGATGGGATGATGTCCGTCTTTTCGGATGGGTGTGGCGGTGAGACCGAGGACGAATCGCGCCTTCACGCGCCGAAGCACCGTCTCGAAGCTGAACGCGGAAAGGTGATGGCATTCATCGACAATGACGTGACCGTAATCGCCGACAAAATCAGGCACCTCACCTTTGCGACTGAGGCTTTGCAGCAAAGCGATATCGACGCTGCCGGTCGGCGATTTTTTCCCGCCGGCAATGACGCCGATGGCCTTCAAGTCGATCCCGAGGAAAACCGAGAGCCGCTCGCGCCATTGATGGGTTGGCGGGTTGAAAGGGAATGCCTGCCCGCTTCGTCAACATCGACCACGACACGCCGCTGTTATTGCCGCCGGACTTGCGCCAGAGGGTGCCCGCCGATCATCTCGTCCACTTCATCATGGATGCCGTCGGCG
>JANNWY010000079.1:0-32580 GCA_031409335.1 Chthoniobacteraceae bacterium | reverse complement strand
GCGATGGGCTCAATGCGGCGTATACCGCGCCGTGGCTGGCCGCCCCTGCGGGGAGGGGGACCCGCGGGGGGTTTTGGGCCCCCCACCTTCCCGGCTTGCCGCTGCAACGGCCCGCCACGATGCACGAACCCCGCTCGACCTCGCGTGATCGCGCTGCCATCTTCGCCGCCATGAGCGTTCCCACTTTTTCCCATCTCGATGCCGACGGCACCGCGCGCATGGTCGATGTCGGCCACAAGCCCGATCAGCGGCGCGCCGCGAGTGCGGAAGGTTTCGTGCGCTGCCTGCCGGCGACGATCACGGCATTGCGCGAGCAGGCTCTGCCAAAAGGCGACGTGCTCACGGTCGCGAAAATCGCCGGCATTCAAGCAGCGAAACGCACCGATGCGCTGATCCCGCTGTGCCATTCGCTTCCGCTCGATGCGGTGGAGATCGTTTTCGAGATCGAGTCCACCGCAGTGCGCATTGTCGCCGAGGCGCGCACCACGTCGAAGACCGGCGTGGAGATGGAGGCGCTCACCGCGGTGAGCGTCGCGGCGCTGACGATTTACGATATGTGCAAGGCGATCGACAAAGGCATGGTCATCGACGGCATCCGCGTGACGAAAAAGGTGAAGACGTGAAGATCGGGCGCGTGACCCTCAGCGACCGCGCGAGCGCGGGCGTGTATGAAGATCGCAGCGGACCCGAAATCGAGCGCGTGTTTTCGGAGCTTTGCGCGGAGCCGCTGGAGTGGGAGCGCGTCATCATTCCCGACGAGCGCGCGCAGATCGAGGCGACGCTGCGCAGACTTTGCGATGAAGCGGAATGCGAACTCGTCATCACCACCGGCGGCACCGGCCCGGCGGCGCGCGATGTCACTCCCGAAGCGACGCGCGCCGTGCTCGAACGCGAGCTGCCCGGCTTTGGCGAAATCATGCGCGTGCAATCCTTCGCGAAAGTCCCGACGGCGATTCTCTCCCGCGCGACTGCGGGAACGCGGGGCCGCTCGCTGATCGTGAACCTTCCCGGCAATCCCCGCGCGATCGGCGAATGCCTGCCGCTGCTGCTACCCGCGGTCCGCGAGGCATTGCGGCATTTGCGCGGGGAGGCTTAATCGAAAAGACCGGCGCTGAATTTGGGACTTCACGTGGATCGCGACCAGAGGAGCGGGAAGAGATGCGGCGCGGCAAGCCGTTCGCGGAGGAAGTGCGCTTGCGCGGCGATGGCGCGCGCGTCGCCGGGGCCGGTCGCGGGTTTTTGTCGCACGAGACGCGCGAAACTTTGCGCATACGCAGCGCCGCCGAGGGATGCGATGGCGCGGCGCGGCCAGGCGGAAATCCCGAGCGTGCCAGTGGCGGCGCGTTTTTGCCAGGCGATCAAAAATGGGTTGAATGGCGCGCAGAGATTCCAGGTGTGCTCGGGCGGTTGCGCGAGGATTTCGAACTGTGCGCTCAGCGTGAGCCGGCTGAAGGCGATTGCGTGCGGAGCGGCTTGCGCGGCGGGAGCGCCGACCCATTTTTGCACCGAGCGGGGCAGGCCGGAGTTCCAGCGGGAAAAGTGTGCGGCCTGTCGCGCGGATTCGCGCGACCAGTCGATGAGGCCGGGGTGGATGAGGATGTCGGCGTAGCTTTGGGGAAAGCGGAAGCCGAGGTGGCGCAGGTCGGGCGCGACGTTTGGCAGCGCGCGGCAGATGAGCGGGCGTCGCGCGGCGGCGGCTTCGACGTAAGGCAGGCCGAAGCCCTCGACGATGGAGGTGAGCAGCACGGCTTCGCTGGTGGCGAGCAGGTCGGCGATGGATGGATTGCGCGCATCGCTTTTTTCCAAAACTCCAAGGCGCAGCCGCCAGCCGTGATGATGCGCGGCGCGGGCGAGCGCCGTGCCGTAGTCCTGCTCGTCGTCGGAACTGATGCCGCCGGTCGTCACCAGCCACGCGTCCGGTCGCAGCCAGCGCGTGAGCAGCAGCGCCTCGGCGACGTTCTTCCGGCGGAGCAAACGGCACGGCAGCAGCCACACCGGCGCGTCGTCGCGAATCCTGTGCTGAAGCCACTTGCGGGCCGTGCGAACGCGCTGCGCCGGGGGCGGCGCGATGCGCTCCGCGGGATTTGGCAGCCAGGCGGCGCGGCGGTCGAGATGACGGCGGAGGCTCGCCACGTTGGCGCGATTGATCGCGGCGTGGTGGATATTCCGAGCGGTGGGAAAGGTGACGCGCGCCGCTTCGCGAAGCGTGCGCACTCCGCAACGGCGCATCTCCGGCCAGCGCGCCCAGCGATTCTCGAACCACCAGTCGTGATGATGCAGCACCAGCGGCACGCCGCGCGCCACGCACACGCGGACCACTTCACGCGCCAGCGGGACATTCCGGGCGAGGCTCAAATTGTGCGCCCAAACGATGCAGTCGTTCGGCACGCCAGAGGGGATGATGGGTTCGAGCACCGCGCAAATACGCGCGGCAATCGCGCGCGGCGAAATCGTTTGGCCAGACACATAGTTGAGCGCCGGATCGATCACGCACTCGACGCGCGCCGGGGCCGCGCATTTGCGAAACGCCGCGTTCCACTCCGCATCACGCGCCTCGCCGCCGACGAGCGTCACCGTGTTTTCACCATCACCCGATGCACGCAGAATGTGCGGGGTCGCCAGTTCGATGACGCGCCGCACGCCGCCGGGCCGGAAGTGATAGTGAACGACGATGAGTTTCAGAACGGCGCAGTGTTTCCCCCGCCTGGCGCGGATACAACTCTGGACACCCGCGACCCACTGCCGATACACCGCTTGTCCGCCGCGATTTCCGAGCGATGACGCCCGACCCGTTTCCAATCCCAAACTGACGCATGGCCGATTTTTTCCAAAGCGGCGCCATCGCCACCCTGCACCGGCTCGGCCCGACCGATGTCGCGCGGCTGGAGCGCGAGCTCGAGGAATTTTCGCGCGAGCGGCCCATCGCGCTGGTGCTGCCCTGCCATGTCGATGAACTCGGCAGCCACGCGCTGAATGGCATCGTGCGCGAACTTTCCCAGGTGCGTTATTTCCAGCAGATCGTGATCGGGATCGACGGCGCAAAACGTAAAAGTGACTGGCTCAAGGCGCGTGAAACTTTCGCGGCGATGCCGCAACAGCCGGTGCTGCTCTGGAACGATGGCCCGCGCATGAAGGCGCTGTATCGAAAGCTGGACCAGGCCGACATCCACTCCGGCGCGCCCGGCAAGGGTCGTAACGTGTGGATTTGCCTCGGCTACGTGCTGGCGGGCGGACGCGCGCGGCTCGTCGCATCACACGATTGCGACATCATCACCTACAGCCGCGAGCTGCCCGCGCGGCTGTGCTACCCGGTGGCGCATCCCACGCTCGGCTTCGATGTGTGCAAGGGCTACAGCGCGCGCTACACGACGCGGCTGAATGGGCGCGTCATGCGATTGCTTTTCACGCCGTTCATCCGATCGCTCGAAAGCATCCTCGGCCCGCTGCCGTTCCTCGTGTTTCTCGATACCTTTCGCTACCCGCTTTCCGGCGAGATCTGCCTTGATCTCGATCTCGCGCGCCGCGTGCGGATGCCATCGGACTGGGGACTCGAAGTGGGAATGCTGGCTGAAATTTTCCGCAACACCGCGGCCCGCGCGATCTGCCAGTCCGAGCTTTCCGAGCGCTACGATCACAAGCATCAGGATCTTTCCGTCCGCGATTCGACGAAGGGTCTGCATCGGATGGCGGTGGATGTGAGCCAGACGATTTTTCGGGTAATGGCATCCGAAGGCATCAAGCTCGACGCGGGGCTTTTCGACACGCTGCTGAGCGCCTACGAACGCAAGGCGGAGGAAACCCTGCGGCACTACGACGCCGATTCGCTGATCAATGGACTGACCTACGCGCGGCACGATGAAGAGGTGGCGGTGAATACGTTCGCACACAGCATTCGCGCCGCGGCAAAAGCATTCCTGCAAAACCCGCCGGGCACGCCGCTGATTCCAAACTGGAATCGCGTGGAGTCCGCGCTCCCGCATTTTCTCGGCGAATTGTCCGAGGCTGTGGGCAAGGATAATGCCTTATGAAAAACACCCGCATCCTTGCCTGGCGCGTCGCACTTCCGCCGCGTAAAAAAGCGGACCTCGCGATGGACGTGATGAATTTGAAAATCAGCACACCGGGCCTTGGCATTTCGCTGAAGATGGATGCGCTCGGAGAACCCGCAGCCATCGTAGAACAATGAGCCCAACACCCATTCGCATGATCCAACTCCCCCGTTTTCGTTTCATCGCCGCGTTCCTGTGCGCGGCGCTTTCTTTGTCGGCGCAAGAGGCGCGGCCCGTCTTGCAAATCCTCAACGGCAGCAAGCAGACGCTCGATGTTTTCTGGCTGAAGAGTGACGCGGAGCGCGTGGCGAACGGCTCCGTCGCGCCCGGCAAGGACACGACCATCACGACCACGCTGGGCCATCGCTTTGCACTCGTGGGGCGCGAGGATCGCACGGAGTTCACGGTGACGAGCGAGGTGCAGGTGCAGGGCGTGCGCTTCGATCCGCCGAGCAAGGCGGGCGTGCCGGCTTTTTACACGCAGGCGGTGAGCGCCGGGGGATTCCCGATCGTGGCCTCCGCGAAGGTGAATCCGTACGCGCTCAAGGAAGCGGCGTTTCTCGTGAACCGGATGCTGGAGCAGCGCCCGGATGTGCGCGCGGCGCTCATCAAAAGCGGGGCGCGGATGTGCCTCATGGCGCACGATGAGTTCACCACGGATTTGCCCGAGTTTGTGCATCTCGGTGAGAAGAAGATCACGAGCATGGGCGGGCTGGATGCGAAGACTTTTTGGGATGCCCGCGCGCGCGGCACCGGCGGGAGCGAGACCGATCCCTTTTGCACGAGCGCCGAGGAAAATATCCTCGGCTACCCCGGCGATCCGTATTCCACAGAGTGCATTCTGATTCACGAATTCGCGCACTGCATCCATCTGCGCGGCATGGTGAATGTGGACCCGACCTTCGATGCGCGGCTCAAGGAAACCTACGAGCGCGCGATGAAAGCCGGACTTTGGAAAGGCAAGTACGCGAGCGTGAATCATCACGAATATTTCGCCGAGGGCGTGCAGTCGTGGTTCGACGACAACCGCGTGAACGACCACGACCACAACCATGTGAACACCCGCGCGCTGCTGCTGGAGTACGATCCCGGACTCGCGGCGATGTGCCGCGAGGTCTTCGGCGACACGGTGCTCAAATATACCAAACCCGCGACGCGCCTGAGCGATCACATGGCCGGCTACGATCCGGCGAAAGCGCCGACCTTCGTGTGGCCCGAGCGGCTGGCGAAAGCGAAGGCTGCGATCCGCGCGAAAGCGCAGGCGCGGAGCGATGAGGCGAGCGCGAGCGATCCCGAGCGCGCGAAAGTGGCGGCGGCCCGCGCGATCCTCGATGGCTGGCAGGCAAAGGCTCCCGAGCGCGCGGAGCGCAAGCTGCACATCGTTTACTGGACGCCCGCCGACCGCGAGCCAGCGCCGCTGTATCGCGAGCGGCTCTCGAAAATTCTCACTGACATCCAGAGTTTTTACGCGCGGGAAATGGAGCGCGTCGGCTTTGGTCCGCGCAGTCTCCGGCTCGATCCGGCGGCGGATGGGCTCGTGCGCATTCACCTCGTCCGCGGCAAAAATCCGTACGCGCACTACGACGTGAAAAGTGGCAACGACATCCGGGGCGAGTGCATCACCACGCTGCGCGAAGCCGGCCTCGATCCGGCGAAAGAGACCGTCGTGATCTTCTGCAATATGTCGAACTGGGACGCGGAGAAGCGCGTCATCAGCCAGAACAGTCCGTACTACGCCGGCGGCTCGATCACGAACGGCACCGCGTGGCAGGTGGACTCGCCGATTCTAAATCTCGACTCGCTGGCCGATGGCGGAGGGCAAGTCCAAGACGGCCAATACGGCAAGATTTCGATCGGGCGCTACAACTCCATTTTTATCGGCGGCATCGCGCATGAAGTCGGCCACGCGCTGAGTCTGCCGCATTGCAAGGCGCGGCCCGACGAGAGCGCGGCATTTGGCACCGCGCTCATGGGTTCCGGCAATCGCACCTACGGCGAAGATCGCCGCAACGATGGCCGCGGGACTTTTCTCACCCTCGGCGAAGCCTTCCGCCTTGCGGGCCATCCGATGTTTTCCGGCTCCGTGAAAGGCATGAGCGATAAGCCTACGGTGAAGCCCGCGGACATCCGCATTGAGCCCAGCGGGAAAGGTTTCGTCTTCTCCGGTCGCGCCGTCGCCGAGCCGCCGGTCTATGGCGTGGTCGCCTACATGGACCCCGAGGGCGGCGGCGACTACGACGCCACCACCGCCACCGCCGTCCCGGATGCGGAAGGGCGTTTCTCGATCGACTGCCAGGCGCTGAAAGCCGGCAATGCGGGCGAGCTGCGCATCACCTATTTGCAGGCGAACGGCGTGCCCTCGGGCAACCTCTCGGACACGCCGTTTCGCTATCCGTATCTCGTGGCGAAAGACGGTACCGCCGACCTCACCACAGTGCGGACGAAGCTGATCTTCGCGCCGATGATCGAGGCGGTGAATGCCAAAAACGCGGACTCCGCGAGCAAGCTTCTCGCCGCGCCCGCCGTCTCCGGCGATGCGCGGATGAAACAGATCGCGCAGCGGCTCATCGCCACGCTCGTTCCGAAGCTCATCGCCCCCGCCAACGTGCCACCGGCCACGAAAAGCGTGCCCCTTTCCGATCTCAAGGCAGCGCGCGAGGCAACCGGCTACTGCGCACCCGTCCGCGACCGCCTGCCGGAGCCGGGCGGCTTGCTCATCGCCGGTGGGAAACTCTACGTCCACGGCTTCTACGCGCACGCCGTCGCCACGCACGAGTGGCAGCTCGACGGCGCCTGGAAAACGCTCACTGGCTTGGCGGGCATCGCCGATGGCTCCGATGGCAGCGTGCAGGCCGTCATCGAGGGCGACGGCAAAGTGCTGTGGCAATCGAGCACCTTCAAGGACGGCAAGACCGCCGCCTTCGACGTGCAGCTGGATGGCGTGAAACAGCTCGTCTTGAAAATGAACGACGCGGGCGACGGCAAAAGCGCCGACTGGGGCGTGTGGCTCGAACCCATGCTGGCGCGATGAGCGCAACAAACCAAACTATGACCTCCGCGACCCTCCGCAAACTCACCACCACATTCGTCCTCTTACTCCCATTCATCTCATCGCTCGACGCCGCGCTGCCGCGCGATGCCGTGCCGCTGGATGCCGCGGAGCTGCCGCTGAACTACCGGCTGCACGTCGAGTTTTCCGCGCCGACGGGCGGAGCGTTGCGGCTGGGGAAAGAGGTCGTCGTGCCGCTGGCGAAGGGCGCGGAGCATGATGTCGCGGTCGAGCATCCGGCGAAGGGTGCGCCGGTTTTGCGGGTGTGGTCGGGCGGAAAACTCGTGCGCGGGCCGGAGGAAATTGCGGGGCTTTCGGCGAGCGGAGCGCAGAATTTTCCCGACGCCGAACTCGATCTCGGCGCGGACTTCACGGCTGAGGCAAAGTTCGAGACGGGCGACGATGGGACGTTGATTTCCAAATGCGCGCCGACCGGCAAATGGGCGGCGGGTGCGAAAGCGCTTTTCATCCGCGACGGGCGGCTGGTGTACGACATCGGCTGGCTCGGCACGATGACGGGCGGGGGGAAAGTGGACGACGGCAAGACGCACACGGCGGTGCTCACGCTGCGCGGCGGCGTGGCGCGCTTGTGGCTCGATGGGAAGGTCGTCGCGGAGAAGACGGCGCACGCGACGGCGGATGTCGCGGGACACGTTTTCAAAGTCGGACGCGCCACGCCGGACTTCGCGGGGGATTTTTCAAAAGGCAAAATCGCGGGCGTGCGCGTGTGGTCGCGGGCGCTGCCGGATGCGGAGATCGCGCTGCTTTTCAAAGCCGGTGGTGCGGGTGCGAACACGCCGGATTTAACCCACACGCCGACGAGCGGCGGCGTGCGTCCGAGCATCGAGCCAGCGGCGGGCGTGACCGTGCGCGCGGCATGGATGCAGGCTTTGGAGCGCAGCGACCACGCGGAAATCCTGGGCGGCTGGAATGACAAGACGCTCGCGGAGGGCGCGGAGATTTACAAAACGCTGTGCGTCGTCTGCCACGGGACGAAGGAGCAGCCGGGCTCGCTGCCGACGGCGCTGCGCTTCGCGGAAGGGCCGTTCAAAAACGGCGCGGACCCGTTCTCGATGTTTGCCACGATGACGAAGGGCTTCGGGCAAATGGTGCCACAACCGCAATACACGACGGCGCAGAAATACGCGGTGATTCAATACATCCGCGAGACGTTCCTGCGTCCGCACAACAAGACACAGTTCACGGAAATCACGCCCGCGTATTTGGCATCGCTGCCGAAAGCGCTCGTGCGCGCGGAGGCGGAAAAAGAAGACCGCTCGCTGCCGCCTTACCGCCTCATGGATTTCGGCCCGGCGTTGTTTTGGACTTATGAAATCGCGCCGGGAAACATCGCGCAAAAGGGAATCGCCGTGCGGCTCGACGACGGCCCCGGCGGCGTGAGCAAAGGTCGCGCGTGGATGATTTACGACCACGACACGATGCGCGTGGCGACGGCGACGACGGGCGATTTCGCGGACTGGAAAGGCATCGCATTTGACGGCAGCCACGGCACGCACACGAGCCTCACGGGCGAGCGGCATTTCATCAATCCGACTGGCCCTGGCTGGGCGTCGCCAGAGGGAAAATGGGACGACGACAAGCGCGTGCTCGGCAAAGACGGCAAACGCTACGGCCCGCTGCCGCGCGCTTGGGCGCGGTTCGAGGGAATGTACATGCACGGCGCACGCGCAGTCATCGCCGCGCGCATCGGCGGCACGCGCGTGCTCGAATCGCCCGGCTGGCTCGACTACGGCACGACGCCCGTTTTCACGAGAACGCTCAATGTCGCCCCGGAAAAAAAGCCGCTGCTGCTGCGCGTCGCGCCGGACTCGCTGAGCGTGGCGCTGACCGGCGACGGGAGTGTTAAAAAGGATGGCGGCTTTTGGGTCGCAACGCTGCCCGGTGACGCGAAGACCCGCTTGTTCATTTCCCGCGCGGATGCGGCGTCGCTCGATGCACTGGCAAAGACCTTCACCACGCCGCTCGATCTCGAACCGCTCACGCGCGGCGGGCCGCGGCAGTGGATCCAGGAAATCACCACGACATCCGAAGCGGGCAAGGCAGACGGCGCATTCATCACGGACACCTTTCCGCTCCCGATTGAAAATCCATGGCAGAGCTGGATGCGGCCCGGCGGCTTCGATTTCACGCCGGATGGCAAATCCGCGGTGGTCGCGATGTGGAACGGCGATGTGTGGCGCGTGGACGGGCTCATGGTGCCCGCGCCGTCGCCGCTCACGTGGCGGCGCATCGCCACCGGACTCTTCCAGCCGCTCGGCGTGAAGTTTCGCGGCGACGAACTTTTCATCACCTGCCGCGATCAACTTGCGCGACTGCGCGACTTGAATGGCGACGGCGAGACGGACTTCATCGAGTGCTTCAATGACGACCATCAAGTGACCGAGCACTTCCACGAATTTGCGATGGGTTTGCAGACGGATGACGCGGGAAATTTCTACTACGCCAAGTCGGGCCGCCACGCACTCGACAGCGTCATCCCGCATCATGGCACGCTCCTGCGCATCAGTGCGGATGGCACGCGCACGGACATTTTGGCGACGGGCTTTCGCGCGGCGAATGGGGTGTGCCTCAACGAGGACGGCACATTTTTCGTCACCGATCAGGAAGGCTTCTGGACACCGAAGAACCGCATCAACCGCGTGAAGGTCGGCGGTTTTTACGGAAATATGTTTGGCTACACGGACGTCACGGACACCGCCGATTCCGCGATGGCGCAGCCGATGGTGTGGGTGACAAATGACAAAGATCGCAGCCCGGCTGAACTGGTCACCGTTCCCAAAGGCGCGTGGGGCACCCTCGGTGGCGCGCTGCTGAATCTCAGCTACGGCACAGGTCGCGCATTCATTATTCCAAATGAACAAGCCGGCGGCCAATGGCAGGGCGCGGTGTGCGAACTACCGATGCCCGCGTTCACCACCGGCATCATGCGCGGACGCTTCGCCGCGGACGGCGCGCTCTACACCTGCGGCATGTTTGCATGGGCCGGAAACGCGACCGCGCCCGGTGGATTCCATCGCATCCGCCGCGGCGAAAACCCCGCGCACGTCCCGCTCGCCATCCACGCGGCGAAGGGCACGCTCACCGTGACATTCAGCGAGCCGCTCGATCCCAACAGCGTCACGCCTGATGCCTTCGCGATGAAAGTGTGGTCGCTCAAACGCACGAAAAGCTACGGCTCGAAACACCACGACGAACACGCGCAGACCATCACCGCCGCGCGTCTGGGCGGTGGCCCGAGCATCATCACGCTCACCATCCCCGATCTCGCGCCGACCGATTGCTACGAACTCCTCGTCAAACTCCGCGCGCCAGACGGCACTGCCATCGACCGCTCCATCCACGGCACCATTCACAGCCTCGCTGACCGGTGATCCCGCGCCGGTAGATAGCTCCCACAGCGCGCCGACGGGATAGCTCTGCCGCACTTCCACGAGCCATACCGCGATGCTTCCACGGCACGGCACGTTGACGCCTACCGTTCTTTGTTCGTCTCGACTGCGAGCACGTCCTGATCGCTCTCGATGGCGTCGCCGACCTGAAAGGAAATGCTCACGACGGTGGCTTCGGCGATGGATTCGCCGAGCCCCGGCATGATGATGGGGATGCGAGGCATTCTTGCGGAAACAAGTAAGGAGTGAGAGATGCCCAATACCTAGCCCGTGTTTGTAAACTGCCCCTCTGCAAGCCTGAAAGGCTGGGATAACACAGCCTAGGGCAACGCCCTAGGTTCTCGCAAATAGCGCAGGCAAGCCCTGAAAGGGCGCGACAGCCAATGAACGCGGGATGTCCCGCCCTTTCAGGGCTTTTGGCATGGGGACAACAAACCCAGGGCGTTGCCCTGGGCTGTGTTGTCCCAGCCTTTCAGGCTTTCGGAAGATCGCGTTTTCAAACAAGCCCTTGCCCGCAATTCTCACAGCCCTCCGCTCTTCCTCTTCCGCTCGATCTTCCTCTGTCACGCAAGGAGTAAGTTTAACAGAAAAAGGGAAAGGAAGACAACAGGTTGTGGTCTTTTCCTGTCTGGGTGTGAGAAATGCGGGTGAATTCTAACTCCCTCTGGATAAATAGGGCACGGTAAATTTCGAACCTCGAAGTGGTAGTCCGAACGTCGGCAAATCGCAATCTTTGGAAATCTCAAGTCACTCATGCACGGACCGAGTTGAATGCGTCCAGGCTTAACATGCCGTGCATCTCCATGCTTCGTAACCGTACTGCAAGCGGGCAGAGTTGAAACGAATGGCAGTGGGAAAAAGCGGGTGGTGCAATCCTCAAAACAACCGTTGGGCGTTTCTGTTCGTCACTCATTGACGCAAAAGTCCTCGCACTGCTACAGTAATGGTTTGTGCGGTGGGTCTGTGAGTTCCCCAAAGGTTCGGGTGGTAAGGCACCGGTGTATCTTTCGCATTAAGTCGGATGGGTGCGGCATCAAGTAAGTCGAAGCCTTCACTCGCGACTCGCGCGATGACTTCGGCGGTGACTCCGCCCCACGGGAAGGCTTCACCTACCGCTAGGAGACGGCCAGTTCTAGCTACGCTGGCTAAGACGGTGTCGGTATCGAGGGGTTTGATACTTCTTAGGTCGATGACTTCGATTTCCCAACCCTCTCCGGCCAGCTCGGCGGCGCAGGCCAGCGCTTCGTGGAGCATGGCGCTGTAGGTGACGATGGTGGCGTCGCGGCCGGCGCGGGCGACGCGCGCTTTTCCCGTGGGCATGGCCTCGGTGGGGAGTGCTTCGGCTTTGAGATGGTAGTAGAGATACTTGTGCTCGCAGAAGACGACGGGGTCGTCGATGGCGACGGCTTCGAGCAGCATCGAGTAGGCGTCCTCGACCGTCGCGGGCGTCATGACGATGAGGCCGGGGTAGTGGGCGTAGAGCGCCTCCATGCTCTGGCTGTGGAACGGTCCGCCGCCGGCAGTGCCGCCGCTCGGGAGCCGGACGGTGATGGGGCACGGAACGTTCGTGCGCCAGTTGAGCGTCGCGGCGTGGTTGACGATTTGGTTGAAGCCGACCGCCGAGAAGTCAGCGAATTGCATTTCCACGATCGGCCGCATGCCTTCGATCGCGGCACCGATGGCGGAGCCGATGATGGCGTCCTCGCTGATCGGCGCGTCGAGCACGCGACCGGGGAATTGTTTGGCGAGTCCTTTGGTGGCTTTGAACGCGCCGCCGAAGCCGCCGACATCCTGGCCGTAAATATAGACGCGCGGATCGTCGGTGAGCGCGCGCTCCTGGGCGGCGCGGATGGCTTCCAGGTAGGTAATCATTCCGGCAAAAATCCGTCGCGCAAGTGAGGCGTGGCGAGGGCGCACCAGGTCTCGGTGTTCGGATCGGGAAGGGGTTCGCGGAGGGTGGTCTCGACGGCTTCCTCGATCTGGCGCGTGGTTTCGTCGCGCCACTGCGCGAGGGTCACGGCGTCGGCCCAGCCGGCATCGAGCAGGTGCTGTTCGGCGACGGCGAGGCAGTCCTGGCCGAGGGGCGCGGCGCGCAGCGCGGGATCGACGTATTGGCCGTCGTCGTGTTCGCCGTGGCCGACGAGGCGGAGCAGTGCGCCGACGACGAGCTGCGGGCCGCCTCCGTTTCTCGCGCGCGCGACTGCTTCGCCTAAAACTGCGAGGCACGCGGCCAGATCGGTGCCATCGACGCTGTGGCCGTCGATGCCGTAGCCCGCGGCTTTTTCCGCGAGATCGGCGCAGGCAAACTGGCGCTCGTTCGGTGTCGAGTAGGCGTATTGATTATTCGCGACGACGATCACCAACGGCAACCGCTCGACGGCGGCGAGATTCACCCCTTCGTGAAACGCGCCGGTGGAAGTGCCGCCATCGCCGATGCAGGTGAGCCCGACCACGCCCGTCTCGCCGCGAAAACGCCGCGCCATCAGCGCACCCGCGACCGCGGGGATCATCGCGCCGAGATGGCTGAACATCGCATACTGGCCCTTCGCCGGGCGGCCGCGGTGGATATTCCCATCGCGTCCACGCATCGGCCCGAGCCGGGAGCCGAGGTAGGTGCGGGTGAAATCGAGCAGGCTTTCGCCGAAGGCAAACCGCCCCGCCTGATCGCGAATCAGCGGTGCAAAAATATCGCCCTCACGCAGCGCCATTCCTGCCGCTGCGCTCAGCGCTTCCTGACCTTTTCCGAGAAAAACGCCGCCGGTGATTTTTCCGCCACGATAGAGATTTGCGATGCGCTCCTCGGCCAGCCGCGCGAGCAACATCCAGCGGTACGCCTGGCGAAAGCGATCGGAGAACTCGGTAGGATTGGTGCGCCTGCCGGGAGCAGCGGCGGTTTGAAGCATGGCGCGAAGTCTAGGCGTCGCCGCGTTCGTGGCGCAATCGTTTCTTCCTTACGCGCACCGGTTCACCATCGCAGCCGACCGCATCAGCGCGCGGCCGGATGGCTCGTGCCGCTGTCCTGCTGCTGGCGCAGCAGCGCGGTGAGGCGCGCGACGACGTCGGGCTTTGCCAGCCAGAGATTTTCCGTTTCCGCGGGATCTTCGGCGAGATTGTAGAGCTGGCCCGCGGCTTCTCCCGCGCTGGCGGCGATCGTTTTCGGAATGCTGAATCCGTGTGAACCCAGGCCCAGACACAGTTTCCATGAGCCTTCGCGGATCGCGAAGGTGCCATCGACCGAGTGATGCACGATGGATTCGCGCACGGGCTTTTCCCGCGGTTCGCCGAGCAGGACGTGGAGAAAATCTTCGCTGTCCCCGGCGGCGTCGGCGGGAATGACCGCGCCGGTGATGGCGGCGAGCGTGGAGAAAATATCGGTGAGGCAGATCACCTCGGCGCTCGTCGTGCCGGGGCGGACTTTGCCCGGCCAGCGGACGATGAATGGCACGCGATGGCCGGCTTCCCAGATGTCCGCCTTTTGCCCGCGCCAATTCGCATTCGCACGATGGCCACTGCGCTCGATATCGGCGGGGGGCCAGTTCGCACCGTTGTCGCTGGTGAAAATGATGAGCGTCTCGTGGGTCGCGCCGGCAGCCTCGATCGCGCGCAGGATTCCGCCGAGCACGGCGTCGGTCTGCGCAGCGAAATCGCCGTAGTCGCCGATCGGCGTGACGCCGCGGAATGCGGGCGTCGGCAGCCACGGGGTGTGCGGCGCGGTGAGCGGGACGTAGAGGAAGAACGGCTTCCCAGGCGTCTGCCGCGCGATGAATTGTCCGGCCTTCGCGGCGAGTTTTCCCAACACATCGACGTGCCGGAAATCCGGGGCCATCTCGCCTCCGCGCCAATAGCCATTGCCACCCTCGCGCTGGTGTTTGCCGGGCGCGACTTTGGAGGTGGGCGCAGTGACGACGTATTCGTTTTCGACAAAGACATACGGATCCATGTCGAGCGATGCGGGGATGCCGAAGAAGTAGTCGAAGCCGCAGGAATTCGGACCGGGTTTCAGCGGTTGCGCGTAGTCGGTTTTCTTCGCATCGCCGAAGCCGAGATGCCATTTGCCGATCGCGGCAGTCTCGTAGCCTTGCGTTTTCAAAAGCGAAGCGAGCGTGGCGCGGCCCGGCTCGATGAGCGCGGGACTGTAGCCGTCGAGCACGCCTTTTTTCAGGGAACTGCGCCACGCATAACGCCCGGTGAGCAGCCCGTAGCGCGTCGGCGTGCAGACGGAGGAAGGCGTGTGCGCATCCGTGAATCGCATCCCCTGCGCGGCGAGCGCGTCGATGTTTGGCGTGGGGATTTTCGACTGCGGATTGTAGCAGCGCGGATCGCCCCAGCCCATGTCGTCGGCGAGGACGATGACGATATTCGGCAACTCCGCCGCGCGCGCCGCGACGGCCACCAGCACCGCGAAAAGTAGCGCGGCGGATTTCACCGGACGGCCCACCCGCTTCACCGCTGCATCAGGAACTTGACGAGCTGCCACACCACGATCGCGACAACCAGAATCCACACGAGCTTCACCAAACTCAGGCCACCGCCGCCATCGCTAACACTGCTTCCTTTGTAGGCGGTGTTCGGTCGGGATTTGGCGTGGCGGTCGGACACGTGTTGCAAGTCGGCCCGACGATGGTCGGGAGTGGGTTCGGGCATGGTGGGCATGGCGGCTTTCCTCCTTTGGCTTGGTTGGGATGAGCTTGGCGGGACGCGGGTCGGTGGCCAACTCAATTTTTGCATTCCCACGCGCCTTTTTCATGTGCAATGAGAAGTCGGTTCGTTAGCCCGCGATCAGTTTCCCATGCCACGCCATCTCGCCTACACGCTCGCGCTCGATCATCCGCCCGGCGCGCTCGGTCATTGGACGATGACAAAATTCCTCGTTCTCTCGCTGCTGCGGACGCGTTTCGATGGCGACATCGTGGTTTTCAAAAATGTGGCCGAGCCGCTCTTTATGGTGCCGCGCGTCGGCGTGCGCGAGGTGTGCATCGACGCGGGCAAGGCGGGGGATCTCCATTTTTGGGATTACGCGCAGGCGTGGAAGTTTCGCGTGCGCGAGCAGCTCGATGTCGCTGGCTACGACAAAGTGCTGTTCCTCGATGCCGACTGTCTCGCGCAGCGGAACATCGATGCGCTGCTGGACGGGGACTGGGATTTGCGCGTCTATGAAGAGCCCGGCACCTCGGCGGGCATGGGCCATTTCAACTGCTTTATCTCCGAAGCCGAAGCGCGCACGCTCAAGATGCCGGGGATCAATGGCGGCTTGCTCGCGGTGCGCGCCGCGCTTTTTGCGGAGGTGATGGCGGCGTGGGAGCGGATCAATTTCGGACCGTCGCCGCGGAAGAAACATTTCGCGGATCAGGCGGCGCTCACGCGGCTGGTGCTCGATACGAAGCTGCGCGTGCGTCCCTTCACGCGCGAGGAGGTGGCGTTTCCGCTGGTTCACGATCCGCGCGCGCAGGATTACGCGCGCGCGGCGGTGCTGCATCTCGCGGGCGCGCGGACTTTCGATGAAAAGCTGCGCTTCATGTTCGGCGCTTACATGTCCACGTTTTTCTACGACCGGCAGGCGCTGCTGCTCCACATCTTCGATACCTGAAGGCGATGCGTAAAAATCTCGTTTACACCATCGCGCTCGATCGTCCGGGCGAAACCGGGCACCGCAATCTGGCGAAGATGCTCGTGTCCTCGCTGCTGCGGACGCGGTTCTCGGGCGATATCCTGGTCTTTCACACGACGCCCTATCCGCTCTTCATGGTGGCGCGCGCCGGGGTGCGGGAGGTGCAGTTGAAAATGCCCCGCAAGCTGCCGAAGGACCACGGCTTCGTTCACCTCGCGCAATCCTTCAAGCACGAGATCGCCGATCAGATCGACACGGCGGCTTATGAAAAAGTGATGTTCATCGACTGCGATTCCGTGGTGCTGCGCAACATCGACCACTTGCTCGAAGGCGAGTGGGATCTCGCGGTTTTCCCGGAAGTGGGTTCCAGGATTCAGGATTTTTGCTGGGGCGCATATCTCACTCCCGAGGAACTGCGGGAGATGACCCGCGAGGGATACAACAGCGGCACCCTCGCGGTGCAGGCTTCCCGTTTTGGCGAACTCCTCGCGCGCTGGCGCGCGGTGGAGGAGGAGCCGGTGCGGCAAAGTGGGTTTCTCCGCGAGCAAGGCGCTTTTAACCGCGTGGTGCTCGACTGGCCGGTGCGAAAATTCGAGTGGCCGCGCGGGGAGATCGCGCTCCCGCTCGTGCGTGAAAATCTGGTCTGCTATCTGGACTACGCGGAGGCGGCCGTGGTGCATGCGGCAAGCGGCCTGGCCGTCGATTACAAGTCCCGCTTTTTATTCGGCGTGTTTGCGTCCGCCTTTCTGCACGACACCCAGCTCATGCTTTTCAACACCATGGAAATGTAGCTGCCGGCTCGCGGCCGCCGCTATTCCTCAAAAGAAAGCGCCATGAGCATCGGTGCCGGTGCGCGCAGGTGGGAAACGATGGACGCGGCGACGACTGGCTGGCCATCCTGCTCGCCCCATGGGATGCGAAAGAGCGCCAGTGATTTTTGCTTTTTTTCGGCGTGCTCATTCATGCCCCGCCACGCCACGACCTCCGGCGTCGCATCGGTCACCCAACCGACTGCGGGCGACCACCAATCCCAAATATTGCGCCCGTACGCGAGCGGGATGCGCACCGCGCCGCGGCCACCGCTGCGGAGCAGGAAGAGGCTGCCGATCACGATGTTGTCCAGATGTTCCTGCGGATTCACCTGGCATGAGGCGACCATGGCGGCCACGCGGCGGGCGGGCCGCGCAAAGGGCATCCAGCCCGTGCTGCGCGGGAGCATGTGGCCGCCGCTCACGCGGAAGCCTTTGCTGGCGAGCTGCAGGAAATCGCCGCAACGAAAGTCGATCCCGTCCGGCTGCGGCACGAGCGCGGGCAGCGACGCGAGATGATTGTTTTCACCGCCGCACCAATTCTCGTTGAGCTTGATGTTCGCCCACGGGCCGAGGTTCACACTTTCCCCCGGCGCATTTGCACTCGGCGAAAAAACATCACCCGCTGTCCCCTGCTGGCGGCGCAGTGCGTGCCACGCGGCGAGGTTCGCGGCCTCGGCTTCGTCGCGACGATCGAGCCGCAACAGCGCTTCCGCCCGCGCGAGCAGGAACCACGTTTCCCGCGACTCCCGGCAAAGTTGCACGACTTCCTCCCAGCGGCGCAGCACGCAGGCTTGCGCCACTTGCACCGCCATCGGCAGCGGCACGCCCTCCCAGCTTTGCGCGGCAGTTTGCGAGGGTGGCTCGCGATCCATGCTGAAACGGCCCTGCGCTCCGAGTTCCATCGCCGCCAAAAGTAAATCCTTGCCGGCCTGCGCGCCGCCATCCGGCGCTTTGCGAATCTCCCGCGCGAGCGCCAGCCAGCCCGCATCGTCGTCCGACTCGCGCGCAATCGTCGCGCAGGCCACCGCGATTTTTCCCGATGCCGCCGCCGCCGGTTTCGGTGCCACGCCTTGCGCGAGGTCCATCGAAAGTGATGCGTCGTAGAGCTTGACGAGCCTCCGACTGGGATCCGACGAGGCCAGCAGGAGCTGCCGCCCATCGGCGCTCCACCCGGTGGCCACCACGCTGCTCTGCAACTTGTGCGCGATCACCCACGTCTGCGCGGTCTGCGCGATATTGAAAATGCGGCACAGCGCATCGGCACCGGTACTCGCGAGTCGCGAGCCGTCCGGGTGCCACCCGAGCGCGTGGACTGCGCCACCGTGGGTGATCGCCGGCCTCGACGCCGCGCCGGTGCGCGTATCAACCCACGCGACGGTGCCCGTCTCGCCGCCGAGCGCCAGCAGCGAGCGGGTGGGATTCATTACGCCACAACGCACGATCCCCAGCTCGGCGGGAAGCGCGACATCGAGGGCGGGCGCTCCGCCAGCGAGGTTCCTTTTCACGAACCGCAATTCCCGGCCAGTGCGCGTCACCATGCCGATCTGTTCGCCTTCCACGCCCGCCATCCAGAGCACGTTTTCCGTTTCGGGAATGGCGGCGCTTTTTCCGCCATCCACCGCGCACCACGACCAGCCCGCCGCTCCGCGCACGAGCAAGCGCCGGCTGTCGGCCATCCATTGCACCTCGCGTTCATCGCCCGTCGCTGGGGGGATTCGCACACTGCCATCGCCCGCATTCCACACCGCGAGTGGCCGGCCCGGGCTGATCGCGACGAGCCATTTTCCATCCGGGCTCCACGCGATCCGACCGCCGCGATAAGGCGTGCGCGGGCTGTGCGGCGGCGGCATCACCCACGTCTGCTCCGTCTCCCCCGAGTCGCCGCGCGCGATCCGCACCTCGTCGCCGGCGATCAAAAGCGCCAGCTTGTTTTCGCCTGGGTGCCATTGCGCGTCGGCGATCGTTTCGGGGGAATTGACCTGCGTGATTTGCGGAGCCTGCCACAGGTCGGTCCACACGCGCAGCGTTCCATCCTGGCCGATCGAGACGAGCCGTTCGCCCGGTTTGCCGAGCCACCGGAGGCCGGCGACGGGTCCTTTGTGTCCGTAAAGGGCGATCCGCGGTTCGGCGAGGAGGCGCACATCGACGAGCACTATTTTTCCGTCCACACTTCCGACTGCGATCCCACTGCCGTTTGGCGACCAGGCGTAAGCGGTGCCTCCTGCGCTGAAAAAGCCCGGCAGCGAAAACGAGTCGCCGCCCGCGCGCGGATCCCATGAGCGCATCGGCAAGTCCCGCGAAGCGATAGCCACCTCTTTTCCACCGGGCCGCCACACGAGCGGCGAATCGTCCACATTTAACGGCGTCGCCTGGCCGTGCTCGATTTGCTCCGGGCTCGCGACCACGAGATGCAGCGGCTGCCCGTAAAGCGCCGCGAGTTCGCTGCCGTCCGGCTGCCACGCCACCGCCTGCACGGGCGCTTCCTTGCGCGCCTCGCGCAAGGGCTCGCCGGTCGGACTCCAAAAGGCAATCCGCCCGTCCGCGCCGCCGCTCGCGAGCTGCCCCAGCCGGGGATGCCAGTCGAGCGCATTCACCGCGCCGCGATGCGCCTGCCAGCGCTGGGTCTCCGTCGGCGTGAGCGGAGTGGCAACCACCGAGACTTCGCCACTCGCGAGGCCGATCGCAAGCGCGCCCGCGCTTTGCCAGGCGAGCGCGCGCACTGCATCGTTCGACGGCCGCCAGACGGCCATCCTTTCGAGCGTTTCGGAGGACCAGATGGAAACCTCGCCATCGTCGCCGCCCACGGCGACATGCTTTTCATCCACGCTCACCGCCATTGCGCGCAGGGGTGAAGTGGAAACCTTTTTCGCGAGGCCCGGCGTGTTCAGGACTGAATCGACAAAAAACCATTCCCAACCGCGCCGATCGCGCTCTCCCGGTTTTGGCCGGTATCGCTCGATGATTTCCCGCGTCATCTCGCCGCGCCGCTGTGCCATGTCATCCGTCGCCGTCTGCATGTCGGCCACGTAGGCGCGATCTTCGGCGATTTCACGCTGGACCTTCAGCGCGGCTTCGTTCTTCAGCGCGTCTTTTCGCGAGCGATCCAGCACGAGCACGAGCGCGCTCAGGGCACCGATCAGCGTCAGCGCGACGATGCTGCCGATGACACCCAGCCGCACCCGTTTGCGAAATGTCTCAAGCTGGCAGCGCTGCGCTTCCTCGCGTCGCGCCGCTTCCTCCTCCGCCTGCACCGCCGTCCGCCGCTGCTCCAGCGTCTCGAGTTGCTCCGCCACTTGCAGCGCACTGCTGAAGCGCCGCTGCGGCTCGACATCCACGCACATCGCGATGTCCTCCACCAGCAGCGGATCGCCGATATCACGCCGCCAGCCGGGGCCGAGCGGGCGCTCGAAGTCGCCCACCAGTATTTGGAATAGCAACACGCCCAGCGAATAGATATCGCCCTGAATCGACGGTGGCCGATCGACCATGTATTCTGGCGCGCTGTACATCCGCGTGCCGGTGCGGCTTGGTTCCGCGGCGACCGTCAGGCCTCCGGTCATCGTCAGATGATGATGCGCTGCCGTCGCGCGATCGATCAGCACGCCGATGCCAAAGTCCGCGAGGCGCGGTCGCACCACGCCGCCGCCGAGTTCCTCGATGAAGATATTCGAGGGCTTCACATCCTTGTGGATGATGCCGACGGAATGCGCCGCGGCGAGCGCCCGCGCGATGCGGGCGATGATTTCCAGCCGCGCGGAAACTGGAACGCCGCCATTTGCCGAGGATGCCTGGAACCACTGCGCCAGCGTGCCGCCCGAGCAGTATTCGCTTTCCAAAAAAAACGGCGGCGTATCGATCTGCACTTCGTAAAGCGTGACGATATCGCGCCGCGGCCCGAGCGCCTCGCGGATCAAGCGAAAGAGCAGCAGCTCGCGCTTGAACGAGCGCAGCCGCACCACATCGAAGCAAAACTTGAAGACCCGCCGTTCCGACGTTTGCCGATTCTCCGCCAGCCACACTTCACCGAAGCCGCCTTCCCCCACTTTCTGCTGCAAGAACCAGCCGGGCCGCTTCGGCACTTCCATCGACTTCGCGGGTCGCCAGCCCAGCGCTGCCTCCTCCTCCGCGGAGACGGAGCGCTTCGCGGAAGCATCGCTCGGCGGTGGCTCAAACGGGGCAAAGCCGCGCTCGCCGACTTCAAAAATCTCCACCGGCCCCTCGATGCCTTTCAACAGATACGGGCCGTGCGCCTGCCAGCCGAGTTCGGCCTGTTCGGCAGCGGGCACATTTGGGATCGCCCGCACGAACTGGCGCGCATTGTCGAACACTCCACGAGTCAACAGCACCTGGCCGCCCTGCCCGAGCGATTGCACACGCGCGGCCAAATTCACCGGTGCCCCCACCGCGCTCGGCATCTCATACTGCGAAGTGATCAGCATAAACTCGCCCTGATGAATGCCGATCCGCACCCGCAACGGCCGTGGCCTCCCCCACGACTCGCGCCGCAGCAGCCACTGGAAATGCAGCGCCACGGTCACCGCATCGCTCGGACTGCCAAAACGCGCCATAAAACCATCGCCCGTGTGCTTCTCGACGTTGCCCGTCACCGCCCGGCTCAGTGCTTCATAAAAGAGTTCGCCGTGCCGCCGCAGCACCTCCGCATACGCCTTCGTCCCGATCTCCTGTTCGAGGCGCACCGATCCTTCGATGTCGGTAAAAAGGATCGCCTCGAGCACCGTCCGCGTTTCACCGAACACGACCAAAGGCGGCTCCCCGGACGGTTCACTTCGGGCTGGCGTCTCCACCGGAAGATTCTTGTTTTCACTCATGTCAATGCGGTCGCGGCCCACAGATCATGCCGGTTCCTTTTGCGCCCCGCAATGTTCCTGTTCCTCTTCCTCTTCCTCTTCCGCTTAATCTTCCTCTGTCAGCAAGGAGGAAGATTAAGAGGAAGAGCAGAGGAAGGTGGGCTGTTCCTTTCTGGGTGTGAGAAATGCAGGTTACTCATTTTCCGCGTCGCGGGTCTGCGATCTTTTGAGGCTGCGCTCCAGCAGCGCGCGATGTTTTGTGATGCGACCGCTGACCCTTTTCCGCCAGAGGCGAAAGCTCGCGGGTTTCAGCTCGCGGCGCATCACGGCGATGACCTGGCTTTCGACCAGACCGGTGCGCTCTTCGATCTCCTCGAAGCTGGTGCGATCTTCCCACGCGAGCCGGATGAGGTGGGAAATCTGATCCGGCGAGAGCGCTGCTTTCATGCGACGACGAGCGGGCGCAGGTGACGGCTCATCTTTTCCCAGAAGGGAAAGAACCCACCGCCGGCGAGGGAAAATGCGAGCGCATCGGACGGGCGCTGGATGAGGGTGAGACGGATGCTCGATTGGTCGAGATGTTGGGAAAGCCGCGGGATGAGATCATGGATCGGACCGACGGCGGGCGCGAAGGCGACGACTTCCGCGAGGTGCTGCGAGCGCGCCCATTCGGTGAGGCTGGTCGCGGTGTCGTCGGCATCCAGCAGCGCGGCTGGACAGCGATAGTGCGCAGCGGCACGGGCGATGCCATCGCCGAGCACCGTGCGCAGGGCGGCGATGCGAGCGGCGCTCAGGGCGTAGTGCTGCCGATAGATTCGTTCGCTGGTGAAGGCGGCCACGGCGGTGGGAGTGAACGCCGCGAGCGGGCCGATCTCCGGCGCGAGATCATCCGCGTGCAGCCACAGGCCTGCCCGCGCGGAGATCGCAGGCAGGGTGGTGGGATGGGCGCGCGGGACTAGTTTGGAAGTGTCGGCCCGCTCTTGCTGCGGGCATGGCGCGACTGCGCCATCGGCGATGCGATCACTGCCACGCTCATGCCGCAGCAGATATTCGGGCGCATATTTTTCGAGATTCGATCGGCGCACGAGGTAAGTCTTGCCGGGCGTTTGCAAGCCGGCCACCCAGCGCCACGAGAGCGTGTTGCTGGCGGGATCGGCATCAAGCAGGTGGCGAAAGAAAAAGTCGGCGCCGAGTTCCCACGGCAGGCGCTCCGCGTGAATCCAGAAACTCGCCCACCACATCCGCGCGTGATTGTGGAGGTAGCCGGTGTCGATCAGTTCGCGCGCGAAGGCGTCCATGCAGGCGACGCCACTCGCGCCCGCAGCCACGGCGTCCGTCTTTGCCAAAAGCTCCGCCGGCAAAGTCTCGCGCAACTCGCGCACGCGCTGCCGCCAGCTCGTCCAGACCTGCGGACGCAGCTCCAGCCAGCCTTTCCAGTAGCGCCGCCAGCAGACTTCCTGCAGCCACTTTGCCGCGGAGCTAAAACTATGATGCTCCAGCGTGTCGCGGATGACCTCGTCCTCGGTGAGCAACCGATGACGCAGCGCCGCGCTCAGCCGCGAGACATCGCGATGCCCCACCGCGACATGATTTCGCCGCGCCGCGTATCCCGTCACGCGCGACAGAAAAGCCTGCCATGCGGCCAACGCCTCGTGGCGGGCGAGCGGAGGAAGAGTCACGTCCCGCGCGCTCAGACCGCCTTTTCCGCGTAGCGGTCGAAGCGATTCGAGAGGATGAAAAAGGTCGGCGCCCACAGTCCGACGAAGATGCCGAAACGCTCGGCGTGAGCCTGGGTGTCGGGGGCCTGTCCACCAGTCAGAAACCAGATGGCGATGGAGCCGAGGATGGAGGCAAAGCCGAGGATGAAGCAGAGATTGCTGAGTTGTTTGAGTTGGGCGGGTTTCATGTGGCGCGGTGGTTTGGTGAGTTTGGGTGAGAGAACGTCGATGTTGCCTTCGTCCATAGTTGGCCGCGTGGACGCCGACAATGCGGTTTTTGTGTCGCGGTTTTTGTTGTCGGCGCGCGCGGGCTCCATCAAGCTGCCGGTCCATGGAACTCGATCCTGAACAACAACTGGTAGCTGAGATCGCGCTTTTGCGCCGCGTCGCGCAAGGCGACCGGGTCGGATTTGAGGAGCTTTACGATCGGTTTTCGGGCGTGTTGTTTTCCACCGCTTATCGCGTGCTGAACAATCAGGAAGCCGCGGAGGATGTGCTCCAGGATGTCTTCGTTCAGATTTGGGAAAAGGCACCGCTCTACGATCCGGCGCGCGGCAAGCCAATGACCTGGGCGGTCACGCTCACGCGAAACAAGGCGATCGACCGGCTGCGCTCCACGCAGCGCCGGAGCCGATTGCAAGACGACGTGCAGCGCGAGTCCGAGACGTTCGAGCAATTCGACGACCGCAGTTCATTCGATGCGCTGGCGTCTGGCGAGACGAGCAAGATGGTCCGCGAGGCGATTCAAAAGCTCTCGAAAGACCAGCGCGAAGCGATCGAACTCGCGTTCTTTTCCTCCCTCACCCAGACCGAAATTTCCGAACGGCTGAAGGAGCCGCTTGGGACGATCAAAGCACGGATTCGTCGTGGGATGCTCCGCCTTAGAGACCTACTGAATCCCGACATGTAGCGTCGGCCACCGGCGTTCGAGCGCTTACCTAAGCGGCGACACGGTCGGTGAGTTCGCGTTCCTGCGCGACAAACCAGAGCAGCTCACCCGCGTCATCACGGATCGGCGTGATCGCAACTTCGACCCAGTAAGGCGCGCCGTTCTTGTGATAGTTGAGAATCGTCTCGCGGCACGGGCGATATTCATGCACTGCGAGGCGCATCCGCTCAGCCGTCTCGCGATCGGTCTTCGCTCCTTGCAGGATCGGACCAAGACTCTTTCCGCGCAGTTCGTCGATCGTATATCCGCACATTTCGCTGAAAGCTGGATTGACCCACTGGACAAGACGGTCGGGCCCGCACATCACCACGCCCGCACGGGAATGCTGCGGGCGACCAGCGATCGCGCCCAAGAGTCGCGCCTTCAAACCCGGCGAAGGCGCCACACCAACGCTTGGTGGGTTGGCCAACATCACCGCCGAGCCGACCTCGACAAGTCCACTGACAAAAGAGCGGAGTTCGCAGTGGCACTCCACAACGAGTTCAAACTGCTCGCGCTCTTCAATCGTCATTGTGCCCGCAGCGTAAAGAGCGGCTTGGTCTTGCAGGAATTCGTTCATGGTTTGAGAGTGGATCAAATTGTGGTTGGTCGAGGTTATAGATTCATTTACGCCGTCGTCGCGCGTTTGGATACTATCGGGAACTAATTTATTTTGAGGCAGCTCGCCGTGCCGTCGAGAGACATCGGAGAGAACACAGCCGGAACGGCCTGGCGATCGTATCGCCGCCATGATTCGGACCCTATGAAACCCGGCGCGCCTCTGCAAAATCTCATCCTCATCCTTGGCGACCAACTGGATGAGCACTCGGCAGCCTTCGATGGTTTCGATCCGAAGCAGGATGCCATCTGGATGGCCGAGGTCGCCCACGAATCGGAAAAAGTCTGGGTTTCAAAGCCGCGCATTGCCATCTTTCTCGCGGCGATGCGCCACTTTCGGGACGCGTTGTGCAAACGCGGATGGCGCGTTTTTTACCGCGCGCTCACCGACAAAAATGCGGACTGGAGCGGACTGCCGGACAAAGGAAATCCCGGGGAGACCTTTGCCCTTCAGCTCGCGTGGACCATCGCGCAAAGTCGTCCCGCGAAGCTCATCGTCGTCGAGCCCGGTGAGTGGAGCGTGCGCGAGGAACTGATGGCGGCTGCCAGTGCCGCCGGGGTGCCGCTGGAGATCCGCACCGATCGCCATTTTCTCTGCGACGCCGTGGAGTTCGCCGCGCACGCAGATGGCCGCAAGCAATTGCGCATGGAATTTTTCTACCGCGAGATGCGGCAGAAGACGGGTGTGCTCATGGATGACGGCAAGCCCGCTGGCGGCGAGTGGAACTTCGATCATGAGAATCGTGAATCCTTCGGCAAAGACGGCCCCGGCTTGCTTCCCGCGCCGCGCCGCTTCCTGCCGGACAAGACCACACGCGAGGTGCTGACGATGGTATCCGCGCGTTTCGCCAAGCACCCGGGTGAATTGGATCACTTCGACTGGCCCGTGACCGCCGCCGAGGCACGCGAGGCGCTCGACGATTTCATCGCGCACCGGCTCCCCGACTTCGGACGCTGGGAAGATGCGATGTGGTCAGGCGAACCGTGGCTGTACCACTCACGCCTCAGCGCTGCGCTGAATCTCAAGCTGCTCGATCCACGCGAAGTCCTCGCCGCCGCCGAGAGCGCATGGCGCAAAAAGCGCGCGCCGATCGCAAGCGTGGAAGGTTTCATCCGGCAAATCCTCGGTTGGCGGGAATTCGTGCGCGGCATCTACTGGCGCTTCATGCCTGGCTATCTCGAGCGCAACACGCTCGCTGCCGACCAGCCGCTGCCACCGTTCTACTGGACCGGCGAGACCGAGATGAACTGCCTGCGCCACGCGCTCCGCCAGACGCTCGACCATGGCTACGCGCACCACATCCAGCGGCTCATGGTCACCGGACTCTTCTCACTGCTAGTCGGCGTCCGCCCGCGCGAGATCCATGCCTGGTATCTTTCCGTCTATGTCGATGCCGTGGAATGGGTGGAGCTACCCAACACCCTCGGCATGTCGCAATACGCCGATGGTGGCGTGATGGCCTCAAAGCCCTACATCGCCAGCGGCAAATACATCCAGCGCATGTCGAACTACTGCACGGGTTGCCGCTTCGATCCCGCCGAACGCACCGGCCCGCGCGCCTGTCCCTTCACCACGCTTTACTGGGACTTCCTGCTGCGCCACGAGGCTGTGCTCGCGAAAAACCCGCGCATCGTCATGCAAGTGCGCAATCTCAAGCGACTCCGGGACGATGAGAAGGCTGCTATTCAGGCGCAAGCCATGCTGACTCGCGCCGACTGCGGAGTGGCGGTGAAGAAACCCCTCGCAAACGCCCGTCGGCGCAAAGCGGATGCGCAGGCTGAGTGAATATCGAAAACTAATTCCGCAGCCACTTTGCACCGTGGCGCGTTAGCCCTCATGCAGTAGCGAATAACCGCCCTGCGAAAAACAGATAACTCAAAACTAAAACTCCTATGAAGAAATCATCCTTAATCGTCACAGCCGTTGCCGCGGCCCTCACCCTCATCACCAACAACCTCTCTGCTGCCGAGGAAAAAACCATTGTCGGCGTAGCCGCCGGTGCCGGACAGTTCAACACCCTCGTCGCCGCGGTCAAAGCGGCCGGGCTGGTCGATACCCTCAACGGCAAAGGACCGTTCACGGTCTTCGCGCCGACCGATGATGCGTTCAAGAAGCTTCCAGCGGGCACGGTGGAGGACCTGCTCAAGCCTGAGAACAAGGCGAAGCTCGCAGGCATCCTGACCTATCACGTCGTGGCCGGCAAGGTCATGGCTGCGGATGTGAAGACCATGAGCGCCAAGACAGTGAACGGCAAGGAAGCCGCAATCAAAGTGGACGGCGGCAAGGTCACTATCGGCGCAGCGAACGTAGTCAAGACTGACATCGCTGCCAGCAATGGCGTGATCCACGTCATCGACACCGTCCTCATCCCATAACAAACCTTTTGTGCGGGGCTGGCGCTTAGTTGCGCCAGCCCCGCTTTAGGTGTGTGATTTTCATTTCCCTGCCATGTTTCACAAGATCGACTACCCATTCCTGATCGGAGCCTTTGTTAGCTTTGTAGCGAGCGTTTCGCTCTGGTTTTTTTTCAGTCACGAGTATGGCCTATTCGTAGGCATTTGGGTTCCAAGCATTCTTAGCTTTTGGGTTGGAGTGCGAGTAGTCATTCTCGCCAACGGCATTTCGACACGGAAACGTGATTAACCCATGGAATACGCGATTTCGGTATTCATTCTGGGGTTGATGGTGACGGCTCTTGTCGGAAAAGGTCTTTTGGGGGCTCACGATTTTGCGCAAGAGGAATTGAAGCGGCAAGAGGAGGAGAAGCGTGAAGTAAAAGCAAACCCTCAAGGCACGGGGTAATGTTGCGATCCAAGAAAAGTTGGCGTTTGAGGCAGGGCGAAAGTGCCGTTCAATGTTGTTTGAGGTAGATTTAAGGGAATCGGTCAGTGCAAACCCGATTCCTCCGGAATTTCTACCAACTCAGCGTCATCGAATTCGCACCGATCCTGAAAACCGGTTTGAGAATTTGCCGCAGCCATGAATACCGCCTGCTTGGCATTTAGAGGAACTTCAAATACTCCGGTGATTTCGCTCCAGCCATCTGCATCCGCTGGCGTGCTGGCGTAAAACCGCGAGTCGAGGGTGGCCGTCATCCATTTTCCATCGTCAGCCCTCCACCGGATTAAAATTGATCCGTGACCTGCACCCATCGACTTCAGTCGCACACGGGCACCCAGAATGGTGCCGGGTTTTGTCGTCACATTGAAACCGACGATAGCTTCGCGCGCTCCACTGATCGCTAGCCGTCCTTCGGCACAGGTGATCTTTCCATGCGAATCGTCATCCTGCCATGCAAACCAGCCGTCCGGCAGATTCGTGTCCGCTTTCGCATCGGTAAAATCCCCGTGACTCAGCAAATTTAGGCGCTGCTTCTTCGACGAAAAGAAGTAGCTGGCAAAAGCCTTCGAATCCTTTGCACGGCGGATGGCATCAATCGCCCCGGGAAGTTTTTCCGGCCATGACTTGGCTTTCTCATCGCCACCCGGCCACCAGCGCGCCTGCTCGCCGTAGAGCCACACGATGCCATCGCTGGCCGCAAACGCGGACGCGAGATTCGCGGCAAGCCTTCCGGCGGGGGACGAGCCAGTGCGGTCGATGTGCCACGGATTTCCGGGTGGATTGACGTGCGCGTCGAGATACAGGCTTTGGCCAATCCGCAGCCGCCGGGAAAATTTTTCCCGATTTTCCGGCGCGAGAAATTCCGGCAGCCGCAGCCTTTGCCGTGTGAATGCCGCGTTGTACTCCGCGGGGGAGTTGGCGCGGTAGCCAATGTCCTCGGTGCCTTCCACGATCGACAGGCCGGGCGGCGGCGCATCGAGCCAGCCATCGACGAAGGCGGGCAGGAGTCCATAGACATCGGGCTCCAATGCTCGCGCCAAATTCCCCGAATCGAGCAAGGGCAGCAGATCGGAAAACAGGCGATATGCGAAGATCGTCGCATCGGGAAACTCCTCCCCGACGGCCCGCATGATTTGCCGTCCCCGCTCGCGGGCCTTGATTCGATATTGGGCGAAGGTGTGTTCCGCGCGCCCAGGCTGGGAACTAAATCGGAATTGCGAATGCGGTTTCGTGTAAGGCTCCGCGTCAAACAGCAGGCCGCGCAATCCGCCCTGCTTGGCGAGCCGCGCGAGCAGCCGCCAGTGATTCACGATCTCCAGCCAGCCCGCGTCGTCGAACCAATCCACATCGCCTGGATTCGAATAGACAATGAGAAATGTTTCCCGGCAGGTGGTTACCTTGGCAGCGCGCAAGTCTGTCAGCGCTTCCGCAAATTCCTCCCACTTCCAAGGCTCTCGCGAAAAGGCATTCTGAGCGTCCGCCTTTTCTCCGCCGCTCAAACGCCGCGTCGGCTTGATGTTCGTGCCGTCGAAAACACCCCACTTTTCAAACTCGCCAACGTGCTTGCGAAACTGCGCCGCATCCGGCGAATCCCAGCCGGTGACGATGAGCGGCGGTCGTGGATGGAGCGGTGGCGAAAATGTGGCGAGGGCAACGGCGAAGCACAGCGGGAGCCGCAATTTCATTTCTTGGAGGCGGGTTCAATTGCGCGGATTGCCCGCGTGAGCCGAGTCGATCTTGGTCGCGAGTTCGCGGATCGCAGCGTCGTTCACAGGGCCGCTGACGTGATTCACAATCCGTCCGCCGCGGTCGATGACGTAAATGTTGGCGACGCCTTTTTCGTAGGCAAATTGCTTCACCACCGAGCCGCCCCAATCGAGCAGGACCGAGCGCGTGAGCTTTTTGCGGAATGCCTCGCGGAATATGTTGTGGAAAGGCTTTGGGATCATCGAGACATCGGCGACGCCGTCGATGTCGATGCGCTTTTCGTAGCGGTCGTAGATGCGCTGAATCCACGGGGCGAGTTGGTCGGAGCCTTTGTGGTCGGCGACGGTCATCACGGTGACTTTTGCTTTTGGAAATTTGTAGGCGCGCGTTTTGGAGTCCTGATCGGAGAGTTCGAAGTCGGCGAGTTTTTCGACCGGCCCGGCGAGTGCGGCGGTGTGGAGGGCAATGAGGGGGAACAGGAATTTCATGTCGAGGCGATCGGCGCGTACGCGCGGCCTTTCCATACTGCGGGCCGTTTCCGGAGCGAGCGGAAAAATGCGAACCACTGGATCGCGATGAGCGCGCAGACGCCGATGGGATGGAGCAGCGCGCCGATGAGCGACTGGTGAAAACGCGCGACGGCGACGAGGCGCGGAAGGTAGGCGGCGGCAGCGGCGATGATCGCGAGCGATGATGGCGCAACCGCGAGCAGGATGAACGGGAGGACTTGGCCGCCGAAGAGCAGGACCGTCGCCGGCACGATGAGTCGCGGGGTGCCGAGGCCTTCGTGGGCGTTTTTCGCGAAGCCGTGCCAGACATCCGCGGCGCGCTGATACATGCGGCAGCGGAAGGTGTCGGTGGCGTCGAAGAGATCGGTGGTGAGGCCGTGCGCACGGAAGTTGCGAGTGAGCGCGACGGCATCGTGGATGCGGTTGGCGATGGCGGAATGGCCGCCGGTGCTTTGGTAGGCTTCGCGGCGGACGGCGAGGATTTGTCCGCACGCGGCGGCGAAACGCGGGTCGGTGGATTTGCGCATTCGCTCCAGCGGCAGGAAGCCGAGCAGGACGAAATGGATGAGCGGAATGATGAGCTTTTCCATCAGCCCGCGCGTCTCTTCAAATGGCACGCCGCTGACGAGCGCGGCACCGCTTTGCTCCACAAACTCCGCGAGACGCGCGAGCGAGTCGGGCTGCGAGATGCGCACGTCGGCGTCCATGAAAATGAGCAGCGGATGACGCGCGAGGGCGGCGAGCTGCTGGCAGGCGAAGTTTTTTCCGCACCAGTCGGCTGGCAAGGGCTGCGCGGTTTCGAGGCGCACGCGCGGGTCGGCGAAAGAGCGGACCATCTCGGCAGTGCGATCGGTCGAGCCGTCGTCGAGCACGATGACTTCCAATTCGATATTCTCGCTCTTCAAAACCGAGCGAAGCGCCGCGCCAATATTGGTTTCCTCGTTGCGCGCGGGGATGAGCACGGAGCAGCGCGCACGGGTCGAATCGGGCCGTGGCAGCGGCGCGTAGAGCGGCAGATTGCGGAGAAAGAGCGCGGCTGGAATGACGGCGAGCAGGCAGCTCGCGATGGTAATCCAGAAGATCATCCCGGCGTTTCCGCGCGGTGTTCCGGCACGAATTTTTCACCACGCATCCGCGCCCGCAGCCAGCGCCAGGCATCGTAGCAGCCGCTCACGCCGGATTTGCCGCGATTGAGCGTGAGCCACTCGGCGGGGTCGCGTCGGCAGGAACGCGCAGCGAGTTCATCCTGCGTGGATTCGAGAGCTTCGGTGAAGGTGCGCGTCCAGTCGGCGGCGGGACGGGCCGGCTCGCTCGACGGGACGATGGGTTCGCCGAAGGTGACGAGGATTTCCGGGCGCGGCTCGGTCCAGAATGCGTATTCGATGGCGAGCGGGATGAATGCGGCGCCCGGTTCGCGCACGGCCATGGCCCCGAGCCCATCCTGCAGCCGGAGCGGGCGCTCGCGCACATCCATGAAGCGGCCTTGCGGCGTGAGCCACACGGCATTCTGCGAAGACGCAAGAAGCGCGCGGGTCGTGCGGAGAAAATGCAGCGCGCCGCGGGTGCTCTGCTGCTCGACCGGGAAAAAGCCGAGGTGTTTGAAGAATGCGTAACGCTCGAGCATCGCGGCGTCGATCGGCGCGAAGTGCGTGCGGCTTTGCAAAAACTCGCGCGACAAAAGCAGGCAGACGAGGGGATCCCACCACGCGGCGTGATTGAGATAAATGACGAGCGGGCGCGCGAGATCGCGCGGCGGCTGTCCGCTTTTCAAGATGCGAAATGCGTGGAAACGCTTGCGCACGTAGCCGCGGGTGTAAGCGGAGAAGACCTTCATCACGCGCTCCGAGACGTGAGGCTGGTCCGCGCCTGCTTTCGCCCGCTGCGCGGTTTTCATCCCGCCAATTCCAGTTCGCGCGGCTGCGCGGCAGGAGCGTCGCGGTCGAGCGTGTCGGCGGCGATCCAGCCAGACATGAGCACCATCGGCATGCCGGGGCCGGGATGCGCGGCACCGCCCGCGAGATAGAGGCCGCGCAGGTCGGGGCTGCGATTGCCGGGCTTGAAGGCACCGAGAAATTTGCCGTGGCTGGCGAGTCCGTAAATCGCGCCGTCGAGGACGTGGTAACGGTCGTGAATATCCTGCGGCGTGAGCGTGCGCTCAAAGACGATGCGCTCTTCGAGGTCGGGCATTTTTCCGGTGCTCTTGAGCTTTTCCAAAATCACCCGGCGATACCCTGGCAGCATCTTTTTCCAATCGTGATGCGGGCGCAGATAGGGCGCGTGGACGAGGACGTAGAGCGCTTCGCCGCCAGCGGGCGCGGTGCCGGGTTCGGTGCAGGTGGTCGCGGCGAGGTAGCACGTCGGGTCGGGCGCGGGCTCGCCTTTTTTGTAGATGAAATCGAACTCCTCGTGCGGGTCGCGGCTGAAGACGAAGTCGTGATGCGCGAGGTGCTCGTAGCGTTTGCTGAGGCCGAGGTAGAGCACGACGCCGGAGCACGCAGGCTCGTAGCTGCGCCGCCGCTCGA
>JANNWY010000078.1:0-3221 GCA_031409335.1 Chthoniobacteraceae bacterium | reverse complement strand
CCCCGGGTGGGTGGGCCGGGGGGGGGCCCCGCGCCCTCATGCACTGGGGGGGCGCGTTGGTGCCGGCGCGGCGCCCCCACGGACGGTCGGCAGGCGGGGGCGCCTGCCCTACTTTGGCGCGCCGTGCCGCTCACCGGACCTCCTTTTGTTGCGCAAGCGTCTGCCGCACATCACTGCCGAGCGCCCACCCGAGCCCGGAAAGATTACGCCGGTAAACGATCCGCGGCGTGGTCCCGCTCGCGTCGATCACAAGTTTCGCGCGCCGCCAGCCGCGCCCGTTGCGCCCGACCGCCGCGACATCCGCGCAAACCTGCCGGCTTTGTCCCGTGAGAAATACCCCGGCCCGGGGCGCATCGACCGAGCCGAGTGTCTCCTTCACCCACGCGATATTCGTGTCCTGAGTCGTGCGGCTGGCACGCGCGGCCAGCAGTTTCGCCGCGCCTTCCGAGCCGATTCCTGGCAAGGCCGCGAGCACCGTCTCGCTCGCCGTGTTCACATTGATCAAGCCAGTCCGGTAGTCCCCGGTCGTAGTGGTGATGGCGTCCACGATCTGCCCGAATTCATCCTCCTTCATCCCGCTCCGCGTATAAAAGTCGAGCAAGCTGACAATCGGCCCCGGCGTCTGATCGGTGCCGAGCGAAGAGAGAATTTCCTGCGCGCGAGTGTCGCCAAATTTTTCCTTCAAGAGTGTATTCAACTCCGCGGACGGCGTCGGCATTGCGACGTTGACGCGCGGTGTCCCGTCGGCCTGTGTGTTCGGTTCGCGAGTGAAGACGGTGACGTATTCCAAAATGCCCGGATCGAGTTTTCCGTCGCCGTTGTCCGCCGGAAGCGATTTGTCATTGTCGTCCTCGTTCGCATCGAGCACGCCGTTCAGGTTCGCGTCTTCGCCGTAGAGAATTTCGCGTGTCGCGCCCGTGACGAGCGCGAGTTCTTCAATCGACTCGAACGGCGCGTGTTTCACCGTGGATGAAGATGCCGCCGCGCTCGTGGTCGTGCCGCTTTCAGCCGTGCGCCACTCCACGATCGCCGCGGCGAAATCGGGCGTCATGCCCGGCAGTTTCTCGAGCATCTCGGCGGTCGCGGTGTTGAGGTTCAGCTTCGATCCCTCATCGACCAGCGCGTATTCGCGCGTGTTGCCATTGCCCGTTTCCAATGGGCGACCGAGAAACCAAAACGTCGCTTCGCCCACCGGCACCGCTTCCCGTTCATAGGAAGCCAGTTCAGGAAAAAGGCCGGGCGTCGTCGCATTCGCGAGCAGCGTCTCGGCGTACCGCGCCGCGCCCTCGATCGCCTGATCCGCCTGCCGCCCCGCGAGATCGTTATCCGTCCCGCGATAAGTCATCAGCATCGAATGCCCGAAAGTGAGCGTCACCGCGACGAGGCCGAGGCACGCCCACAGGACGACGATGAGCACGGAGCCGCGACGGCAAGTCACATGGCTTCGCATCGCGTTCATTGCCCGCCTCCCGTCGTGGTCGTCGCCTCGATCGCGGATTGGGTCGTCCATGGCACCAGCACTTCGATCGGCACCGGCTTGCGTCCGTCTTTGTTGGCGACTGGCTGAATGCTCACGCGCACCGCCTCCGGCAGCGTCGTGGAATCCGCCGTCACTTCCCACGAGGTCTTCCACGCGCTGCTGCTGTAAAACGAAACCTCCATCGACTCGACGCTGGCGAGCACGCGCTCCTCCGGCAGCGTCTGCTGGGTCGTGGCGAGAATGTCGCGGGTGATCGTCCGCACGAGCACACCCGTTTTCTGATCCGCAGCGGCAGGGTCGCGCGTGATGTAATATTCGATCTCCTGCACGTCACCGCCGAACTCATCGTCCACGTCTTTCGCAGTCGTCGCGGTGAACTTGAGATAGCCCGGAAATCCTTCGCCCTGGCTCTCCTGCGAGCCTTCCAATGTCGCCGCGAGCGAGCCACCGGAGACGAGCGCGTTGCGCAGATCGTTGCGCAGCATCGCGAGCGCCCGCGCCTGCACGCGCACTTCGCGCGTCCGCTCCACCGCATTGTTTTTCAGATGAATCGCACGCGAAAACACTCCGTAAATCGCCGCGAGGATGACGGCTGATGCGGTGAGCGCCATCAGCAGTTCGATGAGCGTGAAAGCGCGCGCGCGTCTCATGGCGTGGTCGTGGCCTCCGTGTTTCCCGCCGCCAGCGACGAGCTGACGAGCGTCGAGAGACGCGCTTCATGCTCGGTGCCCTGGACTTCGTACAAAACATTCAGCGTGAGTTCGGTCATCTCTCCCGACTGCCATGAGTTTTTTGAAAGCAGCCAACGGTATCCCTTCCCCTTGTTTCCAAACTCGCCGCTCGCTGCCGCGGAACTCCACGCATCGTTCAACATTAGCTCACCGAGTTTGTTTTCCCCAAGTTGCGCCGCGATCAACCCGCGTTCCGCGATCACCGCCGCACGATTTGCGGTGAGCAAAGCGGAGATCACGACGGGCATCAGGATTCCGAGGAACACCATCGCCGCCAGGACTTCGACGAAAGTGAAACCGCGCGGATCGGATTTCCGGGTAGCACGCTCGTCCCGAGCGTTGGTTTTGGCGTCCCGCCGAAACGAACTTCCTTCGACGTGGATCGCAGGAAGGACTCTCGCGTTTCGTGTGGCCGACGCGGCAGAAAGTCCGCGAAGGCGGGACGCCTTCACCAACGCTCGGGACGAGCGTGCTACCCGGAACATCCGCAGCGCACGGCTACTCATTTCGTCGTCGCCTCCTTCACCAGTTCGTAACTCCAGCCGTCCGTGGTCTGCGAAAGCGTGACCTCCGACTTGAACCGATCGACGAGCCGCACGCTCGCGACGCTCGATGAACCGAGCGCACCATCCGGCTCGATCTCGATCGCTTCCACGATTCCGCCGCTGGCCGCCGCCTTCTCGACCTCGATCTGCACGTCGGGATTCATCGCGTATTCACGCGTCCGCGTTTCATCCGAATCAAAGCCGGCCTTTGGCTCGATGCCATACCGTTGCAATTTCGCGTCGATCCAGACAATCATCGGCACGCCCTGCGACACCGCCTCATCGCGACCATACTCGGTCAGCGCGAGGAGGCGCGTCGCCTCTTCATCGAGGTTCCGCTGCCGCATCGAGCGCGATAGCGACGGCACGGCCAGCGCCGCCACGATCGCGAGCAAAGTCATCACAATGATGAGTTCGACGAGCGTGAAGGCAGCGCAAGGAGCGGCGATTTCCGAATCGCCGACC
>JANNWY010000077.1:0-4870 GCA_031409335.1 Chthoniobacteraceae bacterium | reverse complement strand
ATGGCCTATGATCGGTTCTGGCGACCGTTTCTGAGGTTACTCTGCCGATTCGCGCACTCTGCGCGCTTTGGCCGCGAATATCTCCAATCCCAGCAAGGCTACCCTCTGTCCGCCGCCGCTTGAGGGTTTTTCAACAGACTGTTAGGTGTCTTGTCGCTTCCCTCATCCCCGATCAATTCTTCCGTCCATCGGCGCAATTTCTCCCGCGACCGGCGCAGGCCATCCTACCACCCGCGCGGAATCGGCCGGCACGATCGTGCGCCGCTGTTGCACCCAAAACGCGCAAATTGCCGCCAGCAGAATGACCGAGGCAACCATCGTGAACTGTTTGAGAGAGGTCAGTTTCATAGTCTTGGGAGTTGGGGTGGAGGGGGATTCGCTCCGCAGGTCGCACTCAACACTCGCCGACCAGCGGGATGAAAGTTCTGCTCACAGAGTTTCTGGCCGGACGCACCGCTCGGTGTCAAGCGGGTTCTCGCTTCGGATCGATCGGTGGGCGTGATTGAAAGTGGTGCCAGCACGGGCTTGAGGCGCAGTGCGGGAAATCCTGCCCGAAGGGCCTCCGTCCGCCAGCAGCGCGGAGCGCAGGCTTCACTGCGGACAGGAATCTCCAAGTTACCGCGCGCGCCCGCACTGCGCTCGCGAAGGGCGGATGCAGCGCCAGTCTGGTAGTGATCGTCCTCGTTCTCGTCCTCCTCATCGTCATCGCTCCGCAAAATCCGGGCTGATCGAGGACGAGAACGAGGACGAGAACGAGGACGAGCCGCCTTCGCCCCCTGCGAAATTGATTCGCCGCAGCCTCTCATTCCGCTACTCCTTCTCCACTCCCATGAAAACTCCTGCAACCTCCCTCTTCCTCGCCGCCACATTTTTCGCCGCTGCCGCACAGGCCGCCATCCGGCTCCCGGCCTTGATCGGCGACAACATGGTGCTCCAGGCCGAGACGAAAACCAACGTGTGGGGCTGGGCCGATCCGCAGGAAAAAGTGACCGTCACTTTCGCTGATAAAAAGGCCGAGGCGACTGCCGGCCCGGATGGGAAATGGAACGCGCGCCTCGCGGATTTGAAGGCGGGCACGACGGGGGATTTGACCATCGCCGGGACGAATACGATCGCGCTGAAGAATGTGATCGTCGGTGAAGTGTGGGTCGCTTCCGGCCAGTCGAACATGGAGTGGGTCGTGGCCAATTCGATGAACAAGGAGGCGGAGATTGCGGCGGCGAATTTTCCGCAGATTCGCATGTTCACCGTCAGGAAGGCGGCGAAAGCGGAACCGCAGGATGACTGCACCGGCAAGTGGGAAGTGGCGACGCCTGAAGTGGTCGGACGGTTTTCCGCGGTCGGATATTTTTTCGCGCGGCATTTGCACGAAAAGCTGAAGCAACCGGTTGGCATCATCCACACCTCGTGGGGCGGCACGCCTGCCGAGTACTGGACGCCAAAGCCGGTGATGGAAGCGGATCCGGACTTCAAACCGGCAGTGGAAAACTGGGCCAAAGTTGTCGCCAACTATCCCAACGCCAAGGCGGCGTGGGATGCAAAAATCGAGGAATGGAAAACCGCCGTCGAAGCCGCGAAAACCGCCGGAACGCCCGAGCCGAAAAAGCCCGCCGGTCCGCCACGCGGCGGCGACGCCACCGGTGCGCCCAGCTCGCTTTACAATGGCATGATCGCGCCGGTCGTCCCGTACACGATCCAGGGCGCAATCTGGTATCAGGGCGAATCCAACGCCTCCTCCGCCCGGCTCTACCGCAAACTTTTCCCCACCATGATCATGAGCTGGCGTCGCGCGTGGATGAACGGCGGCCTCGCCGGCAGCGAGATGCCGGAATTCCCATTTCTTTTCGTGCAGCTTGCCAATTTCAAAGCGCGTTCCGAACAGCCCACCGAGAGCGATTGGGCGGAGTTGCGCGAGGCGCAATTGATGACGCTGGAAATGCCGCACACTGGCATGGCGGTCGCGATCGACATCGGCGATGCGAACGACATTCACCCCAAAAACAAACAGGAAGTTGGCCGCCGCCTCGCGCTCGCCGCCGAGTCCACCGTCTATTTTCAGGATCAGGAATACTCCGGTCCGATCTACAGCGGAGCGCAGGCTGAGGACGCAAAAATCCGCCTCAGCTTCCGCAACGCGGAAGGCATGAAATCGAAGGACGGTGGCCCGGTGAAAGGCTTTGCCATCGCGGGTGAAGATCGCGTCTTCAAATGGGCCGAAGTCGAAATCCAGGGCGACCACGTCCTCGTCTCCAGCAAGGAAATCCCCAAGCCCGTCGCCGTCCGCTACGCTTGGGCCGACAACCCCGAGTGCAATCTAGTCAACGCCGCAGGCCTGCCCGCGTCGCCGTTTCGGACGGATGACTGGCAGAAGTAGCGCGGATTTTTCAGGCCGTGTCACGTTCACCGCACGACCTCTAAACGAATAAATCGCCGCGCCGCGGTGCCGAGCGGAATGTTGTCGCGCGCTTTCAGGAGCGTGGTCGTGTTCGCGAGGATCGTCACATGCGCGGCGTCGGAATGCCACGCTGCCAGATCGCCGGAAACCGCGATGCGAAGCTGCAAGCCGGTCGCCGCCGGATTGCGGCTCGTCGTCAGCGTGAGGTAGCCATCCTCGTCCGTGTAGATCCCGATGCCATCGCGCGAGTTCACCCGCGGATCGGTCCCGAGCGCGAATTCGAGCAGCGTATTGCTGCCGTCGCCATCCGTGTCCAAGGATGCGTCCACCGCGAGATCCGCATTAAAGCCGCGATCCAGTTCCCATCCATCCGGGATGCCATCGCCATCCGAGTCCGCGCTCATGTTCGCCGCATACGCCGGAGCCTCCGCGACTTCGACCCGGTAAAACATCCCCGCCAACTGTCGCGCATCCACCGTCGCATCCGTGAAGCCCGTCAGCGGGGCGACTCCGGGAACGGCAGCCGCAATCACAGCGAAGCTCGCAAAATCCGGCGTCGCCGACCGCAGCACGCGATACGTGCTCCCACCCCGCCCTGTCCACGAGAGCGCCACGCCTCCACCCGCAGCATGCGCGATCGACTTGATCGAAAACACCGAATTCCCGCTGCCCGAATTCGTCCCCGCCACGATCTCCAGGTAATCGTCCACGCCATCGCCGTCGGTGTCGTAAAGCAGCGCGTTTGTGAGCGAGACCTGAGTTTCAAAACCATCGCTCAATCCATCGCCATCCGAGTCGAAGACCAGCGGGTCCGCACCGAGCAGAGCTTCTGCGGAGTTGGATAGCCCGTCGCCATCGGGGTCGTCCGACATCACAAACGCGAGGCTGTCCAAGCGCGCCACTGCATTGCTTGCTCCCCTGCTTGCCAGTCGGAAAACGAGCGTGCCGGATTCGCCTGCGATGGCGTGCGTCGGAATCTCATACTCGATCCATTGCCCCGCGGTCGTGACGAGTCCGTCGATCACCGCCAGCGGTGCGTGGTCGCCAAAACTCACTTCGAGAAAATCACCATCGCCGACCTGATCGAATGGGTGTCATTAATTGTGGTGCATGCTTGGGATGGGTTGGTGAGGGGGCCAGAAGGCGTCCCAATGTTGGTTGGCGCGCAGGACGCGGAGTTGGGCGAGGGCGTCAGCGTTGGCCGGCAGCCAGGCGGTGCCGGCGCCTTTGAGTCGGGCGTGCAGGACGTGCTTGTGGCCGCTTTCGATGAGGCCGCTGCCGATGGGCAGTGCGCGGGCGATGGCTCCGGCGTAGTCGAGCGCGTCGCGCCGGTTGTCCAGGTAGCGCCGGGCCGCGCGCACCGGGGCCGCTTCCTCAGGGACGGGGTCGGGTTCGAGCTGCGCTTCCAACTCGGCGAGCACCGGGGCGAGCGCTCCGCGCTTGAGCCGGTTTTGCTGGGTGTGCAGCCATTGGCGCGGGGCACCCGGACGGCAGACCGGCCCGGCGGCGGCGAGGTATTCGCTGACGTGGTAAAAGTCCGTCAGCACGCGGGCCTGCGCGCCAAAGACTTCGCGGCTCTGGAGGGTGATCCACTCCGCGCCGTCGGCCACGACGTGGATGTGGCTGGCGAGGGCCCAGCCCGCCTCGCGCGTGCAATGGCCCCAGCGCCGCCCGGCCTCGGCCACACTGCCGAAGGTCGCCGCGTAGCAGGCCTGCGTCGCGCCTTGCGCCTGCGCCGCCAGCAGGCGCATCTCCTTCCACTGCCGGGGCCGTTTGCCGGCACGGGCCCGGTCCGGATCGACGGTGCAAATCATGGTCCCATCGGCCTCGGCCACGAGGGCCCCGGCACCCTCGGCGGGCAGGATGCGGAAGCTCTTCTGATAACCTGTGGCGAGCACCTGCGCGGCTCGCGCCGCGTGCTGGAGGGTCACCGTGCGCACCGCCGAGGCATTCAGGCTGAAGCCGTAATGTTCCCGCAGCCGCGCACAGCCCGCGGCAAAGGAATGCTCGGCCCCGAAGTCGGTGAGCACCCGCTGCAGCCGCCGCGATTTGCCCCGCGCGCTGACCTGCACGCGCTCGGTGAAAGGCCGCAGATAGCTGCACGCCGGCTCGCGCCAGATCCGCTCCTCGACGGTGACTGGCCCGAAGACGCACCACCAGGTCAGCTCTTTTTTTTTCGCACCGAAGCCCGTGGATGGGTGGCCTCAAACTCACCGGTCGTGCGCTCCTCGGCGTGAGCGGCCCATTGGTGCATCGCCTCGCTGCCCAGGCGGCGCACCTCCTCGACCAGCAACTCCTCGACCTGGTCGGCGGTGCGCAACTCGCCGCCTTCGACCTCGGTCAGCGCGAGAATGGCCTCGAAGCGTACCCACAAATCCGGACGGCGTCGCAGCCTTTCCAGCATCTGTCTTTCACGTTCGGTTCGCGGGTTGGTTCCATTTTTTTGCTTCATGGATTTGAGAAGCTAAACACATC
>JANNWY010000076.1:0-18550 GCA_031409335.1 Chthoniobacteraceae bacterium | reverse complement strand
GCACGTCGCGGGGAATCCGTTTGAGCGCGGCTTTGACCGGCACTTTGGGTTCATGGGCGGCGGGACTGATTTTTTTCTTGGAGACAATTCGTTCACGCTTGATGGCAAGCCGTGGCCAGTGCCGAAAAAGGATTTCTACGTGACCTCGGCCCTGACGGAGCAGGCGGTGCATTTCATCCGCGAGGAAAAAAGCGCGCACCCGGAGCAACCGTTCTTTTTGTATCTGGCTTACAATGCGCCACACGCGTCGATTCAGGCGCCTGCAGAGGTCGTCGCGAAGTATCGTGGGAAATATCTGAAAGGCTGGGACACGCTGCGGCGGGAGCGGTTTGAGCGGCAACAAAAGCTCGGGCTAGCCGGGCCGGGCTGGAACTCGTCGGAGCGGCCTGCGAGCGTGCCTGCCTGGGATACGCTAGATGCGAAGAACCAAGATTTCGAGGACCTCCGAATGGCGACTTACGCGGCCATGGTTGACTGCGTGGACCAAGGCGTGGGCGCAGTGATGCAAACGCTCGATGATCTGAAACTGCGTGACGACACGCTTGTCATCTTCCTCAACGACAACGGCGCGAGCCCGAATGATCGGGTTCGCAAAGGAGATTTCGGAACGCCGCGCGCCAACTGGAATGTCGGCCTTGGCTGGGCTCAACTCTCCAGCACGCCGTTCAAGTTTTACAAGCGTAGCCAGCACAGCGGAGGTATCACGACGCCGTTTATCGCGCGCTGGCCCGCAGGCTTCGCGCCGCGGGAAAAATATGAGGACCAGCCGTGCCACGTCATTGATTTGATTCCGACTTTACTCGATGTCGCCGGTGGGAAGTATCCGGCGGACTTTGGCGGGAAGCAGCATCCGCCGCTGCCGGGCCGCTCCTTTCTCCCGATGCTCACGAAAGCGGAAACGCTGCCCGCGCGGACGCTGCATTTTTCGCTCTTCAACAATCTGGCGCTCATCCACGGCGGCTGGAAAATCGCCACCTCCTACGGCCAGCCGTGGCAACTCTATGACCTCACGAACGACCGCACCGAGAAGCGCGACCTCGCTGCCGCGCAGCCGGAGAAACTCGCGGAGTTGCTCGCCTTGCAAAAGACATTCAGTGCGCAGCCCGACGTGGGACTGCGGCTGAGCGAGGGCGAGCCGGAGCCGGAGTATGCGCCGCCGTTCCGTCCCGATGGAACCAGAGGTCCGGGAGCGAACGAGGATGGGGCCGACCCCGCGCTCAGGTTTCTCCTCACGAAAGAACGCGCGGCTGGGCGGCAGTTGAGCGAGACGGACATCGCGACTATCCGGGCAGAGGCAGAGAGAAAGCCAAATGCTGCAACGAAGCGAAAGAAAGATAAGAAGAAGGATTCGAAGAAATAGCCCACGCGCATGAAACTAGAGACCTTAGCCGCAACTTTGTCGCTCCTGACCACTTAAGTCCCCCCCAAAATGAACTCCAAACTTCTAGTCAGCATCCTCAGCCTCTGCGCCCTCTGCTGCGGCCACACCTTCGCTGCCGAGAAACCTAACATCGTCATGATCGTCGCTGACGATCTCGGCTATGGCGATCTGGGGTGTTATGGCGCAACGAAGATCAAGACACCGCGCCTCGACCGGCTCGCGGGCGAGAGTGTGCGCTTCACCGATGCGCATTCCATCTGCGCCACGTGCATGCCTTCACGCTACGCGATCCTTAGCGGCACTTACTTTTTCAACGCGCGGCGGAAAGGTGGTTACTCGACCCATTTTCATGAAGGCCAAGTCACGCTGCCCTCGCTGCTCAAGTCTGTGGGCTATCGCACGGCGGCGCTGGGAAAATGGCACAACGGATTTGGCCATGCCACAGACCCGGACTGGAACGCGGACCTGAAACCGGGGCCGTTGGAGATCGGCTTCGACTCGTTTTTTGGAACTCCGCGCACGCACAACGAACCGCCGCTCGTCTTCGTGGAAGGCCACCGCATCGTGGGGCTCGATCCCGCCGATCCCATCAGCGTGGATATGTCACCGCAGTTTGGCCGATGGGGCAAAACGATCGGCGGCGCCAAAGCGCAGGCCGCGCGACCGGATGAGCGTATTGATTTCATTCTCGCGGACAAGGCAGAGAAGTTTCTCGCGCAACAGACTAAGGAACATCCCTTCTTTCTCTATCTGGCTTTTGCGGCACCGCACAATCCCATCAACCCCGCGCCGGAGTTTCGCGGCAAGAGCGAGGCCGGACTCTACGGCGACTACGTTCAGCAGCTCGATCATTGCACCGGGCTCGTGCTGGATGCTTTGGAAAAGCAAGGTCTGGCGCAAAACACCATCGTCATCTTCACGAGCGACAATGGCGGGCGTTACGAACGCAACGCACTCAAGGCAGGACACCGCACCAACGGTGAATTGCTCGGACAAAAGACCGATGGCTGGGAGGGCGGACATCGCGTGCCATTGATGGCACGTTGGCCGGAACACTTCGCGCAGGGCACTCTGCGGAAGGAGTTCTTTCTGCAAGTGGACCTGATGGCCACGCTCGCCGAAGCAGCCCAGATTGCTCTGCCCGCTGGAGGTTCACCCGATGGTGCAAGCGAACTCGCTGCTTTCACCAGGCCCGACTCGGCTCCTGTGAAACGCACTGAGGGTGTCATGCTCGGCAGCGGCACCTACGTGTTGCGTCAGGGCGACTGGCTCTACATTCCAAAACAAGGTTCTGCTGGCTATTCCGTGCCGGAAAAAGAAAAGCCGTGGTCTGTGCCCTATGCGACGATGGGTTTCAAAAACAGCGACGTGGATGAGAAGGGCCAGATCAAACCCGGCGCACCCAAAGAGCAACTCTACGATCTGGGTAAAGACCTGGCGCAGGCAAAGAATATCGCTCTCGAACATCCCCAACGAGTCGCGTCCATGCGCGCCCGGCTGGAGGAAGTGACGGGGAAAACCAAGGCCAAAGCACCGCAGGAATAGCGGAAACAAAATCGTTTTCCTCCTATGACATCGGACACGATCATCCAAAAACTTGGCGGGACTAAGCGGGCAGGCGCGGCGGTCTCTTTTTCCGATCTTGCCCGGCCTGCTGGTGAGCTGTGGGCCGACCAGTAGCGAACTGGTGGACGCATCGGTGCGCTACATTCACGTGACCGGCCACACGAGCGACAAGGCGGCTATCATGAAGGAGCTGCGCGGCGGCTACACGGGAACGTATTTTCTCGACTCCACGATGCGGCAGTTTGGCGGCACCGTGCTGGTGCCGCACCTGCGCAATATCGGCACGCGGGCGGGCCGGAGCAGTCCCCCCGGCGAAGCGATGCACACTTGGGTGCAACGTGGCGACCGCTGGTTGCTGATGGGCCGTCAATCGACGCGGTTAGAATCCTTCTGAACGAAAACAAAACACCGCCAATGAAACTCATCTTTTCGATCCTCTCATCTCTGCTTGTCTTTCTGTCGGCGTGGGCAGAGGCACGTCCGAACTTTGTCGTCTTTATCACCGACGATCAGGCGTTCAACGGCCTGAGCTGCACGGGTAACACCGTTCTCAAGACACCCAGCCTGGATCAACTCGCTGCGACCGGCGTGCTGTTTGAGAAAGCGTTTGTGACGACATCCATCTGTTGTTCCAGTCGGGCCAGTATCCTCACTGGGCAGCACATGCGTCGGCATGGCATTGATGATTTCGCGAAGCCGCTTTCGTCGGCACAATGGCAGCAGACTTTTCCCGCTCTGTTGCGCCAGGCGGGCTATCGCACTGGCTTCCTCGGCAAGTATGCCATCGGGTCGCCCACGGTGGACAAGGAACTGGCACTGCCTGAGAAGCAATTCGACCTGTGGTATGGCTTTCCCCAGAGCATCGCGTTCAAGCAAGTGGTGGCCGGTCGGACTCGTTACCTGACCACGGTCATGGAGGAAAGAGCGGTTCAGTTTCTGGATGAAGCCCAGAGTAAGAAACCGTTCTGCCTGATCGTCGCGCTGAAGGAACCGCATGGGCCGCTCGACTATTCGGACCCGGAGTATGAATCGCCTTATGCCGACGTCACCATTCCCGCTCCGGTGAATCTGACGCGCCAATCCTTTGAGGCGCTGCCAGAAGCCGTGCGCACCGGATTGAATGATGGTTCAAAATGGCTGGAGAACCCGGCGAGCTTCCAGACCTCGATCCGAAAAGTGTATTCTTACGTCCACCGGGCGGACATTGCGGTGGGAAGAATCTGCCGTGCCCTGAAAGACAAGGGCTTGGACGAGAACACCGTCATCATTCACATCTCGGACAACGGACACATGGAGGGAGCGCACGGGCTGGACGGTAAATGGGTCATGTATGAGGAATCCATCCGTGTGCCCCTGATCATCCGCGACCCGCGCCTGCCCGCTTCCACTCAGGGACGGCGTTCGCAGATGGCGCTGAACATCGACCTCGCACCCACGATTCTCGCCATGGCCGGTGTGCCAGTGCCGGAGGGAATGCAGGGCCAGGATCTCCAACCCTCGTTGAAGGACGCGAAGACCAAGGGCCGCGAGGATTGGTATTACGAGCACACCTACAACACCACGGGTTCCAGGAAACGCATTCCCAAGACCGAAGGTGTCCGCACCGAGCGCTGGAAATACACCCGCTACACCGAGCCTCAACCATCGTTGGAGCAACTATTCGATCTCGACGCGGATCCCCGCGAAGAGCGCAACCTGGTCGCTGACGCTTCCCATACGGCGACGCTCGCGAAGCTTCGTGAGCGCTGTGACGACTACCGAAAAACGCTGAAAGAATGACCTGCTTCCACACCCAACGATTCCTCGTCGTCCTCGCACTTGGGCTGGGGGTGTCGTTACCGAGTGCATCCGGCGCGGATGCCCTGCCCGGTGCAACTGCCGCGTCTCTTGAGAAGCACTGCGCGGATTGCCGCGACCGCGCCACGATCTCACCTGCCACCGCCAAGGAAGGCATTGGCCACGGCGGGCAGAAGCTCTTGTTTCGCTACGCCCAGCCCGTAGATGCCGCGGGCGAACTGGCCGACGGGCGCAAGTTCGCCGACATCCGCCAATTCAAGCGCCTGCTGCTCGACAACGAAATCCAGCTTGCCCGAAACCTTGCGCAGCAGCTCACCGTTTACGCGACTGGCGCGCCGGTACTCTTCAGCGACCGCGGGCAAATCGAAAAAATTCTCGAGCGTGCCAGCGCGAATCATTACGGAGTGCGCATGCTCATCCATGAGTTGGTGCAAAGTGAACTTTTCCTGCATAAATAGTCCCAGTCCCCCAACGCATATGAAAGCAAACACCGGCACTTCAACCTCCCATCCAGGCTGTTTCATCTCCACGCGGTGCCCGCTGTCGCGCCGGGAGTTTTTGCGCGGCGCGGGAGTCGCGATGTCGCTGCCCTTGCTCGGAGCCATGCCACTTTCAATCACGAGAGCCGCCGCATCGGGTGCTCCCACCGGACCAGGCGCGAAGCCGCGCCGGATGCTAGGCATCTGCAAGAACCTGAGCCTGCTGCCCGAGCATTTTTTCCCGGAGGAAACCAGCCGCGGCTACGCGCTCTCGCCCTATTTCGATATTCTCAAAGCGCACCGGGAGGATTTCACGGTGTTCAGCGGCGTGTCCCACCCGGACGTGGACGGCGGACATCCGGCGGACGTTTGCTTTCTGACGGCGGCGCCGCATCCGGGCAGCAGCGGATTTCGCCGGCGGCGGGTGCAAACACGGCCAGCATCTCGGCTTCGACAAAGACTTCAATTGCCCGCTGCCGAACCACTCTGTCTCCATGCTCCAACGCCTCTGCATCGAGCCCGATAGGTTCGCCGCCGCCACTGGCACGATGCGCGGACTGGCGGTAGTGTAAACTTTTACCTGAATATGCCTAAAGACTTTGCCATGAGCTTGCACCCTTGGGTCTTCATTTTGACGGTGGCCGTGACGATTGCGGTCCCCGCAGAATCCTCGGCGCAGACCGGCTCGGAGCCTTCGCTGTTTGGCGCAGCGCAGGAGCTTCCGCTCTATCCGGGCGTCGCTCCCGGTTCCGAGAAATGGGACTACCCGGAAATTACGATTCAGGGAAAATCCGGCCCGCAGGTTAAAAACGTCGTCCGGCCGACGCTCCTCTATTTTCCCCGCACCACATCCCATTGGCACTGCGGTGATCGTCGCGCCCGGTGGCGGGAATCGCACGCTGATGATGAGTTATGAGGGTGTCGATATTGCCAGGAAGCTCAACGAAGCGGGAGTGGACGCCTTCGTGTTGAAGTATCGCCTGACCCACACGGGGCCCGGCGCGGACGGCAAGGAACCGGCCAAGACCGGGCCGCAGGCTGGCCAGAATGTCCGCGAACTTTCCGGCTTGGATGGACGCCGGGCTGTAGGGTTGCTCCGCTCGCGCGCTTCGGAATTCAAGTTTCAGCCCAACCGCATCGGCATGATCGGCTTCTCCGCTGGCGGCGGTCCGATTCGCACCGCGATGGAGGGCGCGGCGGAAACCCGTCCCGATTTCGTAGCGCTGGTCTATGCGACGGGGAATCACGACATTCCGGTGCCCGTGCCCGCCAGTGCTCCGCCGCTTTTTCTTGTCGTCGCTTCGGACGACGGAGCGTATGAAAGTTCTACCCATACATTTCTCGCTTGGCGCAAAGCTAACATTCCGGTCGAGTTGCATGTCTTCCAGATGGGCGCTCATGGCTTTGTCAACAAAGGTGGCGGTGCGGATCGTTTCATGGACCGCTTCACCGAATGGATGCAGGTCAATGGCTGGCTGGAGAAGAGACAATGATGACGAGTTCACTCCATCTATCGAAGACAGGCTTGGTCTGCGTATTTGCCCTCGCTTCCATCGCGTGCGCCGCGGATGAGCCGTCGAGTGCAGGCGTGGCTTACTTTGAAAAGCACATCCGCCCGCTCCTGATGGACAATTGCTACTCCTGTCACTCCCGCGAGAAGAAACAAAAGGGTGGTTTGCTTTTAGATAGCCGCGCGGGTTGGGTCGCAGGGGGCGACCAAGGTCCAGCGGTGGTGCCGGGAGATGCGGACGCCAGCCTACTGATCAAGGCCGTCCGCTACACGAATCCAGATTTCCAAATGCCGCCTGACGGTAAGTCGCTCTCCAAAGAAGCGGTGGCTCACTTGGAGACTTGGATCAACATGGGTGCGCCCGATCCGCGGGATGGGCAACAGCATGGGCAAAGCCTGGCCACGTTACCCTCGGACCCAGTCGCAGGTCGCGAGCATTGGGCGTATCGTCCGCTGGGTGCCTCCCTCCGGCCGTCCGTAATATCGTCCAAGTGGCCGCGGTCACCGATCGACTTCTTTGTTCTGGCAAAGCTGGAAGACGCCAAACTCGAACCGGCAGCCGATGCCGATCCCCGCACCCTGCTGCGACGCATCTATTTTCAGCTCGTCGGCCTGCCGCCAACTCCTGCCCAAGTCACCGCATTCCTGGACGACAAGCAGCCCGATGCGTATCGCCGGGTCGTCGATCAACTGATGGACTCGCCGCAGTTCGGCGAGCGGTGGGGGCGGCATTGGCTGGACCTGGCCCGCTACGCGGATTCCAATGGCCTTGATGAAAATTTCCTCTTCCGCGAGGCATGGCGTTACCGCAATTGGGTGATCGATGCGGTCAACGCGGATCTGCCTTTCGATCGGTTCCTCACCGAACAACTCGCCGGCGACCTCCTGCCGTTCGAGTCCATTGAGCAGCGCGACCGGCAACGGATTGCCGCTGGTTTTTTGGTCGTCGGTCCCAAGGTGTTGCTCAGCAACAATCAGGATCAAAAGAAAATGGACGTGGCTGACGAATTGATCGACACCGTGGGTCGGGCCGTGCTCGGGCAGACCCTGGGCTGCGCCCGATGCCATGACCATAAGTTCGATCCGATTCCCACGAGTGACTACTATGCGCTGGCCGGCATCTTCACGTCCACGCAGGTGGTGCAGACTCGCCACATGCTGAATGAGCAGCGGCAAATGGAACGTTTGGTTGGACTGGGTGCCGATGGCGACGCGCTAAACACGGCCTATGAGAAGTATTGGAAAAAGAATCCGAAAGCGAAGGACCGTGAAAAGCAGGCCAACTTGGCGTTGGAGCTGTTGATCGCTGATGATGAAGTCAAGTTGGCCGACTTCGTCACGAAAAATGCCACTGACGTGGCGGCCGTAGCCGCCGATATCAATCAACCCAAAGCCCAACGCCTGCTCGCGCAAAAGGAGTTGATCGCAGCAGCCCAGGCACTGCTTGCTTCCTCGATTATCCCACCGCGTGCAATGATTCCGGCTGATTCCGAAAAACCCGCCAACGAAGCCATCAGGTTGTCCGGCCAGTATGATCGGCTAGGAAAAGAAGTGCCACGCGGCTTTCTGCGCGTCATCAGTGACAAGCCATCCGCCATTCCGGAAAATCAAAGCGGACGCCTCGAACTCGCCCAATGGCTCACCAACACCAAGGACGGAGCGGGCCAGCTCGCGGCGCGGGTCTTGGCTAACAGAGTATGGCATCATTTGTTTGGTCGCGGCCTCGTCCGCACCGTTGACAATTTCGGACGAACGGGTGACGCACCGAGCCATCCCGAGCTGCTGGATTATCTCGCCCGCGAGCTGGCCGACTCGGGATGGTCGATCAAGCACCTCGTCCGTCAGATCGTGCTTACCCGGACGTTCACTATGAGCAGCCGGGACAACAATGCTGGCACCGCCATCGACCCCGACGATGCGTTGCTGTGGCGGGCACCCCGGCGGCGCCTTGAGCCGGAGGCCATGCGGGATGCCATGCTGGCGGTGGCCGGCCAGTTGGATCTGAAACCCCTGGAGTCCACTGTCTCTTACTTGGGCGATCAGGCGACCGGGGTTGGGGAAAACAAGAATCGCCGGCGCACGGATTTCCCCAATCGCAGTGTTTACCTGCCGGTGATCCGCAATGATTTGCCGGAAGTCTTCGATGTGTTTGACTTTGCCAATCCGCAAACGAGCACCGGTATGCGACCCGAAACCATGGTCGCCACCCAAGGACTTTTCATGCTCAACGATCCCTCCGTCCTGTCCGCTGCCGAAGCCCTGGCCCGCCGCCTGTTGGCGGAAAGACCATCGGCTGGCGACGACGATGTGATCGACCGACTATTTCAGTTAGCGCTCGGCACGCCGCCGACGGATGGCGAGCGGGCCGACCTGCGGGCCTTCGTCCATCAGTCGAGAACCCAGACGTTGCCTGGCGATGGCAAGGATGTAGAACTGCAGGCATGGTCGCAGGCGTGCCAGGCGCTCTTTGCCTCCAGCCGATTTCAAACTCTCGACTAACCTATGAACTGCCACTACTTCACCCAATCAATCACCCGGCGCAACATGTTGCGCGCCAGCGCCGGCGGGTTTGGGAGTTTCGTGCTCTCTGCTTTGGCGGGAAAATCAGCCTTGGGCGCGTCCCAGCCTGCGACCGATCCGATCTTCCCGCCAGTCCCGCACTTTCGCCCGCGCGCCAAGCGGGTGATCTTCCTGTTCATGTGGGGTGGGCCGAGCCACATGGATATGTTCGATCCGAAGCCACGCTTGAACACGGAAGCCGGCAAGGAGCTGCTCGGCGAAACCATCGGCAGTAAGAAAGACAATCTTGGCAAAGTGCTTGGTTCGCCATTCACCTTCCGCCAGCACGGCCAGGGTGGGATTTGGATGAATGATTTGCTGCCCCATCTGTCCCGCCACGCCGACCGGATGTGTGTCATCCGATCCATGCATACCGAAGGCAATGCCCATGGCGAAGCGTTGCTGCGCCTGCACACTGGCCAGGCGAATCTCGTGCGGCCCAGCGTAGGCGCCTGGATCAGCTACGGGCTGGGCCGGGAAAACGAGAACCTTCCCGCCTTCATCACCATCTCGCCCCCTCGTGGCCATGGCGGGGTGCAAAACTACGGCAACTCGTTTTTGCCAGCCAACCATCAGGGCATGGCTATTGGCTCAGCCGAGATACCTATCGCCAAGGCAGTCGTGTCGAATCTCAGCAACCCGCAAATCACCTCGGCCGGCCAGCGTGGCCAACTCGGCCTGATCCAGGCCCTCAACCGGCGGCATCTGGATGCTGTGAGCCACGATCCGCGGATCGAAGGCATTATCGCGAACTATGAACTGGCTTTTCGCATGCAATCCACGATGCCCGCGATCATGGATGTGAGCGACGAAACAAGCCAGACACTCGACCAGTATGGCATCGGCTCCGGGCCCACTGACAATTTCGGACGCCAGTGCCTCCTCGCGAGGAAATTCGCCGAACGCGGCGTGCGTTACATCCAGGTATCAACGGACTACACGTGGGATCATCACAAGAAGGTGAAGGAGGGAACCGTCGAGGAGTGCGCCAAAGTGGACAAGCCCATTGCGGGACTGCTCGACGACCTGGCACAGTGCGGCCTCCTGGAAGACACCCTGGTTTTGTGGGGAGGCGAGTTTGGCCGCACCCCGATGGTCGAAAACGGGGATGGCCGCAATCACCATCCCAATGCTTTTTCCATGTGGATGGCCGGTGGCGGTGTGCGCGGCGGACTCACTTACGGATCAACGGACGACTTCGGTTACAGCCCCGTCGAAAAGCCCGTGCATATGCATGACCTGCACGCCACCCTGCTCCACACGCTGGGCCTCGACCACACGCGTCTGACTTACAACTACGCCGGCCGCGACTTCCGCCTCACCGACGTCTTCGGCAAGGTGGTGCATGAAATACTGGCTTGACCGTGCAGACCACCCATCAGTGATTTTTTTGGAATCAGCATTCAGCCAGCCTCGGGCGGACCGCCACAGTGGCCGCGGAAGATGCACGCCAAGACAGCCAAAAGAACTGAACCCATGAAACGATATCTCACCCTTCTAGTTCTCTTACTGTCGAGCCTCCCCGTTATCGCGGCGGTGCAACCCAACATCGTCTTCTTCCTCGCTGACGATTTGGGGCAGCGCGACCTTGCCTGCTACGGCAGCACGTTCTACGAGACGCCGAACCTTGACCGCCTCGCGAAGGACGGCGCGCAATTTACCGATGCCTACGCTGCGTGCCCGGTGTGTTCACCGACGCGCGCGAGCCTGCTCACCGGGCAGTGGCCGCAGCGCACCGGCATCACGGATTACATCGGTGCGCCGACCAAGCCGGAGCAATGGAAGGCAAACACAAAACTTCTCCCTGCGCCCTACACCGACCGGCTTGCTCTTGATGCTCCCACGCTCGCCAAGGCAATGAAGGGAGCGGGCTACGCGACGTTCTTCGCGGGAAAATGGCATCTCGGGCCAGAGGGCCACTGGCCGGAAAATCAGGGCTTCGATATCAACATGGGTGGCATTGATCGAGGTGGACCTTATGGCGGAAAAAAATACTTCTCCCCCTACGGCAATCCGCGTCTGCCCGACGGCCCGGACGGCGAACATCTGCCGGATAGGCTGGCGACCGAGACGGCGAAATTCATTGAGGCTAACAAGGACCGTCCGTTTTTTGCCTACTATTCGTTTTACGACGTCCACACGCCGCTGATGGCTCGTGAGGACTTGCGGGCGAAATACGAGGCGAAGCGTGCGCGGCTCGGTCTGACCGAGAAGTGGGGACGGGAAGAACCACGCGACGTGCGGCTCGTGCAGGAGCATGTGGTCTATGCGGCGATGGTCGAAGCGATGGACCTCGCCGTCGGCAAAGTGCTCGCGAAGCTCGACGAACTCGGCCTGCGCGAGAACACCATCGTGATTTTCACCAGTGACAACGGCGGCCTGTCCACAAGCGAAGGCTGGCCCACATCGAACCTCCTACTGCGCGGCGGCAAGGGCTGGATGTATGAAGGCGGCATCCGTGAGCCGCTGCTGGTGCGCTGGCCCGCTGCTATCAAAGCTGGAAGCGTCCTCAACACGCCCGTGAGCAGTCCGGACTTTTTCCCCACGCTGCTCGAAGCCGCGGGCACCAAACCCTTGACTGGCCAGACACTGGACGGCACGAGTCTCCTGCCGTTGCTGAAAAGCGGCACGCTGCCGGAGCGCGCGTTGTTCTGGCACTACCCGCACTACGGCAATCAAGGCGGCGCACCGAGTGCCGCTGTGCGTCGCGGTGATTGGAAGCTGATTGAGTGGCTGGAGGATGACCGTGTCGAGTTATTCAATCTCGCGACGGATCTCGGCGAGCAGCACAACCTCGCCGCAAAGGAACCGACCCGCGTTGCCCAACTCCGTGCCGAGCTGGCCGCGTGGCAAAAGCAAGTCGGCGCAAAATTTCCCGCACCCAATCCCAACTACGACCCCACCAAGCCAGACGGTCGCGCTGGCAAGCGGGATCCAGCCCAGTGAAACTCATTCTCACCGTATTCCTCGCGCTCCTGTGCGCCAGCGCCGCCAAGGCGAAGTGCCCCAACCTTGTCGTCTTCATCGCGGGAAACTTCGCCCCGGAACACCCCATCCTGAAAGGCATGCCCGCCTGCTACCCGAAGGACAAACTCCATCGTTCTCTGCGCGGTCCGGTGAAGAACTTGGACGTCCTCGGACAGGGCCGCGTTTTTCACACCACCCTCGCGGCACCTGCTCCCGGCATTCTCACAGAAGGTCCCGCGCCCGCCCTCCGCGAAGTCATCACCAAAAATCCGCCGCCTCCTCGCCCCTTCCCATTGTGATATTCCCATGACACTCAAGGTCTCCGCACTCCTGCTATCCGCCTGCGCCCTCACCGTCCCTGCCTTCGGCCAGGACGGCGGGCAGCTTTTCACTCTCTACTGCTCCGCCTGCCATGGGGCCGATGGCAAGGGGGCCACCGGCGGCTTGTTCCCACCTCTGGCAGGAAGCCCGTGGGTCGCCGGACCGCCAGACCGCATCATCAATATCACGCTCTCCGGATTGAGTGGGCCCGTCAATGTACTCGGCAAAACCTACAATCTGGAAATGCCGCCTCAGGGTGCCGCCATCCCGGATGACCAACTCGCCGCCGTCGTCACCTACGTCCGGTCCTCTTGGGGAAACACCGGCACCGCCGTCACTCCTGAACTCGTGAAAAAAATCCGCGCTGAATCCGGCAACCGCACCGAACACTGGACAGCCGCAGAACTGCTCAAGCTCCATCCCCTCGACGAAACCCCGGCCCTCGGAAACCTCCTGTCCTACTCCTACGAAGGAGCCTGGACGGCCCTGCCTGACTTCTCCAAGCTCCAGCCCTCTGCGGTGGAGGAAGAGCAAAAAGGCTTCCTCTCCCTCGAAAAAGCGGGGAAAAAGCGCCCTCTCACCATCGCCTGGGAAGGGAACCTCACCATCCCTGCCGACGGCGACTATGAATTCCAAATCGAAACCAAAGGCAGAGCCAGGATTTTGCTCGACGGCGTGGCTCTCCCCGCCACGAAAGGCCGGGGAAAAGGCCCGCCGAAAGGTGCCCTGACCCACTTGACCAAAGGTCTCCGAAAATTCCGTCTCGAATACTTTAATGCCAAAGGTAAGGCAAATCTCGAAGTCGCATGGCGTGCCAAGGGAGCCGAAAACTGGAACCCGTTGTCCGATCCCTCCACCACCAGCGTACAGCCCAGCATCCTCCTCCAGCCCACCGCAGGCCGTCCCGTCATCTATCGGAACTTCATCGCCGATGCCACCCCACGCACCCTCTGCGTCGGCTTCCCTGGCGGAGTGAATCTCGCCTTCTCTATCGACCATCTCGCTCCCCAGTCGGTCTGGACGGGCAAATTCATCGACGCGGGCCTGCACTGGACGGACCGCGGCAACGGACTGCAATCCCCGGCTGGCACCAAAGTCGTGAACTTGTCCGGCAAACCCGCCTATCCGTCAGGCACCCGTTTTCTCGGCTACGACCTCGATGCCGCTGGCAATCCCACGTTCCTAGCCAAATCAGGCACTTTGGAAATCCACGACGCGTACACCTCCCCCGCTCCCGCGACCCTTGTTAGAAAAATAACCATCACCGGCACACCCGGTTCCACCGCCCCGCTGGTTCTCGCCGAATCCGCCACTGCGGACCCTTCCTCCCAAGGCTCCTACAACATTGATGGCAAACTCACCCTGATCGCCCCCGAAGCCAGCCTGGCCACCGGGAACACCCTCGTGCTCCCCCTCGTCCCGGGGAAAACCGAGATCCGCTACCTCTGGAGATAACCGGTTGTCCAAAAGCCTTTCCACCCTCCCACCACCTTGCTTCCTTTCATGCGTTTCCTCATCCCCCTGCTCCTCACCCCCGCCCTCGCCCTCGCGCTCGCCGCCAAGCCCAAGCCAGGGGAGGGCCCGGACCCACAACAAATCGAATACTATTACCGGCAGGAAATCCCCCTCCCGTTTGGCGAAGTTATGGAAATCGGCTCCATCGCCCTCATGCCAGAGCGCCGGATCGCGGTCACCACCCGGCGCGGCGACCTCTGGATTTGCTCCGGTGCCTATGACAAAGATCTCTCGAAAGTTATCTGGAAGAAGTTTGCCCAAGGCTTGCACGAACCCTTTGGCCTGTCCTTCCAGAAAGGCACCTTCACGCTTACCCAGCGCGGGGAAGTCACCCACCTTCGGGACAAGGACGGAGACGGCCTCGCCGACTCATTCCGCACCCTTTGCGGTGACTGGGGCAGCGCCAGCAACTATCACGAATACGCCTTCGGCACTCCCCCAGACAAAAATGGCGATATCTGGGTCGCCCTTTGCCTGACAGGTTCATCCAGAGCCGAATCCGACTGGCGCGGCTGGTGTGTCCGCGTCACCCCTGACGGAAAAATGATTCCCACCTGCTCCGGCATCCGCTCCCCGGGAGGCATTGGTTTTAACAGCACAGGAGATGTCTTCTATACGGACAACCAAGGTCTTTGGAATGGTTCCTCTTCTCTGAAGTGGTTGAAACCCGGCTCGTTCCAAGGGAATCCCGCGGGCAATAAATTCCATGCACTAGCCGACTTGCCCGCCCCGCCACTACCCGCAGAAGGCTCTCGCGTTTTAGCCGAGCGGCTTAAGCATCCTGCCTTCATCCCTCCCGCCGTCATCCTTCCCCACGGTGCCGTCGGCCACTCCCCGACCGGGATCGCCTGTGACCAAAGCGGCGGAAAATTCGGCCCATGGAAAAGCCAGTTATACATCGGTGAGCAGACCTACTCCCAAGTCCAGCGGATCAGCCTTGAACAAGTCAACGGCCTCTACCAAGGTGCCGTCTTTCACATGTTAGATGGGTTCGAATCCGGACTCGTGCCCGTCACTCTGGACCAAACCGAAGGCATTCTCTTCGTCGGCGGCACCAACCGCGGCTGGGCTTCCCGCGGCAGCAAAACCTTCAGTCTCGAACGCGTCGCCTGGACCGGCACAATTCCCTTCGAGATACTCACCATGACCGCCAACAAAGACGGCTTCACCCTCACCTTCACCGAACCCGTCGATCCCCTCGTCGCCGGAGACCCCGCCAGTTACACCATGGCCGCATGGACCTACATCCTGCAAAAAGGATACGGCAGCCCCGAGGTGGATCAAGCCATCCCCAAAATCACCAAAGCCACCGTTGCCCCGGACAAGAAAACCGTCCGGCTCACTATCGCAGGCCTAGTGCGCGGCCACGTCCACCATCTCGCTTCCCGTGGCGTGAAATCCGCCGCTGGAAAACCCCTTTGGCACGCCGATGCGTGGTACACTCTCAATGAGATCCCCGACTGATTTCTTAACTCTCCTCCCAGCCCATGACCGAACTATCCACCAAGTCGGCTTTGCGCAGCAATGCTCGTATGTCCGTTAAAATCCGAATCGCCTGTCGCGCTGTTTTGCCGATCGCCAGCCTCCCCCTCACCGCAGCGAACTGGCCGAGCTACCGGAGGCCGAACAATGATGGCATTTTGCGGGACGCCCGCTTCAAAACGACCGGGGAAAAAGACCCCGCCATTCTCGCCGGACGCACCATCCGTTTCCGCAATCTTCGTGCAGGCATTTCTTCCGCCCCGTGTCAGCACACCAGGTACGTTCCTGCATCACTACACGTTTCCATCGGTTTCGCGCCCGACTGCATGTCGCGGGGTCGTTTGCTGCTATCTTGGTCAGTATGTCGAGGGACGCCGCCGGGGGCGCATCCGATCGACGCGGTGAGTCTGCTGCCCATTTTGAAAAACACGGCGGATGGGTCGCGCACGGGCTTTAGCCAGATGTTCGGTGGCACGCTGACGACGAGCGAATCAGGGCGCGCGATCACGGACGCGGCGGGTAACACGCTCATCCAGTTCGACGGCGGGCGGGAGGAGTTTCTTAACACGGCGACGGATGCGAACCAGGCGACGAACCTGCTCGGTGCGGCGATCAACAGCACGACGCAGGCGGCGTATGCGGCGCTAAAGTTGAAGGTCGCAAACTATGCCGTGAACGGCGTGCCGAATGCGCCGCTCGTGTCGTCGTGGTTCACCGCAAACACGGGTGAATACGCCAGACGCTCGCGGAACAAAATGCGGGAACAAGCGTGACGACGTGAAGCCGCGGCCAGGACGTGCAGAGCTCGCCGACTTATGCGGATGTGCATCAGGTCGATTTCTCGGATAGCTGGGCTTATGTCCACACGACGGGGCTGGCAAGTTACACGATGGGTCCGTGGTATCTGAATGCCGCGAAGACGAACCTTTTTCCTAACTTCCCGGCGAACACCGCGACGACTTATCGCCTCCCGCGCGTGCCGACTATTCCAGCCACGAAGACGCTCACGCCGAATGGGGTGACGGGCCGCATGGTCAATGGCGTGTCGGTGTAGGATCTCCGCGACGCCTTTTCCTACTCGAATGCCAATGCGGCGGATGGCGGCCCCAACACTTTTCAAGGCGATGGCATTTAGAATCGCGATGCCTACCACAATGAAGGCGTGACCTTCGATGCCGGGCTCGCGCATCCCGGCGGGAACAACTATCACAACCACGCCCAGCCGCTCGCGCTGCGCCATCAGCTTGGCGATCATGTGGACTACAACGCGGCGACGAATACTTACACCGAAAGCACCGCGCCGGTGACGAAGCATTCGCCCATTGTGGGCTGGGCGGCGGACGGTCTGCCGATGTATGAACCGTATGGCTACAGTGATCCGAACAACGCGAACACCGGCGTGCGCCGCATGGTGCCCGGCTTTGTCCTGCGCAACGGGGCGAATGGCACGACGAACATTACCGAGCGGCAGGGGTTGCCGCTGTGGGCGCAGCGGATTCAGAACCGGACGACGCTCGCAGCGAATCAATCCGGCCCGGTGGTGAATGCGGCTTACTTGCTCGGCCACTATATCGAAGACTACGACTATCTCGGCGACCTCGACTTCACCCTTGGCACGACCGTCGATGTCATCATCACGCTCACCGCCCCGCCCAACATCCCAGCCGCGGCCACGCCAACCAGTGTGACCCTCGCGGGCACGACTGTCGGCACCAGCTACAGCCGCCCGAGCACGACGCAGGTGAAAGCAACCTTTGTCATTCCCGTCGGCGCGGCGACCGGCGCGCAAAGCATCGTCGTCACCTTCCCCGGCCCTACCTTCACCCTCACTGGGGCGCTGACGATTCAGTAACCGGACGGCGTGAGAGAGTTTTTCGACCACTCATGCGATGATCAAAACGCTACGATCCAAAGAGGACTCGCGAAAACTCACGCCGCATACAATGCGGACGTGGAGGATTTGGCGAAGCTCGCGGGCCTTTCGGTGCGGCAGCTTGGCCGACATTTTCAAAAAGTATTCCGCATGAGCGCGCAGGAGTTTCTGGTGCGCACGCGCATCCAGGCGGCCTCGCAGGCGCTCATCGAAACGAACGCGGCGATCGCCGACATCGCGATCATGCACGGCTTCTGCGACCAGAGCGCCTTCACGCGCCAGTTCAGCCGTCACGTGGGTGAAACACCGCGGGTTTTCCGGCAGAAACGCATCCGTTTCGGAAACGAAGCGAGAACCGCGCAACGACCGATTTTCAACAAAAAATGTCCCGATAGTCCAAGACGCGGAGAGGCGCGATCATCATTCTTAGAATGAATTAGAATGAAAGTTGGAAACTTCTCCCATATCCTCCGCTTGTCCCATCCCCCGCCAAAACTCCACCCCGAATTTCCCCAACTCAAAACTCCCATGAAAACCCTGCACCCATCTCGTCAAACCTCCGGTCGTCGCCACACGGAGCTCCTTTCCTTTCGCCAATGCCGCCGCGCGGTGCCGATTCTCGCCGGCGCGATCCTTTCGCTGTGCGTGCCGGTTCATGCGGTGACGGTGACTTGGGATGGCGATGCGAATGCCGGGAACGGCGCGACCGACGGCAGCGGCACCTGGGATACTGCGTTGCTGAACTGGTTCGACGGCGTGGGCGATATTGCCTGGCCGAACACGTTGCTGGATGCGGCGATCTTCGGGGCCGGCGGCACGGCGGGAGTCGTGACGCTGGGCGTACCCATCACGGTCGGTAACATCAATTTTGAAGCAGTCGCCTCGGGAAACTACACGCTCGGCTCACTGACTAACCCGGCGACGGAAACGCTGACCATTGCGAACGGTGGGATCATCACAGTGAGGTGGACCCCGAAAATCGGGCCAGAGGTTAAGCTATAAAATGGCGGTGGGAGCGCGTGTAAAAACGCAGCATAAAACCACCGAAAATGAAGAGCAAACGCAAGCGGCATGAAGCCGCATTCAAAGCCCGGGTCGCC